>CAZOPF010000012.1:0-40536 GCA_964581605.1 uncultured Ardenticatenaceae bacterium
ATGTTGTTGTGGGGGTGGGGTGCGGCCGTTTTGTTTGGGCAGCGGATGGGAGCGGATAAGCGGATGACGGCCGTGCCCCGTTCGTTTTGGGGAATGTTGTTGTGGGGGTGGGGTGCGGCCGTTTTGTTTGGGCAGCGGATGGGAGCGGATAAGCGGATGACGGCCGTGCCCCGTTCGTTGTTGGGGAATGTTGTTGCGGGGGTGGGGTACGGCCGTTTTGTTTGAGCAGCAGATGGGAGCGGATAAGCGGATGACGGCCGTGCCCCGTTCGTTGTTGGGGAATGTTGTTGCGGGGGTGGGGTACGGCCGTACTCGTGATGGGTACGGCCGTTATCCTGTCAGGCAACCGCAAATTCGGTGTACGGTCGCATTTCCGGCGCTTGAAAGGCCAGCACAATATCCTCTTTGGGTACACCCGCAGCCAATAAATCAGTCGCAATTCCTTCTTCCGTCCAATCTTCCTCTATCCAGAACTTGCCATTGCGCAAACGGACATGAACTGTGGCTCCCCGCACCCGTCCTTCAGGCCACCAGCCCAATCTAAGCAGCATGTAATGATCATGCACCTCATCAAACACCAGTTCGGTTTCTACATCAAAAGTAGACTCAGGATTGCGCAACTGGGCGTAACGAGTCAGTATTTGTTTGATCAACTTTCTATATTCATCTAGTTTATCCATGTTACAACCTCCTCTTGAGCCACATGAACAACCAACAACTTCAGGTTATATCGCCTGACGATGAACTGGACAGCGTTTTGCTTGAAGAAATCTTGATACACCAGATGACTCACCGCCAGATACACTTCACGTTCAGGCGACAGTAGCTCCAAATAGGCCACATACAGATCATATTGACCTAAAGCGTTTTTTAAGTCATGTACCGGGGAGCGGCTGGTGAAACTCTTTACTTCAACAATTATCTTTCTGCTGCCGCGTTCAGCAGCGAAAGGTCGTTCAGCCGCCAGGTCTGCCGATAACGTTAACTCCGCAAACTCTATCGTGTATGGATCATGCGTAATTGTCCAGCCATCTTTGATGAGGGCGGCTTTTACGGCATCGTGAATCAAATCTTTGGCAGACATGGAGCAAGTATAGAACTGGCACACAGGGGCGTCAACAAATGAAGCAGGCAAACGGCCGTACTTGTGATGAATACGGCCGTACTGTTTGGGGGAGCAGATAAGCGGATGACGGCCGTGCCCAGTTCATTTTTGGGCAACAGTTGCTATAGGGGGGTGCGGCCGTTTGGTTAGCGGTAGTTGGGGGGGGTGAACGGCCGTACCTGGGAGGGGGTACGGCCGTTTTCGTTTATGCCTGTTGGGGTATACGGCCGTAAATCGGTGGGGAGTGGTGGTAACGGCCGTGCCTGGGTGGGGAACGGCCGCTTCGTCTAGTCGAGTGGTGTGTGAGAAACGGCCGTAGTGTCGAGTTAAATCCAGGTTGACCGCTATTTGTCTTTAGGCTACTATGCCCGTATGAAAGTCAGAGACATCATCAAATTCATCGAGGCTGACGGCTGGTATTTGATTAAGACTGAAGGCAGCCACCGCCAATACAAACATCCACACAAGCGTGGCAAGGTCACAGTGGCCGGTAAACCGGGAGATGATCTTCGCAAAGGTACATTAAACAGCATTCTAAAGCAGGCGGAACTTAAACAAGACACTGATCAGCGTGGAGAAGATTAAACAATGAGAACAGAGGAAAGGTATTTAATTGTGGTCGAGAAGAGTGAAACCGGGTATTCAGCCTACTCTCCAGACGTTCTGGGCTGCATAGCGACCGGTGAAACGATTGAGGAAACCATGACCAGCATGAGGTCTGCCCTTATGTTTCACTTACAAGGTCTGGTTGAAGATGGCGAAGGAATTCCCAGTTCCAGAGGAATCGAATCCTATCTCGATGCTGAACAGGATTCGGCGGGAGAAGAATACTTTTTAACACACATCGCCATAAGCAGCGTTGCTCCCGCTGATTTTATTGTAACGGCCTGACGGCCGTGCCCGGGTGGGTACGGCCGTTTTGTGTTATACTCAACAGCCAATATGAAGCGAGGTGCTTTATGAATGCCTTGACGAACCGGGTAACAACCAACCCAAACGTGATGATGGGTAAACCAACCATTCGCGGCTTACGCATTACTGTAGAGCAAATTCTCAGAGCATTGGCCGCAGGCGTACCACCGGAAGATTTGCTTGAGGATTACCCTGAATTAGAACCAGAGGATTTACTGGCGGTCTTTGCTTTTGCCGGCGATCTGGTCAGTGAAGCTCGCATTTATCCGGTCGCGGCCTGACAATGCTACTAAAGTTCCTGGTAGATGTCGGTGTCAGTAAAAAAGTGGAACAATGGCTTATCGCCAACAGCTACGATGTGAAAGCTGTCCGAGCCATAAACCCCAAATTGCCAGACCATAAGATTCTGCAAATTGCGGTGCAGGAGAATCGAATCGTCATTACCATGGACAAAGATTTTGGCGAAATGATTTATCGTGCCGGGCAAGCCCATGCCGGTGTACTGCTCTTGCGATTAGACGAAGCCACGAGTGATGAAAAAATGCGTGTGGTAGCAGAAATCATCCAGAACCATGCGGATAAGTTGGAGGGGAAGTTTGCTGTTTACCAATCGGGCCGTCTGCGAATCCGGTAACTGTCTTGTGTCCATTTGAGGCGACGGGTACGGCCGTGCCCGTCACAAGTACGGCCGTTTCGTTTGGGCAGCGGATGGGGGCGGATATGCGGATGACGGCCGTACCCTACGGGGCCAACAACCTTACTTTCCCTGGTAACAATTCATACTCAATCTGCGTCGCGGCTTCGGCAATCAATTCACCATCGGCGTGGATGGGGGTGCCGGGCTGGCAGGTGATGGTGATACGGCGGGCACGGCCGTGTTGCACTTTGGGATGCTGAATGTGTGTCCCCTTAAACAGGCGTGGCAGCAAAGCCAACACCGTCCGTTTGGGCATATCTGGCGCGAACACATAATCAAAATACCCATCATCGAACTGTGCGCCGGGAGCCATCTGGAAAATCCCTCCCGTGCGTGGCCCGTTGCACACCGAAAGCAAAATCGCCGGCCCGCTAAAGGTCGCAGACCCGGCCGCCGATCCGCTAGAGGTCGTCGTCTCGTCAAAACGAATATCCATTTGCCAGGCACGCAGCTTTGCTAAGGCACGCACCAAAGCCAAAAAGTAACGGGCATTGCCCGACAGCCGTTTGATTTTGATATTTTCCAACGTCACCAACGGCTCCATGCCAATCGCGCAGTTATTCACAAAAAAGTGGTCATTCACCCGTACCGCGTCAATGGGGCGGGTGTGCGCGGCAGCAATGTTTTGAGCAGCCTGCGCTAAATCACGTGGTAAGGGAATAGTGTCGCTGAGATCATTGGCTGTGCCAATGGGCAACACGCCAAAGGGCACGGTCTGACCTTCCCCGGCGGCCTGAATCAAGCCGTTGATCACTTCATTGATGGTGCCATCCCCGCCAGCGGCAATAACGGCATCATAGTCAGTGGCGGCCTGCCGGGCTACGGCCGTGCCCTCCCCTGGTGCGGTCGTGCTGTAAATGTCGGCGGAGAGGGAGACGGCCGTTAAAACTGCCTGCAACTCTTCTAATCGTCCGCCGGCTCGCCATCGGTTGGCATAAGGGTTGAGAATGACTTTTATCCGCACCGCAATCCTTCCTTACCGCGTTGGGCAGTGCCAGGCACAGGGCAAAACCATCCTGGTTAACTCAGTAGTTGCTGCCCGATGCCTGCCACTGCTGCGGTTACAATTCCACAAAATAAGAATCGGCTGCTCTGTCAATCAACTCCTTCGTCAACTGCGGCTTAACCTCCATGTAATTGGCAATATCCAAAATCTGGTCGAGCAAATCGCGGGGATGGTTGGCACGGAGTTTCTGGTTGCGCTTAATGTAATACTCTTGCAGCAGATAGCGAACCGCCTGTTCGTCATAGGGAATACCCCGCCGTTCGCAGACTGCCATAAAAATAGCGCGGAATCCTTCAAACGTGGGCGGCCGTACCTCGATCTTGTGCCGAATACGGCGTAGGAACGCTTCGTCCACCAGGTCACGTGGCGGCAGATTGGTGGAAAATACAATCAGCACCTCAAAAGGCACTTCCAGTTTGCGCCCGGTGTGCAAGGCCAGGAAGTCAATCTGCTTTTCCATGGGCACAATCCAACGGTTGAGCAAATCACGCGGCCGTACCTGTTGGCGGCCGAAGTCATCAATCAGAAACATGCCGCCGTTGGCTTTCATCTGGAAGGGGGCTTCATAAAACTTGTTAATGGGATCATAAATCAAATCCAATCCTTCCAATGTGAGTTCGCCACCCACCATGATAACCGGCCGTTTAATACGTAACCAGCGGGCATCGGCTTTGCGGGTGCCACCCAGCGCCCCCGTCACCCCTTTGTCCTCTGGCACAGCTTCGTGGTTAATCTGGTCATAGACATTGATAATCTGCCCGTCTACTTCCACAGCGTAGGGGATGTAAATATCACTGGTCAAAATCATACGGCCGATGGCTTCAGCAATCGTCGTTTTGCCATTTCCGGGCGGGCCGTAGAGGAAGATAGATTTGCCGGAATTAGCTGCCGGGCCAATCTTCTGGAACACATCCTCCTCCAACGTCAGATGTGCTAATGATTTGCGCATCATGGCCGGATTGACTTTGAGCCGCTTGCCACTTTGGGCTTTCACAGAGGCAATATAGTTATCCCAGGGCACGGGGGCGGGGCCAACATAGGTGGTGCGCTCTAACTGTTCACGGGCACGGTTGGCACCTTTAGAGGTTATGGAATAGTTGTAGGTGGCTGCCCCCAAACCACCAGAACCTTTTACTTCGCACATTTGCTCCCGTTTTAGGTAGTCCATCAAGGGGCTAACAACCGTGGCAAAAGGCACGTGCATCAACTCTGCAATATCGTGCCCGGTTAATTGGCCGCGAAAATACATGATTTTGAGAGCCAGGTCTTCTAAAAAACCATGGGTTAGACCCGTGTCTTCAATGCTTTTAACGGCCGGTGGTTCCCAATCCATATCATTCAAAATTGCCGATTGCGATTTTAATGTTGAAGTTGCCATTACATCTTCTCCCATTTGAATCTGTTTAGGTGACTGAAACGAACCTTTTCCATAATAGCCGGGAAACAGGTGGAAAACAAATGAGGATTACGTAATTTCATGCACCTGTATGAGATTGGTCTGCCCCATTTGGGCAAAGGGGACACCAGCGGTAATCACCAGCCGATCCCCTGGTTTAAGTCCAAATTGACGCATGGCTACGGCCGTTTGCGTCAACATCTCATCCGTTTCTGTGAAGTTTGGTACCAAAACACACTCCACCCCCCACACCAGCGCCAACCGACGTTGGGTGCTGGGCAAAGGGGAAACGGCCATCACGGCCGTCGGCGGCCGATGCCGGGCTACCTGCCGGGCTGTATGACCGGACATGGTGGTGCTGACAATAGCTTTGGCGTGAACATGTTCGGCCACTGAACAACTGGCAGCACTGATGGCCTCTGTAACCGAAGCGACGCGCGTCACGGCCGCCTGCCGCCGGCTGCGCCAGATGTCATAGGGGAAGGCTGTTTCGGTGATTTCGCTGATTTGCTTCATCATCAGTACGGCTTCAACGGGGAAACGGCCGTTCGCCGTTTCATTCGAGAGCATCACCGCATCCGTTCCATCCAGGATTGCATTTGCCACGTCGCTGGCTTCAGCCCGTGTGGGGCGGGGATGTTCCACCATAGATTGCAACATCTGGGTAGCGGTAATAACCGGCTTACCAACATCATTACAGGTACGGATAATCCGTTTTTGCAACAACGGCACTTCTTGAGGGTGTACTTCAATGCCCAAATCCCCTCGCGCCACCATCATGCCGTCAGACGCTTCACAAATCTCATCCAGATGTTCTATCGCTTCCTTCTTCTCAATCTTGGCAATAATGGGAATCTGAATACCCTTTTGATCCATAATCGCCCGCAGTTCGTGAATGTCTACGGCCGTGCGCACAAACGATAGCGCCACATAATCCAGTTCCAATTGGCAAACAAGCTCAAAATCCTCCCGATCCTTCTCCGTCATACTGGAGACCGGCAGGTTCGTGCCTGGCGCGTTCACTCCTTTGCGAGATTCTAACAGCCCGGCCACTGTGGTAATACAACGCAGCGTATCCTCCTTCTTCTCCGCCACCGTAAATTCCACCTCACCATCCCCAATAACCAGACGCGCCCCAGGCTGCACCGCCTCAATCAGATCAGGGTGGGGCAGGTGAATCATGGCCGGTTGCCCGCGATGCGGCGTCAGCACAATTTCCTCGCCTAATTGAAGCTGGATACCACCCGCCTTCACATGCCCCAACCGAATTTTGGGGCCTTGCAGATCACCCAGAATAGCCAAAACCTTGCCTTCGCTCTGAGCCACATCGCGCAATGTCTGGATGGTTTTGGTATGTGATTCGTGATCGCCATGAGAGAAATTGATACGCGCCACTGTCATGCCAGCGGCTAACATGCGGCGGATTGTTTCCGGGTTACTGGAACTGGGGCCAATGGTTGCAACTATCTTTGTACGAGCCATAACACATCCTCGAATCGGGTTTTGGCTGATTGTACTCCCTGATGCCAGAATTTGGGAGTGTGAACAATCAGTGCCAGGCACAGGGCAGCCGCTACTAGCTCAATCGAAGCGGTTTTGCCCTGTGCCTGGCACTACTTGAACAAAAAGGGCGCTGTTTATGGCAAACAACGCCCCTGGATATAACTGCTTGACGGCATTACCTATTCGGAATGTTTCAGGGTAATCTGAATATCGTCATTATCTAGTCGTTTCACGGCCAAATGCACATGCTCACCCTGTTCAAAGTTTTCTTCAAACCACCGATGGACGCTGGGACTGAGTACCAACCGCACCATGTCGGTAGATTGGATGCGCCAGATAGCACATTCTTTGTCATACACGCCTTCATAATAAAGCGTCACGCTGCGGGTTTCACTGCGGGCGCTGAGGGCAAAAAACTCCCAATGCTCCGGTGCCATATTGATGAACCCTTTGCGTAAATAGAGCGGTTTGATGTCGGTGACGAAATGGAAACCTTGCTCGGAATCAACAATGGTAGTCGTAGCAATGGCTGTTGACTCAACCGGGGCTTTAACTTTGGGATGCACCCTGGCTTTAGCTTTGGCGGGTTTCATGGCCTTCTGGCCGTTCAGAAAATGAATGAGCGGTTGTAACTTCTCCAGTTCTTTGGTCACTACATCTATAACAACCGGCCCCATAACAGAAATCTGGTCAGAACTAAACCGGCGGCTGATGAAAAGGGGCGTTACCCATTTTTCTTCGCTGGTGAGGTAGGCGGCTTTGCTGAGAATGGCTACGGCCGTTTCCTCATCCAGATTGATCACACTATCCTTAAACAAATCCTGATAGTGTGTGCGCTCCTGTGATTCTTCATCCATCTGCTGCTGTTGCAGCCGGAATGACCAATCCGCGCCTAATTCAGTGATCAGGCGATGGGCCATGGCGGGTTGTTTCTCTGCCAGACCCAGCGATTTGATCAAATTCCGTTTATCTGTCAGCGCCAGTTGCATTTCCAGGCTCATGGGCCGGGCAAAATACATGATGTGCAAATCAGACTCTACATCCTCTTTGGCAGCCAGATAAACAGTCTGGTTAGCCCGGCTTAAACCGGCATAAGGGAACTCAGCCTGTATTGAGCGTGGCAGACGGCCGTGCAGGGTGCGAATAAATAATTCCAGTTGTTCAAGAGCAAAGTTGACGGCCGCTTCCTGCCCGGCCCAGCCAAAGGCGGCAAAGACAGGCATCCCCAGCCCGGTAAATGGTTGTGTTGTTGTCATATAACTCATCCTGAAAATAAAACAGAAACCTTTTGTTAATCTTGGGGTAAATGGTTGAGGGTTGTGTTACCACGATTTTTTCTAGTTATATCAGGAGTGGCTAAGTTTGCAAATGGCGGGTAGCTGGTATCAGCCACCCGCCACCCGCCGCTTCTCTCTACTTGATGCGATACCCTTCATAATCATTGTTAAACAGCCAGGCCACCACTGCGCCAATTTCAATAGTTTCCGGCAGATAGGTAAGCATGGTAACGGATGAGGTGCCGCGTGTGTGCAGCATGTGTTGAGTACGGGTCATACGGCCGAAACGCTGCTGCCAGGTGCGCAAATTAGACGGCCGTAAATCCACCCACCCCTTTTCCGCCCATACATTGATGTTTTCGGCCGACAGCTCCGCTTCATGGTAGATGCTTTCGGGAATGTTCAGCCGCGGGCCACGAATCAGGTGACGGCCGTCTGGCGTGAGGATTGGCACACCAATAGAGGTGATCTGGGTGCGCAGCCGCTCATTTTCCAGCACAAATTGATACAACATTTCCGACATCTCAGTTGCTGGCGTGGCAATAACCTGCCCCAGTGTCCGGTAATTTAGCTTCAACAAATGGGCTTCATACAACAATTTGGATAGTTCCGGCGGCCCCAGCTGCCCTAGAGCCACGCTATGGCTATTCGTCTCCTCTTCAATCCGAGATAACTTCTCTAGCGCCGTTTGCCGCAAGACCCCGGCCCGATAGCTGGAATTGATGACGCTGCTATCTATTCCGGCGATCACGTCATAGCCAGTATTGCTGCCTTTGATTTCCAACACAGCCTGCTGGGCAATCTCTTCTGGCGTCACAAATTCCATCTGGTTGATATGGGTAATGGCTTCAAATTCACCTCGCGCAAAAAAACCATTTTCACCTGTATCCACCCCGGCCATATGCAGTTTGCCCAATCGTTCATATTGGCCCTCATCGCCGCGCAGGTTCAAAACACCATTGAGTAATTGAGTTTGGCTCTGGTAGCGAAATTGGGGCCGGCCGCGCATTTTTACCGCTTTGTACGCCACCCGACGGTAGCCGATCATGGCCGCCGGCTTTAGCTCTTTCACCAGCGGCCCACCGGGTGTGCGGGCCATGAGAAAGAGCAGACCGGTGTGAGCAAAGGCTACGGCCGTCTTGCTCATTAATTTGGCGCTTGGCCGGTCTTCGCTGTGGGTGTAGGGAATGTTCAGCCCCATGCCACCCGTGCCGGTGGTGCCAATCTTCAAATACAGTCGCGTACCCACCTCACACATCGCCCGGTGCATCATCTGCACATGGCGGATGAGCTGCGGCACCGACTGGGAAATCAACAACATGCTGATATTTTGCTCAATCGCCCGCCCCAGCTCATCCAACGCGGCTAAATCCTGGTGGTCTACAATCTGGCGAAGCTGCTGCAATATGTCATACGTCTTTTTGCTTAACGATTCCACATCCTGATAGCTAATCGCTGTGGCCGTATTGATGCTGTCCACAATAACGTTTGGGCGATACTGTTGAATCAGCTGCACCAGGGCCGAGCGTTGGTAAGCCATTTCCAACGGGCCAAACAAGTCCTGATAGAGATCATCGCGGCGGGCGCGGCTTTGCATCAGGCGCAGACGACGTTCCTCAATGAACTCCTGGCGCACAAATACATCACCCCAGGCGCCCACAAATTCAATATGGGGAAACTCCTTGCGCACATCATGCAAAAATTCGCGCACTTCGCCGCGAAACAGGCTGGCCACAACAATCCTTTGGGGAGCAATCTGACGGGCGACGGTGCGCACAATTTGCGCGCCGACCAACCCGGCTCCGCCTAAAACTAAAATACAGCGGTCCTGGTTCATACAAACCTCGTGAACCGTGACCCGTAATGCGTGAGTCGAAGGGGGAGAACGGATTACCCATTACGGATGACGGAAATAGTGGGATATGAAGGGCATTGTATCATGGGCACGGCCGTACCCCAAACACACATCCACCTAAACACCCAAACACAAACCTTGTGCCTCTAGCCAGTAAGGATGTTATACTAATCCGCAGGAAACCAGCATGAATACACAACCAACTGAGCAAATACAAACCGAAACCAAATCTGCTTCCATCCCACCTTATCTGCCAGGTGTTCCGGTGGTGGTGGAGAATCGTTCAGGGCGGGGGCCATCTACGGCCGTTATTATTCTCATTGCCAGCATCGCCATCCTCCTGCTCATCGGTTTTGTCGCCTTCACCATCTGGCTGGCCCAAACCCAGGCCACCACTATCGCGGCCGTGCGCGACATTCTCATCATCGCCCTGGCGCTGGAATCGTGTATCTTCGGCGTGGTCATTCTGCTGCTGCTGATCATGGTGATGCGGCTGGTCAATATGCTGGAATTTGAAATTAAACCTATTCTGGAAAAGACAAATGAAACCGTCAGCACCCTTCGGGGCACCACTAACTTTGTCAGCCAAAATGTGGTACAACCGGCCATCCGCACCCGCGCTCAGGTAGCAGGCGTCACTCAGGCCATCAAAACATTATTTGGCAACCCTCGCAATAATATAAAATGAGTTCTTAGAGGCATGACAGGTTTTAGAGACCCGTCATGCCTGATCCCTAAGGAGAATAACCATGAGTGAGAATAGTTCCAACGATTTAGGTGCATTTTTGGCCGGGTTTGTCATCGGTGGCCTCATTGGGGCGGCCACGGCCATCATCTTAGCGCCCCAATCCGGGCAAGAAACCCGCGCCCAAATTGCCGCTAAGAGCGAACAATTGATACACACTGGGGAAGCACAATACCAGCACTACCGCGATACGGCCGTCACCTATTCCCAACAATATGCCGGGCGTGCCAACGAAATGGTGGCACACACAAAAGAACAGGTGGACGCAGCTACCGGCCGTGTGCAAGAACAGGCACGTATTGTGCTGGATCGCGGCAAGTCGCAGGGTGGCGCCGCAGAACCCACCCCTGGCGACCCGCCAGATTCCTCTAACGGCAGCACTGCCTGATAATGGCCGGCAGCCAGTTACCACAACAGCAACAGGTGGTGGGTATAGGGGGGCAACTGAACATTTGATGCTTTGTCATTGGAACCCTTATGGGCAATGGCGTGTTTTTTTGGTTTGCTGTGAATTTCACAGGCGTCTCCACCACCGAGGGATACGCCTGTTTTTTTTGGATAACCCATGACGCAGGTAACACTCATCAGTCTGGCAGAATTGCTAGAAATGTTGCCAAATGGTGAAGCTGCCCGGCAGGTACGGCAGGCGTATGCTTTTGCGGATAAAGCACATCACGGCCGTCGCCGCCGCTCTGGTGAACTATATATTGACCACGACATTGCCGTTGCCCAAACATTGGTGCAGCTAGAAAGCGACGTGCCCACCATTGTTGCCGGGCTGCTGCATGATTGCCTCATGCCCCACACCGAAGTCACCATCAAAATGGTACAGGAGCAGTTTGGCGCAGAAATCGCCGGGCTGGTGAACGGGCTGGCAAACCTCTTTGCCTATGCCGAAGAAGCGCAATACAAAAAACATCAAGAAACAGAAACAGCCACCCTGGAAGGTATCCGCCGCGCTATATTAACCATCACCGAAGATGATATTCGTGTCATCCTGATTCGCATGGCTGATTGTTTGCAGGATTTGCGCAAGGCGAGCCAGCTAGACGCGGAAGAACGGCGAAAAATTGGGGTGGAGGCGATGAATGTCTTTGCCCCGCTGGCCAATCGCCTGGGCATCTGGCAGATAAAGTGGGAGATGGAAGACCTGGCGTTTCGGTATCTGGAGCCGGAAACGTACAAGGAGATTGCGGGCAAGCTGGCGGCCCGCCGCGCCGAACGAGCCGACTATATCGAAAACTGTATTGCCAGGCTCCGCACAAAAATTAAGGAGCTGGGCCTTGAGGCGGAAGTAACCGGCCGCCCCAAACATATCTACTCTATCCACCGTAAAATGGTGCGCAAGAATGTGGATTTTGAGGAGATTTACGATGTGCAGGCGCTGCGGGTGATCTTACGGCCGTCAGACCCCACTACTTATGCCCGGT
Organism: uncultured Ardenticatenaceae bacterium; assembly: GCA_964581605.1. Lineage (GTDB taxonomy): Bacteria > Chloroflexota > Anaerolineae > Promineifilales > Promineifilaceae > CAADGU01. Next base: position 11,927 of record CAZOPF010000012.1, read on the forward strand.
TGTCGCTTAAAGAAAAAGAGGATATAGACCGGACGATGTGTTACCTCGTTTTGGGGCTGATTCACAGCTTGTGGAAACCGATCCCCCGTGAGTTTGATGATTACATCGCCGCGCCCAAAGGGAACGGGTATCAATCGCTGCATACGGCCGTATTAGACCCCGAAACCGGCTACAAACTGGAAGTGCAAATCCGCAGCCAGCGCATGCACGAAGAGGCTGAAAAAGGGATGGCTGCCCATTGGGCCTACAAAGAAGAAGACGGCACCCACGTCGCCTTCTCCGTTCAGCGGCGCATCCAGGGGCTGCGTGATACCCTGGCCGCCTTGCGTGATACCGATGGCTCACTCACCGATGCCGAAATCCTGGCGACCGAAGTACTGGCCGAACGCATTTACGTCTACACCCCCAAGGGCGATCTGATAGACCTGCCCGCCGGTTCAACTCCCATTGATTTTGCTTACCAGATTCACACGGAGGTCGGCCATCGCTGCCGCGGGGCAAAGGTGAATGGCAAAATGGTGGGGCTGGATTATCATTTGAAATCGGGCGACCGGGTGGAAGTGATCACCGCCAAACGGGGTGGCCCCAGCCGGGATTGGATGAACCCGACGCTTGGTTACACCGGCCGGGCACGCACCCGCAGCAAAATTCGGCAATGGTTCCGCAACCAGGAGCGGGAACAAAATATCACACAGGGGCGGGCAGTGGTGGAGCGGGAACTGCGGCGGCTAAACCTGAGTAATGCGTACACAGTTTCGGACATCGCCCAGGCGTTGAAATACAAAGACGAGGACACCTTTCTGGCAAAGGTGGGGTTTGGCGATATTCAAAGTGCCCAGATTAGCGGGGCCATTGCCTTGATGCAGGGCAATTTGAAACCGGACGATGATTTACGGCCGTTGCTACAACCCAAACCCGGCAAAGCCAAAGGTCTAACGGTGCAAGGTGTAGGCGGTTTAGCCACCAAAATGGCCCGCTGCTGCCAACCCATTCCCCCTGAGCCGATTATCGGCTTTATCACGCGCGGTCAGGGCGTCACCATTCATCGGCGCGATTGTAAAGAACTGGAAAACCTGACCGAACCAGAGCGGCTGATCGAGGTTGCCTGGGGCACTGAATCGGAAACCTACCCCATCCCCATTGTCATCAAGGCATACCGCCGTCCCGGATTGATTGAGGATGTGGTCAACATTCTGCGCGGCCAAAAAATCAACAGCCCTCGCGCTAAAACAACAACGGCCAGCAGCATTTCGACCGTTTATCTGGAAGTTGAGGTCAACAGTCTTGACCAATTGAACTGGTTGATGCAAAAATTTGAAACACTGCCCAACGTCATTGAAGTTCACCGCCAACGTTGGAATTAAAGGGGAATAGAAACGCTTATGAGTAACGAAAAAAGCTGGACGTTTGAATACGAAGGGGAAACGATTCTGGTAAAGGAAGTAGGCGATGAATACCTGTTTTATCGCCAGGAAAACGGCCAGTTGATCGAACTGGACCCGGAAAAAATTGTGGATGTGTCTACCTATTTCTTTATGGAATTAGCGGGAGGGGAATGAGGTGTTCAGGTGTTCAGGTGTTCAGGTGCTCAGGTGTTCAGGTGCTCAGGTGCTCAGGTAAACACCTATACACAAAATCATGCGTCCACTGGTGAATTATTGTCGTTGGCAAGGGGCTGTTTTGCGATTGCGGGGGCGTGATGACACGGCCGTGTGGGGCGAGATGGTTTTCCGCACCCCAACTAACGAAGAAACAATCCAACCCTTCCACTTCAACCTGGGCACCCACCAGCTGACGCTTTACCATGCCGGTGGAGATGAACAGCTACAATTGGATGAAATGGGGGTGGTGGCTTAAATGATGCATGATGAAGAAGGGAGCGATGGCTTTTTTTACCCCATTACCTCATCACCCTTCATACTGCTCAAAAATGCGACGGTAAGCCGGTGTGCTTTGCATCAATTCCTCATGTGATCCCTTCGCTACCAACCGCCCCTGGCGCATGACCAATACCAGATCAGCCCAGCGAATTTGGGAGAGGCGATGGGTGATGAGGATAGTAGTCTGGTGAGCAGAAGCCTGAATGATGGCCCGCTGAATCTGGTCTTCGGTGGCGCTGTCTACTGCACTGGTAGAATCATCCAGAATAAGGATGCGTGGTCTGGTGAGGAAGGCCCGCGCCAGAGCAATACGCTGCCGCTGCCCGCCGGAGAGGGTGACGCCCCGTTCCCCCACAATCGCTTGATAGCCGTCTTTGAAATTCATAATGAAGTCATGCGCCTGGGCAGCTTTAGCTGCTTCCTCAATGGTTGCTGGCGAGGCATCCGGGCAGCCAAAGGCGATATTTTCGGCAATGGTGCGCGAGAAGAGGAAGATGTCTTGTTCGATGATGGAGATTTGCCGCCGCAGAGCCGCCAGATTCCAGTCGCGGACATCCACCCCATCTATGAGGACACGGCCGTGACCCACATCATACGTCCGGTTAATCAGCTTTGTCACGCTGCTCTTGCCTGACCCCGTCTGCCCGACCAGCGCCACCGTCTGCCCCGGTTGCACGGTAAAATCCACCGCTTCCAACGCCTGCGCCTCATCCACATAACCAAACCACACAGCCTCAAACTGGATAGCGCCCTGCATCTCCATCTGGTATCCGGCCACATTTTCATCCAGCGTCGTCTGGGCATTCATCATTTCCAAAATACGCCGCGCCCCGGCCAGCCCCAACGACACCCGGGAATAAGCCATCAGTGAAATAAACGTGGGGAAACCAAACAATGACAGCAGCCCCATGTAGGCAATCACATCCCCCACATCAATCACCCCTTGCTCAAACAACCATAATGCCTGGGCAAAGCCGATTCCTAACGTCAGCCCTAACATGAGCAAAGGCAAAAAGCGGGCTTCAATGCGCCCTTGTGCCACCACGGCATCACGATAGACGGCCGCGTTTTGGGTAAAATGACCGATCTCCTCTTCTTCCTGGGCGCTACTTTTTACCAATTCAATACCATCAATAGATTCGGCCAGACGGCTATTGAGCGTGCCGAACGAACGGCGTACCTGGTCGGCCACCGGACTCAGCACACGCAAATAACGTACCAACGCCAGAATATAGGTGACCACAAAAAAAAGTGGCGCTAGAAGCAAAGAAGGATGATAGCGAGGCGCTAATAAAAGCGGCATGAGGATAAAATTAGCGGAGCCGATGACGAGATTGATACCTGGATTGAGCATCAGGTTAATTTCATGCACATCATTGGTGGCACGGGCCATTGTATCACCCACCGGACGCATATCATGGAACGTCATGCTTTTGCCCAGCAGGTCTACGTAAAATTCCTGGCGCATATCCCGCTCTAACCGCTCCCCCAGAACAGCACTGGAAAAGTTGCGCCCTAATTGCAGCACCGCCCGCACCAACTGGCTGAGAATGATCATCACGGCCGTCCATGCAATTACATCCATATCTGGCGGCTCGGCTAAGGCGGCATCAAAAGCAGTGCCTGTCAGCACAGGAATGACGGCCGCCAGTGCCGCATTGCCAAACGCACCAATGAATACGCCCAGAATGAGCAATTTGTGCCGCCGTAAATGGGAAAATACCCACCGACCTGGTGAGTGCCGGTCAGAGGTTTGAGGGGAATCAATTGCAAATTCGGTCAAGATATGAACCTTCCATGATTTTGGCGGCAATTATCCCACAAAATAACAGGGGCTGACAGTTTTTGCTCTTCAGGATTTGCTGAAGTTGGGCGTGATGCGCGGCAAAATCTATGCACGATGTAGCACGGCCGTATGCCGCACGGTGTAGAGGGGGCCTTTGGGAGTAAGCTGGCTCTCTATCAGGCGGATGTCATGGACGGTAAAAGGCAGTGGGCTGATGGGGAGTTGCCAGTTGAAGGTGGGAGGGATGCGGCGCGAAGTGGCTTTGGATTGACCGTCAGCCACCCGGCCAATGGTCAAATGGGCACTAAATGGTTTGTCTTCCGCCGCCCAACCCAACGGGACCAATCGCTCATCCAATTCCTGTTTCACAGCCAATAGAGCTTGATTATCGCCGGCTACACCTACCCAGATGACACGCGGCCGTTTGGGATTGGGAAAACAGCCCAACCGCTCTAATTGCAGTGAAAAAGGGGTGTGACGGGCGGCCAATTGGTCTAGCTGTTGTGACAGAGGCAGGAGTTGAGTCACGGCCGTGTCTCCTAAAAACCGCAATGTCAGGTGCATATTCCCCGGCTGCACCCACCGCACCGCCCGGGACAACACCGTGTGCGGTGGCAATTGCCCGGCTAACAGATTACTTACCCGGCCCAACTCTTGTTTAACATCTGCGGGCAACTCAATCGCCATAAAGGCACGAATGTTGGCAGACATATCAAATCCAACTACCTGTTTCACCAAACGACGCGGCCGCAAAAGCCAATATCAGCGGGAATGTCACATACACCCGGATATCAATGCCCCACACCGCTAATAATATCAAGGAGCTATTCATCTCGTCACAACCTTTTCATCTCATGCCCACGTTCGTCGCTATAACTTTGATCATAACACAACGATCGCTTTCTGTGTGTGAGCCAGCCATCAGCAGCCACAAGCAGCCTCACCAACCTATTTGCCCAATCTGCACCCGTCGGTGAAAATAAGTCGTGACAGGTAATCGGTGATCGGTAATCGGTGTACGGAGGTTGGTTTATGCAGAATTCGCGGCGATTGGGGATTATCATGGGTGTAGTCGTGGGGCTGGTTGTGTTAGCGATTGGCGCGTTTTGGCTGCTGCCCCGTTTGTTGGGTGTGGATGAAGATGCCATTATCCAGCATATGCCGGAGGAGACGGCCGTCTTCGCCACCGTCAACCTCCTCAACCTGCAAGATAGCGCCAGCCGCCAAACGGCCGTCGCCTTTGAAGATGTTTACAACAGCGCCGACATCCCTTTCAACCCTGCTGACCCCACCACCATTTTTAACGGGCTGGACAACGCCCTCCACTCGTTGGCCGGGGTAACGGTGAGCGAAGATGTACGGCCGTGGGTAGGCGCCACTATCGGCGTAGGGTTTCTGCCGCCCGGCGCAGATGGACAACCACGCTGGTTATTAGCCGCTACTGTGCGTGATGAAGCCGGAGCGTCCGCTTTTGTGGAAAAAGTGAACGGCATTGGGCAAGGCACGGCCGTCCAACAAGACAATCTCGTGCTGCTCGCCTCAGACCCGGCCACACTGGCCGCTGCCCAGGCCGCGCCGGATAGTTTAAGCCTGGCCGACTCCCGCCGTTTTCAGGAAACCATAAGCCAACTGCCCGAAAAGCAGGCCGCCATCCTCTATGTGAATATGGCTGAGATAGGGCCGTTGTTGGACACGGCCGTAACCGGCGCTGAGGCTGGCATCCTGGAAGCCATACGGGGCACCCTGCCCACTTACACTTCGGTGGGGCTGGCCGCCCACGCTACCGACGATGGGATTCAAATTGAGATGGTGGGCCTACACGAACCGTTAAATGAAACCCAACGGGCCTGGCTGGCCGCCCAAACGGCCGTGCCCACCACTGACGCCCATTTACCGGCAGATACGGCCGTCTACCTCACCGGGCAGCGGCTCAACCTGCTTTGGCAACTGCTCAAAGGCTCATTGGATGGTCTGGGTTACAGCGCCGCCGACGTGGACGAAGCCACCGAACTGTTCGCCGGTTTATTTGGCTTCAACCCGGACAGTGACCTGCTCGCCGCGCTGGATGGGGAGTTCGCATGGGCAGTGATACCGGCTGAGGGGGGCACGGCCGTGCCCGATATGAGCGCCATCCTCCTGGCAGAACACAACCAGCCAGACGATCTCGTGACGCAGGCTGCATCCCTGGCAGCGGGGCTGGCCCGGCTTGGTTTTACGGCCGAAAGCGGCGACGGGGTATATCAGGTGCATGATGCTGACGGCCGTCCGTTGGCTGCCTATGCCGTGGACGGGGCACTGGTGATTGTGGGAACAGATGTAGCCGGGGTGACGGCCGTGACCACGGCCACCGACACCTTACACACAGCCCCTACTTACCAGGGTATTTGGGCACATCTGCCGCAAGGGGCCAAACCGCTGCTTTTTGCTAACATCAGCCAGTTAGCACCGCTGCTCACCCTCGACCCGGAAACACTGCCCATTACCCAGGCCGTGATGGGCACAGCCAGTGATGAAGCCGTTTCTCGCGCCACTCTCATTCTCATCCACAAGGAAGAATAACCGGCATGGGACCACCCAAAGAAGTTGGCCCCAAAGAAGTTGGCCCCTATCAACCCTGTCGCGTCTTTCAGGAAGCCGAACAGCAAGAACGGTTTACTAACCGCACGCTGAACATCGTAGTCATTGCCCTCACATTGATAAGCTACCCGCCGCTGCTGCTAGACGCTACATTTTATGATCTGCCCGTCCCCCACATGTTGCTGATCTCAGGCTCCGGCATTCTCTATAGCTTCGTCGGCATCAGGGGCATGGTTTGGTTTGAGCAGAAAAGCGCCAGCCGGCCCTGGCTCATAGCTGTTTATTTTCTTTTGGTGGGCAGCATTATTGCATTTACTTTTTGGATCATAGAGGGATTTGAGAACAATGCCTGGCTGCTGATTCTGCCGGTAGCAGCCCAAAGTCTGGCGTTATCCAGAATGGGCACGGCCGTTGTCTGCATCAGCTTATTGAGCCTTATTTACTTCATTTTTCTGCGCGATGTGCCCCCGGCAAATGCACTACAGGCGATGATGCAAATCACCGCCTCCATGATATTTACGCTCATCTTTACCTATATTGCCTTACGTGAGCCGCCGCCCGTGAGCGTATTGCCCATCTGGCCGGGGAATTGCGGGCGGCCAATTTGCGTCTGGCGGAATATGCGGCCCAGGCTGAAGAATTGGCAACTACCAGGGAACGCAACCGTCTGGCGTGCGAAATCCACGATAACCTGGGGCATTATCTCACCGTCATTAACGTGCAGCTTGAAGCGGCGCAAGCCATCATGAGCGAAAACCCAGAAAAAACGGCTGACGCTCTGCGAAAAGCGCAGAAACTCACCCAGGAAGGGCTGTCTGCTATTCGCCACTCCATCAGTGCCTTGCGTGAATCCCCTCTGGAAAACCAGACCTTGCACCAGGCCGTAGAACTTTTAGTTTCTGAAACGCAGCAGGCCGGGCTAAAAGCGGAACTGAAGAGTATAGGCGAGCCAGTGGGGTTAGAACCCAAAGCCAACCTGTCGCTCTACCGGGCGATACAGGAAGGGCTGACCAATACGCGCAAACATGCCCAGGCCAGGCAAGTCATGGTGACGCTGGATTATTCTCACCCTGTTCAGGTGAAGTTATTGGTGGCGGATGATGGGGTGGGCACGGCCGCACCGGCAACCAGTGGATTCGGCTTGATAGGAATTCAAGAGCGGGTTGCAGTTATGGGGGAGGCGCAACGGCCGTTGCCAGCACACCTGGTGGGGGTTTCTTATTAACGGTCGTTATCCCTGCGGCTACCAGACCGCTCCGGCCAGCAACACCATCGCCACAATAAAGATAATACACAAGATCAAGGCCGGAATGAGAATCTGGGCTTTACCTGTGGCAGGCAACCGACGAGCAGGCAGGTTGATTTCTGTTTGGTGGCGATAAATGGGGCATTGCGTATGCTGGTACGTCAGGCAATAAGTGCGTTGGTGTTCGGCTTTCACTGTAGCCGCCGGTTTTACATGATAGCAGCAATTTTCGTGGGTAACGTAAGAACGAGCGGTAACGGGGTCTTCCCATGAGCCAAGGTAGGGGCACACATGCACGGCCGGTTTGGGCATCGGCTCGGCATTGTTCTGGTTTTTGTCTGTTTCTTGCCGCCTGGTGTAATTGGTCATAAGTTCCCAACGGCCGTTCCTGCATCCATATCCCTATGCCAAACGACCAATCCGCCGGTAACTTACCATACCCCCCTGCCCAATCCGGTAAAGGTGCGGTGAAATCAACGTATACGTCCCGTAACAAATTAACGGCCGCTGGGCTGCCCCCCTCCCACCTCTCCTCAATGCTTACCCCTCTATAGCCCTAGAAGTTGTTGCGCCAACAAAAAGTAAATAAGCAACCCGGTCGCATCCACAATGGTTGCAATCATCGGGCCGCTAATGACGGCCGGGTCAATGTGGAAACGGTCAGCCAGCGTAGGCACCAGGGTGGCCACTGTGGTTGACCAGACCACAACGGCCGGTAAAGTCAGCCCTACCACCACTGAAATGGGACCACCAACCTGTGGGAAAAAGAGCCGGATGTACAAAATTCCAACCAGGCTCATAGCGCCGCCCAGAAGCAGTCCAACAGAAATTTCGCGCCGCAGAGCGGAAAGAACATTGTTCAGCCGCAGCTCCTCCAGAGTAAGTGCGCGAATAATGGTGGCCACCGTTTGCGAGCCAGCATTCCCCCCCGTGCCAATGACCAGTGGGATGAAGACGGTGAGTACGACGGCCGTTTCTAACAGCTCCTGAAACAGGCTGGTAACCGTGCCGGTAAGCGTGGCGGCCAGGAACAAAATGAGAAGCCATCCCACCCGCTTGCGGAAAACTTGAAAAATCGAAACGGCAAAATAGGGTTGGTCGAGCGGTTCAGAACCACCCAAACGCTGAATATCCTCCGTTGCTTCTTCTTCCAGCACATCCAAAATATCATCGGCCGTCACCACACCCAGCAGCCGCTTCTGCTCATCCACCACTGGAATCACAAAAAAGTCATACCGGGAAACCAGTTCCGCCAACTCTTCCTGATCCGCATTCACCGGCGCAGAAACAACGGATGTGTTCATAATGGATTCAATGGTCGCTTCAGGTCGGGCCATGATCAGTTTACGCAAGGGAACCAGGCCAATCAGTCGGTTATCTCTATCAACCACATACAGGTAATGCAAGGTTTCAGCGTCTTCCAATGCACGCAAATAATCAAAGGTTTCGCCCACTGTCCACTGGCGGCGCAGAGCAACCACATCACGCGCCATCAAACGGCCGGCCGTTTGCTCCTCATAGCCTAATGATCTTTGCACTTCGGCCGCTTCTTCTGGCTCCATCAGGCCAATTAAACGGTCCGATACCTCATCAGGCAAATCTTCCAGAAATTCAACGGCGTCATCAACTGGCAGTTCTTCGAGCAAATCGGCCAGCCGCTCATCAGCCACTTTATCTACCAGCTCTTGCCGCACAGGGCTGCCCGTTTCATCCAGCACCTCGCTGGCCACATCCACCGGCAGCAGTTCAAACAGGGTCACAGCATCGGCCGTATCCAATTCATCTAACAAGACGGCAATATCAGCCGGGTGTATTTGGGCTAACTGTGCCTGTAAAGCGTCTATTTGTTGGGACTCAATCAGTTGTTCAATCGTTTCTACTTCTGGTGGGGTGCTGGCTGTTTCCGTCAATTCTTTTTCTCCTTAAGGCATTTAGAAGTTCAACTTCTTGGGAGAAGCGGATTATACTGTGCTTCATCAGGCAGGCATAAAAAAAGCGGGACGTTGTATCCCGCTTTTAGCATTCATCAAAGGGTGACTAACTTTGAGCGTTAGCCGCCGCAGCCACAACCGCCGCTACTATGGGCCGCACCGGCGGCCGCGCTTTCTTTTGTTTTGAATGATGAGCCGCAGCCACAGGATGAAACGGCATTAGGGTTTTCAATTTTGAAACCACCGCCCATAATGCTATCTTCATAATCAATCGTGGCATTGCTTAAATACATCATGCTGGTGGGGTCCACAAACACCCGCACACCCGCAAATTCAATTAAATGATCATACGGCCGGGGCTCTGCCTCCAGAGCCATCCCGTATTGCATACCAGAACAACCACCGCCCGCCACAAAAACACGCAAACCATGATCCGGCACGTTTTTCTGCACCAACAACGTCTTTACCATGTTCGCGGCCGCTTCCGTCAGGTAAATGCTTTCAATCGCTGTTTGTTCCATCAATTCCATGATATTTCCTCAATTCAACCCTGACAGATTTTTGAAGGATGTCAGGTATTGCTAATGTTTAGCCCGATTTTAACAACGAAGCGGACTCGTGTCAATTTTCATTAAACCGCAAAAACTGTTCTTCCACCCAGCCTAAAGTCCCATTACCTGTTGCCACTTGCCGCCAGATCACACCGGCCCGGTTAGCACGCCCGGAATGTAAAATCACTATCTCCTTATCTTGTAGCACAATTAGATTTTGGCCGCCAGGTGACCGCCGCAGCCAGATAACGCCACCGCCCAGATTGAGTACGGCCGTCTCCCCATCAATCGGCGTGGGTGTTACCGTCGGTGATGGCGTGGCCGTTGCGGTTGGCGAAGCAGTAGACGTTGGTGTACTGGTCACAGGCGTTGACGTGGCTAACGTTGAGTCGGCAGCAGGTGTGGCTGTTGGCGGGGACGGGGCCGCGTTATCAGCAGATTCATCTGGTGGCGCATCCTCGCCCGCCGGGGGGCCGCCAAAAGCACCGCTCGCTGGCGTCAGCGCCGCCGGCGTCAGCGCCGCCGGCGTCAGCGCCGCCGGCGTCAGCGGCGCATCAGGGTCAGGTGTGGGCTGCGGGGCTGGCAGTGCGCCGGACAGTGGCGTTTCTGTAACTGATGGTGTTTGGCCGCTGCTCGTGGGTATTACCAAAGGAAAGTCCCCAACGGCCGCCGCGCTTTCAGGTGACACGGCCGTTTCCTGCGGCTGCCGTTCTACCGGCACCCCCAACGGCACACCCGCCAGAAAAAAGCCCACAAACAACAGCAGCAGCGCCAGAGCATAGCCAGTAAACAGTTTCACCTGATAAGCAATGCGTGTCCCTCCCAGGCCAATGCGCGCAGCAAAACCAGGCGACTGGGCAATATACGCCAGAACAATCATCACAAAAGCACCTACAAAGGTGATGCCCATGCCAATCAACGTCCACGTTGGAAACCCCATACATCGGATTATAGCCCGTTTGCAAAGAGGGCAAAAAACATGAGGGTTGGATATTAAACCTGTGGTATAAACAGGAGTTTATACGGGTAGAGACCCACCAGGATGATTAAGGAAATAGTAGCTGGTAGCTGGTGGCTGGCACAAGCCACCCACCACCAGCCACCAACCACTATCACTGGGAGATAACATGATCAATTTAAGCCCACGCAACGAAGAAGCATTGACGCGAGCCGTGCAGCGTGCCCGCGAACGAAACATTATTATTCCCACGTTTCAGCAAATGCGGAATCCGGCGCTCATTCCCGATACCATCAAAGCAGAACTGGCCGATGTCGGTTTGTGGGATTTGAACCCGCGCAACCTGTTCCGCATCACCTGGCACAACGAAGCAAAGGCCCATGGTGGCGGCTTTGGCGGCGTCAACTATCTGGAATTCCCACCAGAGCTGACCGGCGTCCCGGCGCGCATCCTCATCCTGGTGGGCAAATGGTTCCCCACCGGGGCACACAAAGTGGGAGCAGCCTTTGGCTGCCTGGCCCCGGCGCTCGTCACCGGCCAATTTGACCCCACCAGCCAGAAAGCGGTCTGGCCCAGCACCGGGAATTACTGCCGGGGCGGGGCGTATGACAGCCATCTGCTGGCCTGCGACTCGATTGCCATTTTGCCTGAAGGGATGAGCCAGGAACGGTTTGATTGGCTGGCAGGCGTAGCCGGCGAGACGATCAAGACGCCCGGTTCAGAAAGCAATGTCAAAGAGATTTTTGATAAATGCTGGGAGCTAATGGCCTCCGGGCAGGATGTGGTCATTTTTAATCAGTTCGACCAGTTTGGCAATTATCTGTGGCACCATGAAGTGACCGGCCCGGCCATGGCCGAGGTGTTGGCGCAGGCCATGGGGCCAGATGACCGGTATCGTGGCGTGGTGTTGACCACCGGGTCGGCGGGCACCATTGCCTGCGGCGATTACCTGAAAAAGCTGTACCCGACGAGCAAAATTGCCGCCAGTGAAGCGTTGCAATGCCCCACCCTGCTGAACAATGGTTTTGGCGCGCACCGCATTGAGGGGATCGGGGACAAACATGTGCCCTGGATTCACAATGTCAAAAACACGGACATGGTGGTAGCCATTGACGATGCGGCCACGATGGGGCTGATTCGCCTGTTTAATGAACCGGCGGGGCGGGAATACCTGGTGCAGCAGGGGGTGGATGTGGGGCTGGTGAATCAGTTGGATTTGTTGGGTATTTCAGGCTGCGCCAATTTGCTGTCGGCCATTAAATTTGCGAAGTATTATGAACTGGGGGCACACGATGTGGTGCTGACGGTGGCGACGGATTCGATGGAGATGTATGGCAGCCGTTTGCGCGAATTGAACGAGGAAGAAGGGGTGTTTATGCCGTTGGATGCGGCGGGGGTTTATCATCGGTTCCTGTTAGGGCAGAGCATTGATTATGTGGAGGAGTTGAACTATTACGGCCGTCAACGCATCCACAACCTGAAATACTACACCTGGGTGGAGCAGCAGGGCAAAAGTTATGCCGAAATTCAGGCGCAATGGTATGATGACGATTATTGGACGGCCGTGCCCGCCACCGTGAACGCCATTGACAGACTCATTGAAGAGTTTAACGGCCGTGTGGGGTTGGAGTAAGTGGTTGGGTGTTTGCGTGTTTGGGTGTTTGGGTGGTTGGGTGTTTGGGTACGACCAAACGGTGAAGTACCGCGCCCTTTTAAGGAGAGATGATGACCATTTCTTTGCGAATTGCCACGTTTAATCTGGAAAATTTGGATGACAAACCGGGCGAACGGCCGTCGCTCGTTGAGCGTATGGCCGTGTTGCGCCCGCAACTGGCGCGGCTGCGTGCCGATGTGCTGTGCCTGCAAGAAGTGAATGGGCAGGAAACGCCTGGCGCACCACGTCAACTCCTGGCGTTGGCCGATTTGCTGGTCGGGACGCCCTATGCTTCATACTTCATGGAATACACTCGCACCGCAAAGGGTGAGGCGTATGACGAGCGCAATCTGGTCATTCTCAGCCGCTTTCCTCTCACCAGCGTGAGCCAGATAAAACATCAATTTGCACCCAAACCAGGCTATCGGAAGGTCACGGCCGTACCCGCCGAACCTGCCGCCAAAGAGGTCACCTGGGAACGGCCGTTGCTGCACGCCACCATTGATTTAGACGGACAGGGCATCCTGCATGTAATCAATTTGCATTTGAAGTCAAAACGGCCGACGCCCATTGATGGGCAAATGCGTGATCAATACACCTGGCGCACGATGGCCGGATGGGCGGAGGGCAGCTTCCTTTCCGCCATGAAGCGGGTGGGGCAGGCATTGGAAACGCGGGTACTTATAGACAAGATTTTTGACGACACGGCCGTGACTGGCGCACCCACCTATGTTGCTATTTGTGGCGACTTTAACGACGACCTGGACAGCGTGCCCCTGCAAGCCATTCGTGGCCCCATCGAAGAGACCAACAACCCCGGCCTCATCAACCGCATCATGATCCCCGCCGAACTCACCATCCCCGAACCGTCCCGGTACACCCTCTTCCACCGGGGGCGCGGTGAATTGATTGACCATATTCTTTTCTCCCGTGATCTGCTCACCTATTATCGCGGCGCGGAAATTCATAATGAGATATTGCCGGATGAATCGGGGGCCAGCGACAAAAACTACCCCGAATCTGACCATGCGCCAGTAGTGGCCGAATTTGTCTTGCCCTGATCAAGATCGCTTTCAAAGTAGAGATGATTCGCATTTTTTATAGCCCCCACGAGAATGAATATCACACCGACCTGGAACTGGCCGATTTGCCCGCTCTACTGGCACAACCACATGGCCTGCTCTGGGTAGACTTCAGCCAGGAGCCTGCGCCCGTAGGTGAAACCATTCTGCGCGACATCTTCCAATTTCACCCGTTGGCGGTAGATGATGCCCTCACGGAAGCGCACGTACCTAAAGTAGATGATTGGCAGGATTATCTCTATGTTGTTTTACGTGCATTCGTCTATGTCAAAGAAAATGAGGAAGGGGAAGAAGAAACGCTGATTCCAGAACTGGATATTTTTATTAGCCGTCAGTTTGTGGTGACATACCATGAACGGCCAATCACGGCCGTAGATCGGGTGTGGGGCTCCTGCCAACGCGATCCCCGTCTGCTTAACAATGGCCCCGATCACCTGCTCTATCGCCTGGCCGACGAGATTATCAACGACGCCATCACGGTGGTGGAAGAGCTGCAAGAAGACCTGGACCAGCTGGAGGACATTATATTCGACAGCCCCTCACCCGAAACGGCCGAACGCATTTTCCACCTGAAACGCAACATCTTACGGCTGCGCCGGGTCATTGCCCCCCAACGTGAAGTCCTTAACAAACTGGCGCGTAATGATTATGCCGTTATTGACCCCCGCGACCGCATCTATTTCCGCGACAGCTACGACCATTTAATGCGCCTGTATGAACTTATAGACAACCTGCGCGATTTGACGGCCAGCGTTTTGGACACTTATCTGTCAGTGGTCAATAACAATATGAACAATGTGATGAAAACATTGGCCGTCTTTACCGCCCTGTTTTTACCGCTCACCTTCATCACTGGCTTTTTTGGCATGAACTTTTTTACGACCACCATTGACACGCATCATTGGAGCGGTTGGGCTGCTTTTGGTCTGGCCATAGGCACCATGCTGGTTTTACCCGCCATCATGCTTGTGTGGATGCGCCAGCGCGGTTGGCTGTAGGTGTCTGTTAACTCTCTATTCACGACTCAATCCCCCCAAAATACCATTGAGAAAAACCGTCCGATGCTCTACCTTTGTGTCTGGGGAAAGCAGCATAGGCTGGAAGAAAGTTAGAACTGGAATCTGAACAAACAAGAGTTAGCCAGTTTTGGATGCAGCTTAAACCCTCATCTCCAGGCCAGAAGTTCAGACCAACCGCTAACAACCAGATTTCAGAAGCAGTACACAATTGAAATAAAAGTATTATGAACAGACTTTTTTCTGGCATTGGTTCAAAGATTATCCTCCCCTATCTGCTGCTCACGCTTTTGGTGGCCGGTATAGGGGCGTTTATTGTTGTCAACCTGGTCACAGGCACACTGCAAGAACGGTTCAACAATCAACTGTTGGACGCCGGCCGTGTCGTTGCCGAGACAATGGTTGGCTATGAAGAAGACCGCCTGACCGTGCTGCGGCAGGTGGCCTTTACCGAAGGGGTAGCCGAAAGTGTAGCTGCCAGTGACCCGCAAGCTCTAACTGAGATTGTGCCTCAGATTATCGTCGACAGCCCCGCAGATACCGTGATTTTGTTGGATAACAACGGCCGTGAACTCTACTCCTGGCAGCGCACCAATACCATCTCCGACCCCAACGTCCAGACTGATTTCTCCCAAAATGCCGATGTGCAGCTTGTATTGGCCGGTCATGTAGACGAGTTTGGCGACAAACGTGCCTTCCTGGCCGAAACGGCCAACGGGCCGATGCTGTTCACCGCCGGGCCGGTCTTCCTGGATGAAGAGCAGGTGGGCGCTGTCCTTGTTGGCGCAGATGTGCGCAAGCTGGTCATTGCCCTGACCCAAATTGCGGTGGCGCGGGTGACGTTGTATGACCAGAACGGGCAGGTGATCGCCACAACATTGGGCGACGGCCGTGAAAACATCGCCGACCTGCTGCAAGAACCACCCGCCCAATATGCCACCGTGCTGCAATTGCTCCAGGAAACTCCCGGCCAATACCAGGTGGTGGCCGAAAACGCCGCCCTCAAAGTCCCCCTGCGCCAATTAGAAGTGCTCAACCAGAATTACCAGTTGGCCTTTGGTGATTGGCGGCTGCGCAATGCCTCCTATGGCCTGTTCAGTGTGGCCCTGCCGCGCAACTTCATCGTCAACGCCGCCGCCACCAGCCGTGACCTGCTCAATATTGTTTTCACCATCGCCACTATCGGCGTTATTTTGATTGGTTTCCTGGTAGCGCGGCGGATTGTACGGCCGTTGAACCGGCTGGTGGATGTGACAACGGCCGTCACCGAAGGCGACCTGAACCAGCGTACCGGCATCGCTCGCAAAGATGAAATTGGCACACTGGCAACATCCTTTGACACCATGACAGAGCGGCTGGACCAACGCACGCAGCAGTTAGTCGCCCAAACAAGCGAACTGGTCGCTATCCTGCAATCCATTGCCGACGGCGTGATTGTGTTGGATACCAATGACAACATCGTTAACTCCAATCCGGCGGCGCGACAACTTATCTCCGACCTGTCTGAAGGTTTTACCAAAGGCGCGTTGCACGAGTTAATGAATGGACATTCGCAAGCCAGACCCGACAAAACAGATGAACAGGTACGGCGCTACGAAATGAACGGCCGTGTCCTCAGCGTCTCCTCGGCCCCCGTTCTCACCCCCGAAGGGGAGCGCATGGGCACGGTGATGGTACTGCGTGACATCACCCGCGAAGCCGAAGCCGAAAGCCTGAAAGATGACTTCATCACCGGCATGTCCCACGAACTGCGCACCCCGCTCACCGTCGTCAAAGTGTACTCCGACCTCATGCTGCGTTCCGCCAACGGCCATCTCAAAGAGCAAGAACACGCCTACCTGGAAAAAATTGTCAAAGCCAGCAGCGAACTGGAACAGCATATCCAGAAGATGATCAACATCTCCGAAATTCAGGCGGGCACCCTCAATCTCAAGCGCGAAGATTTCTCCTTCACCGACCTCGTTCATCAATTGAACGAGCGTTGGCAGCCACTCATGGCCCAAAAAGGTGTGCATTTCAGCGTGGAGCAGCCCGCCCAGGAACTGACCATAAACGGCGACCGCGAGCGCCTGCGATGGGCTTTCGACAACCTGGTGGATAATGCCCTCAACTACACCTCTGAAGGAAACAGTGTGCGCGTGGCCGTATACACACACGGCCGTTCAGTTCATCTGGATGTGATAGACACCGGCATTGGCATTGCCAGCGCCGACCAACGCTATATTTTTGACCGCTTCTTCCGCGCCAAGAACGAACGCAACTACGCCGAGCGCGGCATTGGGCTGGGGCTTTTCATTACCAAAGAGTTGATTACCTTACACGGCGGCCAGATCAGCGTCAGCAGCAAAATAGGTGCGGGCAGCACATTTCACTGTGAACTGCCTTTAATTGTGGAAACCACTGAAGCAATGGCGGGAGTCAATTGAGCCTATGCAGCACACATCGGAAAAGGCACCGAACAAACGCCGTCGTTATGGTCTGTGGTTGCTACTGCTGCTGCCGTTGCTGCTCAGTTGTTTTTGTGTCTACTCTTCCACCCACCTGGCGCTGAGCCTGGCCCCGCAAGAAATTGACAAAGCACACATGCTGGCCGAAAATGAGGCCAACTACGGCCGTGACCCCTTCCCCACCCGCTTTGCCCCCCTCAACCCGGAAATCATCATCCAGGCCACCAAAGACAGCACCGGGCTACAAGTGACGCCAGAGAGTGGCGGCCCCATCCTGGTGAACACGCCAGTTGTCATTGCTTATGTGACCACCACACCCACCAGCCTGCCGACGGCCGTCGTCGCCACCCCTACCAACATCCCCCCGGCAACGGCCGTGCCCGCATCCCCCACGCCGCGCCCCACCCAGGAACCACCCACCGCCCAGCCCACCAATACGGCGACGGCCGTCACCGCCACCCCAACGGGCACTGTTCCCCGCGCCACCGCCACGCCGCCTGCCTCCAGCACACCCAGCGCCACGCCTACGGCCGTGCCCACCGATCAGCCACCACCGCCCCCCACCTTCACCCCCATCCCCACCGGCCAGCCGCTGCCGACGCAAACGCCGACACGCACCCCCAGCGCCACGCCGACGCCGACCACTGCGCCACCGACTGCCACACCCACGCGCACACCCAGCGCCACACCGACCCTGACGCCCAGCGCCACGCCCACCGGCACCTTTATACCGCCGACGAATACACCCACGTTGACGCCTACCCGTACACCATCACCAACGGCCACGCCGACAGCTACAGCCACCCCGACCTTCACGGCAACGCCAACATTTACGGCCACGCCCACCCATACACCCACGCCGACGTTTACGCCCACCGCAACGCCCACCTTTACCCCCACGCCGACGTTGACGCCAACGCCGACATTGACGCCGACGCCAACCAACACGCCACCGACGCTGCATGTGCTGATGGTGGTGGGGAATGCCGGTAGCCCACCCCCGGCGGACACGGCCGTGCAAGCCCGCCTCCTCTCTCAGGGTTATCTGGTGACGATGATCAGCGATGACGACGTGACACCGGGCGACGCCAACGGCATGGCATTGGTCTACATCTCCGCCACCGCCGATTCCAACATCGTGGGTACCACCATGCGCAACGTAGCCGTGCCCGTGCTGGTCAGCGAGAGCAATTTGTATGATGACATGAGCATGACCGGCTCTACACCGGGAGTAGATTTTGGGATAACAGATAACTTCCAAACGGCCGTGAACATCATAGACCCTGGCCATCCCCTGGCTGGCGGTTTCAGTGGCTCCGTCACCGTCTACACCGCCCAAAACCAGATGCGCTGGGGCAACCCCAACGGCAACGCCGCCCTGGTGGGTGAAAGCCTGGATGGATTTAATCGTGGGCTGTTATTTGGCTACGAAACGGGCGCTTCCATGTTTGGTCTGAATGCCCCCGCCCGCCGCATCGGCTTCTTCTTCTCCGCCACCACCGGCGCGAACCTGAATGCCAATGGCTGGGCGCTGTTTGATGCGGCCGTGAGTTGGGGAACTCAGTAATTGGGTAATTGGGTAATTGGGTAATTACCTGATTACTTAATTACCTCTTACGGCCGTGTCAATATCTCCGGGCCGTGTGGCGTAATGGCAATAGAGTGTTCAAACTGGGCCGACCATTTGCCATCGGCCGTAATCACCGTCCAGCCATCATTCAGCAGCAGCCACTCATGCGTCCCCTCATTGATCATTGGCTCAATCGTAAAGGTCATGCCGGGGCGCAGGCGCGGCCCTGGCTGCGGCTGGCGCACATGGGAGACGGAGGGGGACTCATGCAGGGAGCGCCCCAGGCCATGCCCACCCCACTCGCGCACCACACCCACCCCCTGTTTGTCCGCATAATCGTGAATCGCGCGGCCGATGTCATTCAAGAAGCGCCCTGGCTGCGCGGCTTCGATCCCCCGCCGTAAACATTCTTGGGTGATGTCCAGTAACCGCTGCGCTCTGGCGGAGATTTTGCCCACCGGAAAGGTGTAGCAGGCGTCGCCACAAAACCCCTTGTACCGCAGGCCAATATCAATCGCCACAATGTCCCCCTCTTTGAGAAAGCGGTCGTTGGGCAGGCCATGACAGATTTCGTTGTTGACCGAGGCGCAGATGACGCCAGGAAAGGGGGGGTGGTTGTTGGCGCTGCCCCGGTATCCTTTGTACAGCGGCTCTGCCCCCTGGTCGGCAATGTATTTCTCTACCATCTGATCCAGCACGCGCAAGTTGGCGCCGGGGCGGATGTTTTCCCCTAACAGTTGGAAACATTCGGCAACCATACGGCCGGAGATACGCATACGGGCAATGGCTTTGTCGTTCTTGAGTTTCATGGGCGCGGAGTATATCACAATCACTGTTTGCCACCCCTTCCCGGCCTCGTTAAAATCCGGCTATTCTATTCCTAAGTAACCGTGCAGTAATTATGTAATTGAGTAATTTGGTAATTAGCCGCTTCAATTACTTAATTACCCAATTACCCAATCGCTAACTTATTTGCAAACGATCACTAACCAACCTCTTGGAGCTTCAAAAGCTCCGGGAGGTTGATGGAGAACCCCATGACCAACATTGGCTTGCTGTTACCGCGACATGCAACCTATCGCCCGGAGCATCTGGCGGTGGTCTTTGAGCAGGAGCGATTGACCTTCCGGCAGTTCAACGGCCGTGTCAACCAACTCGCCCACACCCTGCACCAACTCGGCGTGCAAAAGGGAGACAAAGTCGCCACCATTCTGCCTAACTGCCTGGAACAACTGACCGCCTATTGGGCCGTCGCTAAAACGGGGGCCGTCGTTGTCCCCCTCAGTCCCATGCTGCGCGGCGCCGGCCTCAGCCGCCTGCTCAATGATTCCGACAGCGTGCTTGTCCTCACCGACCACGACTTCCGGCCGCACCTGGACAAAGTGCGCGGCGATTTACCGCAAGTGCGCCACTATTTACTGACCGATGCCCACGCCCCCGGCTACCAAAACTATCACGACCTGGTAAACGCCGCCCCAGAAAGCGAACCACCACACGTCGAGATCAGCGGCGATGACCCCTACAACATCATTTACAGCAGCGGCACTACCGGCCTGCCCAAAGGCATCGTGCATACCCACGACATTCGCGCCTGGTACTGCGCCACCTTCGCCGCCGCCTACCGCATGAACCCGGAAAGCGTGATGGCCCACGCCGGTTCGGTGGTCTTCAATGGCGCTTTTCTCACCCTCATGCCCGCCATGTTCCTGGGCGCACCTTTCATCTTAATGAAACAATTTGACGCCGCCGCACTGGTGGAACTGATCGCCCGCGAAAAAGTAACCCATATCAAAATGGTGCCTTCGCAAATCATCGCCCTGCTGCACGCCCCTAACTTCAGCCCGGACAAATTGCAAACGCTGGAAATGCTTGGCTCCGTGGGCGCGCCGCTACACCTGGAACACAAACAAGAGTTAGCCCGGCTGCTGCCCGGCCGTTTTTATGAATTGTATGGCCTCACCGAAGGGTTTATGACCATTCTGGATAAGCTAGACTTTGAAACCAAACCCAACTCAGTGGGCACACCACCCCCCTTCATGGAGATGCGCATTGAACGCCCCGATGGTTCACTCTGTGCGCCGCACGAGGTGGGGGAGATTGTGGGGCGTGGCCCGATGACGATGCCCGGTTATTACAAGCGCCCAGACCTGACCGCGCAGGCCATTCACGACGGCTGGCTGCACTCCGGCGATTTAGGCTACCTGGATGAGGATGGCTTTCTCTATCTGGTAGACCGGCAGAAGGATATGATTATTTCCGGCGGGGTGAATGTGTATCCGCGGGACATTGAGGAGATTGTGGTGCAGCACACGGCCGTGCGGGAAGCCGCCGTGTTTGGTGTGCCCGATGCCCATTGGGGAGAGACGCCGCTGGCGGCCGTCATCCTGCATGAGCCGGGCAGCATCAGCGAAGCCGAACTGCTGGCCTGGGTGAATGAGCGTGTGGAGGCCCGCTTCCAAAAACTGAGCGGCGTCGTCTTTATGACCGACTTCCCGCGCTCCACCGCCGGGAAGACGCTCAAGCGCGTCATGCGCGAACCTTATTGGGTGGAACAGGTGGCAAAGATTTGAGTGGTCAAGTGTTTACGTGTTTAAGTGTTTACGTGTTTACGTGGTCAAGTGGTCAAGTGTTTACGTGAGCACCCGGCCACTTAAACACCTGAACACGTTTTTTGAGGGAACATGAATATGTTTGTAAAGACGAATAGCATCCAACTCCATGTGCTGGAAAAGCCGGGCATCGAACCAACCATCCTGCTGGCGCATGGCCTCACCGCCAATGCCGCCTGCTTTGGCGCGTTGATGGCCGCTCTGCCTTACCGGGTGCTGGCGGTAGATTTGCGGGGGCGCGGCCAGAGCAGCGTCCCCGTGTCTGGCTATACCATGCCCGATCACGCCGCTGACATCATCGGCCTGCTGGACGCGCTGGAATTGGAGCGGGTGATATTGGGCGGGCATTCATTTGGCGGGTTGTTGACGGTGTACACGGCCGTGCATCACCCTCGCCGCGTGCAAAAGTGCCTGATCATGGATGCCGGCCTCCTGCACCCCCAGGTGCGGGAACTCATCAGCCCCTCCCTGGCCCGTCTCGGCCAGACCTATCCCTCGTGGGAAAGCTACCGGGACGCCGTGAAAGCCGTGCCGTCTTGGGGTGGGCAATGGGATGAGGCTATCGAAGCGTATTATCGCGCCGACATACGGGAATTGGGCGACGGCCGTGTCACCCCCATCCCCCAACCCGCCGCCATTGCCGAAGCCGCCGGAAAAGGGCTGGAACACAACTGGCTGGAACTCATGGCCCGCCTGCCTCACCCCACCCTGCTACTCAACGGCCCCGCAGGATACGGCACGCCGGGCACACCCGCCGTCATGCCCGCCGACCTGGCCGCCCAAACGGCGGCCATCATCCCCCAATGTCACCTTGTCACCATCCCCGGCAACCACATGACCATGTTATTCGGCGAAAACGCCCGCCTCATGGCCCAGGCGATTGTGGAATTTGTAGACAGCGAGTAGGGGTGAGATGGCGAGGCTACCCATGATTTTCGCGCCGCCCTTCCCTACGATACTGTACGGTGTTTGAACTGGCCGTTTACCAGGGTGGCGTCAATGGTAATGTCTGGTAATTCATCGGGGGGTGTGGTGAAGGGGTCACGGCCGTACACTGTCAAATCTGCCAGCTTACCCGGCTCTATCGAACCAAACCGGTCAGCCTGCCCACTGGTCAGGGCAGCGGCCGTTGTGAAAGCGTAGATGGTTTCGTGCATGGTCAACTTTTGCTCCGGAAACCAGCCATCGGGGCCAGGTGAACCATCAACGCGGCGACGGGTGACGGCCGCATGGATACCTGGCAGTGGATCAATCTTCTCTATCGGCGCGTCCGAGCCGAAGACGACCAGCGCACCACTGTTTAGCATAGTGCGCCAGGCGTAGCTGTGGCGGGCGCGAGCACCCCAGTGTGCGTCAGCCATTTCCATATCCGAGGTGGCGTGGGTGGGCTGCATGGAAGCAATGATGCCCAACTGCGCCAGCCGATGCTGGTCAGCAGGGTGGATGATTTGCACATGTTCGATGCGGTGACACAATAAAGCAGGGGGGCGGAGGGGAGAAGGAGCGGAGGAGAATTTATCCCTGCTCCCCTGCTCCCCTGCCCTCCTGCTCCTCCGCTCCTCCGCACGGACGGCTTCAAACACATCCAGCACGTCGTGATTGGCGCGATCGCCGATAGCGTGGATGGTGACGCTGAGGCCGGCCGCGCTGGCCGTGCTGACTTTCTCCATCATCTCTTCTTTGTCCGTGACAACGATGCCAAAATTATCGGGGTCGTTTTCATAGGGTTGCAGCATGGCGGCCGTGCGTGGGCCGAGCGCGCCATCAGCAAAAATTTTGATGCTGCCAATACGGAGCCACTCATCGCCAAAACCGGAGCGCAGCCCTACACCAATGGCGTGTTCCAGCCGATAAACGGGCACGTTTTTGACGATGCGTAAGCCCAGTTCGCCCTGTTCGCGGAGCATTTGGAGAGCGAGGAAACAGTCACGGCCGTCAAAATCATGGATACCTGTCAACCCCACCTGCCAGCAATATGCCTGCGCTGTTTGCATGGCGGCCGCGATCTGGGCGGGCGTTTCACGGGGGATGTGTTGCGCTACCAGATTCATGGCGTCTTCAAAGAGTATGCCGGTGGCCTGCCCGGCCGCGTCACGTTGAATCTGGCCGCCGGGTGGGTCAGGCGTGTGGTCATCAATACCCGCCAGTCGCAAGGCGTGGCTGTTGACCCAGGCGGCGTGGCCCGATTTGTCACGCAGGCAAACGGGGCGGTTGGGCACAATGGAATCCAGGTCGGCGGCGGTGGGGAAGGCGTGGGTGGGCCAGTCGTCTATGCGCCAGCCTCTGCCTTGTAACCAGTTATCGGTAGGTCGTAGGGGCGAGGCAGATGGGGAAAAACCCGTTTTGCCAGAGTAATTGTCTCCCGTCTGCCTCGCCCGTACCGTCTGTTGGATGCGGGTAAGGGCTTCATCGAGGGAGTGGCAGCCGTCCAGGTTGACAAGTTGTAGGCTGAGGGCGAAGTGTTGGAAGTGAACGTGAGCGTCTACCAGGCCAGGGGTAAGGGCACGGCCGTGCAAATCCACCCATTCCCCGCCCTGGCCTAACAGGGCACGCATCTCGTCGTCGTCGCCGACGGCAAGAATGTGATGGTGGCGGATGGCGACGGCCGTGGCCTGCGGCTGGTGTGGGTTCATGGTGTGGATACGGCCGTTGGTGAGGACAAGTGTAGCGGACATAGGGGTCTCCTTAAACAGTGCGCAGTAAGCAGCATTGGTATAAGTTTAGCGTGATCACGGCCGTTGCCTATGATCACTTCACAACAATCATTGCTGTAAGACAAATTGGCTATACCTTGTTATCTATTGTTTGCCTGACAATACATCAGTCGTCAACAAATAAGGAGCAATCATGTTTCGATTACAGCGATATTTTACCATTACCAGTCTGGTTGCTTTTATCCTGATTGCTGTTTTGTTGGGATACTTTTTTCGTGTTCAGGCCGTAGCTGACCTGCTGGCAGCCAGTGAAAGCAAAAACGTCGCCCTCACCCAAGCCTTCTCCAACTTCCTCTGGCCCCAGTTTGCTTCCTTTGTGGCCGAAGCAGGCACAATGGAGACCGAAGAGCTGCAAAACCACCCGCGCACCCAGGAATTGTATGATTATATCCAGGCGCAAATGGATGGGCTGTCAGTGGTGAAAATCAAGGTGTATGACCTGAATGGGTTGACTGTCTTTTCCACCGAGAGAGCGCAGATTGGGCAAAACAAGTTAGACAATGCCGGTTATCTTTCGGCGCGGGATGGAGTGGTTGCCAGCGAACTCACATTCCGTGATACGTTTAGCGCGTTTGAGCAAACCATCGAAAACCGCAATGTTTTTTCCAGCTATGTGCCCATTTATGGCCCAGATGGTCAGATTGAAGGGGTGTTTGAGGTGTATGATGACGTGACGCCGCTGGTGCAGCAGCTTGACCAAACTCAGCGCACCATCATGATCGGTGTTGCTTTAATCCTGGCCGGTTTATATCTGATCCTGTTTTTTATTGTGCGCCGGGCGGATGGCATTATTCGCCAGCAGTATAACGATTTGCAGGCCAGTGAAGTGGCAATCCGGCAGGCACGCGATGAGGCGTTGGCGGCGTCACAATTTAAGAGCAAGCTGCTGGCAAATGTGAGCCATGATATGCGGACGCCACTGAATGCCATTATGGGGTATACGGAGATGTTGGAAGAGGGGGTGTATGGCAATATTACGGCGGAGCAGCGGAAAGCAACCAATGAGGTTTTACGCAGTACCGGGGTGTTGGCGGAATTTGTCAGCAATTTGTTAGACCGGGCGCAGTTAGAATCGGGCAAAGTGAAATTGGAGCTACGGCCGTTGGCGCTGCGCGAATTTATGGCAGAAATCCAGCCCCAGGTGGAAGTATTGGCGACCATGAAGGGTTTGTCACTTCGTTGTGGTTTAACAGATGATGTGCCGCCCATAATATTGGGCGACCGCTACTGGCTGCGCCAGATTATGCTGAACCTGGCCAGCAACGCGGTGAAATTTACCGAGACGGGAGTGGTGGAACTGCTGGTTTTCCGGCAAAATGGGCAGTGGGGGTACCAGGTATCTGACACAGGCCCTGGTATTCCGGCTGAGGCGCAAGCGGTTATTTTTGAGGCGTTTGAAAAGTTGGGCAACGGGCATATTGGCGGCGGCCAGGGCGTGGGGCTGGGGTTGTCTATTGTGCGTGAATTGGTGGCTTTGATGGATGGTGAGGTTAAGTTGGAGAGTGTGGAGGGACAGGGCAGCACGTTTACAGTGATGCTGCCGCTGCTTTTGCCAGAGGAGGGTGATAGATGAGTCGGTTACTGGCAATGGTGATTGAAGATGACCGTTCGGTTGCCACTGTGTATACGGAGGCGTTACGGGTGGCGGGGTATGAGCCGGAGGTGGTTGGCAACGGCCGTATGGCCATGAACCGGATGCGCGAGGTAACGCCCTTACTGGTCTTGTTGGATTTACATTTACCTGAGGTGGATGGAGAGGAAATCCTGGCTTATATTCGGTCCGAGGATAGGCTGGCCGCGACACATGTCTTTCTGGTGACGGCCGATCACCTGTTGGCGGAACAGCTACGAGAACAAGCCCATGTGGTGTTGCTCAAACCAGTCAGTTTTACGCAGCTGCGGGACATAGCGTCGCGTTTTCGCCCCGCCATGTAGTTTGTGTGTGGGCATCTGCCACCATGGCCGCTGTTGATTGAGGGGGGATGATTTGACGGTGGCGCATCTGGAAAGCATGCGCCAGAGTATTGTCGTCAGATTTTTGCGGCCGTTCCAATCGCTTTTTGTTATGGGCATCTAATGAGTCATTCAGGGCGATGATTTCCAGTGGCATTTGCCCGCCCAGGCGTGTGCCCAATGTCACAAACGGCACAAACGCGGTGTTTAGAGGGGTGGATTTGTTCGTGGCAGGCAATTTACCGCCTACGACAAACCAATATCAAAAGGAGAACCCATGAAACGAAATCGAAAACTGTTCATTATTCTGGTTGTGCTGCTCATTCTGGCGAGCACGGCCGTCGCTGCCATCGCTTTGCAGCCTTCCGCCCGTGACCTGTTGGTGGAAGCGGCCGAACTGACCGAAACCGTCACCAATGGACACGCCATTGCCGCATTTGAATTTGACGCACAAGGGGAGCAGGGCAGTGGCACAGTGGAAGTATGGGGCAAATTGGGCATGGGGCCAAATGGAGAACCTGCCTTCCGTGCCCAGGTGCTGGATGCTAGTTTGGGTGAATTTGTGGGGGTAACGGCCGTGACCGATGGCTACACCTTCTGGCTCTACCACCCACAGCAAAACAAAGTCCTCACCGGCACCAGTGACGAACTGGCTATCTTGCTGGCCGATTATATGGAAGGCAAGGAATTTGAGGTCCCCGACCACGACATTAACGAAGAGGAAATCCCGCAAACGGCCGCTGAAGCCGTAGACAAACTGCTCACCTATTTCACGGCCGAACGCCAGGGTTATGTTAACTTAAACGGCTCTCGCGCTATCGCCTTGCGCCTCATCCCCATCCCCGAACAAATGCCGGCCGAGGTGAAAATGGCCGGCGGTTATGTCAACCTATGGCTGCGCCCGGATGATCGCGCTCTGTGGGGGGCCGAACTGGCCGAAAGCAGCACAGGCTATGGCAAAATCACCGCCACTACCCTGGAAATCAACCAGGGTGTAGACGATTCCCTCTTTACTTTTGCCATCCCCGAAGGGGCAGAAGTGATTCAGGTGGCTGACCTGGAATTGCCGGAAAAAGAGCCGGTATCGCTGGAAGAAGCGGCCGCAGCAGCCGATATGGTGCTGCTCACGCCCACTGTTTTGCCGGATAACGCAACCTTGGTGGATACGGCCGTCCTGCGTGGCGTCGTTGTGCAGCAATACAGCCTGCCGGGTGGCGCCGGTTTTACCGTTTCACAGGGCCAGGCGACCGATAGTTTTACACCGGCGGATGCGGCAGGCACGGCCGTAACCGTGCGCGGCGTTCCCGGCATGGTTTATGCCCAACCCGAAACCGAATCTGCCCGCACCCTGCTCACCTGGACGGAAGGCGACATTCAATTTTGGATCGGCGGCGACCTGACGGCCGAACAGGCCATGGCCATAGCTGAATCGTTACAATAAATTCGTGACTCGTAATTCGTAACCTGTAATCCGTAATCGAGTCACGGATTATGGGTTACGGATCACGCCCGACCCCATGCCTGACCCCATCCGTATTTCCAACCTGGAACGCCGTTTTATGCGCGGCGAAACGGCCGTGTATGCCCTGCACGGCATTGACCTCACCATCCAGCCGGGGGAATTTGTGGCCCTGGTTGGCCCCTCTGGTTCCGGCAAATCCACACTGCTGAACCTGCTGGGCGGGCTGGACAGACCCACCGGCGGCGAGCTATGGTTGAATGGCCTGGCACTGCACAACGCCGATGACAAAGCCCGCACCCGCCACCGCCGCCAGCAGTTGGGGTTTATCTTCCAAAGTTTTAACCTGCTACCCAAATTGACAGCACTGGAAAATACGGCCGTGCCCCTAATGCTCAATGGTGTGCCCAAAGCAGAGCGGGAGTCCCGCGCCACCGCTCTGCTGGAAACGGTAGGGCTGGGCCATCGGTTGCAACACGTCCCCACCGAACTTTCTGGTGGCGAACAGCAACGGGTGGCTATCGCCCGCGCCCTCATTCACAACCCCGCGCTCATCCTGGCCGATGAACCAACCGGCAATCTGGACAGCGCGACCGGCGCGGAGGTGATGGCCCTGCTGCAACAACTGAACCAGGAACAGGGCATCACTCTCATCGTCGTCACCCACGATGAAGAAGTGGCCGCTTATGCCCACCGCGTAGTGAAATTGCGTGACGGCCGTGTGGAAAGTGACAAAGTGACGCGGCGGCCAGGTGACAAGGTGACAAAAGAACGCCCCGTCACCCTGTCGCCAGGCCACCTTGTCACCTCATCACCCCATCTCCCTTTCCGCGACATCTTGCGCAGTGCAATGGGCAACCTGCGCCGACGCCCGGTGCGTAATACACTGACGGCCGCCGGTGTGGTCATTGGCATCATCACTCTGGTGGCCATGGTCTCGTTTGGCGTGGGGGTGCAACAAGAAGTGCAGCGCAATTTTGAGACGATTGGGCTGGAAAATATCTTTGTGAATCCGCTGTTTGCAGAGGGGGATGGATTTGATCCCTTTGCCCCACCAGAACCAGAGCGGGCGTTGACGCCAACGGCCGTGAACGAAATTTCCCAGCTACCCGGCGTCAAAATCGTCACCCCCATCCTCGATTTGCCGCGAGGGGTAAATGTGGTGCTGCTGGCGGCC
>CAZOPF010000012.1:40636-78947 GCA_964581605.1 uncultured Ardenticatenaceae bacterium
CGTGCGCATCACGGAAGGGGGTGAAGGGCGATTCAGCTTTGCCGGGACAAACGATTTGTTGGCTGGCGAAAGCATTGACGAAGGGAAAACACAAGGCATTGCCCTCTCGAACGGCCTGGCTGATACCTTGTTGGAAAACGGCCAGACCTATGATGACCTCATTGGTCAAGCGGTGGCGCTGCGAGCCGAACTGCCCCGCGGCGAGAGCCAGGAATTTCCCAGCCGCATTGTGGGTGTGCGCGAAAGTTTTGGCAGCCGCACCATTGACCTGGGGCTGGCGGAGCGGGAGGCGATTACCACCTGGTGGTTCGGCCAGCCCGACCTGCTGGAGACGGCGGGATATGATCGGCTGGTTGTGCGGGCGGAAAATTTGGGGAGTGTGCCCACTATTATTGAAGCAATTGACGCAATGAATTTTGCTCCCCAATCCTTTGAAGCGATTTTGGACACGGCGAACAAAGTACTGTCATTGCTGCAAGTGTTGTTGGGGTCGGTGGGGGCGCTGGCACTGCTGGTGGCGGCGTTGGGCGTGGCCAATACCATGTTGATGGCTATTTATGAGCGCACACGGGAGATTGGTGTGCTGAAGGCATTAGGGGCATCCCGCGGCGAAATCCGGGCCATGTTTACGGTGGAAGCGGGGCTGATTGGCTTGATTGGTGGTTTTGTGGGGCTGATTTTGGGGGCGCTCTTGGGGCGATTGGTGGATTTTATCGCTCACCGTTACCTGATTGAAGAAGGGGTGACGGGGGTGGGGCTGCTTTCCGTCATTCCGCCCTGGCTGGCGTTGGGGGCGCTGGCCTTTGCCGCGCTGGTGGGTGTGTTGGCCGGTCTGTATCCGGCCGCTCGTGCTGCCCGCCTGGACCCGGTTTCCGCCCTTCGTCACGAATAAAACTGCCTTTATTCACGTTTACTTTTTGGCCCAACCGTATTAAAATGGTGGCTACTCCAGTTTGTTTTGGCACTGTTACCATTTAGAAGTTTTCATTTGGAATATGCACACCTCATCGTGGTAATCCAGAAAACGGCACCATTCTTCAAAAAGCCGGAGAATGGGGAATTGTAGAGATTGTTTCTTGTTTACACTCAATCTCTGTAACGGCCAATCAGGTGGAGTTACCGTTTTTTACCCTTCGTCAGGTTTAAGCCATGGTTTTCGAGGTGTTGTGATGTCTGACAGGCCAGATTCCCCCAAGATAGATAAACCAAAACTTAGTGATTGGATCAGCAAGTATTTCAGCCCAGATGAGATCCAGGAACTTTGCCAAGAATTGAACATTCCGTTTGATGAGATAAAGCGAGCCTCTCATAAAACGACAGTTATTGAGTTGGTTGAGTATTGTGAACGTCACGGCCGTATGCCAGATCTTGTCAAATATGGCAAAGAACACCGCCCAAATGTTCCGTCCCCAGATAATGTACCCCTTAAACCACCTACCACTGAAGCACCACCACTAGAATTACCCAAAGAAAAAAAACTCCATTTACCTTTTACCAACCGAGAAGATGAAATCAGGCTAGTTATGGCGACAAACGCGCCTGCCTATTATTTATTAGATGCGCCGGCGGGTTATGGCAAGACTGAATTGCTGTATGAACTAAAACGCCGATTTACAGACGAGGGGTGGGATAGCGCTTATGTGTTAATTGAAGAGCCGGATTCCATAAGCGAAGTGACCAACCGCATTTACCGTGAATTGGATTTACCAACACCCATACGCAATATCCCTAATTTACCGGCGGGAACTGCTCTGGGCAGCGCCATTCTTGAGCGGTGGAATTATGCACACCAACGCCAGAATTCTAAGGTGGGTGTTGTGCTGCTGCTGGACCTGGACAAACGGCCGTCCTTGCCCTTTGTCGAGACCTTACTTAATGAATTCATCCCCCGTGTACACAAGACGCTACAAGGCTCCACTTTTTTTACCCAGACTCATAATCGTTTCCGTGTCATCATTACCGGGCGATACCTGGCAGCAAGGAATGTGGTACGCACAGCAAAAGTTCCCCTCACGATACGGCAGTTGTCTCCCTTTGATTACAAGGTCATACGCGACTCGACTGGTAAGCATCTGGATAACTTTGTGGAAACAACTATGGAACAGCTGTCGGCACATCTGGTGTATCTAACGGGGGGGCATCCTGGCTGTATCGCTCAGATTTTGCATAGTTATCGCCATGTACTGGCAGATCCTGATCTATTTCTTGACTTAGCCCAGCAAGAGACCTGGACAACCATTATCCGTGATTATGTAAATGAAGTGAAGGATGGTATTGACAGGCAGAATGGCTCCCTTTTTCATGTGCTTGACCGGTTAACGGTTTTCCGCCATATAGACCATGCCATTTTGAAAAAAGTTTTTCAAGCTGATGCGGCCGTTCAACCCAACGACCCTTATGATCTGGCTGATACGCTGACAGCTACCTATTTGTTGGCCTGGAACGGCCGTTTCCTGCAAGATGGCATCACACGGCGCCTGTTGGCTATCCGGTTGCGCCAGGAAATGCCTGCTGAGTTTCAGACCCGCTGTCGTGAAGCCATGCAGCTTTGTGCTGAACGAATCGAAGAACGCAACGTACAAAGACCCGAAATCTGGATCATTGAGTACCTTTTCCTGGCCCTCCAGCAACATGCCCATTTACTGCATTCTCTCCAGGAACGGCAGCGCATTGAACAGTACTTTCTGGAAGTTCCTTTGCGTGAAGCCATCGAATTATTCCTTGTCAAACGGGAGGTTCCCCCTGAGGATTGGCGCTTTGAGATCAATACCTTAAGCCAGACAATGGAAGGGGATTGGGAGTTTCGTTTTACCGTAAACTATTATTTGCGGGCAGAGAGTTATGATGAAAAGCCGTTTGGCAGGTTACAACAACAATTGCAGGCCTATTATAGAGAACTCCAGAAAAACAGGAGGTAGACATGCCCGGACAATTAGAGCTGATCGGCCGTGATAAAGAATTAGCCAGTATTGAAAAAGTAGTAAACCAATGGGGCACACGCAAGGCGGTGTTCCTCAACGGGCCAGGAGGCATTGGCAAAACACGCCTGCTAACTGAAATTTACAAGCGCTATGCCGATGGTGAAAACCAATCATACCTGGTAGCAGAAGTGATTGATTTTGATGACCGGGCGCTGCATCTGCCCGAAAATGTAGAGCGCCGTATTGCCCGCCGCCTCAGTGAAAGCGCCTTTGAACCATACCTGCGGGGCCTGTTGGATTTCCACAAAATGGAAGCGGCCGATGTCAGCCTGGAGATTTTGCAGCATCAGAATGAGCTGGTGCGGCATAAGTTGATTGAAAATTTCAACCAGGCTTCAGCCCAACAACGCATCATTTTGTTACTAGATACCATTGATAAGTTTGAAAGCAAGGAAGTATGGCATCGGCTGACGGCGTTGATTTTGCAGGCTAAAAATGCCGTGTTTTTTCTGGCCGGCCGTCAGGCAGACCACTATTTTCACCAGCTACAGGCAGATTTAGGCAACGACGCCATCCTGATTGATTTGCAGCCTTTCAGCCACCAGACAGGTCGGCAATATCTGGACCAAAAGCAGCAGATGATTCACAACACGATAGATCCAGCGTTGGCCGACAAACTGGTCGTCTTGTCAAAAGGCCGCCCCATTCTCATTGATCTGGCGGTGGAATGGCTGGCCCGTGACCTGCCCCTGCCCTGGATGATCGAACCCCTGAGTGACCAGGAGCTACAGGCACAACAAGCCGAGTTTGAAGTCCAGTTGGTAAACCACATTGGGGAAATCCGCAAACCAATAGACCGGCTGACCTTATTGATGGCTCGTGTATATCCGCTTAACCAGGAAATGATAAGCGCCTTGCTCCATTTGCCAGAGGCGGATGCTCACAAGTTATTTCAGGAAGCACTATCCTATGTTTTTGTGAAGTCGCTGCCAGACGGCCGTATTTCCCTCCACGACGAAATGCGGCGTATGGTTCGGGAACATGTCTGGCCCACCATTGACACTGACGAGGAGCGGCAGCGCAGCCAGAGCCGATTAACGGTGACCTATTTACAGAAACGTATCGCCATCCTGACTGCCCAAATACAAGAACAAATAAACGCTGAGAAAATGGCCCAGGACAAAGGGGATGTTCAGGCTGAACTGAACGCTTTTACTGCACGCCAGACGATTGAACGGGAGTTATGGGAAGTACGCGAGCAGCTTTTGTATCACACCATGTTTGTGGACCCGGACCAAGGCGTTAAGACGTTCGCCACGATATTCGATGAGGCCACGGACGCTTACAGGTTTGCTGTGCGTGAACTACTGCTGGAACAGATGGAACGCCAGATGGATGATCTTTCGCCTGAACAGCGTTATGAAATAGATAACCGCCGGGTGAAGTATTGGCTTGATACAGGCTCATTCGTCGAGGCTGAGGAAAGAGCAACCGCCATCCTGGAGAGCAAAATTACACAGCCGGAACAAACGGCCGACACCCTCATTCAACGTGGCAATGTGCGCATCCGACTGGGCAAATTCAAAGATGGTATTGCTGATTTTGAAGCGGCCGTGCAGCTTTGCCACGACCATCATTTACAGGATTGGCTGGGCCGTGCCCTCAATGCACGCGGTTGGGCCAATCGCTTACAAGGCGACCTGGAGGCAGCCCTGACCGACTATTTAGAGGCGTATCAGATTTGCATTGAATTGAATGACCAAAAACGTGTCGCCTGGATATTAAACAACATGGGCTATGTGAACGCTTACAAAGGGCAGCAGCAGGCAGCCCTGGATAATTGCCTGACGGCTTTAGACCTGTGGGAAGAGATTGGTTTTGGCCGTGGCATGGGTGCCACACACAGTAACCTGGGTGAAATTTATCGTCGCTTCGATCAGCTTGCTGAATCTATGACCCATTACAACAAAGCACTGAATATCTTTCGCAGTGAAAACGATGTGGAATGGATCAGCACCGTCCTTTGCGGCCGGGCGTCCGTTTTGCGCCTGCAAAATGAATTGGATAGAGCCGAGGAAGACCTGACAGAAGCGGCCGAAAACAGCCCTAAAAATCTTCAACCGCGCATCTTGTTTGAACAGGCCAAACTTCACTGGGTGCGGGGGCAACTGGCAGAAGCCCACGACCATATGCTTCGTTGTGAAACCCTGAGCCAGGAGATAGGGGATAATAACCATGATTATCGCAGCTTTGTAGACAACCTGGAACTCATCTGGGCCTTTGGCGATTTCCAGCGTTGGCAGGAATTGAGTGAACGTCACCAGCTTTTGTATGCCAGTCGTGAAGGGGATGAGGCGCGGCGATTACACGGCTCTGCTTACCGCAAACTGGCCGATCTGGCTATCTGTGCCGGCCAATATGAAACCGCTTTGGCCGCTTATCAAAAAGGATTCAGCCTGATTGCGGCCAATGAGGTTCACCGGCCATACACGGTGGGCGCGCAAATACGCCGCTCGGATGAACATTTGCAGCAATGCCAAGACGGCCGTCGCCTGCGTTCCCGGTTGGGTCGTGATATGATTCAGTATTGGCATGATCATGCGGAACTGGTAAGAAAATTCCCGGAAGCATTGATTGTATTTGGCCGATGGCAACGAGAAGGAGAAAAAGATGAATGATAACGGCCGTACCCCACCTCCGCCACACCTCCTTTATGATCCACAGCAAGACACGGCCAGAGCTGGCGAAGGTCAATGTGATTGTGCCTGTGTGGCCACAACGCCTGCCCGTCGCCCCAATATGGAGGGTAGCGATCACGACAGTAACGGCCGTTACCGGCTGGCCGACTCCTTTCGCACATTTGCCATCACACCAGAATACTATACGGCCGTCGCCCAGGATGCTGCTCCTATCGTTCTTAATCAATCAGCCTTAAACCTGGCCCACTTTTTTAAAGAACCACACCGACCAGACGAATCCTTACCCGTTTGGCAGAACTTCTGGGGCGAAAAGGTCATCAAAGAGTTCCTCAACCAGATGATTCACCTGCGCCACCTGGTTCACGCAGAAGATAAACCATCGCCACTTGTAGAACATCCAGAAACATTAACCGCCTGGTTACACCTCACAGATAGATGCAATCTGCGCTGCGCCTACTGCTACCTGCCACATAAACGAGTGGATATGCCGTTAGCGGTTGGACACGCCGCTATTGACGCTACCTTTCGCTCGGCCGTGCAACACCATTACCGCCAGGTCAAACTCAAATATGCCGGTGGT
Organism: uncultured Ardenticatenaceae bacterium; assembly: GCA_964581605.1. Lineage (GTDB taxonomy): Bacteria > Chloroflexota > Anaerolineae > Promineifilales > Promineifilaceae > CAADGU01. The sequence goes on from CAZOPF010000012.1 coordinate 46,837, forward strand.
GAGCCATTACTCCGTTTTCCAGACATTATCACCTTGCAGCAATACGCGCACCAACTCGCGCATACACATGACATATCTTTAGACGGCGTGGTGTTAAGCAATGGCACATTATTAACCCCAGAAATGGTCACTCATTTGCATCATCTAAACCTGCGCCTGATGATTTCACTCGATGGCCTGGGGCAATTCCATGATCAACAACGGCCGTATGCCGGTGGTCATGGCACATTTGATGACACCGTGCGCGGCATTAAAACCGCCCTGGCAGTGGGCTTAACGCCTGATATTTCCGTCACCATCAACGGCCGTAGCGCGGCCGGTTTGCCCGATCTGGTTGCCTGGCTCCTGAGCCAAGAGCTGCCATTTAGCCTCAATTTCTACCGGGAAAACGAACTATCTGCTTCTCATAAAGAACTGGCATTGGAAGAAGAAAACATCATCACCCACCTGTTGGCCGCCTTTCAGATCATCAAAAAACAATTACCGCGCCATAGCCTGTTAGCTTCATTAATTGACCGCGCCAACCTGGCCACACCTCACCTGCGAACCTGCGGCGTAGGGCATAGTTATCTCGTTTTTGACTATCAGGGCAATGTGAGCAAGTGCCAGATGCACATGGCACAGCCCATCACCACCACCGCCGCCCCCGACCCTCTGGCATGGATACGGGCCGATCAGATAGGAATTCAAAATATATCGGTTGAAGACAAAGAGGAATGCAAACAATGTGACTGGAAACATTGGTGTACTGGCGGCTGCCCTTTAGTGACCCACCGGGCTACTGGCCGCTTTGATGTTAAATCACCCAACTGCCACATCTATAAAACGCTCTATCCAGAAGCCGTCCGCCTGGAGGGGCTGCGGCTGCTCACCTATGCGGCCGCACCCAACTGACGCTGCTGGGATACTTCTTACGACGGCAAAGCTGTATGGCGTTGGGCGGCCAGCAGACGGCCGCTGCCCAGCTGCTCCACATATTGCGTCATCTGCTCACAATGGGCCACCAGTTCATCAAAATGGGCTTCGTCCAGCAGCAAGAGTTCTGTATTCAGGCGAGCACGGCCGTTGGCATGGTATGGCGTATCGGCAAACAACGCATATTCACCAAAATGTTCACCCGGCCCTAAAACCCCCACCACCTGCTCCTGCCCATCTTCCAGGGTAAACAGTTCCACCGATCCCTCAGCCACAATAAACAGATAAGAGCGTGGTTCGCCCTGGCGCACAAAAATCTCTCCAGCGTCCACATGCCGTTTTTGCAGGCGGGCATCCAGCGCGGCCAACTCTTGCGGGCTGAGGCCGCTAAAAAGGGACATGCGCCGCAGCAGGGCGCGTGTTTGTGCCCCGGAACTCACCTGCTGCGCCAGGGTAGTGTCGGCACGGAGCAGGGGGTCAAAATCATCGCGGTGAATGGTGAAGAGTACGGCCGTTGTCAACGCCCGATAGGTAAAGGTGTGCTGCCCCTGCCCTGCCAACGCGCCCGTGCCAAAATAACCTCCGCTATGCAGCGTGGCCACCGGTTGATCGTCGTGAAATACGCCCACTTCACCACTATCCACCAGACAAAAATGCTCCACCTCACGCCCGGCGTGGGCCAGAACGCTATTTTTGCGCACGGTGCGGGATTGCATCACGGCCGTCACCGCCTGCACTCCCTCCTGGTCTAACCCGGCAAAAATATCCGCCTGCCGCACCAGTTCCGCCCGGTGATCGCGGGCACGGATGAAACCCTGCGCCAGCCCCGCCCCCCATTGTGTGCGTGACAGCACATGCCGCGCCACCGTCTCCGCCTCCAACCAGGGCAGGCTGTCATAGGCTGCCTGCCCGGCCTTGCGGGTGAACGGCGTGCCCGCCAGATCATCCAGCCGATCCACCACCAGCAGTAAAGCGTGGCGGGCACGTTCAGCAATTTGCAAAATGCTCAGGTCAGGGTCGAGCGGCCCGGCCTTGAGGATTTCCGCCTGAATAGCCACTAACTGCCGCCCGCCAAACACCGCTTCATAACTGGCAAACAGGGCAGCCATGAAATGGTTAAACCCGGCCACCAGCCGCTCCCGTTCGCCAAATGTAGCGGCGCCTGCCAGCGGCACGGCCGTTTCATGGCGGGCAAATTGAGCCAGCATACCCAACAGCAGATAGAGCGTGGCAGCCAATAACCAGAGCAGCAGCAGCGGCCCGGCCAGCGGCGGGAATGTCAGCAGCCAGGGGGTGAGCGCGATGGCCACCGGCAGCAAAACCCAGGGCAGGGCAAAGCGGGAACGCCAGAAATTAAGCAGGATGGGGGCCATAAACAGCAGGCCAAAGGTGACACAAGAAATAATAAAAGCAGCAGCTAACCAACGGCCGTCTGCCAATACCATAGCCGGGCTGACTGACCAGAGCGCACCAAAGGTCGCCAACCCACCCAGGAAAATACCGCCCACCAACAGCCGGTCAGCACGTGGTAAATGGCTGGGATTGAGGGTGAACCAGGCCACAATGCCAGCGGACAGAACGGCCGCCGCCGCCACCATCAGCGCCAGATCACGCCAGATGTCGGCCGCCAGACCGGCAGCTATATAGGCCAATGACAATGCCAGCGGTGCGGCGGCCAGTGCCCACAACACCCATTGAAAACGGGAGCCAGCAAGCTGCCGGGCCACAAAGGCCAGTTCCACGGCAACCACCAGATAGAGCAGCCAGATGAGAATGGGCTGCCAGATATAACCGGCGGGCAGCCGCCCCAGCAGCAGCCAGAGCAGTGGCAGACCCACCATAATGGGAAATCCGGTGAGCAGAGCCAGTACATCAGGGCGGGCCAGCAGATCCCGATTTGCCAGCCAGCGCAGGGCAGTCTGGATGCGGCCGTAAAGCAGCAATCCCAGGAAATAGGCGGTGGGGATGAGGATAACGGCCGTCAGCAGCACCAATGTCACCCGCCCCCAAATCCCACTCCCCCATAACGTTTCCGCAAATGGGACTAACCGCAAACGCCAAAAGTTCACTGCCAGCCACAAGGCAAAAACCGAATAAACAAAAGCCAGCGCCCCAAAATAGAGGAAAAGGCGCTCATGTGTTTCCATTTCTCGCCACAACTGGCGCGGGCTGGCCGAGGCTTTCACTTTGCCCCACAGCTCTTCGCGCCAGAAACGGAAGGCCCGGCCGCGCAGGCCAGGCATTTCCAGCCAATCCATGAGGATGAAGTAACCGTCCAGTTCCAGCAAAGGGTTGAGATTGATGAGGACGCTGAAGTAGGCCAGAAAGGCAATTTGATAGAGGAAGGTGGCCCAGATGGTGTTGGCGGCGGTGGGCAGGAAGTAGGTCACGGCCGTCAGCAGCCACCCCAACAACCCGCCCAACAGCAGCCCGGAATATGGCCCGGCCCAGGAGACGAGGATACGCTGGCGGCTGGTCGCCAGCCAGGTGTCGCGGGTATCCACAAAAAAGGCGGGCAGTCCCCAATACAGCAAAAAGCCACCCCGATCCAGTTCCCGACCAATATGTTTGGTGGTCAGGGCATGGGCCAGTTCGTGCAGGCCAATGACAACCAGATTGGCGAGGATGAGCGATGCAGCCGCTACGTACCCACTGCTGGTGAGGGTGAAAACGTGATCGGCATATAACACGGCAAACAATAACCCACCAGACAGCACCAGAAGCAGCAGCAACATTTGGACAATCGGGTGGAACAACGGCCGTAACCAGCGATACAGCTTGCGAAAGGTGGGGTCTAGCCCACTGCGGGCGATCTCGGTGTGTAAAAAGCCGTTGAGCAGCCGCCGCCCCCGGCTTTCTGGGGCACGAACCCGCAACTGCGTTTCAATCTGGTCATACAGGTTAACAGGCTGATCTTGCAAAAAGCCACCCTGCCGCAGTTCATTGACGACAGTGGTAAAGTGGCCGACGGGCAGGTTTTTATATCGTTTGAGGCTGTAGAAAAGCAGGTCTTTGATGCGTAGACGGCCGTTCATCTGCCACCACAGTGCGTAATCTTCTTCCGACAGGCGCACATATGTTTTGCGCTCTGGTTGTTTGAGAACGTAATAGGTTTCTTCGCGGTTGGCGAGGCGGGTGGCGGTGACGGCCGTGTGGCGTGCCGGTTTATATGCGGTGGGGTCGGTGGCAGTTTCGACTGCCTGCCAAAACTGCTGGATATCCGTGGCCATGCCGTGAGTTTAACATAATCTTGGAATGCGGTGAAGGGGTGAAGAAGCGCGGCTGTACGCCCCCACAACCAGACGGCAGCTTGCCTGCTCGCAGGGAACGTTTGTTAACCCTCACCTTACCTGTGCCCCATCAAAATCCCCTCCCGCAAATAAAACGTCATACCTTCCTCGGTGATGGACGGCCGTAAAAATTCCGCTGCCTCCCCCTTCACTTCCGTCAACATCGCCCGCAGGTAACGCTGCATCACCGCATCATGCCGGGCCGCCCAGGGCGCAAATTCCATTTTCTTGTCCAACGTCTCCGCCTGGGTCAGGACCAGCCCCGCCGCCTGATACGCCTCTTCCCACTCCGCCAGGCTCAGGCAACGGCCGTGACTGGGATCGCGCAATTTCTCAAACGCATTGACATAATCACCGGCCGGCCCCGCCGGCACCACATTATCCACCACCGCCAGCACCCCACCCGGCCGCAACACCCGCGCCGCCTCCGCCATGAACCGGCCCACATCGGCAAAATGGTGGGCGGCAATACGGCAGGTAACTAAATGGAAACGGCCGTCCGCATAAGGCAGCGCCTCCGCTTCGGCATATTCGGCCGTCACATTCGCCAACCCGCGTGCCGCCGCCTGCTGCTGCGCAATGTCCAGCATCTCGGCCGTCATATCCGTCGCCCAGACATGCCCCACCAGGGGAGCAAAGGCAAACGCCGTATGCCCCGCTCCCGTGGCCACATCCAACACCTGCCAATCCGGTTGCGGCGCCACCAGTTCCACTAAGCGTCCCAAACTTTCGCCTTTGGCATGGGGTTTACTGTGGATATACGCCGCCGCATGTGCCCCAAATTGCTCCTGCACCAACTTCTTATCCATCCTGTTTACTCCTACCAGATTTGACGCAGAGGCACGGAAAGGCAGAGATCGAGATAGAGAAAATCTGCGTTCATCCGTGTTCCTCCGCGTCCCATTTTCATTTTTGCCCGGTACTACCCAACACGCTAAAATGCCCGCCGTCCGTAGAGTTGCTGCAATCTATACTGCCAAAGGCTTAAGGTGGCAAGTAGCAGGTGGTAAGTGGCAGGTGGCAAGTATTGGTTTTGATCACCTGCAACATGCAACTTGCAACCCGCCACCCCTGGTAAAGAGGAGGTCAGAATCGTGCTGCTGGTTTATCTGGTATCCGCCTGGTTTTTGGGTATCTGGTTGGCGTCGCGGTTCACGGCCGTACCCCCCTCATACTGGCTGGCAACTGGCGCTCTGGCCTTCATGGGCGCATTGTTTTTGCGGCGGCAGCGCACGGCCGCTGTGCTATTCGCCTGCCTGGGGATGATGGCATGTGGTGGGGTACGGTACACGGCCGTGCAGCCCACCATCGCCCCCGCCCACATCGCCTATTACAACGGCGAGAGCGCCATCACCCTCACCGGCATTGTGGCCAACGAGCCAGACGTGCGTGACCGTTCCATCAATTTGCGGGTAGCAGTGGAGCAGGTTGAGTTGGATGATGGCACGGCCGTGCCCGTCACCGGCCTCATTCAAGTACGCACCTTCCGCTTCCCACCCATCCCCTACGGCGCGAAAGTGCAGCTCAACGGCACGCTGGAAACACCCCCCACCGAAGGTGACTTCAACTACAAAGATTACCTGGCGCGGCAAGGCGTCCACAGCCTGATGAATCTGCCCCGCGTCACCATCCTGGCCGAAGAGCAAGGCCAACCGCTCTACCATGCCATCTACGCCCTCAAAGCCCGCGCCCAGGCCACCATCAACCAGCTTTTGCCCAACCCCCAGGCCGCCCTGCTCACCGGCATCCTGCTCGGCAACGACAACGGCCTGCCGCCTGACCTGCAAGAAGCATTCCGCACCACCGGCCTCAGCCATATCATCGCCATCTCCGGCTTCAATATCGCCATCCTCATCGCCATTCTGGTCAGCGTTGGCGAACCGTTTTTAGGGCGGCGCGGCGCGGCCGTATTTGCCGTTACCGGCATTGTGCTGTACACCATTCTCGTTGGGGCTGATGCTTCAGTGGTGCGGGCAGCCATTATGGGCATCATTTACCTTTTCACCCAACGCTGGCTGGGACGGCCGAATTATGCCTTCGCCTCCCTCTTTGCCGCCGGTTTTCTGATGACCCTGGTCAACCCATTCACGCTCTGGGACATCGGCTTTCAACTCAGCTTCATGGCTACCCTCAGCCTGATGCTCTACGCCGACCCGTTCACCAAATGGACAGATCGGCAGTTACAACGTCTCATGTCCCGGCAGCAGGCGCGGCGGGTGATGGGGATTCTGTCTGAGGCGGTGGTCATTACCCTGGCGGCGCAGGTGTTGACGCTACCACTGATGATCGGTTATTTCCAGCAGTTGTCGCTGATCAGTCTGCCGGCCAATGCCCTTGTCCTGCCCGTGCAGCCAGCCGTGATGACCTGGGGTGGATTGGCGACGCTGGTCGGGTTGGCTTCGCCGACCATTGCCCAGCCGATAGCCTGGGTGGCCTGGCTGCCGCTCACGTACACCATTGCGCTGGTGCGCCTGTTCGCCGCCGTGCCGTATGCGGCCGTACCCGTCAATGTCAGTTGGGGTTGGGTGCTGGCCTTTTATGGCCTGATTGCCGCCCTCACCTATCTGGCACGCCAAGAGCCGGAACGCCGCCAACGGCTGCTGGCCGACCTGCGGCCGAATTGGGGGATGCGAACGCTGGTAGGGGGTACGGCCGTACTCGCCATCCTCGTCTTCAGTTGGGCCGCCACCCAACCCGATGGCAAATTGCATGTCGCTTTTCTCGATGTGGGCCAGGGGGACGCCATCTTCATCCAGACGCCCACCGGCCGCCAGATTTTGGTGGATGGCGGTAATGATCCATCCGTTCTCAATGACCAGTTAGGGCGACAAATGCCTTTTTGGGATCGTACTATTGACCTCATGGTCGCCACCCACCCGGATGCGGATCATGTGGCGGGACTGGTGGAGTTGTACGGCCGTTACCAGATCACACAGCTCATCACCGATGGCGCGGAAGCAGACGCCTCGTCCGTTTATGCGGCGCTGCTCCAGGCGGCGGCAGCGCAGCAAACACCGCTGCACCGGGCGATGGCCGGGGAGATGGTTGCAATTGGCGACGGCGTGCGGCTGGAAATGGTACATCCGGGCGCAGAACTGGACGCGCAAAATCGCAACGACAATTCCGTCTCCTTCCGCCTGGTTTACGGCGACTTCTCTTTGCTGCTCACCGGCGACGCCGAGGAAAAAGGGGAAACGGCCATGCTGCAAAATGGGTATCCGCTGCAATCACTCGTTTTCAAGGCCGGTCATCACGGCTCGCGCACATCCAGCACAGCGCCGTTCCTGACGGCCGTGCAGCCCCACATCATGGTCGTTTCCGCCGGGGCCGATAACCGCTTCGGCCACCCGCACCCAGAGGTATTGGCACGAGCGGCGGAAAGGGGCACGGCCGTCCTCCGCACCGACGAACTGGGCACGATAGAAGTTATTACTGACGGCCGTACCATGTGGTGGCAGGCGTGGGACGGTAATCGGTAGTGGTTGTATGGTATAATTTTGCCATGATGACGTTGGCAGAAATTAAAGAGATCTTGAAAGCGCAGAAACCATACCTGGCCGAACGTTACGGCATTGTGGAACTGGCCTTGTTTGGCTCTTACGTTCGCGGCGAGCAGCAGGCCGATAGCGATCTTGACGTGTTAATTGATGTAGAACGGCCACCCAAAATCAGCCTGATCGATCTCGTGGAACTGGAAGCCTATCTCTCTGCGCAGCTAAATACAGAAGTAGATGTCACCCTAAAAACCAATCTCAAGCCTCGTATTGGTCAACATATTCTGCAAGAGATCGAGCCAATATGAGCAACGAGTTCCTCGATTATATTGATGACATTCTCGATGCCATGCAAAAGGCCGAGATATTGGTTGAAGGAATTTCAGTCACAGAATTTGAAGCCGATTTCCGTATCAACTTCGCTGTGATGCGTGCTCTGGAAATCATTGGTGAGGCCACCAAACACGTGCCAGAAACAGTCCGAGATCAATACCCCGACATTCCCTGGAAAGGTATGGCTGGAATGCGAGATCGCATCATTCATGGGTATGACGATGTTGACCTGACCATCGTGTGGAATGTGGTGCAGAATGATATTCCGCGAATCAAACCACAATTACTCCAGCTCCTTGCCGACTTTTCATCCTGATCACGCAACCTAAAAGGTGACAATCCTCACCCTGGATTTGTGCCAATACCAACTGTTTACACCCCATAAAAGCGTCTATCGTGCATACCAGTAATGGTCCGATTACCAGCAAATGGACACTATCTCTTCCTTCTTCCAGCAAAACATCATCGGCGTGTATTTCTTCTACGGCCTGGCGTTTTTCTGCCTGGGGCTGATCGTCTGGCTGGAGTCGCGGCGGGCCTCCACGCTGCGGCTGGCGCATGCTCTGGGCTTTCTGGCCGCGTTTGGCATTTTGCACGGGCTACACGAATGGTTTGAGATGTTCCAACGGCTGGCCGCAGCCGGAGCTACCGATATTCCCGCCTGGCTGCTTTCGGACGAACTACGGTTGGGGCATCTGGTCATATCCTTCATGTGCCTGGTCATTTTTGGCGTGCAGTTGATATTTGCCACCCATGAAAATTACAAAAGGGAGCGACTGCTGGCTTATGGGGCTGCCGGGGCGCTCACGGCCGTCTGGCTGCTCAGCGTCCTCGTTACCCAATGGCTCTACCAACCGGGGCATGAGGAATTTCTGACGGCCGTAGACGTTCTGGCGCGTTACACATTGGCCATCCCTGGCGCACTGCTGGCCGCCTGGGCCATTGTGCTGGAACAACGCACCTTCCGCGCCAATAACCTGCACGAGACCAGCCGTGATTTGCTGCGGGCAGCGTTGGCCCTGGTGTTGTATGGGCTGGTTGGGCAAATTTTTACCGCCCCCAGTTTCTTCTTTCCCGCTAACGTCGTCAATACTGAACTGTTTTTACAATGGTTTGGCATTCCGGTGCAGTTGTTCCGGGCCGTCATGGCCACCCTGATCGCCTTTTTTGTCATTCGTGCTTTGCGAGCATTTGAGACGGAACGGCAGCGTAACCTGACCCGCGCCAACGAAGAACGGCTGGCGGCGCAGCGACAGGCGTTGGCCGTGCAGGAACAATCGCGCCAGGAGATGGAGAGTTTAAACCGGGAATTACAAACGGCCGTGCAAGACCTCACCCTGCTCTTCACCCTCTCCCGCACCCTGGCCGCCACCCTGGACAAGAAAACATTGTTGGCCCAGGCCATCAGCCAGATCAGCGCCAGCCTGCCCCAGTTTACGCGGGGCATCATCGTGCTGCGCCAAAAATCGGGCCGCCCCTTAGAATGTGCCGCCTGCCCCGGCCACCTGGACTGCCAGGCCAACCAGCCCTGTGTGCAGGCCCGCGCCATCACCCGCGAAATTGAGGCCACGGCCGTGCCCATTTGCGCCCAAAATGGCAACCTGATTGCCCTGCCCCAAAACAGCCTGCTACAGGATGGCGCCATCCTGACGGTCAACGGTGAAAGCGCCATCGGCTGGCCGCTCTCGGTACGTGATCGGGTGATTGGCAGCCTGGTGCTGCACATCCAGCCAGAAGTCACGGCGCTCACCGGGCGTGACCTCTCCCTGCTGGGCACTGTCGCCGGGCTGCTGAGCATCGCCATTGAAAACGCCACCCGCTATGAAGAAAGCCAGGCGCGGGAGGTGCTGCGCGGCGAACTGCTGCACCAGGTTGTCTCCGTGCAGGAGCGGGAACGGCAGCGCATTGCCCGCGATTTGCACGATGGCGCAGGGCAGGCGCTGACGGCGTTGGGATTGGGTTTTGCCGCTGTGTCTGAAACAGTGAAAAGCAATCCCACCCTGGCGGCGCAACAACTGGTAGAACTGAAACAAATGAGTACCCAGGCGCTCGCCGATTTACGCGACTTGATCCGGGATTTACGGCCGTCCCTCCTGGACGATCTCGGTTTAGTGCCAGCCTTGCAAAATCAGGTGCAAACCTTCCAGGCACACAGCAGCGTGAATGCGAAATTAACCGTGTACGGCCGTAGCCGCCGCCTGCCGCCCGACATCGAAACCATTGTTTTCCGTATTGCCCAGGAAGCGTTGACCAACATCACCAAACATGCCGCCGCCGAAAATGTGGCCGTACTCTTGACGTTTGCGCCGGAAATGGTGCAACTTCACATCCAGGATGACGGCCGTGGCTTCCAGCCTGACGAAGTTTTTGCCGCCACCCAACCCCGCCGCGCCTGGGGTTTGCTGGGCATTCAGGAACGGGTCGCCCTCGTCGGCGGCAGTTGCCAGATAAATTCGACGCCCGGTCAGGGCACGGCCGTTGATATATGTATTCCTTTGGTTGAAGAATTAGTAAGCAGTAAGCAGTTAGCAGTAAACAGTTAACTGCTGACCGCTCACTGCTAACCGCTCACTCACTCAAAATGTCCACTCCCATCCGCCTCCTCCTCGTTGATGACCACGCCGTGGTGCGCTCCGGCCTGCGCATGTTGCTGCAGGCGCAGCCGGACATGCGTATCGTCGGCGAGGCCGAATCAGGCACGGAGGCCATCCACCAGGTGCGGCTGCACCGGCCAGACGTGGTCTTGATGGATATTCAAATGCCGGATATGAACGGGATTGAGTCCACGAAGGAAATCAAACGCATGTCGGCAAGTACGGCCGTGCTCGCCCTGACCATGCACGAAGACGACCAATACTTCTTTGAAATGCTGCGGGCTGGCGCATCCGGCTACGTGCCCAAACGCGCCGCCCCCGACGAACTGGTCAGCGCCATCCGCACCGTCAGCCAGGGGCAGGTCTTCCTCTACCCTTCACTGGCTGCCCGCCTGGTGCAAAGCTACCTGGGCCAGCCCCGCGCCGCTGATTCCCCACCCGCCAATGAACTCACCCCCCGCGAACAAGAGGTGCTCACCCTCATTGCCGAGGGGCTGACCAACCCGGAAATCGCCGACAAACTGGTCATCAGTACCAAAACGGTGGGCCGCCACCGCGAAAACATCATGCGCAAACTGAATCTGCACAGCCGCGTAGACCTGGTGAAATATGCCATCAGAGAAGGGCTAATTGGATTGGAGGATTAGGGACGTGATGCGTGACCCGTGATCCGATGGTCACCTATCCGTTTATTCGCTTCCCATCCGCTGCCGTTGAAAAGTAGCCTGGCAACCCGCACAGCAAAAGTAGTAGGTCGTGCCTTCATGGGCAAAGGTGTATCTGGCAGTGGTCATGTCCACTTCCATGCCGCAGATGGGGTCAATGGCAGTGGCCACGGCCGTATTGAGCGCAGTAGCAGCGGCCGTACCCACCGAAACCATCCCCAATTCAATCACATGGTTGACGGCCGTATGGCCCCCATGAACATGCGCTTCTTCAACGCCCGTTGCTTCAACGCCCGTTGCTTCAATGCCCGTGTCCTTCACGGCCGTCTCCCCCTTAAACAGCGCCAAATCCAGCAGTTCCGCGCTGCGCCGCCGCTGCACAATCTCCGCCATAATGCTCAGGGCAATCTCGTCGCCGCGCCGCGCCTGAATGTCCAGCCCGGCCGGCGCTTTCAGTGACAGCAGTTCCGTCTCCGTGATCCCCTGCATCCGCAGATAATCGCGCACCGCCTCCGCCCGCTTCGGGCTGGCGACCAGCCCCACATAGGTTGGCTGCGCGGGCAGGATTTTCGCCAGCGCCAGTTCGTCATAATTGCCATGAGTGGCGACGACGATGTAGGTGTACGGCCGTAGCTGCCCCACCACCTCATCCAGATTAGTCAGCACCACGTCGGCGTCGGCTAAAGCCTCACCGCCGCCATCCAAATCCACCGCGACGACCTGATAATTCATCGCCCGCCCCAACGCCACCAACGCCTGCGCCACCGGCAGCGCGCCCACCACCAGCAGTCGGGGTCGTGGCTGCTGCGGCTCCAGGTAAATCTCCAGCGTACCGCCGCTGTAGCAAGCCATCGGCAAATCCAGCACCCCTGCCCGCGCTGTCTGCGCCGCCGGCTCTGTCGAGAGGCGAATCAGGCGAGCTTCATCGGCCCGCAGCGCGTTCAGCGCCTCCTTCACCACCGTCGGCTGGGCGCAGCTGCCGCCAATCCAGCCATGCATCACCCCATCAGCCGTGATGATCGCCTTATCGCCCGGTTTACCCGATGTCGGCTTTTCGGAACGCACGACGACAGCCGTGACAAATGGCACCCCCGCCTGCACCAATTCATGCGCCTTTGCAAAAAAATCATCGTACATGGTTCACTCCTATGCAGCAATAACAACTTCTCGAGCTTTGGCAGGTTGTTTTGCTACCGTTTTGGAATAGGCATTCACATCCTCAACCACACGATTGACCAGGCGATTGACATTTTCCGCAGTAAAACCTTCAATATAGCTATGCCCATTTGGACAAATTTGGGCGGGAACGTTTTTAATGGTCACGGCCGTACCCTCTACCTCGTAGGTAACTTCTGTCACGCCATCCATTGTTTGCTGACCACATTCAGGGCAAATAAAGTGCTTGTTCATTTTTTTCCAGGAGCCGATTTCCGAATCCGAAATTTGATCCATTCGCGGCGATCTGGAATATAAACCGTCGGAACAATGACCACATCTGGATTCGAGTAATCACAAACCACATGAAGTGGCAAACCACCCGCCATATGTCCAAAAACCAATAAGCGCTTTCTATCTTCGTACTCCTCAATAATTTCACCATGAAGAATGACAGTGATAACATCTTCCGGTTCTACGCCATCCTTTTTTGCTTCTGTCAGCGCGTGAGTATAGTAAAAGTATTTGCCTTCTTTGACCAGCTTTTGGATTTGTTCTAATTTCATTTGTCAATTGTATGCACGGCCGTGACAAACGGCATCCCCGCCTGCACCAACTCATGTGCCTTCATAAAAAAATCGTCGTACATATCGCACCTCGTTTCTGGCACTTTTTGTTATAATGCCAGTATGATTACATTTGGAGATTGATCCTATGTTAATTTCTGAACTTCCGCCTCGTTTACAGGAAAAATTTGTGCAAACGGCCGAATCCATTTACGGCCGTGACAACACCCAACGCGCCCTCGTTGAAGCAGTCGAACTGTGGTTGGCCGAGAACCATTTACGCGCCATTGAAATCGAAGAAAAAATTAACAATCAAGCCTTTACAAAACTACAAACCGAACTAGAAGAACAATACAACGGCAAATGGATTGTGATTGCACACGGCCGTTTGCAGGGCGTCGGTGATTCCATTCAAGATGTTAATCATCTGGCGATGGACGCCAGACACCGTATCGTCATGCAAATGGGGCGCAATTATCCTCAAGAGGTAGAGTTGGGATGGCAGATGGCGTTCGATTAGTCTGTTGGCCGACGCCAGATCGGGTGGCAATCGGTATCCAGTTACGAAATCTACTGGGTCAATCTCACCACGAAACCGAGGATTTGATCCAGCTAGATACCGGCTACAGTGGTGACATTCTGATCCCTTTCGACCTTTTTGTACGTCTGAAATTTCATTTATGGAGTCTGTCTCATCAAGTCAGTTCACAAGGCTCGACAATTATCGGTCAGATCATCCAATTTATTGAGGCCGAAGCCGAAATTTTCGTTCCCCAAACAGGACAATCTTTCCCAGTCATTGTCCAAACCTTTGCCGATAACACTCGTTTCCTCATTGGCCGAAACTTCTTGCGCCAGCTCAAAGTTTTGCTAGACGGCCCAGGCGGCCAGACTTGCTTGCTAACCTCCGCTCCAGCTTTTGAGAATGAAACTGACGTGTAGTGGGTAATTGGGCATTCACCCAATTACCCAATTACTGAATTACTCCGTCACACCCGCATCCCGCAACGCCTGCCACACCTTCTCCGGCGTAATCGGAATATCAATGTGGCGCACACCCAGATGCCAGAGCGCATCCACCACCGCGTTGGCAATGGCCGGGGGCGCACCCACCGTGGGCGACTCACCCACCCCCTTGGCGCCAATCGGATGGTGCGGCGAGGGAGTGATGGTGTGGCCGGTTTCCCATTTCGGGGATTCAACGGCCGTAGGCAGCAAATAATCCGCCAACGTCCCCGTCAAACATTGCCCATTCTCGTCATAGACAATCTCCTCGAACAAGGCCGGCGCCAGCCCCATCGTCAGCCCGCCGTGAATCTGCCCTTCCACCACTAGCGGATTGATAATGTTGCCGCAATCATCCACCGCCACAAAACGGCGCACCTTCACCTCACCCGTACCACTGTCCACATCCACCACGCAAATGTAGCTGCCAAACGGGAAAGTCAGGTTCGGCGGATCGTAATAATCAGTTGCTTCCAGCCCCGCTTCCATGCCCTGCGGATGGTTGGTATAGGCGGCAAAGGCGATCTCCTGAATCGTTTTCGCCTGTTCCGGCGACCCCTTCACCTGCCATTTGTTCACATGCCATTCCAGGTCGTCCTCATTCACTTCCAGCAAGTGCGCGGCAATCTTCTTCGCCTTCGCCTTAATTTTGCGCGCCGCCATCGCCGCCGCGGCCCCGGCCGTGGGGGTGGAACGGCTGGCATACGTGCCCAGGCCATAAGGGGCGGTGTCGGTATCCCCCTCTTCCACCTCAATGTCATTGGCGGGCAGACCCAACTCCTCAGCGATAATCTGGGCGTAGGTCGTTTCATGCCCCTGCCCTTGCGACTTGGTGCCAAAGCGGGCAATCGCCTTGCCGGTGGGGTGGATGCGGATTTCGGCCGAATCAAACATCTTGATGCCCAAAATGTCATAATCCCGCGACGGCCCCGCGCCCACCACTTCCGTGAAGCTGGAAATGCCAATGCCCATCAACTCACCCCGCGCCCGCTTTTCCGCCTGCTCGCGGCGCAAATCTTCATAGCCAATCATATCCATCGCCTTGCGCAGAGCCGCGTGGTAATTGCCGCTGTCATACTCCCAGCCCGTGGGCGACTTGTAGGGGAAGGCGTCGGCTTTGATGAAGTTGTTCATGCGGAATTCGGCCGGGTCCACGTTCAAATCGTGGGCCATCATATCCGCCATGCGCTCAATCATCTGCACCGCTTCCGTAACGCGGAAGGAGCAGCGATAAGCCACGCCGCCCGGCGGCTTGTTGGTGTACACGGCGTCAAAATTGACGTGCGCCGCCTGCAAATCGTAAGAGCCGGTGCAAATGCTAAACAGCCCGGCCGGGAATTTAGACGGATTGGCGGCCGCATCCGCACAGCCATGATCGGCCAGCCCATTGACACGCAGGCCGACAATTTTGCCATTCGCATCGGCCGCCAGTTCCGCTTCCAGGTGATAGTCGCGGGCAAAGCTGTCCGCCTGCAAATTTTCGCTGCGGTCTTCAATCCATTTCACCGGCTTGCCAATCAGCAAACTGGCGACGGCGCAGACGACGTAGCCGGGATACACCGGCACTTTGCCGCCAAAACCACCGCCAATATCCGGCGAAATGACCTGAATCTTTTGCTCCGGCAGGCCGCTGACCAGGGCGAAGACGGTGCGGATGGCGTGGGGGGCCTGCGTAGTCATGTAGAGCTGCATCTTGCCCGTAGCCGGGTTGTAATTGGCGACCATGCCGCAGGTTTCAATGGAGGCCACATGGATGCGCGGGATGTGCATATACTGTTTGACCACATGGGCAGCGTTGGCAAATACGGCGTCGGTGGCCGCCTGATCGCCCACTTCCCAATGCCAGATGCGGTTGGTTTTGAGTTCCTTGTCGTCGCGGATGATGACTTCATCGTCCAGCGCCTTGTACGGGTCTACGACCACATCGAGCGGTTCGTAATCTACCACCACCTGCTCGACGGCGTCGGCGGCAATGTAGCGGCTGGTGGCGATGACACAGGCCACTTCTTGGGCGTAGTAGACCACCTTTTCGGTGGGCAGCACCATTTGGGTGTCCGACATGAGGGTGGGCATCCAGTGCAGGCCATGCGCGGCTAAATCTTTGCCGGTGATGACGGCCAATACGCCGGGCATGGCCAGAGCGGCGCTGGCGTCTATGTTCAGGATTTTGGCGTGGGCGTAGGGGCTGCGCACAATGTCCATGTAGAGCATTCCGGGCAGTTTGATGTCGTCTACGTAGTTGCCTTTGCCCTGGATGAAGCGGGGGTCTTCTTTGCGCTTCATGCGGTGGCCCATGCCGCAGATTTCCGGCGGGGTGGTGATGCGCACGTCTTCGGTGGTGGCAACAACGGCCGAAGCGCCCACGGGCACATCATGTTTGTTCTCAAAGCGGTCGGCGAGGTGTTTGGGTTTGGTGGGATCGTGAAAGGTGGTCATGCGGGTACCTCCTCGGCCGCCTGCATTTTGGCGGCCGCATATTGAATGGCCTCGACAATTTTGTTGTAGCCGGTACAGCGGCACAGATTCCCGGAAATGCCCCAGCGGATTTCTTCTTCGGTGGGATTAGGATTTTTGGCCAGCAGATGTTTGGCGCTCATGATCATGCCGGGGGTGCAGTAGCCGCATTGCAGGCCATGTTTTTCCCAGAACCCTTCCTGTAATGGGTGGAGGGTGGCCCCATTGGCCACGCCTTCGATGGTTTCCACCGCCCCGCCGTTGGCCTGGACGGCAAAGACGGTGCAGCTTTTGACGGTACGGCCGTTCATCATCACCGTACACGCGCCACAACTCGTCGTATCGCAGCCAATATGCGTGCCTGTTAAATCTAAATCTTCGCGGATGAAATGCACCAACAACGTGCGGGCTTCCACTTCTTTGGTAACTTCGGCCCCATTTACTGTTAAGGTGATTGTATGTTTGCTCATCTTTAGCCTCCTTGTGCCCGTTCTATAGCCTGGCGAATAGCGCGTTTGGTGACCACTCGTGTGAGGTCTCGTTTGTAAGCTACCGATCCGCGTAAATCGGGGGATGGATCGCACTCAGCCGCAGCCGCACGCCCGGCCGCTTCCAATACCTCGTCCGTGATCTGTTTGCCAATAAGCGCCTGTTCCGCACCGGTAGCCCGCATGGGCACGGCGCTGACATTGGTGAGGCCGATGCGGGCCGCGGTACAGGTGTTGCCACTCATTGTCAGCTGCACGGCCGTTGCCGAGATCGCATAATCGCCTACCTTCCGTTCCACCTTGTAATACGCGCCGCCGCTGCCGGGGCCGGGCGTGGGGATACGGATTTCGGTCAGGATTTCGTTGTCGGCCAGGGCATTTTCAAACAGGTCAACAAAAAAGTCATCAATGGCGATGGCACGGGTGCCGTTGGGGCCGAGGGCGATCAGTTCGGCGTTGTAGGCCAGCATTACCGCCGGGTGATCGTTGGCCGGGTCGGCGTGGGCCAGATTGCCGCCGACGGTAGCCCGGTTGCGCACCACCGGGTCGGCAATGACGCGGGCGGCGTCGGCCAGCAGGTGGTACTTGCCCTGTACCAGCGCCGACTCTTCCAGATCAGCTTCGCGGGTCAGTGCGCCAATCATCAAATGGCCGTCGTCCTCGCGGATGTACTCCAGCCCATCAATGGTATTGATGTCTATGAGGCGTTCGGGCAGGGCCAGCCGAAAACGCATGGCGGGGATGAGACTTTGCCCCCCGGCCACGATTTTGGCCCCTGCCCCCAGCTGTTGTAGCAGGCCAACGGCTTCGGACAGGGTGCGCGGGGCGTAATAATCAAATTCACCTGGGATCATGGGAACCTCCTTTTGAGAATTAGGAATTATGAATTAGGAATTATGAAGCTGGCCCGATCTGGAGACCGGCCAGAGCCGATAAAACGGCCGTGACGAGTGACGGCCGTGACCTACCGAAATATCAGATACAAAATCAGCAGTACCAGCAGCACCACGCCGCCAATGACCAGGGGGCGGTATTGGGGCGGCACCAGATCGCCAGCCACATCTTTGGCAACGTTCATGGCTACGGATGTTTGCGAGGGGGGCGTGTAGGTGGGAATTTCTACCTGGGCGGCAGCGGCGGCCGCTTCCTCTTCCGATGCGCCTGCGGCCTGGGCAGCGGCGCGGGCGGCCACCTGCACTTTCAAATACTCATTCAGCCCATCCAGGCTTTGGCGGATGATGGATTTGGCCGAGGTGTCTAACAATCGCTGCCCCACGCTGGCAATACGGCCGCCCACCTGCGCATCGCCGTGATAGGCAATGTGGGTGCGCTCGCCGTCCGGGGTTAGCTTCAGGCTGCCGATGGCCTTCACAAAACCGGGCGCGCCTTTGCCCTCTACAGTCATGGTGTAGCTTTCCGGGGCGACGATGTCGGTCAGCTTGATGTTGCCCTTGAATTTGCCCTGCACCGGCCCCACTTTGACGTTCAGGTTGCCTTCGTATTCGTTTTCGGCTACGGCCGTAAACCCTTCCCCGCCGGGCATCGCACTGGACAACACATCCGGGTCTTGCAGCGCCTGCCACACCAAATCCTGCGGCGCATCAAACGTATATTCTCCTTCAACAATCATTCATTTCTCCTCTAATCAATCATCCACAGATTACACAGATTACACAGATTCCGCAGATGAAAAATCTGTGCCATCTGTGTAATCTGTGGATAAATCTACTTTTCTGATGTGCATGTCGGGACGGACGGAGCAGTGTTGGCTCAGGCGGCCCAGGTGGTACGAGAGTTCGGTGAGGCTTTGCAGGTTGTGAACGGGCAGAAAATCGTCAATGTGCGGCAGGGCGGCGGCCATGCCTTCCACCAATGGCTGGTAGCCAGCCCGCCCTAGCAGGGGATTGAGCCAGATGAGGCGGTGGCTGCGCCGCTGTAAATAGGCCATCTCCTGCCGCAGCACGGAGACATCACCGCGCTCCCAGCCGTCGCTGATGATGAGGACTATCGCGCCGCGCCGCAGTACGCGGCGGCTCCACTGCCGGTTGAAAGTGCGCAGGCTCTCGCCAATGCGCGTGCCGCCTGACCAGTCCACCACCTGCCGCGCCGCTTCGTCCACAGCGCGGTCAATGTTTTTCAGCTTGAGTTCATGGGTGATGCGCGTCAGCCGGCTGCCAAAGACAAAACATTCCACTTCGCCAAAACTGTGGGAGACGGAATAGAAAAATTGGAGGAGGAGACGGCCGTACCGCTCCATCGAACCACTCACATCGGCCATGAGGATGAGGGGGCGCGGCTTGATTTTGCGGCTTTGCCAGGATAGCTGCAACGGGACGCCGCCGGTACGCACGGCCGTGCGCATCACCTGGCGCAGCCGCAGCGTATCGCCGTTTTTGTCCGGCACACGCCGGCGCGTCTGGCGCTGGATCGCCTGCCAGCGCATCTCTTGTATCAGCCGTTTAATCGTCTCCAACTCCTCCGGCGACATCTCCGAGAACAGCTTTTGTTGCAGTAGTTCGGCGTTGCTGAATGTGTGTGTCTTGTCCACCACCTCCACTTCCTGGTCGGCGGCCTGCGCTTTGGTGGCCATGTAGGTGACGATGTTGAACTGCTGATTTTGCCGTTTGTGGCGGGGGGCGAGGGGGGCCTTTGGGGGTTGGGTACGGCCGTTGCCGCCATTCTGCCAAAACCGATTAAAAATCGCGTCAAACAACGCCACCTGCTCCCGCCGCATCACCAGCAGCGAGCGCGCCGCATGGTACACCTGCTCACGGCTGCCAATGTCCACCAATGTCAGCGCCTGCGCCAATTCCACATTTTGCTGCGGCGAAACGGCAAAACCGGCCTGGCGCAGCAGGTGGGTGAAGAGGAGGAGGTTGGTGAGGAAGGTAGAGTTGGTCATTAGAAGATTAGAGATTGAGAGATTGAGAGATTGAGAGATTGGGCGGTATCCAATCTCCCAATCTCGTTAGTGTCACGAAGTTTTCGCCACCCCCTTAAGACTACAAAGGACGGAGAATTAAGCGGATAAATTTCCAGAGAGGAATCCGTTTATTTCTTTATCCGCTGTAGTCATGGTGAAAAACTAATGACACTGACCAATCTCTTAATCTCCCCATTACATTTCTATCTGGGCGACGATGTTGGCTACCGCCTGCCCGCGCATTTTGTCTACGTCATCTTGATATTTGAGGATGATGCCGAGCGTGGCGTTGATCACGGCTGTGTCCAACACCTGCGTATTCAAATGCCCCAACGCCTCCGCCCAATCCAGCGTCTCGGCCACGCCGGGCAGCTTGTACAACTCCTCCCGGCGCACCGCCTGGATAAAATCCACCACCTGCCCGGCCAACCGCTCGGCAATGCCCGGCACTTTGAGCTGCACAATTTCCAGCTCCTTTTCGCGGGAGGGGTAATCAATCCAGGTATACACGCAGCGCCGTTTCAGCGCGTCGTGAATTTCGCGGGTGCGGTTGGAGGTGATGATGACGATGGGTTTATGGTTGGCACGCAGGGTGCCCATTTCCGGGATGGTGATCTGGAAATCGGAGAGCAGTTCCAGCAAGAAACTCTCGAACTCCTCGTCGGCACGGTCCAGTTCGTCAATGAGCAGCACAGGGGATTGGGTGTGGGATTGGTCAATGGCTTGCAGTAACGGCCGTTTCAGCAAAAACTCTTCCGTAAAAATATCCCGTGTTGCCGGAGCCGTCCCGTTGGTGTGTTGTCGCGCCTGAATTTCCAGCAGTTGGCGCGGATAATTCCACTCATACACCGCCTGGTTCACATCCAGCCCCTCATAACATTGCAGGCGAATGAGCGGCGCGTTAAATGCGCGGCTGAGGACTTTGGCCACCTCCGTCTTGCCCACGCCCGGCTCCCCTTCCAGAAAGATCGCCTTACCCATCTTCAGCGCCAGAAAGAGGCTGGTGCTCAGCCCTACGTCGGCAATATAGGCATGGCGGGCCAGCAGCGCGGCCATTTCGTCTACCGTATCCGGGGAATATGGGATGCGAATCGGGTCATTCACACCCCCGATGCTACTGCACTCCGGTTATGCGCCAAGAGCCAACCGGGTCAACTTTCCCGCCCCAACTGGGTCAATTTTGCCCAAATCAGGTGGAACTGTTTTGACGGCATCATCCCTTCTTGATATATTCTCTGAATACTCATTAAATGAGTAAATTTGTTATGAGTCCTTTGCTGCAATCCCCCTTGACTACTGAACATGCTTTGCTAGGCTTTTTGCGCCAGTCGCCAATGCACGGCTATGAAATATACCAGCGCATGTCTGATGCCAACGGCTTGGGCACGGTATGGCGCATTAAACAGAGCCACCTGTATGCCCTATTAACCCGATTGGAGAAAGAAGGATTGGTTCGATCAACGCTGGAGCCACAAGGCGTTCATCCACCGCGCAAAGTGTTTCATCTCACGACCACAGGTGAAGAAGCCTTTCTGGATTGGGTGCAGCATGCGGTGGAACACGGCCGTGATCTTCGCCTGGGCTTCCTGGTGAAATTCTACTTTGCCCAACCAGAAGGCACAGCGTTGACTTTGCGCCTGATTGAGCGACAGCGAACGGCTTGCCAAAACTGGCTGACCCGGCAACAAGCGGTGGCCGACAGTCTGCGCGATGACCAGACGTTCGAGCGGCTGGTTAACCAGTTTCGTATGGGGCAGACGGAGGCGATGCTCCACTGGCTCGATAGCTGTGAGCAAACAGTACAAGTCAGCGAACCGGCTGTTTGAACTCGCCCGCCGCTCACGCCTGACCATCCCCCTCGGTGCTATGGTCGGTCTGATTGGCCTGGGTATCACCCTCATCATTTCCACTTATCGCACTTTTGGCCACAGCAAATCCTAAAAGGAGAAGCGTGTGGAAATTCAGAAAGATGACACGGTGTGATACATGATACGTGATACCTGAATTGAAAGGAGAAAAAAAGATGCCCCGCACCCGTAACCTGTTTTTTTTGTTGATTTTGTGTTTGTTGGCTGCCTGTGGCCCAGCGCCTTCGGCAACGCCCGCCCTGGCCAAACCGCTGCTGGTGGCCGCTGCTTCTGATTTGCAATTTGCCTTCACCGAAATAGGCGAAGCGTTTGAGGCGGAAACCGGCCACAAAGTCGTTTTTACCTTTGGCTCCACCGGCAACCTGACTACCCAGATTGAAAATGGCGCTCCCTTCGACATCCTGGCGGCGGCCAACGTTTCCTTTGTGGACCATCTGACAGAACAAGGGTTGACCATCCCCGAAACGCAGCAGCTTTATGCCCAGGGCCGTATTGTCCTGGTTGTCAACCGGGAATCAGGCATTCAGGCCATCAGCCTCGATGATTTATTAGACCCGGCCATTACCCGCATCGCCATTGCCAATCCAGAACATGCGCCATACGGCATGGCCGCTCGTGAAGCATTACAAAGCGCCGGCGTGTGGGATGACATTCAGGAAAAGATCGTGCTGGGCGAAAATGTCTCCCAGACGCTGCAATATGTACAGACCGGGGATGCGCCGGTGGGCATTGTTGCCCTCTCTATCGCCGACGTGCCAGAGGTAACAGCTACGCTGCTGCCCGCCGAACGGCACGAGCCGATGAACCAGGCGTTGGCCGTTATCAAAGGAACACCCCACGAAGAAGTTGCCCGCGCTTTTATCGAATTTGTCAACAGCCCCGCCGGGCGCGAGATTATGAAACGGTACGGCTTCTTGCTGCCGGGTGAGTTTGAATGACGATACCTGACCTGGCGCCCCTGTGGCTATCGGTGCGTGTTTCTTTGTTAGCCACCCTGCTGGTTTTCATCACTGGCCTGCCCCTGGCCTGGCTGCTGGCCCGTTATGAGTTCCGGGGCAAGGAATTGGTGAGCGGGCTGACGGCGCTGCCGCTGGTGCTGCCGCCGACGGTCTTGGGTTATTACCTGCTAGTGGCGCTGGGGCAGCAAAGTCCCATTGGCCGCTGGCTGGGGGCGGCCGGGTTTCCCCTGGTTTTCTCCTGGCGTGGGGCGGTGGTGGCGGCTTCGATAGCCTCTTTTCCGTTGATGGTGCTGACGGTGCGGGCCGGCTTTGAAGGGATAGACCAGCGGCTGGAAGCCATTGCCCGTACCCTGGGCCGGTCGAACTGGGCCGTTTTTTGGCGGGTGACGATGCCGCTGGCCTGGCCCTCTTTGCTGGCCGGGGCGGCGCTGACTTTTGCCCGTGCGCTGGGGGATTTTGGGGCCACGCTCATGGTAGCGGGCAACATCCCTGGGCGCACCCAAACGGCTTCGATTTACATTTACGACTTGCTACAGGCCAACCGGCGCGCTGAGGCAGGAGCGATGGCGCTGATCATTAGTGGGGTGGCTTTGTTGTTGTTCATTGTTTCCCAATCCCTGACGCGGCGGATGCTGCGCTAACAAGAGTGGCGGGCATGTTACAGATTCGGATTCAAAAGCAGTTACGTGATTTCCCTTTGGACGTGAACCTGGAATTGCCAGCGGCGGTAACGGTGTTGTTCGGCCGTTCGGGGATGGGTAAGAGCATGACGCTGGCCTGTGTGGCCGGTTTGGCGGCGCCGGACGCCGGGCGGATTGTGGTCAACGGCCGTACCTTCTATGACAGTGAAGCCGGGATCAACCTGCCACCACAGCAGCGCCGGGTGGGGTATGTGACTCAGGATTACCTGCTCTTTCCTCACCTGACGGTGGCCCAAAACGTGGCCTTTGGCCTGATCAACCAGACGCGCCAGGGGCGAGAAGCGATTGTGCAGGAAGCATTGTCCTGGTTGGGGTTGGAGCAATTGGCGCAGCAGCGGCCGCGTGAGTTGAGCGGCGGCCAACAGCAGCGGGTGGCGTTGGCCCGTGCCCTGGTCATTCACCCCCAGGTATTGCTGCTGGATGAGCCGTTTTCGGCGCTGGACAGCCCCACCCGTATTCGTTTGCGCCAGGATTTGCTGCGCCTGCAACGGGAGCAGCAGGTGCCGGTGCTTTTTGTGACGCATGATCTGGCGGAGGCGATGCTGCTGGGGGAACAGATGGCGGTGATGGCTGACGGCCGTCTCCTGCAACTGGACACACCCCAACAGGTACGGCGGCGGCCGGCCAGCCATCTGGTGGCCGAACTGGTGGGTAGCGACGAGGCATTTCTGCTGTAGCTACACCGACTGGTTCATACCTTCACCTTCCCGCTCTGGTTTGAATCCCAACGCTGCCAATGCCTCCTGCAAAATGGGCATCGGGCGCAGCAAATGTTCAAATTCATCAAAATGGCAGACGGCCGTCTTTTTTTTTAGCCCACCAGTCACTCAGCGACGTGCGGCCGTGCGCCTCACTTCCATCTCCGCCTCCGCCATCTGACTCATACGCTCCAGGCGCATCCGGTCAATGCGGCGTTGCAGGTAGGGGGAGAAGTAGCCATCATACCGGGCCTGCAACTCCGGCAGCATCCAATCATTACCGGTGATCTCACCCCGGCAAGAAGGGGCGCCGCAGCCACAGGTAAATTCACAATACGGGGTACTGTCGCTCATGGCATAGTCGAAACATAGTTCTTCACCGGGCCAGATGTCGCGCAGCGTCACCAGGGTAATGGAACTGCTCATGCCCGCATTTGGCTCACAGGAATGATTGACATAATCACCAGGCTCCGGCTCGCGGACGGGCACCTGGTACAGGTCATCTTCAATCTGAATGGTGTGCTCCTGTTCGCGGTAAGAAAGCTGCGCCAACTGCGCCCCGGTGACCACATCCCCACCCCAACAGACGACCAGTTCACCTTTGGGGATAAAGGTAGTAGCATATAGGCCCCAAAACCCTTTGGCCGGGTTGGGGCGGGCTTCCAATTTAGGCGTTACCCAGTGTGTGAATCGTTTGTCCATTTGTCTTGTTCTCCTTGTTATTATGATCCGCGAAGGGCGCGAAGATTGCGCAGGTTTTCGGCTTTGCACCTCTGCGTTCTCCACGTTCTGCGGTTTTGATATCAATCAATCAGGCAGATAGTAAAGAGCGGCTGCTGTTTGCAGGCAGCAACGCAAAACGGCCGTGTCTATGACGCGGCGATAAGCAAAGTATGTGGTTTATGACATGGCCCTGGGGGGCTGGTTACGGCCGTTGCCGGGTGGCCCACTTCCTCTGGCAAAATGTTGCTGATACAGGGTGAAGTGTCCGGCGAGCCGCTGCGGTAAATATGGCAGGAGTTGGGCAAATGGCTCTGTATGAAATGTAGTTCCGCCCCGATTTCCATTAAAGATTTTCAGGTCGTCAGCCATCGCGGTCACCTCCTAGTGGGTTATACTCTTGCAGGTTGATCAGCCGCTGCAAGGCCAGGGCAAACCGGTGTGCCCGGTTTAGCTTTAGTGGCATCAGGCTATTCAAGGTGTAGTTAAAACTATTTTCGTCAGACATAGGTCCTCCAGTGGGTGGGCCAGTCACGGCCGTAAAACCCTTAATCAATAATGCAGGCGAATAGTAATCAATTTTGTCCTAAAAACAACTAATTGATTGATGAGCGTGGGGCCAATACGTGTCTGGCGACATGAAAAAGCGCCTGGGGCGCTACGGCCGTCAGGCGCTTTTTCTTAGAAGGAGGCAGACTATGAAACGAATCAGGCTTGTTTCACCTGTTGTTCTTTATCGTGAACCGGTCGCCGTGGCAGCAAATGGCCCGCCGGCCGCAGGTAGATGAACCAGTAGACTAACCCCACCATCACCGCACCCCCAACGATATTCCCCAACGTCACTGGCAGCAGATTGGCAATGAAGAAATTACCCCATGTCAGATTGGCAAAATCGGCCGCGGAAACGCCAGCCGCACTCCAGAACGAATCAGGCGCAAACTGCTTGATAAACAATCCCATGGGAATAAAGTACATGTTGGCAATGCTGTGTTCAAAGCCGGCAGCCACAAAGGCGGTGATGGGAAAGATGATGGCCAGGATTTTGTCGGTGGTGGTGCGGGCGCTCATGCACAGCCACACCGCCAGGCAAACCAGGGCATTGCACAAGATGCCCAACACAAAAGCCGGGAAAAATTCCAGCCCTGTTTTGTTGTTGGCAATGGTCAGGGCATTCACGCCCAACGCACCGTTGGCGCTCATGTATTGGTGGCTGAGGAAGACGAACACGGCCGTCAGCATGGCCCCAACAAAGTTTCCCACGTACACAATGCTCCAGTTATACAGTAGTTTTCTGGTGCTCACCTTATGGCCCGCCCAGGCCATCACAATCAGGTTATTGCCGGTAAACAGTTCCGCCCCGGCAATCACCACCAGGATAAGCCCCAGGCTAAAGACTAATCCCCCCAAAACTTTCGCCACCCCAAACGCCATATTGCCGGCCGCGCCGGTTGTAGCGGTCGTGGCGAACATGGCGCCCAGGCCAATAAACGCACCGGCTAAAATTGCCAGCGCCAACATACGCCATTTGCCCAGGTTCGCTTTGGCTACACCGGCATTTTCGGCCTTTTGCGCCATTTCCGGCGGCAGCAGCGCGTCGAATGAAAAATTGATGTTGTTATTGTTTTGTGCTTCTGACATTCTGTTTCTCCATGTTAATGGTTTGTAATAGGTGATTTATTGCTATCAAGCGCCGCTGAAGCAGCGACTACAAACGGCGCTTTGTTCATTTTCACCGCACACACCTTGTATTCAGGAATTTTGGCGGTAGGGTCTACCGCGTCAATGGTGAGCAGATTCACGGCCGTTTCCGCATAATGAAACGTCATAAACACCGTCCCTTTGGGGGAACGGTTGGTCACTTTCGCTGTCGCCAGCACCTCACCCCGCCGCGAGGCCACCCTCACCCAATCGCCAGCGGCAATACCCAATGCCTGCGCATCGGCCGGGTTAATTTCCGCTTCCGCTTCCGGGGCAATGGCCTCCAACCCTGGCGACCGGCGGGACATGGTGCCGCCGTGCCAGTGGAAGAGGATGCGCCCGGTGGAGAGGATAAAGGGATATTCGCCGTCTGTTTCCTCCATTGGCGGCCGATAATTCACCGGGCAGAAGAGGCCACGCCCGCGTGTAAATTGGCTGGTGTGTAGAATGGGTGTGCCCGGATGGTCTGATGTGGGGCAGGGCCATTGCAGGCCGCCCTGCTCCAGCCGGGCATGGCTCATGCCCGCATACTGTGGCGTCAGGGTTGCCATTTCCGCAAAAATTTCCGCCGGGCCATCGTAGCTCCAATTATGCCCCAGGCGATTTGCCAGTTCGGTGATAATTTGCCAATCCTGGCGGGCCGCGCCCGGCGGGTTGAAGGCGGGGTGTACCATTTGCACGCGCCGTTCGGTGCTGGTGAAGGTGCCCACCTTTTCGGCAAAACTGGCGGCGGGCAGAATAACATCGGCAAGTACGGCCGTTTCATTCGGGAAAATATCCTGCACCACCAAGAAATCTACAGCTCGTAACGCTTCTTCAACATGGTGCAGGTTGGGATCAGAGAGCATGGGATTTTCGCCCATGATGTAGATGGCATGGATACGGCCGTCCAGCACCCCATTCATCACTTCCGTCACCGTCAGCCCCACGCTCGGGCTGAGCGATTCATACAGCACGCCCCAGCCGATGGCAAACTTGCGCCGCATTTCTTCACTGGTAACGGGCTGGTAGCCAGGATACACATTCACCAGGCCACCCATATCACACGCCCCCTGTACATTGTTCTGGCCGCGCAACGGGTTTAGGCCGGTGCCCGGCCGGCCAATATGCCCGGTGAGCAGCGCCAGATTGGAGAGCGCTTTCACATTATCCGTCCCATGCGTGTGCTGCGTAATGCCCATCGCCCAAAAAATAGCACCGTTCGTGGCCTGGGCATACAGCTGGGCGGCGGCCACAATATCCCGCGCCCGCACGCCAGTAATGACGGCGGCTCGTTCCGGCGGCCAATCAGCCAGCGCCTCTTTGAGGGCAGCAAAACCTTCCGTGCGTTCGGCAATAAACCGCTCGTTGGCCCAACCGTGGGCGATGATGGCATGGGCCATGGCATTGAACAAAGCCACATCCGTCCCAGGTTTGTGGCGCAGATGCAGGTAGGCAAAATCAGCCAGTTCAATCTGGCGTGGGTCAATGAGGATGAGCCTGGCCCCATACTGCCGCACTGCCTTTTTCATTTGCAGTGCCAGAACGGGATGCGCTTCGGTGGTGTTGGAACCCGTCACCAGCAGCACATCAGCCTGCGGTATATCGCGGATGGAGTTGGTCATTGCGCCTGAACCGAGTGTGGTGGCCAGACCGGCCACGCTGCTGCTGTGTCAGAGCCGGGCGCAGTGATCCACGTTATTCGTGCCGATCACTGCGCGGGCAAATTTTTGCAGCAGGTAATTTTCTTCGTTGGTGCATTTGGCCGAAGTGAGGATGGCGATGCTATCTGGGCCGTACCTGTCACGAATCTCTCGCAAGCGTTGGGCAACGGTATCCAGGGCAGTTTCCCAGGATGTTGGCTGATGCGGCGAGTTGGCACCTGACACCGGATCACCTGACATTTTCATCAATGGTTGCGTCAACCGATCCGGTGCATGGATAAAGTCATAGCCAAAGCGACCTTTGACGCAGAGTTTGCCGTTGTTAACATCGTTGTCAAAACGGCCGTCAACACGATATACCATCTCGTCTTTGAGGTGCAAATCAATCTGGCAGCCCACGCCACAATAGGGGCAGGTGGTGGGGATGGTGCGGTCGGGTGTTATCATCTGGTTCCTCTTTATGGGTAGTAAGCAGTGAGCAGTGGGCAGTAAGCAGTGGGAACTCGTGCCGCTCACCGCTCACTGAAATCAGGTCGGCTGATCAACATGGCGCAATCGGCGCTGCGCAGCACTTTTTCGGTGACGCTGCCATAACGCCAGCGGGCCAGACCGGTACGGCCGTGTGTAGACATGATGATCAGGTCAATGTTGTGAGTTTCCGCAAAGGTGAGGATGGTCGGGGCGGGCTTGCCAAAGCGCACGGCCGTGTCCACCACCAGATCATCCCGCCGGTACTGCCGCTGAATACGCGCCAGATAATCTTCAGCATGGTGATACAACGATTCTCGATACCGCTCGCCTAATCCCCGTTCATTTCGATTAAGTTCCGTTACTTCTCTGGGGTCGATCTCATCGGAAACATCGTCTACCCGCAGCAGGGTCACATCTGCCCCCAAGGCCTGGGCCACTGCCAGCCCCCCGGGCAGGCTGGCTTCGGCCAGTGATGAACCATCAAGCGTAATGAGTGCATGTTGGATGGGCGTGGAACTGCGAATCACCAACACGGGGCAAGGCGCGTGGCGCATCACCTTTTCAGCCACGCTGCCCAGGACCCAGCGCGTAACGCCAGAGTAGCCGTGTGTGGACATGACAATAAGGTCCGCTTTTTCTTCAACGGCCGTATCCAATATACGACTGGCCGGGTCGCCATCTTCCAGGCGGGTGTAGCAGTTAAAGTTCGGCTGCGCCGCCCCAATTTTGTGGTTAATGCCCACCAGGTATTCTCGTGCAACAACTTCCTCCCGGCTAAAGGCAGTCTGGGGCACATTCAAATTATGGCCCATCAAATCCGGCCCTTCCGGAATAAAAACGGTATGGTGCTCCAGCACATGCAGCAGCACCAGTTCAGCTTCAAACCGTTCAGCCAGTTGAATCGCTGGCGAGAGAGCATATTCAGCCAGATCAGAGCTATCGAGGGGAACTAAAATTTTCTTGAACATATCAGCCTCCATAGAACAGGAGCATTACCCTGTTCTACAAAGTAGTATGCCGAAGCAGATGATCTGCTTGTAGTGACAAAAAGCACCTTAACTGTGAAAAACATCACGATGCCAGGTCAACAATTCAACTACCGCGCAAACCATCTGTTTTTTTGCCTGACACCCCGCTACGGCCGTGCCTGGTACTTATGTTTCCCCCCCTCAGTACCACGCTAGTTCTCCTGTCATGGTGACATTATCCCATTTACCAGTACCCCCCGTTTTCATTATTCTATACACAACAAACTGACTTGCTTTTCAACTCGTTTTCCTCCTCCTTCCTGGCTCCGGGTTCCCCACCCCGGAGCCTCTTTTTTTGCCTGGCAGGGCAATGCTCGTGCAGCCAGCCAAAATGAAAAGGGCGGGGCTTATACCTGCCCTCGTTCTCAGGAATTGCCTGCGGCCCCAAATTTCAAACCCTGCGCCAGCGGCAAGTCGCGGCTCCAGTTGATGGTGTTCGTCTGGCGGCGCATGTATCCTTTCCAGGCGTCCGACCCCGATTCCCGGCCGCCGCCCGTCTCCTTCTCGCCGCCAAACGCGCCGCCAATCTCTGCCCCGGACGTGCCGATATTAACGTTAGCAATGCCACAATCTGACCCGGCGACAGAAAGGAAGGCTTCGGCCGTTTGCAGACTGTCGGTGAAAATGGCGCTGGACAATCCCTGGGGAACGCCGTTGTGCAGCCGCACCGCTTCCTCCCAATCGGCATAGGTGAGCAGGTATAAAATGGGGGCAAACGTTTCCTCGCACACAACGGCCGTTTGCGCTGGCATCCGCACAATGGCCGGTTCCACAAAGTGCGGCCCCAGGTCGGGGCGGGGTTGGCCGCCGGTCAGGATGTGGCCGCCGTCGGCTACGGCCTGGGTGAGGGCACGCTGCATGGCGGCAACGGCCGTCGCCGTCACCAGCGGCCCCATCAATGTACCTTCAGTTAGCGGGTCGCCGATAGGAACCTGGCGGTAGGCGTTGACCAGCCGGTTGGCCAACTGGTCAACCACATCTTCATGCACAATGAGGCGGCGGGTGCTGGTGCAGCGCTGCCCGGCCGTGCCCACCGCGCCAAAAAGAATGGCCCGCGTCGCCAATTCCAGATTGGCGTCCGGGGCGACGATGATGGCGTTGTTGCCGCCCAGTTCCAGGATAGTGCGCCCCAGGCGGCGGGCCACCGTTTCCCCCACCAGCCGCCCGGTGCGCACAGAGCCGGTGAAGGAGATGAGGGGCAGACGCGAATCTTCGGCCAGCGCCCGCCCCACCGACCCATCCCCCACCACCAGGTTAAAAATACCGCTAAGACCATAATCGGCCATGACACAGTTGGCGATGTGCTGCACAGCAACGGCCGTAAGCGGCGTCAACTCACTCGGCTTCCAGACTACCGTATCCCCACACACGGCCGCAATGGCCGCATTCCACGACCAGACCGCCACCGGAAAATTGAAAGCTGTAATCACCCCCAGCGGCCCCAGAGGATGCCA
The DNA here is from genome assembly GCA_964581605.1 of uncultured Ardenticatenaceae bacterium. Lineage (GTDB taxonomy): Bacteria > Chloroflexota > Anaerolineae > Promineifilales > Promineifilaceae > CAADGU01. The sequence continues at coordinate 77,959 of CAZOPF010000012.1, forward strand.
CTGCTCATACATGCGGTGGCCGGGGCGTTCGGAGTGCATCGTCAGCCCATATAACTGGCGCGAGAGGCCCACGGCAAAATCACAAATGTCAATCATCTCCTGCACTTCGCCCACACCCTCCGCCCGGATTTTGCCCATTTCCAGCGTTACTAATTCCCCTAAAGGCTCAATCCGTTCGCGTAAGGCGTTGCCCAGGTCACGCACCACCAAACCCCGGCGCGGCGCGGGCAGTTGCCGCCAGGTGTGAAAGGCAGTCTGGGCGGCCTGGATGATGTGATCGGTTTGCACGGCCGTCGCTGGGCTGACGGCCGCTATCGCTTCGCCAGTCGTCGGGTTATACGAAACTATTGGTTCAGCCTGGCCCGGCAGCCAGCCATCTGGCCCGGTGCAAACGCCGCTGTTGAGAGAGGTGAGGTTGAGTTTATTGAGAAGGGTTTTCATTTATTCTCCTTTTATGCCAACGCAAAGCCGCCAACGGGCAAAGAGGGCAAAGAGGGCAAAGAATTAAGAAGAAGACGAAGATGAGGAGTCTACTTTCCAGGCAAATTGTACCACCAGCCCACCTGAATACTAAAACACACAGTCACCAAAAAACTGCCTTCTGCAACTCCCTTTTTGGCCGCACGCACACCGGGAACGATGTCATAGCCACTCAGCAATTCGAAATATGAAATCAATGAACTGTAGGGGCGGGACAGCGGGGGTTGAACTGGCTCTGATAGCGGCCCTTTTGCCCGCGCCGTCTCGCCCCATGTGGCCGCAAAACGGGGTGAGACAGGCGGGAACTACTTCCTTTGTGCAAAACCAAAACGTGGCCCGCCTGTCCCACCCCTACGGTTTAGACCATATTTCGAATGGCTGCATAGCCACTGGTCACTATTGCCGGGGTAAATGATATTGGGTTAAACTTGATTACATAGTAAAGATGGATAAGTTACTGATTGAAGTTGATTTGATTTTACCGCCACTGCCGCCCTGAAGAACGGCCG
>CAZOPF010000013.1:0-58817 GCA_964581605.1 uncultured Ardenticatenaceae bacterium
TGCAGGGTGTGAACTGTATGGCGCTGCGGAATGATGGGGTCACGGCCGTGACCGTTGCCAGATCAGGTTCGTAGTAGGCGATTCATCGCCATTTAGTATCCACCATCAATAACCAGGCGATTAAAGAGAGCATACCGTGTTTGATAAGGCGCAATTGCAGAAAGATGTAGCTTCGGGAACACGGCCGTTACGCCTCACTACTGATGCCCAAATAGAAGCTGTCAAAGACAACTTATTAATTCGGCAATCATTCTATTTACAGGAGGAACCAAATGGAACACAACCAGACAACCGGCAATGAGTACGCCCTCGGCCACACCCAACCTGAGCTTGACCGCCTGATCTTCCAAGGTCGCTTCATCGGCGATCTGACCGGGCACATGCTCCGCCTCGCCGGCCTGAAGCCGGGTATGCGTGTTTTGGATATTGGCTGTGGTGCCGGCGATGTGTCGTTTCTGGCCCGGAGCATCGTTGGCCCGGAGGGTACTGTCATCGGCGTAGACCGTTCGCCCGAAGCTGTGGCGGTGGCCCAACAACGCGCCCAACAAGCACAAGTGCCCAATGTACAGTTCATGGCAAGCGATGTAGAGGCGCTTACTCTCGACCAACCTGTTGATGCTCTCATTGGGCGGTTGGTGCTGATGTATTTCCCCAAACCGGCTGTTGTGCTTCAAAAACTGTTGGCCTTCGTCAAACCCGGCGGGCTGGTGATGTTCCAGGAAATTGACGCCACCAGCATCGCCGCCGAACCCATGTGCGATGAGTTTTGGGCTGCCGGTCAGCGCATCAACCAGGCTTTTGCCCGTGCCGGGGTTGAACTGCGCGCCGGATTGAAGTTGCCCATGATCTTTCAGGAGGCCGGTTTGCCCGCGCCCCAGACATTGCAAATGGCGCGGGTGGAGCACGGCCCCGACGCCCAGGGTTATGCCTGGATTGAGCAACTCACGCGCACCCTGCTGCCCTTGATACAAAAGACCGGCGTGGCAACCGCCGAAGAAGTTCAGGTGGATACACTCGCCGCCCGCATCCGCGCGGAAGCGGTGGCGAAGAAAGCGGTGCTTGTCCTGCCACCCTTCATCGGCGCATGGGCGCACACGCCAGCAGCTTGAGTCGTTGTGGTGGTATTCAAAATGACCATTTCCAACAAGAGAGGAAGGAACAATGTTAGACAAAGCCAGAGAATTACAAGATGAATTGATCCGTTTGCGGCGGGATATTCATGCCCACCCGGAACTGGGATTCCGTGAATTCCGCACGGCCGCACTGGTGGCCGATACGCTGCACGAATTAGGCATCCCGGTGCAAACCGGCGTCGGCCGTACCGGGGTGGTGGGCACGATTGGTACTGGCAACGGCCCCACCATCGCCATCCGCGCCGACATGGACGCCCTGCCCATCCGGGAAAAGACCGATCAATCCTATGCCTCCCAAAACGACGGCGTTATGCACGCCTGCGGCCACGATTCCCACACCGCCATGCTGCTGGGCGCAGCCCACTTGCTCAAACAAAGTCTGGTGGCCGAACAATGGCAGGGCACGGTACGCCTGCTCTTCCAACCCTCCGAGGAGGCTTTTGACGAAAACGGCATCAGTGGGGCGACGGCCATGATTGATGATGGCGCATTGAAAGAGATAGACGCGGTGATCGCCCTGCACGTAGCCTCGCATCGGCCGGCGGGGGAGATTGCCTTGCGGGACGGGTATGCACTGGCCAATGTGGATTCGTTTGAAGCGTGGCTTTACGGTGATGGTGGGCATGGGGCGTACCCGCACCGGGGCAGTGACCCGTTATTTATGCTTTCCACCATTTTGCCCGTTTTGTATGGCATTCCCTCGCGGCGGATTAACCCGACACGGCCGTGTGTCATTAGTCTGGGTGAAATTCGCGGCGGTGCCGCTTCCAATGTCATCCCCCGTGAGGTGTATCTCCAGGGTACGGTGCGGTCGGTGGATGCGGACGTGCGCGAACAGTTGTGGGCGGAAATTGAAAATGCCTTCAAGTTGAGTGAGTTGATGGGCGGCCGTTACCAGTTCAAACTGCACAAGGGGTATCCGGCGCTATTTAACGACGCGGAAGTGAATGGCTGGATGCGCGATGTGGCAGTTGATCTGGTGGGGGAGACGGCCATTGTCAGCGACGAATTAGGCATGGGGGCGGAAGATTTCGCCTACATGACCCAACAGGCGAAGGGGGCTATGTTCATGCTGGGCGCGGCCATTGATGACGGCCTCATCCGCAACCACCACACCGACATTTTTGACATTGACGAACGTGTGCTGCCCGTGGGCGCAGCCATCCTGGCCGAAACGGCGCGCCGTTTTGTGACGGGGCAGTTAAGGTAATTGGGTAATTGGGTAATGGAGGAATTTCCAATTGTTTGTATAGAGGCTATAATTTTAGCCAAAATGTTTGGCTATTTTGGGGTTTGTAATGTCTCCTTTGACTTATTCGGCAACAGAGGTGAAGAACCGATTTGGGCGGGTACTGCGTGAATTAGCCCGCATGGGTGGCCCTATTATTGTAGAAAAGGATAACAAGCCGGTAGCCGTTATTTTGAGTATGGAGGAGTATGAGCAGGTATTTGGGCCATACAAATTGCCGGTAAGTGCAGCAAGAGAGAGTTTTGGTATGTGGGCCGGGCGGCCTGAACTAGATGAGGCGTGGTTAGCTGACGGCCGTGCCCATTGGCAGAGTGAGTGGGTGGATGAGTGATCACCGCGAACTGTTCTTTGACACAGGCTGTTTGCTGGATATCTATCACGGCCGTGAACGTATCCGACCTTATTTTGACGAGATTATGGGGGGGCAGGTACGGCCGTTTCTCTCTGTTCTCACGGAAGCCGAACTATGGCGCGGGTTACGTGCTGGTGGCTTCGCAAAACAGCCTATGCACGGCGACGGCCGTACCCCCACGCCATCCCCCCACTCAACACCATCCATAGCAGGAGCAGCCAGGGGACAATAGCAGGTTCGGCACGGAAAGATTGCAGCGTCACGGCCGTTGGCGTAAACACAATCTCATAATCCTCCACCTCCCCTTCAATTGCCACGCCCGTTGGCCCGGAGCCACATGTTTCATACAACCGCACCCGCAAATTGTACGATTGAGTCGGCGTAGGCGGGCCGGGTGGTGGGTCAAATTCATCCACCGGCACTTCAAAACTGTAGTTGCCGCTGCCCGTCGTCTCGCCACGAATGATGTATTCCAGATTTTCCGGCGCGTCACTGTCATCAAACGCGCCGTCCTGATCCCAATCAATCCAGGCATAGAGACAGCCATTGCCGGTGATGGTGATGTCTAAAGAGCCGCCATCTGGCCCAGGCTGCCATTGCCCACCGGGGCCAGAGCCGGGGCCACGCTGCACCCCATCGTCGGACGTATTGTCTGTCCCATTGGTATGCCCATCATCCGCATCCCACAATGCGCCCAGGCGCACGGCCCCGCTGCCCACATGCCAGGCTGTGCCATAGTCGCTGTCCAGGTCACTGTAATCGGCCGTAGCCCCCAATTGCAGGCCAACAATCGCCGGGTCATGGTCTGAGGCACGGTACGGGTCTGGGCTGTAGAGCGTGATGAGTTGCCCGGCGGATTTGAATTCTTCGTTGTAATCCAGCACAGACGGCTCGTCGGTGTTGATGTGCCAGGTGGTCGCGCCCACCACCTGCCCGGTCAGGCTGGGACTGCTCAGGGCATAGTCTAACTGCCCCGCCTGCGCCCCAAATACGTAGGAGTAAGCGCCGGGATTGATGTCTGCTTCCAGGTTGGTATAGCCAGTGCTGCCCAACGCGGTGATGGGGTCTTCTCTGGCGTAGGCGTTCAGGTCGCCGATGATGAGAAAGTCAGGGTCGCCGCTGCCGGTGGGGTCCGTTGCCAGCCAGGTATGCAGTTGGGCGGCAGCAATGACGCGGGTCTGGTTGCAGTTCCCCTGCCCATCGCCGGTATCGGGGTCATCGGGGAAGACGTTGTCGGGGTCATTTACCGTGCCATCGTTACAATCACTGCCTTTTGATTTGAAGTGGTTGGCGACGACGGTAAACACCTCACCACTGGCAACTTCGGTGAAGGTGGCGGCTAATGGCTGGCGGTTGCGGGCGGCAAAGGCGCCCGTGCCGGTGGTGGCAACGTTGTTGAGGGTTACAACTCCCGGCCGGTAAATCAACCCGACAGCAATTGAATCGCTGCCCAATGTGGCTGAAATGGGGACAACGTAGGTGTAAACGCCAGCGCCAGCGATATTGTTAAGGCCATTGACCAGATCGGCAATGGCGCTGGTGGGGCCGTAGCCGTCATTTTCCAGTTCTATCAGGCCAATAATGTCGGCATCCAGGGCCAGAATAGCCGGAATGGTTTTGTCACGCTGGCGGATGAATTCGGCCAGCGTGTCTGCGCCGCGTGGGGTGGGAAATCCACCGCCCAGGCCATCGCCGTTGAAGTAGTTGAGGAGGTTAAAACTGGCCACGCGCAGGGTGCCGCTGATGGGTGCGGGCACGGCCGTGCGCGGGTTGGTGTGGGTGTAGGTGGGTATACTGGTGGGATGCAGCCGGTAATTATCTGTGCCGCTGGTTCCAGACCAGCTATAGGTGAGAATGCCACTGGCGCCGCTGACGCTATCGCCGCTGCGGATGGTGGTGGCGGCCGTCAGCCCTGGCGATGGGTGGATGATGGGGTCAGGGTTTTGTTGTGTGCTGCCATCGTCCAGGATCAGGAAATTGCGCAGGTTTGCGGCCAGCCAGGTCTGGGCGGGCAGGCCAGGGCTGACGACGTTGGTGGGGATCGAGAGACGGCCGTTGCTCAACACCAACTCGCCATATCTTCCCAGAAAGTAGTTCTCGTTCACCGTCAATGTTTGTGGTAATGTCACCAGCATCCCTTCGGCGCGTTCAAGGAAGGTGGTGGTGGAAAAGGGCAGGGTGATGGTGAGGGGAGTGGCTACGGCCGTGCCGCCACACACCTCCACACTCGTGACTGTATCCAGTTCCGTCAGGAAAAAGTATTCATCTACCGTGCCCGCCACCCGCACTTGCTGCCCCACGCCCACATCCACCGCAAACGCCGGGTAGTAAACAAACAGCCCTTCCGAAGTAAGTGGATCGGCATCAGCGTCAGCATCCTCCTCCTGCACATAAAAGCCGTTGATGCTGACAGTGGTCTGAAAATCGCCAACCACAACACCTTCAATGGTGTGAATCTGACCCTCTAGCGGGCTGGCGGCTCCGTTTCCTTGAATGGTATGGATCAATGTGGCGCTGTTGCCACAGGCGTTACAACCACTAAATGGGCTGCCGTCAATTTGCGTACCGGGAGAAAAGAGTGTGCCGCCAGAGCCTACGGCCGTGCTGTGCTGTACCAGCGGTAACGTTCCCATTACATCGGGATCACGAGTGAGCGATTGATTATCCCCTCCTTCTGGGCCGTAGCTAACCACGGCCTGGGGCTGAACGCCATCACTTAGCGTTACCGTATCGCCATCATTGTTTAGCCCCAGGCTGCCAGCCGTAAGAGCCTGCACAATAGCGCCCCCAAATTGGCCGGTGGGCGTTCCCCCGCCAAAAACGAGCAAGACACAGTTATCAGGAATAATCGTTCTGGCCGGAAAGGTATAACGCACCTGCACGCTATCTGATAATGTCCAGCCAGAAATATCCAATGATGCCCCGGTGCGATTAACAATCTCTACAAATTCGTCATCTGTTGCGCCTACAATCCCATCTCCATTCGCATCACCATTTGCGGGGTCCGGGTCAGCATGAATTTCGTTGATGATGGGCAGGCCGGTGGAGAACGCCCAGGCAAAATCGGCGGCCATCGTATTCGGCGGGTCGTCTGTATCGGCGTCCGCCACCTGTGCGGCCGCCAACGTCACAACGCAGCTTTCATCAGGCAGGAAGTCCGCATGAGGCAAGGTATAGGTCAGGTTATCACCAGTCGTGGGGGTGATGTTTTGTAAGCCGCTCAGGGAACAGACAACAGGCACTGTCCCGGTAATTGTCACCGCCTCATTAAAGGTAACGGAGACGGGCACATCTACCGTTTGCCCGATGAGATTGGCGGCCGGCGTGTGGCTGCTGACGGCCGGTGGAAAGTCGCTGGCAAATGTGCCGGTAATGCTTAAATCATCCACCCCCACCCACTCGTCATTACCGATGGCATTCGTGGTCATAATCCGCAGCATCACCAGCGGTTGGTTATCGGCAGCAGCGGGCAGGGTAATGCTGACCGGTGTCACCAACGTGGCCTGATTGGGACCGGTGGTAGCATCGGCCACATAAGCGGCAGCGACGTTAGTGTAACTGCCTGCTGCCCCTACCCGATAGTGCAAGGCCACTTGTTGCACGGCATCATCGGCCGAGCTGTCAATATCGCGCAGGTTGTAGGCAACCTGGATGTTTGTATAGTTGAGGGTGCTCAGGTGGATGAGCAGATAAGGGGCATCGGCCGTGCCTGAACCAGCCAGAGCAACTACATTGTAGGTGTTCTCAAATTCAGTGACGCCGCCGGTCGCAAAAGTATCAGGGTTTATCTGGTTGGCGTTGACATCCACAACACCGGAGGTGTCAGCCGCCAGGATGGTTTGCGGGTCTGTGCCTGTGCCCCCGGTGAGGCCATCCCCGCGAAAGCCGATGATGCCGGGAACGCCTGACCAATCATCATTGGCGGAGATCAGGGTTGTATTGCTCCAATCCTGAGCAAAAGGCGGTGTTTGGGCGGTGTTGTCGGCGTGGCTACGGCCGATCACAGTCATAGCCAGAGCAGCTAACAACAGGCAAACAAATAAGAACAACACAAATTGGTGAACACGCGACATCATTCCCTCCATTTGGCAAGCCGGTTCTACGGCCGTTGCCGCTCAAAATGATATGATTTGTTGCACTGCATTGATGGCTACCAGTTAGCGGGCATTATACTGCCATCTGTCAGTTTCCGTAAACTGATTCGCCACACGCCCATCATCAGTTACCGATTGCCGATTACCGGCTACAATCCCCCCATGATCTGGATTGCTCTCGTAGGCGGCATATTTCTGATGGGGCTGCTTGGGTATTACCTGTTGGTGGTGACAGAGGGGGTGTTTTTGGGGCGGCGGCTGGTGGTGTGGCTGTATGACCTGACGGCCGTGCGCTATGACAACTGGAAAGCAGTAGACCCGGATTTTGAGGCGTTTTTTCTGGCACGGCCGTTGCAACACCACCTGAAACACCTGCCCAACCCACTCATTCTGGACGTAGCCACGGGCACGGGGCGGCTGCCGGTCGCCTTGCTGGAAGAACCGTTGTTTCACGGCCGTATCATCGGCCTGGATGCATCGAGCCAGATGCTGGTGGTGGCGGCGGGCAAGCTACGGCCGTACCGCCACCGCGCCGCTCTGGTACAACAGACAGCCGACCGACTGCCCTTTCCGGCCAACTGTTTTGATGCCGTCACCTGCCTGGAGGCATTAGAATTTTTCCCGAATGACAAAACGGCCGTACATGAGATGGTGCGCGTCCTTAAACCAGGCGGTGTGCTGCTGGTGACGCGGCGCAAAGGGGTGTGGGGCAAAGCGTTTCTCCGCCGCTACCGATCAGTAGACCAATTTGAAAAATTCCTGGCGACAATTGGAGTGGAAGCGGTGTATACTGTGCCCTGGCAGCAAGAGTATGATCAGGTGTACGGCCGTAAACCTTCCCCGCACACCTGACTTCACCAAGGGGCAAGCGGCCATCTTGCCCTACAAACCGACATTTCCAATCAAAGGAGAGTTTACATGAGCAAGAAATGGTTTTTAATAGTTGTGGTTGCACTCACCCTTTTACTGACGGTTTTTACCGCCAGTTCCAAAGGACAAACATCAACCAGCCCCGATTTTCCAACGATTCTGCCAACCGACCAGATCATCATTCAGTTTAGCGACCCGGCAGCCGAGGCCAGCATCTTAAACCGGACGGAGGGGCAAGAACTGCCTGCCCTGAGCCAGGCGGCAGGCGTCACTGTCACCTATGTGCGCCCCATGTCCGGTGATGCGCATGTCGTGAGTCTGCCAACGGCCGTGCCCGCCAAAGAAGCCGCCCAAATCGCCGCCGAAATGGCCAAACTGGATGGCGTGGTGTATGCCGAACCCGACCTGATCAAGACGGTTGACGGCCGTGCCCAACGCCTCCTCCTCAACCCCGAACTCACCCCCAACGACACCCGCTTTAATGAGCAGTGGCATTACCAATACACAGCCAACACCTCTGAAGGCTTAAACCTGGTTAATGCCTGGAACATCTACACCGGTTCCACCAGCACCATCGTCGCTGTCATAGACACCGGCATCTTGAACCACAATGACCTGGCTGGAAAAACCGTTGCTGGCTATGACTTTATTGCTGATACCTTTGTCGCCAATGACGGCGACGGCCGTGACAATAATCCCGCTGATCCTGGTGACTGGATTGTAGCCAATGAATGTGGTTACCCGCACAGCGCCCAAGACAGCTCCTGGCACGGCACTCATGTCGCCGGGACAATTGGCGCCGCCACCAATAACAATCTCGGCGTCGCCGGCGTTAATTGGAATGCCCGCATCTTGCCGGTGCGTGTTCTCGGTAAATGTGGCGGTTATACCTCCGACATCGTAGATGGGATGCGTTGGTCGGCCGGTCTGGCTGTAACCGGCGTTCCGGCCAATGCCAACCCTGCTGATGTATTAAACCTGAGTTTAGGGGGATCGGGCAGTTGTTCTACAACTGAGCAAAACGCCATCAATGCAGTGGTAACTGCCGGGAGTGTGGTAGTTGTAGCCGCCGGGAATGACAACGCCAACGCAGCCAATTACAGCCCGGCCAGTTGCAATAACGTCATCACCGTCGCCTCCAATGACCGCACCGGCGACCGCGCCTTTTACAGCAACTTCGGCAGCGTCGTCGAAGTGACCGCACCTGGTGGTGAAACCACCGTTTCCACCAACGGCATCCTTTCCACATTGGATACAGGCACAACCACCCCGGCCAACAGCCATTCCTACGCCTTCTACCAGGGCACCAGTATGGCCACACCCCATGTCGCCGGTCTGGCCTCTCTTATCATGGGGCTACGCCCAGGCTACACACCAGAACAGGTATTAACACTGCTGCAAAATACAGCCCGCGTCTTTCCCGGTGGTAGTTCCTGCAACACCAGCATTTGTGGGGATGGCATCGTGGATGCTTATCAAGCTTTGAGTAATATAGATAGTGTGAGCGATAGAAAATTCCTGCTAACCCTATTTATTACCGATGAGGCTATACAACCCCCGGTGAACCCCATCGTCAATCCCGGTTTTGAAAGTGGACACACCGGCTGGACGGAGTATTCGGCTCTGGGCTATGATTTGATTATGAACCCCTTCCCCGTAACACCGCATGGCGGCAGTTGGGCTGCATGGTTAGGCGGTGATCACAACGAAGACTCTTATATTCAACAAAGTGTTACTGTTCCCGCAGCCACGCCTTATCTATCTTACTGGCATTGGATTGATTCTGAAGATTTTTGTGGATGGGATTTTGGCAGCGTCCAGGTGAATGGAACGACAGTCAACGAGTACACATTGTGCGCCTCGGCTAATACCAATGGTTGGGTGCAGCGCACAGTAAACTTGGGCGCTTACGCTGGGCAAACCGTCTCGCTGCGAATTCGCGTCGTCACCGATTCTTCATTCGTCAGCAGTTTATTTGTGGATGATGTGGCCTTCCAGGCCAGCGCCAGCGTGCCGGCTGCATTGCCGGCTCCCGGCTACAACCCAACGGCCGCCCGGTAAAAAAATGCAGCAGGGGCGACGCACTTTTGAAGTGCGTCGCCACATTAGCCAGCCAGGTAGATTTTTTAGCGCGATTATGCGCTGCTTGGGACTTTGGCCTGCTGCCCTATGCACAAACCATCGCCGAAGTTCACCGCCCAGGCACCACAGCAACTGGTGCTGATTGATCCGGTAATGATGCTGCCGGAGATGTTGGCGGCCATTGCCCAGCTACCCGGTGGGGGCGGGAGTTCCCCCTGTTAGCGGCCGCCCGCAACCGGCGCTACCAATGGCCGGATTTGCCAACAGCCACGGCCGTGTCATAGCCCGCTCGCTGCAAAATGACCGTCAGGGCGCTGGTGATCGCCGGTTCATCATCCACCAACAAAATGCGTTTGCTCTCCATACCCGGCACTATAACACAGTGCCGGGTATGGACCAATCATAGGCGGCCGCCGAGTTTTGCCATATCCAGTAAAATGATTTTGCCGCGCCGCAGTTCCACCAGGTTTTGTTGGCGAAAGTCGTTGAGGATTTTGGTGACGGTTTCGCGGTGAACGCCAACGACGTTTGCCAGTTCTTCGTGGGTGCAGTGAACTTCGCGGCGCGTGTCGCGGCCATGCCAGCTACGCCGTTCATGCGAGAGCTGCACCAGGGCGGTGGCTACGCGCTCTGGGGCCGGCTTAAACGCCATGTCTGAGAGACGGCTTTCGGCCGTCAGCAACCGTGCGCCCAACATCTCTGCAACGCGAAAAGCAATGCGAGGATCGCCGAGCAGATGATTTTTCACATCTTCCCGGCTCATCAGGCACAGCAGGCAGGGAGCGGTGGCTTCGGCGTAGCTGTTGTACAACCGCTGGCCGAGCAGGGCCATTTCGCCAAAGACGGTGCCTTGTTCCAACATGGCGATGGTGAGCATACGGCCGTCTGGCGATAGATGATACAACCGTACCCGCCCTTCTTTAAGGATAAACAGCACTTCGGTTGGTTCGTCTGGGGAATAAAAAATGGTGCCTGGTGGTACCTGTTTCATGGGGGTGCGCTGGCCCAACGCCTCAATTTCCTCGTGGCTCAGGTCACGGAAAATGTCCACCATGTGCAGATATTCTTGTTTGCTCAGGTTTTCGCTCATACCGTTTGCAGTTGGTCAATGCGAGAAAACAGCTCGGCGATGGTGGGGTTGCCCATGAAGATGACACGGCCGTTCCAGGTGTAGGTGGGGGTGCCGATGATAGTGGCGGGTACAATGGCCGCCGGGTCGTCCAGGTTGATGACTACCAGGGGCAGGTACGGCCGTGTCTGGTGCAATTGCTCAATCAAGGCTTGTGTCAGTTGGTTAACCGGGCAATGGGTAGCCGTGTAGATCCGTAGCATAACCAAAGGAGACACCCGCTGTTTATCAAAACAGCGGACGTCAGGCACTCAGCCATCATCGGCGCAAACTATACCACACAAACACCACGCCAGTTACTGCGCCATAAAGCAGATGCCCCATCAGGCTCATCAACATCGGCTGGGTGAAGGCTGCGCCAAATTGTAAACCCATGCCCATCATCAGCGGCATGATGACCAACGGCCCCAATACCCACCAAACCCCGCCATACAGCAGGCCAAAGCCAAGGCCGGTCTGGTAACTCCGGCTTCTATCGCCAAATAACAAGCCAAACGTGGCCCCAATAAAGGCACTGATGCCCATGTGCAGGATGAACCCGACAACGGCCGAATCACTGCCAACCATGCTGGCAATCATAGGCAACATACCCATCATACCCATGAGGATGCCAAAGACCACGCCGCCAGCCAGCCCGCCAATAACGCCGGCTATGCCATGATGAACCATTTTTTTCTGTGAAGAACCTTCTAAAACTTGTGACATTTTTCACTCCTTTTGTTGTTGATTTTGATTGGGCAACAGGGGGAGTGTACATCGCGGGGCAGAAAAGTTATGTGAGGTGGCTCACAAACCATCAATCAGGCGTTGATAGATTTTGGCAAAAACGGCCGTTGTCACGGGCAAACTGTAGCCAGTAACGGCCGTTTTCCTTGCCTCGTTTCGCCATTTTTCATACGCCTCTCGATCCCCCCAAATTCCGACGATCTGGCTGGCTAACAGGTCTGGGTTGTTGGTTGGCGGGCGGCAGGCGACTTCGGGCAGCAGACCCACGGCCGTGCCCAATACGGGCACTCCACACGCCAATGCCTCTACCACCGCTACCCCTTGCGATTCATGCCGGGAGGTTTGCACATACAGGTGCGCCTGTGGGTACAGGGTGGGCATCGCGGGATAAAGGACTTTGCCGGCCCAGGTGATAGCCTCGCCCAAACCATACGACCGGGCAAGCTGCTGTAGTTCTGGTTTTAGTGGGCCATCACCGGCCAAAATGAGGCGGCTGTGGGGCACGGCCGTATACACCCGCCGCATCACCTCCAGCAACAATGTTTGCTCTTTTATGGGGGCGAGGGAGGCGGCCTGGATCAGTGTGGGCTGTGCCCATTTGGGCGTGGGGTGGGGTCGGAAGTGGTCAGTATCCACACCCAGGGGGGCCAGGTGCAGCTGCCCTTTGGGGGCGCCATGTGCCTGGCATTGGGCAAGCTGATACTGTGAACCGGCAGTCACGGCCGTTGCCCTTTGCAAAGCTACGCGAATGATGGCCCGCCGCAGCCTGGTGGCCTGGGTGCCATAGTTCAGGTCGCGGAAGTACACCAGTTCGCCGCCACCAATGCTGGTGATGACCGGTCGTTTGATGAGCATGGCGGCCAGCACGGCCGTCAGCCCTGGTTCATCGGCCCAAAAAGCGTGCAGGAGGTGGAACGGCCGTTGCCGATGCACCGCCATTACTGCCCGCACGGCTTTCTGCCACAGGTAAAACGAATAGACCCCACCCCGCTGCCCACCGCCCAGAGCCACATGCGTCAGCCCACCAAATTGGTAAACACCTGCTTCTGGATAGCGCAGGCTAAACACCGTCACCTCATGCGTTTGCGCCAGGCAGACCGCCAGATTTTGCAGGGCGGGGATGGCCCAATGGGCAACATCACGGCTGAAACCAGGCAGGATGAGGGCGATACGCAATGAGCCGCTCATGGTGAAATCTGGTACAGAACCAGCGAGCCATAAGTGGCTACGGGGGTCAGCCTGGTGTGCGTTTGCAGCCAGGCGTAATTTTGGGCCGGGCTTTTGCCCGCCCACTGGCTTTGAATGTTGTCCGGATCGAGCAGCAGGTAAACGGCCGTCCCATTTTCCATGATTTCGGCCAGATCCGTTTCAGTCAGGCTAAAAATTTCGCGGGTGTCTACGGCCGTGTAATGCTGCATCGTCGCCGTCAGGTCAAAGGCGATGAGGGTGGCGTCGGGAGGGAGGGTGGTGGCGATAGTGACGGCCGTCTCTTTCCGTTCATTCGCCCAATGGGTGAATCGGCCCACATCCCGCACTGCCCAGGCCACGCTGCCCAACAGCGCCAGGGCACAAGTGGCCAGCAGCAGCGGCCGCCAGCGCAGCGGCCGCCAGCGCAGCGGCCGCCAGCGCAGCGGCCGCCAGCGTGTGGACAGCCATTCCCAAACCCACTCAAACCCAATGCCCACCAACACCAACAGAGGCGGGTAAAAGGAAAGGGGGAAGCGCCAGTTTTGCCAGGGCACACCGGCTAAAAACAGGTAAACGGTTAAGGGCCACCCCACCAGCAATACCACCAGAGCCGGTGGCTGCCGCCGTATGGCCCACAGCCCCAACAGCCAGAAAGGGACAAGCAAGGGGAAGATATACGCGGGGTGGAAGAAGGGGCGGGCATAAAAGTAACCGGTGGCGTATTCGTAGGAGAAACGGCCGTCGGCGTTCACCATTTCCCTTTGCAGTGCATGAGCCGGATGCCAGCTATACACTTGCAAATCACCCACATACGAAAGCTCACCGCGCACGAGATCAGCGACGAAATGTAGCCCCAAAATGGCGCCGCCCACGGTAACGGCAATGGCCGCTGCTGTCGCCATTTGTCGCCAGGAGAAGTGAGCGGCGTGCCAGGCGAACAAGGCGCTGAGGCCCCAGGGAATGACCAGCAGGGCGTTTACCCACCGGGTAAGGACAGCCAACGCCAGGGTCACGGCCGCCCATGCCAACCATGGGGGCGATAAACGGCGCAGATAACCGGCCATCAACCAGGCCGACAGGGTAGCCCAAAAGAGAGAGGTGGTGTCAGCCATGATGGATACGCTGGAAAGCAAGAGTTGGGCGGCTACGGCCGTCACCAGACCTGCCACCAATCCGCCCCGCCAGCCACCGGGCCGGTAAACCAGAACCAACAGATACACCAGGGGGGCAATGGCCGCCCCCGCTAACAGACTAACCATCTGTCCGGCCAATGGCTGCGAACCCATAAGCCAGGACATTAGGGCAATGAGCGCCGGAAAACCAATAGGCCAGAAAAAAGGGGGCGGTGGTTCACCGGCTAACACCGCCTGCCGCAGATCGAGGGCATAGTGGTAGTAAGCAAAGGCATCCTGTCCATACAGACCGTCAAACTGCGTCAGGTAAACGGCCGTGAACCTGACCAGCAGAGCCGTTAAAAAAAGTAGAAGGGGAAGCCATCGCGTTATAAGTCACTCTCCGTAGTCAGGCTGAGGCGTGAGACTGCGCCAATCACGCCTCACGATTATTCTATCGTACCCCACCCCTTCATTTTGTGGTACAGTCCGGTCATGCCCACCAGCCACCTGCACCAACTCAATGAAATTGTGGAAGCCATTGTGTTGATCAACCCGCAAAGCATTTTGGATGTGGGCGTAGGTTTTGGCAAATATGGTGTGCTGGCGCGAGAATTTTTGGAACTGCGTGACGGCCGTGAACAATACCACACCTGGCAGCGGCGGATTGACGGCATCGAAGCCTTTGCCGATTACCTGACGCCATTGCATGATTTCATCTACGATACCGTATATGTGGGCGACGCCCTGACACTCTTGCCCACACTGCCAGAGACGTATGACCTGATTCTATTGATTGACGTGTTGGAACATTTCCCTCGCGCAGCGGGGGTGACGCTGATACAAACTTGTTTGCAACGGGGGCGCAACCTGTTGATCAGCACACCGGGCTGGTTCATTCCCCAAGACGCCGCCTTTGCCAATCCTTATGAACGCCACCACTCGTTATGGGCACGCGCCGATTTCCAGCCCTGGGGGCCACACTGTTTTGTGCCCAATGACATTTCCCTCATTTGTGTTATTGGCCCAGCCAGCCAGGCCGTGCAGCAGCAGATGTTCACGCTGCGCCGCCGATTGAAGCGGGAGTTTGGCTTCTCACGCCATCTATATCGTCTGATGAAGCGTGAAAAGAGCGGGCCACAACCTCAGGCCAAAAGTTAACCAGCACCGTATGAATAGCCCCCATACCTGGCCGTTTTATCGTTTGTTTGCTTTGGTACTGTTGCTCCTCTTTTGGTGGATTTCGTTGACCGGTCTGGCACGTTCCCCGGTGCTGCACAATGACGAAGTATCTATTTTGGCGGCGGGGTATAACCTGTTTGAACATGGGGTATATGGGGTAGATATGTATGCGGGCTGGCATGGCCGTGAATCAATCTACCTGGAAATACTCCCCCTCATGCCCTGGATGCAAGGGTTGGGCAGTTGGCTGTGGGGTGCAGGCGTCTGGCAAATGCGCCTGCTGCCCGTGTTTTGTGGTGTGCTAACCCTGGCGCTGGCTTTTGCCCTGGCGCGGCAGTTAGGCGGCAGGTTGGCGGCGGCGCTGGCAATGCTGCTGTTGCTTGCCTGGCAATGGTCGCCGGGCGGGGTGGACTTTTTTGGCAGCGGCGTGGCGCTGGTGGATCTGGCGCGGATTGGCCGGTATGATATTCTGGCTGCCCCCTTAAGTTTTGGTATTATGTTAACCTGGCTGGTCGCACGGCGAACCGACCAGACCTGGTTTTATCTGCTGTGTGGTCTGCTTATTGGCCTGGCCGGATTGGCGCAATTATATGGGCTGTTCTGGCTGGCGGTGGTAGTGGCCTGGTGTTTGGGCGAGCGGATAGCGTGGGGCACATCCGCCACGTGGCGTCAAATCATGTGGTTATTTGCTGTGGCTCTGGGGGCGATGCTGGTGTGGCTGACGCTGGCGCTGGCCCATTGGCCTGAATTCCGGGCGCAGTTTGGTATGCACCAGTCCCGGTTTGAGCTGCTTGATCCACTGTTTTATGTCAACAACATAATAACAGAAGGGCAGCGGTACTTTCTGGGATTTAACCAACCGGGCACATTCGGGCGTTTGGGATTCTGGCTGGTGGTTGTGGGGCTGCCTCTGGCGCTGTTCTGGCTGAGTTGGCGCGTGGTGCGTTGGCGGGAACGCCCCGCTTTTTGGCTGCTGATTCCTTGCCTGCTGCTGCCCTTGTTGTTTGCGCTGCTGGTACAGAAAAAGCAGTTTGCTTATCTGCTTCTGGTCATGCCGCTGTGGGTGGTGGCGCTGGCCTGGCTGTTGGCGTATGGTTGGCAACGGGCACGGCCGTACACCCGCACGGCCGTCGTGGTGTTGGTCGGGCTGCTGCTGGTGGAAGGGGGGTTGGCCTGGCGCGAATTTTATCATACGGCCGTTACCGCCCCGTCGCCGCTGCCATTTTTTGCCACGCTGCAAGAGAAGACGCCAGACGGCCGTGTACTTGGCCCCCAAACCTACTGGCTTGCTTTCCCAGAGCGGGAGTATCGCTCCTTTGTGGTGCCACTGGTGCTGGCTGCGGAAGGGAGGGATGGGACGGATTCCTTTGTGGCGGCGATGACGGCCGTGACGCCCGATGTGGTGCTGCTCAACCCTACCGTCCTGGCGTGGCTGGCTGATGGCCAATATGAGGCAGAATTCTGGCAATATATGACCGATCATCAGGCGGAATTGGTCGCAGAATTACCGGCCTATGATGGCGGTGTCGCCCAAATTTATCAGCTACGGTAAGTTCATACGGTGGCAGACTATCTTGATGAACCTGAAACAACGCTTCTGGCAGCAACTCTATTGGCTTCGTTTTCGGCTCTTCCAGCAGCATCGGCATAATCGGTTAACGCTGGAACGGGTGGCCGGACGGCCGTTTCTCATTTTGCCAGAAGTGTTTAACCCCACCCTTTTTCTGACCAGTGAGTTCATGGTCACATCGTTTAATGAGCGGCTCATCCCGCCCGGCTCACGGGTGCTGGATATGGGCACGGGGTCGGGGGTGGGGGCGGTGTTTGCGGCACAGTGGGCGCGGCAGGGGGCTGCGGGCCAGGTTATCGCCGTAGACATCAACCCGGCGGCCGTGCGCTGTGCGCAGATCAACGTCCTGCTCAATGATGTAGAGGGGTGTGTGGTGGTGCGTAGGGGGGATTTGTTTACGGCCGTGCCCGGCGAAACATTCGATGTGATCCTTTTCAACCCGCCCTACTTTCCCGGCGAACCACACAATATGCTGGACCGCGCCTTCCGTGCCTCAGATGTTATTGTGCGCTTTGCCGCCCAGGTGGGCGAACACCTGACCGACCAGGGCACTGTCCTGCTGCTGTTATCTACCAATACACACGTTGCCGACATCCTGCAACTGTTTCACAATCAGGCGTTTACGGCCGATGTGGTGGCGGAACAAAAGCTGCCCGGCGAGACAGTTCTGCTTTATCGGCTCAGGCACGGATAACGGATATGGTATTAGTGATTGGCCTTGATGGGGCCACGTTTGATTTGCTGGAACCCTGGCTGGCTGCCGGACATCTGCCCACGCTGGCCCGGTTGGTGGCCCAGGGCAGCTCCGGCCCGCTGCAATCTACCCTGCCGCCGGTCACTGCGCCGGCCTGGGCCACCTTTATGACCGGTAAAAATCCGGGCAAGCATAACGTTTTTGACTTTTTCCGTGCCCATTCGCCAGACCTGGACAGGCCGGAAATGGTGAATATGGGTGATGTGCAGGCACGGCCGTTTTGGGATTATTTGTCGGCGGCGGGGCGGCGGGTGGGCATTCTCAATGTGCCGCTCACCTACCCACCCACGCCGGTAAACGGCTTTATTGTGCCCGGATTGCTCAGCCCTGATGAGGGGCAAACAACGTATCCGGCGGATTTTTTACGGCCGTACCACCCCACCCTCGGCCCTTACCGGCTCGTGCCCCATCGTCTGTATCGGCCAGAGCAGACGGCCGCGTTTGTGGCCGAATTGCAGGCCGTCACCGCCACTCAAATTCAGTATGCCCTGCGGATGGCCCAGGATCACCCGGTTGATTTTTTGATGGTGCATTTTTTAGCAACGGACATTGCCCAACATAAGCTGTGGCGGTACCTGGACGAAACGCATCCCTGGTATGAACCGGTGAGTGGGCAGCAGTTTGGCACGGCCGTGCGGGACATCTTCGCCCAAATTGACGCCGGACTGAGCCAACTGCTGACAATTTTGCCATCTGACCTCACCATGCTGGTGATGAGCGATCACGGTTTTGGGCCGCAGCAGCAGATCATGAACCTGAATATCTTGCTGATCGAAGCCGGATTCATGCGCTTAAAACCGGAGGCAGCGGTGAAATGGCGTGACTGGCTGGCCCGCCACAAATGGTGGGCCAATCCCGCCGCCCGGCTGTTTCGTTTGCTGGGACGGGAGCGATTGTTGAGTTTTGCCGACGTGGATTGGGCGCAGACGCAGGCGTATGCGCGCGGGCACATGGGGCAGGTCTATCTGAATGTGCAGGGGCGCGAACCGCAGGGCATTGTCTCACCGGCTGACTACACGGCCGTGCGCGAGCAAATTGCCGCCCTGCTCACCTCCTGGCGCCATCCGGCGGACGGCCGTATCCCGGTGACGGCCGTGATCCCCGGCGAAGCGGCTGCCAGTGGCCCGTATGCCACGGCCGGCCCCGACCTGCACGTGATCATAGATGGCTACCGCACCCTGGCGCATCCGCTGTTTGCCGCCGACGGCCGTATCCTCACCGCGCAGCCCTGGGGTGATTCCGGCAGCCATCGCCGTGAAGGGGTTTTGATTGTGCAGGGGCCTGAAGTGCGGCACGGCCGTATTGCCAACGCCCGCCTGGAAGACATCGCCCCCACCATTTTGCACCTGTTGGGGGTTCCAGTAGCCGAGGATATGGACGGCCGTGTGTTGACTACCCTCTTTACCGATGCCTTTCAACGCCACCCCGTCACCTACCAATCGCCGCTAGAAATCAACGATTCACCTGGCGGATTAACAGCAGCCATGCAGGCTACCGTAGAGGAGCATCTGCGTGGTTTGGGGTATCTGGGATGACAACAGTGAGCCGATGGCAAAACCTGTGGCGCAGGCCCCGGTGGGGGTCCCGATGGGGGACCCGGTGGGGCAAACAGCAGCGGCGCGTGGGAGTGGTGGCGGCTAACTCGTTTAATAATTTGCTGCCTATGCTGCTGGCCCCGGTCATCTCCTTTCTGGTGATTCGGCAGTCGTCGGCGGCTTTGTGGGGGGCGTTTGTGGGGGTGATGATCACGGTGCAGTTGGGGGCGCATGTGGCGGCCTGGGGCAACCAGGAATATCTGCTGCGCGAGTTTAGCCGTGCCCCCGCCGCCGTGGCCACATCCTGGCAAACTGTTTTTCGTACCCGGCTGCCATTGATAGTTGGTGTGGCGGCCGTTTGCGCCCTGCTGTATCCGTCGCTGGCCGGTTGGGTGGTGCTGTGGGCGCTGGCCCTGATGCTGGGGCAATCTGGCGCCGTGCTGATTACTTACAAGCGGGATTTTGTGTTTTCGGCGGGGGTGGAATTGGGCAGTCTGGCGGTGACGATCACGGCCGTCTGGCTCCGGCGTGATGCCCTGACGCCTCTCTTCCTCATTCAGCTGTTTACGCTGGTGACCGTGGCGAAGGCGGCCGTTTTATGGTTCCGGTTTCGGACTGTGGTGGGGGTGGGGCACGGCCGTTTCCACAAACAATACTATGCCCTGGCCTTCACCTTTTTTCTGCTCGGTTTTAGCGGGATGCTCAATTCCCGTGTAGACCTGTATGCCGTCAATCATTTTCTGCCCGCCGAAGAGGTGGGCACTTACCAGGTATTCTCCAGTTTCCTCCTCTATCTGCAATCACTGGCCGCCTTCATGTTGCTGCCCTTTGTCAAAACCATTTACCGGCTGCCATATGCCACCATTTACAAAATTTCGCGCTCCCTGTTGGGAATTGGTCTGTTGGTTATGCCCCCGGCCATGATTGCCCTCTACTTTTTGCTGGGCACGTTGTATGGCCTGGATTTGCCGCCTGTGGTTTATGTGGTGGGCGGCCTGGGGATATTGCCCCTCTTCTATTTCCTACCCATCATTTATGCGCTGTATCGGGTGGACAGACAACAAACTATTTTGCATGTGAACCTGCTGGGAATCTCGCTCTCCGTGCTCTTGAACCTGTGGCTGCTGCCGGTGTGGGGTTTGTTGGGCGCAGTCGTGGCAACGGCCGTCATCAAATGGCTGGTTTTGGGCATTTACATCTGGCAGGGCCGGCGGTGGCTGCAATGAACGGCAACTACCTGACCTATCTGGCACAACTAGGCACAACCGACCTGCACCCATTGGGCCGCCAGGCGACATGGCCTTTGCTGGCGGCTTTGGATTGGCAGCCGGGCATGAAGGTGTTGGAAATTGGCTGTGGCACGGGGGGAACGCTGGCGTTGCTGGCCGGACAAACGGCCGTTTCTCCGGAGGCCATCCACCTCACCGGTATTGACCCCCTCATGCCCATGTTACAGATGGCGCAAAAACGGCTGCGTCTGATTGGCCGACTGCCCCCCCCGGCACTCAGCCAGGCAGATGGCGCGTTTCTGCCTTTTGCGGCGCACAGCTTTGACCGGGTGTATACCGAATCGGTGTTGGGTTTTCAAACGGCCGTCACCGCCTCCGCCATGTTGCGCCAGATATTCCGTCTCCTCAAGCCAGGCGGCCGCTATGTGGCCAACGAGGCAATCTGGAAAACGGCCGTCTCGGTTGATCAGGCTGCGGCCATCTATGCTGCCTGCATGGCCGATTTTGGTATCTGCCAGGCGTCGGCACAACCCTGGCATGTGCATGACTGGTTGGGGGTGATGCAGCAAACCGGTTTTGTGGTGATAGCTGCCGATTTGTTGGAGCGGGCCATAACACAGGAGCCGGAAGGGGCGAACGGCCGTGACTCCCACACCCGCCACCGGTCTGATCAGTTCAGCCAGCGTGCCCGCCTGCGCCGATGGCTGCACCCCCGGCTGGCCTGGCAAAGCCTGGTTTACCGCCGCCGCCTGGCCCGCCACCGCAATGACGGCCAATGGATAGAAAGCCGCTTATTTGTGCTGGCAAAACCAGAACAACCAGGGCAGAACAGCAAAGAAGAATAAGATGAGCTTACCGGATAAACCACAGAGGCACAGAGACACAGAGGAGTTTTTGCCCCAAAACTCTGTGTCTCCGTGTCTCTGTGGTAGCGTTGTTCAACAAATATCCAAAACAGTTGCTTTACGCTGTCCACAATGTGGCCAAACATTGTCTAGTCAATCGGCTGAGGGGTCGTTGATGTGCGCCAATCAGCATCAATTCCATGTCCAGGATGGGGTGCTATCGCTGCTCACGGATGAGTTCCGGCAACGATTGGGCACATTTCTGGCCGGGTTTGAGCCACTGCGCCAGGCTGAAGGCAGACGGCTAACTGATACGGCCGTATACCCCCTGCTCCCCTGCGCCCCCCCACTGCAAACCAACCACGAATGGCGATTGCGATGTTACGACCTGGAGGTTATCCATCAACTATTGACGGCGCGCCCCAATCAGCACGTGTTAGAGATTGGCGCGTGGAATGGCTGGTTGAGTTATCATCTGACGCTGGCAGGGCATGAGGTTACGGCCGTAGATTACTTCACCGATGAATACGATGGCCTGCGAGCCAAAAAGCATTACCCGGCCGACTGGCAAACGATCCAGATCAACCTGACCGATCTCTCTGTGCTGGATTGCCAGTTTGAACTGGTTATCCTGAACCGCTGCCTGCCTTTTTTTGCCGACCCGGTGGCTTACGCGCTGGCGGCCAGGGAAAAGGTGGCGCCTGGCGGCTTGCTGGTGTTGACGGGGCTGGCTTTTTTTCAGGATGCCAGCGCCAAAGCGGCCAGTGTGGCCGCCAACCGCCGCCACTTGCAGGCCAATGGACTGGATTATTTTACGCCGATGAAGGGGTATCTGGACTTTACGGATCGGGAGAAATTGCAAGCAACAGGGATGACGCTACGGCCGTATCCTCAACTCTGGCGCGCCAACCTCAAGGCCCGGTTCCAAAAAAGCGCGCCTCGTTATGAATATGCCCTTTTAGATAAGGATGGAGCAGGTTCACCATGAGTAAATCCGGGTTTTACAGGCTGGCACATGGCTATCGCACGACGGCCGTCTGCCTGTTGCTGCTCATCGGCTGGTATTTTTTCGCCACGCTGCCTTATCTGGCTGATTTCCCCTTTGTGGAAACGGCGCAAATGGGGATTGCGGCGCCCGCTTACAAACTGGCTGCGCAGGGTGTGTACGGCAACGATCTTTATCGGGGTCTGTACAATGCCGAAAACCGCAACTATGAATACATGCCCCTCTACCCATTGGCAGTGGCCGCTGCCTTTAAGCTGTGGGGGTTGGGTATCTGGCAGGCGCGGCTGGTTTCCGTGTTGTGTGGATTGGCCGTGTTATTGCTCACCTATCAATTGGGCCGGATGGCCGTTAACCGGTGGGCGGGGGTGGTGGCGGCGGCCGTCTTGTGCCTGCTGCCGGTCACCATCACCGCCAACCAGATGCATGATCTGTATCCCGGCACTATTCCTTTACTCGATTTTGCCCGTGTTTTGCGGTATGACCTGATGGCCACTGCCTGGGTACTGGCTGCTTGCGTCCTGTTTTTGTGGGCCAACGGCCGTTACCCCTCACCGATCACCGCTTACCGCTTGCCGATTACCACCGCCTATCTGGGCATCGGTTTTCTCACCGGTCTGGCTACCCTCAGCCATCTCTACGGTGCGTTTATTCTGCCCATCTTTGGCGTTTTGCTGGTCTGGCAGGCAGGAAGGCAGGCGTGGCGGCCATTGCTGCTCATGGCGGCCGGATGGGGGCTGGCGTTGTTGCCCTGGATAGTTTACATCAGTCGAGATTTGCCTGCTTATCAGGGACAAATGCTGCGCCACGAAAGCCGTTTCGATTTGCTCGATCCCGTGTTTTACCTGAACAATTTGCGGCACGAACCCTGGCGTTATGTCAAATTCTTGGGGCGATTTCGGCCGCCCGTTTTATGGCCGCGTCCTGGTTTCTGGTTAATGGTTGTGGCGTTGGTTGTGGCCTTTGGGCATTTGTGGCGGCAGCTAAGATGGCATCCCACACTGGCAAACCGTTTCTTGTTGATCACCCTGCCGGGGCTGGCGCTGCTGCTGGCCTTGTTCGTCAGTTTCAAACGATATACCTATGTCGCGTTGCTGCTGCCTTTTCTGGCGCTCCAGGTGGCGGTGGGCATCGGGGTAATCTGGGAATGGGCCACCCGGCGGGGACGTAGATGGCAGATGTTGGTTGGGCTGTGGCTGGTTACGGCCGTTGCTGCTGGCATCTACAGCACCATCCACCTGCGGCAAACCGCCCGCATGGCCACGCCCTACCAGGAGTTAACCGCGGCCCTCCAGCAAAACATACCGCCCGATGCACGCCTGTTGATGATGCACGATTACTGGCTGGGGCTGGCTGACTATGAGGTCTACTCCCTTGATCTGGCGTATAATTTGTCCGACGAGGCGTTTGTGGGCAGTGCGGCACGGCCGTTGCCGCAAGTAATCCAATCTATCGCTCCCACCCACATCATCGTCTCCCAACAGTTATTGAAATCCTACCTGACGCCAGAAACATTACCCGGCGAAAAGGTGGCCCATTTCTGGCAATCAGTGGATATGACCATTCAAAGCAACTGCGCCGAAACGGTGACGCAGGTGCCAAGCCAGACCTATGGTGTTGTCAATGTCTACCACTGCATCTGGCCCTGAATTGATGCGTTCTCGTGGGCTGGTTATTCTGCTCCTGCTCTCTTTTTGGGCTATTTCCCTGCACAACCTGGCGCAGGTGCCGCAGGTGTATACGGATGAACCCTGGTTGGCCTCCTTTGCCTGGAAGCTGGCCCATACCGGCATTTATGGCTCCGATATGTTTGCTGGTCTGCACCGGATGGAATCGCGGGCGTATGGGTTTATGCCCATTCAGCCGCTGACGTTAACGGCCGTGCTGCGATTGGCCGGTTTAGGGCTGTTTCAGGCGCGGTTCGCCTCCGTCATCATGGGGCTGCTCACATTGGCGCTTACCTATGCGCTGGGGAAACGGTTGTTTGGGGCGGCGGTGGGGATCACGGCCGTTGCCCTCCTCCTCCTCTGGCGCACCACGGCCATCATCCCCCTCCTCGTCAGCGGTATCCTCTTTGTAGATGCGTCCCGCATTGCCCGCTATGACATCTTCGTGCCGGTGTTAGGGCTGGCTTCCTTGCATATGTATATTTCCGCGCACCGTCGCGGTGGGGGCTGGCGTTTCGCTCTGGCCGGCGGGTTGGCGGCGCTTT
The DNA here is from genome assembly GCA_964581605.1 of uncultured Ardenticatenaceae bacterium. Classification (GTDB taxonomy): domain Bacteria; phylum Chloroflexota; class Anaerolineae; order Promineifilales; family Promineifilaceae; genus CAADGU01. Next base: position 24,266 of record CAZOPF010000013.1, read on the forward strand.
CTGCCTTAGCCAATGTCTATGGTGGCTTTTGGGTGGGGATATTGCTGATTTTGCTGTTATGGAATCGGGAGGGCTGGCGGCCCATCCTCTGGCTGCTGGCCGGTGTGGTGGTGGCTCTGACCCCTTACGCCTTTTACATCGGGCAAGATATACCTGCCTGGGTCGGGCAGACGCTCATCTTTCCCAATCGCTATGAACTCTATTCCTGGCGTTGGTATTTGGGGAACATTGCCCGCGAGCCGGAGCGTTATGTGCCCGGTTTGGGTGGCCAGCCCTGGCGAATCGTGGTGCGCCCGGGGCTGCTGCTGTTGCTGCTGGCGCTGCCGCTGTCTACGGTGGCTCTGGCGCGGCGGGCCATCTGGCAGCGAGATTGGGCGGCGCGGCTGCTGGTGACGTCGGCCGTGGTGCTGCCGCTCTCGTTTGCTCTGCTTATCTACTCCAAATTTATCAATTACCTGGTGGTGATTGTGCCAGTGTGGGCGTTGGTGTTGGCCTGGGGCGGGGTGATGATGTGGCGGCGTGGGGGTTGGGCACGGCCGTTGCTGGCTGCCTTCGCCTGCTTCATCTTGTTAGAAGGAGGCCGCCGCCACGTTGCCTTGTGGCAGGCCAATCAGACCATTCAGCCATACGAGCCATTCATCAGCCAGGTACGGGCATACATCCCCACCGGCGCGCGTGTGTTGGGGGCGCAGACTTTCTGGTTTGGGCTGGAAGATTTCGATTACCGCAGTTGGTTTGTGCCGACTGCACAAATTCGGGACGTGACCGCCCATCCCCCACCCTCCCTGCCGGAGGCGCTGACGGCCGTTGACCCCACCGTTATCCTGATTGATCAAGATATACAGGCTATGTGGGAGGCAAATCTCGAAATGGGGCAAACTTTTTATGATTGGCGGGACGATGCCGGTTTTGTGTTGCAGGGGGTGGTGGAAGATGAAACCTACGGCCGTATGGAAATCTGGGCGCGGTGATGTGAGGTTGTAGGGGGTGAGGGCGGCGAAGATGCCGGGGTGTACGGCCGTGCCGCTCGATTTATTCATAACAGGCCATTCACGCCCCCGGATGTGGCCGGCAATGGCCCAGCTAACTCTCTGGTAATGGATACAAACTTAACCCTGCTATACCGGTAAAATCCTTCTGGTTCAAGGTAACCAGTGTGAGACTGTGCTGCACGGCCGTTGCGGCAATGATCGCATCGGGAATACCCAACCATTCATCCCTATTGCGCCTGTAGCGCACCAACTCCCCGGCCCGATCGGCAATCGCTGCGTCCAGATTAAAAGTTAAAAATCGGGACAACAACTTCTGTGTCGCGTGCCGTTCGTCTTCATGCATGCCCGCATACACTTCCAGCCGTGTGACAACGGAAACAGCCAATCGCTCCGTATGCCCCAGTTGTCGCAGCAGATTCACCACGCGCCTGTTTCCGCGCAAATGGCGCAGCACAATGCCACTGTCCAACAAATAGTTACCCATCATGGCTCCCTACCCAGGAGTGCCGCAAATGATTGAGCCAGGCATCAATATCCGTTTCGCTCAACATGTCTGGGTGGTTACTGTCTGCCCATACGCCGGCTGCTTCTTCCAGAGCAGCTTCTTGCTCTGCTATGGCTAGTTGTGTCTCTATGGCCGTGGCAATAAAACTGCTGCGCTGACGTGCCGGAACACGAGCATCTAATTGGGCTATCAATTCTTCAGGCAGAGTAACAGTTACCTTACGTTGGATGGCTACAAATGATTGTTTAGACATCTTGTTTTACCTCCATATGGATGGCTGAACCTTATCACGAAAAGCAGAGGGCTGTCAACCTGCGCAGACAAGAGGGCACCCGTGATGGGGTGAGCCGGTGGGCGATGGGGACATCGCAGGTGACGGCCGTACTCCCCCCACCAGCACACAAAAAAGCACGGCCGTTGACAGGGCAAGTCCAAAGTCAGGTAATAGCAAGCTAAAGCCAAAGTTAGCCCGGCATCGAAAGCGCGTTGTGCAACCGCCAACCGCTTCTTGTGTCTTCTTTTGCGTTGTCATCTGGGCCACCATTCGTTCCAAGCAGTGCCGCCGTAATCTCGTTTTCTTTGTTCTCCACCACCACTTATTGGAATTACCCAGGCGATACCATGCCTCACTGCCTCGCCCCTACCAATTTGTGATAAACTCCGCCGCCGCTTCAATGGCTAAACAAGCGGCAAGGAATTGCAGATTGGGCATGTTTCAGGCTGATGGATTGACGATTCTTCTTTTTGTTATGGGGCTGGCGGCCGCATTTGTCGTGTCGCTGTTGGTCTGGAGCAAACGGGCGGGGGCTGCCACGCATCACGGGCTGGATTGGCTGGAAGGAGTGTTTGTGGCATTAGTGAGCGTGGTGGCCTTTGCCGGATGGGTAGGGGTGCTGCTGGCTTCCTTTGGGCGATTTTCATTAGGGGGGATGACGGCCGTGCTGCTCATTACCTCTGCTATAGTTGGCGTGTGGCAACGGCCGTTCCGCCAACCCACATTCGCCCCTCTTGCCAAAACCGACTGGCGGCTGCTGCTTTTGTTGCCCTTATTTGCCCTGCTTTACTTTCGGCCGCATGAATACATTTTAGGCGGCGCGGATGCAGGGGGCTATATGAATATCGCCGCCACCCTGGCCCAAACCGGCGATTTCATCATCCATGATGAATGGACGCCCCGGCTGCGTGAGTATGCCAACATTACCTTGCGCCAGCAGCCACCCCGATGGCAAACCCGCTACCTGCAATTTGTGGGATGGTATATAGATGATAATGATCCGGCACGGCTGATTCCGCAATTTTTCCCTTTTCATCCGGTATTACTGGCAGTGGGTGTTGCGGCAGGCGGGCTGACCGGCGGTCTGTTGTTAACACCGCTTTGGGGCGTGTTGAGCCTGACGGCCGTTTACCTCTGTACGCGCAAGTTATTGGATGCCAGTGTTGCTTTATTGGCCGCCTTTTTGCTGGGCATTACAGCCACACACATCTTCTTTGCCCGTTACCCCACCACCGAGCCTCTGACCTTGCTGCTGCTGTTTGCCATGCTGCTGGCCTGGCAGCGCCTGTGGGATGATCATCCGGCCGACCCCGTTTGGGGCATCTTTGGTGGGCTGATGTTGGGTGTGGCAAACCTGACACGCATTGATCTGCCGCTGGTGGTGATATTAGTTGGGGCGTTTTGTGGGCTGCGCTGGATGAGGGGTGGCTGGTCGCGGGCCTGGACGTGGTTTGTGGGCACGGCCGCCCTGCTGCTGCTTCATGCGGCTGTTTCGGCCATCTGGCTAAACTGGCCCTATACGTGGAACACTTACAGCAGCGTCTTCCGCCTGCTCAACAATGCCGGGATAGTGACGGCCGCCGTCGTCACTCTTTTATTGGGGATAGGAGCGGTGGCCGTATCCTGGTGGCGTGGCTGGCTGGCTGGCGAGCGTTGGGCGCATCTGAAACAGTCAACCATATTGCGCTGGCTGCTGGTTGGCGGGGTGGTTGGCTTAAGCCTGTTTGCCTATGGGGGGCGGCCCGTTTTGCAGCCGATACGTTATTACCCCATCTGGCCGGGCGGGCAGAGCGTACCTGTTTTGGACGGCGAAAACTGGCTGCGCCTGGGCTGGTATCTCACACCGTTGGGGCTGGCGCTGGCAACCGGCGGCCTGGCCTGGATCATCATGCGCCGTTTGGAAATGCGGTTGGGGCTGTTTTTGAGTGTTGGCGTATTGACAACCGTGCAATATGTGTATCGCATTTTTAATACGCCTTACCATATTTACACCATGCGCCGTTACGTGCCGGTGGTGATTCCGGTGTTAATCATTTTTACGGCCGTTGCCCTCCTGTCCATTTCTCGTTATCGTGGGCGGCGGTGGGCGCAGTGGGCAGGCGGCGCGCTGACCGGCCTGTTGGTGGCCGGGCTGTTGTTTCAATCCCGCTACGTGCTATTTCGTTCAGACCTGACGGGAGCGGTGGCCCAATTAACGGCCTTCCACGAACTGCTGGAACCAGACGCGCTGATCCTCATTGCTGAACCGCCAGAATCAATTTTTGCCGACCGGGTGGGTACGCCGTTGCGCTTTTTGTGGGGGCATGATGTAGCCACTATTCGCAGCGATGGCCCGGAATTGGCCGATTTTCTGCAAGAGATGCAGGCATACGCGGCAGAGCGCGGACGGCCGTTACAACTCATCGCCGTGGATCCCATGCCTGCGGCCGTGCGCCAGAACCTCCACTTGCAGCCGGTCACAATGTTCCCCCTCAAACTAGACATGTTACAAAACACCTTTACCGGCTTCCCATCCACGCGCCAGACGATATATTACGGCATTGAAATTTATGATGTGATGTCTGATGCCGCAGGGGAAACGGCCGTTTCCGCCGGGCACATAGACATAGGCACCCTGGATGCAGCTTACATTGAATCCGGTTTTTATCCCAAAGAGCCGCTGCCGGGAGATGTGACCTCTCGCTGGACAAAAGAGGAGGCGGTGTTGGCGCTGCCGCTGCGAAATGATGGGCCAGCGACCATTACCCTTCAAGCGATGATTTTTCGCCCGGAAGGGGTGGCGCCTACGCCCGTAACAGTCTGGCTAGACGGCCGTCAAATCGGCCAGTTTACCCCGGATGAGAGCTGGCAGACCTATACATTTACCGGCCAGCCGTCCCCCACAGACGGCCTTTCCCGGCTACGTCTCGTCAGCGAAACCTTCAATCCAGCGGCGCTGGGCCTGAATGCCGACGGCCGTGACTTAGGCTTTCTGCTAGACTGGGTTACAATCGAACCGTGATGGAAAAAGTAATACCAACCCGTTCCTACATCATCTGCGCTATGCCCCGCAGTGGCACTCATCTATTAGGCGAGGCACTAGAAAATACAGGCGTGGCCGGTAAACCGGATGAATACTTTATTTGTGATGCACACGGCCGTTTACCCAATGAAGTGGGGCATGTGCCTGAGATTTACGGCCGTATGACATTGCCCGAATTTCGAGATTTTGTTGTCCAGTTTGGCAGCACCCCTAATGGCGTCTTTGGCATCATTATCATGTGGGACTACCTTCCCGCCATTGTAGCCAATTACCGTCAGTTACCTGTTTATCACCAGTTAGACACAAAAAAAATGCTGGACGACCTCTTTTATCAGCCAAAGTACATCTGGCTTGTTCGCCAGGATAAAGTTAAACAGGCCATCTCCTTTTCAATAGCCCTGCAAACGAGAATATGGGGTAACAAAAAGGGCGCAATCGGGCCGAATGACACGGCCGTGTCCACAAAACAACCTTCATTTTCTTATAAAGGTATTGAAAGGTTGCGCTTCCGTCTGATGGAAGCAGAAGCGGGGTGGGAACGATACTTTCAGGAAAATAACATTCAACCCTTCAAAGTCATTTATGAAGAACTGGTGCAAAACTATGAGCAAACATCGCTGGCTCTCCTGGCTTTTTTAGATATTCCTGTGCCAGATAGCCTGGCTTTCGGCAGCAGGATGCTGCAAAAACAGGCCAATCGCCTGAATGATGAATGGGAAGAACGTTATTATCAGATTCATCATACTCGTTTTCCATACCTCACCTGGTACGGCATCAAGTTATACCATTTCGTTCGGCGTATTACCGTCCGGCGATGGCTACGACAGATGCTTAAGAACGTTTAGAGACAAAGAACAATGGAATTAAAAGAATTACAAAAACATTGGAACGCCTACGGCGCAGAAGACCCACTATGGGCCATTCTGACTGTGCCAGAACTGAAAGGGGGCAAATGGGACCCGGACGCCTTTTTCCAAAACGGGGTTCAGGAAATCGGCGAGCAGATGGAGATAATCCAAAAAATGGGTATTGAACTGCGGCACGGCCGTGCCCTCGATTTTGGCTGTGGCGTCGGCCGTCTCACCCAGGCACTTTGCCAGCACTTTGATGAATGTCATGGGCTAGACATCGCCCCATCCATGATTGAGGCTGCCCGTGCATTTAACCGGCACGGCGAAAAATGCCATTATCATCTGAATGAAACAGACAACTTGAACCTGTTTGCTGACAACCAGTTCGATTTTATTTACACCGTCATTGTCTTACAGCATATGCAACCAGCCTACGGCCGCCGCTACATTCAGGAATTTATGCGGGTATTAGCTCCGGGGGGGGTATTGGTTTTCCAGCTACCATCCAGCCTGGTAGAACCGCGCCCGCCCGCTCCAGCTAAATCAAAAACATCCCTGCCATCATCTGTCACATGCCGGCAGAGGTTACAGCGCTGGTACGGCCGTGTTCGCCGGCCAGCCTCCCCCCCCACACAACCTCCCGCATCCCAACCATTCCAACCCCGTATGGAAATGCACGCCATCCCTCAGGAGGAAGTGCTGGCCTTACTGGCTCAGTCCGGCGGAATAGTCAAACAAATCAGGCCAGACACCTGGGCCGGCCCGGCCTGGATTAGCTACACCTATTATGTGATGAAAGAGCCATTCGATTTTTTGAAAAAATCGGATGGTTGATATCACCAACACCCCAAGAGGTTGATGCCCATGAAACAATTTCATAAGCCCTTGTTGTTCATGTTTCTGATCGCTGGTTTCCTGTGGATAACCACCACGTTTGCCGCGCCCCAGGCCACCACCTACCGCGTTTCGCCCGCCGGAAACGACAGCCCCACCTGCGGCTCGACCGCTGCCCCTTGCCGCACCATTCACCAGGCCGTCAGCCTGGCCGTCAACGGCGATACCATACTGGTTGCGGCCGGAACCTATGCGGGCAGCCAGACCTGCGCCATTGGCGTGCAAACTGCCTTCCTCTGCATTCAGGACAAACACCTGACCATATTGGGCGGCTATGCCAACGGCAATTGGAACGTTGCCGATCCGGTCGCCAACGTGACCAGTATTGACGGCCAAAACGTGCAGCGTGTAATCTACATTTCTTCCGTGAGCAATGATAGCGGTTCGGTGCATATGGAAGGGTTCACCATTCAAAATGGGCTGGAACAGGGTGCAACCAGCGGCGCGGATAATGTCACGTTCGCTTTTGGGGGTGGGATTCTGGTAGACCGTGCCCAGGTGACAATGCGCCACATGGTCTTTCGCCACAACCGGGCAATCGGCGGCAATACCAACAACGATTATGGGGGTGCAGCGGGCGGCGGCGGGCTGGCAATTCGCGCCACCAATCCAGCCACCCTGGAGTACCTCATCTTTGAAGATAACGAGGCGCGTGGCGGTAGTGGCGGTCAGCGCGGCGGGTATGCCATTGGCGGCGGCTTATACACCTTTCAGACAGATATGGACGGCAGCTACCTGGTCTTCCGCAATAATGTGGCCGCAGGCGGGAGCACAAACGGCTCTGGCATCAGCGGCGGCGAAAGAGGTGATGGTCAGGGCGGGGGGGTGGCTTTTCAGATTGGCAGCATCATCAATGCGCATCATCTGGAAATTTATGATAATCAGGCTATCGGTGGCGATGCCCCTGATGGCGAAGCCGCAGGAGCGTTTGGCGGAGGTATGTTTGCCGAAGTCGCGGAACTCATCCTGACGGACACGGAAGCGTATGATAATCTGGCGCTGGGGGGCAACGGCCGTAACGAAGGCCCTGGTTCCAGCCTGGCGTTGGGCGGTGGCATTTCCACCGGCACGGCCGCTATCACTCTGGATCGGGTGCATGTGTTCAACAATACGGCTCGCGGCGGCAACGGGCAGAACCGCGCCGGTTCTGGCGGTGGGGCCGGCTATTACATTGCCGGCTTTTCCGAAGTAAATATCTCCAATGCCATCTTTGCCGATAACGTGGCCGAAATGGGCAGCCAGGGTTCACTGCCCGGCGGCGGTGGCGGCGGCATCTTTGCCAACTTTGCCAATATCAACGTCACGCACACCACCTTTGCCCGCAACCGGCTGGGGGCCGCGCCCATGCAAGGCACCGGCCTGGTAGTCATCAACGGCGGCACGATCAACCTTTCCTACAGCATCGTTGCTGACCACACCCAATACTCCCCCACCAACGCCATCCACGCCCAACCAGGCAACACCGTAAACCTGAACACCAACCTCTTTTCGGGCAACACCAGCAACACGGGCGGCGGCGGCGTTTTTAATGGGACTGCCACCAATCTAAATGGTAATCCTGGTTTCCTCTCGCCAGGGTCGCCTAATTATGATTACCACATCACCAGCAGTTCGGCAGCCATAGATGAGGCTGCCGGCAGCAGCACGGCCGTAGACATTGATAACCAGAGCCGTACCCTCTTTGCCCCGCCCGATGTCGGCGCGGATGAATTTGTGCCGCTCACCCTCAGTGCCAGCCCCGGCGATGAATTGCTGCGGCTGAACTGGGTAACTCAACCCGGCCTGCTGGTTGGCTTAGATCATTACCAGGTGTTGGTCACACCCGGCCCCGGCGCGGCTCCGCCCGACCAGGGAAACTCATTTTCTGTGGGGTTGAGCACCAGCACCACTCTTACCGGCCTCACCAACTACGCGGATTACACCGTGCGCATTGAAGCTCGCAATGGCAGCAACATCACCATTGGTCGATCTAACTCCGTCACCGCCTTCCCCACCGACCGCCAGATATTCCTGCCCCTGGTGACGAGGTAGCTTCCGAATATGCGCGTCTCGGTCATTATTCCGGTGTGGTATGGCGAAGATGTCATTGGGCAATGCCTGACGGCCGTCACCCAACACGCCACCCCCGCCCTCCACGAAATCATCTGTGTGGACAATGGCTCGCCCGATAACGCGGCCGCGCTCATTGCCGCCCAATTCCCCCAGGTGCGGCTGCTGCCCCAGCCCGTCAACCTCGGTTTTGCCGGTGGCGTGAATGCCGGGATGCAGGCCGCCCAGGGTGACGTTTTTCTGCTGCTCAACCAGGATTGTCTGGTGCATGAAGGGTGGCTGACGGCCGTAACCGATACCTTCGCCCAACACCCCACCGGTGGTATCGTGGGCGGCACCCTCTACAATGCCGACGGCTCGGTGAACCACGCCGGAGCCGCCATCCAAAAGCCGGTTGGGTATGGGCTGCACCTGACAGAGCTTCCCGCCGACGGCCGTTCCCAACCAGCCGATTATGTGACCGGCGCACTCTTTGCCCTGCGCCGTGCTGTTTGGGAACAGATTGGCCCCCTGGACGAAGGCTTCTACCCCGCCTACTTTGAAGAAAGCGATTACTGCTACCGTGCCCATCACAAAGGATTTGAAGTTCTGTATGCGCCCGCTCTGGCCGGAACGCACCTGTTCAGCAGCCGCCAATGGCAAAAGGATCCCGTGCGCCACACCATTCACCAGCACCGCGCCCGTTACCGCTTCATTTGCAAGCATTTCACGGCCGCCGATTTGCCTGCTTTTTTCCAGGCGGAAACGGCCGCTATCGCCGCCGACGCCTACCACGACCAAACCATTGGCCGTCTCGTCGCCGCCCGCCACACCGCCCGTGATTTGCCGGAAATTATTGCCAGCCGCCAGCGTGATCTGGATATAGCCACGTCACCCGCCCATGCTCGTCACTTAAGCGTGGGTTTTGGCGAAGTGGCGCAGCGCGCCTGGGAGAAATGGCAGCAGCCTGGCGATACCGCCGCTTTATTGGCCGCCAGTCGTCAAGCTGTGCAAACCTTCCGCCAGCAAGAGTATGACCTGCTGGCTCGCATTTATTTTCGCCATCCCACCGACCAGACGCCGGAAACGGCCGTCCACCGTGCCGGGCGGCTGCTCAAACGGGCGCTCAGCATCATCACCCTGCGCGATTACTTCCTGCAGGCAAAACTGAACACCCTGCATGTGGCCCGCCTGGATCAAATGGCACACACCCAACAGCTGTTAGAGCAGCAAATGGCCCATCGCTTGCGTTTGTTAGAAACGTTGGTTGAATATGAGCAGGGTTGAGCATACGTTCTCGCTGGTGGTAAACACCATTGACCGGGCCAGGCCGCTGCACACTTTATTGCGGGCGTTGGAAAGCCAATCCTACCCCCATTTTGAAGTGATTGTGGTGGTGGGGCCAACCAGGGATAACACAGTGGCGATGCTGGCGGCGTATGACGGCCGTATTCGCCTGCTCCACTGCCCCACTGCCAACCTCAGCCAATCGCGCAACATGGGCCTGCTGGCGGCGCGTGGCGATCTGGTGGCCTTTATTGATGATGATGCGGTGCCTGCGCACCATTGGCTGGCACAGCTCAACCGCCTTTTTGCCGATCCACTGCTGGCGGGCACAGGCGGCAAGGTATACCGCATCCACCCGGACAAACCACACATTCAACATCATATCGGCATTGCCTCCGGGCTGGCCGAACAGGTGGATGTGCGCCGTTCCTGGCTGGAAGCCATTGTGCCGCCGGGGGAGGGTCATCAGTGGCACGGCCGTATGATGGGCACCAACATGGTCTTTCGCCGCCAGGATTTGCTGGCAGCCGGTGGCTTTGATGAGTTTTACCAGTGGGTATATGACGACACCGACATCGCCCTGCGGCTGGTGAACCTGGGCAAACTGGTTCATCCCGTTAAAGAGGCGGTGGTTTACCACATCCCCGCCTCCAGCCGCAACCGCACCGTCAACAGTTCAGTGGGTAACTGGTGGATTCAAACCAAAGCCGCTTTTTATTTCAGCCTGAAAAATGGGCCGCTGGGCGGCAACGGCCGCCGCGACATATTCCGCCGCTGCCTGCACCTGTGGCACGGCCATCTACTCTGGTATTCGTATTTACGCCGTGAACGGCTTATTACCTTCCGGCAACATGGGCGGATGCGGCTGCAAGAGGCGCGGGGAGCGTTGAGCGGCACATTTTATGGCCTGCGCCGCCCGGCAAGACGATTGCCGCCAGAAATGATCAACATGGCAACCTCTCAACCCGCTTCTATTCTTGCTTTCCAAAATGAACAGTCGGCCGTACAGCCAGCCGTGGATCCTATCAGCGGTCGGCAGCCCCACATCAGCCTGACCGAGCCGCCCCTGCGCATTTGCCTGCTGAGTATGGCCTACCCGCCGCACCAATACGAAGGCGTGGGCCGCCATACACACCTGATGGCCCAGGGGCTGTTTGAACTGGGGCATACGGTGCATGTGATCACACGGGGAGAGCGCGAGGCTGTCTCTTTTTATGATGGGGCCTATGTGCATCAGACACCGTTTGAGCGGCAGCGTTACGGCCGTTACCGCCTCTTTCCCCGCCTGCACAACGTCCTCAATTACAGCCATGCCGTGTATGAACAGGTGCGCCGTTTGCGGCTCAATGATGGCATTCAGGTGGTAGATTCGCCGCTGTGGCAGATGGATGGGTTGGTAACGGCCGTCTCTGGCGAGATTCCGGTGGTGGTGCGGCTGCAAACGGCCGTCAGACAAATTGCCGGAATCCAGCAAAACACCGACACCGACTCCCGCCTGCTTGGCGAGATGGAACAAACGCTCATCCAACAGGCGGCACACCTCATCCCCAACTCCCAGGCAACGGTGGCGGCCGTGCAAAAAGTATACGCCTTTACGCCCCGGCCCGACGGTCTGACCATTATTCCTCATGGCATTGTGCCTGTACCAGAGGAGTTGGTACGGCCGTTTGACCCCCAACACCCCCCGGCCACCCTCACCGTCCTCTATGTCGGGCGGCTGGAAAAGCGTAAAGGCATCCGCGACCTTTTTGCCGCTATTCCGCGTGTGGCCGACCGGTTACCCAACGTCCAGTTTGTGATTGTGGGCGCAGATAACAGCCACCAGGACGGTTTTTTAGCACAACATGGCGTGGATTATACGGCCGCCTTTCAGCGCCAACACCCGCAACTGACCGGGCGCGTCCACTTTACCGGCGCAGTCAGTGAAGAAGCATTGCAGCAGCATTACCACCAGTGCGATCTGTTTGTGGCCCCCTCGCTGTATGAATCGTTTGGGCTGATCTACTTGGAAGCGATGAATTACGGCAAACCAGTAATTGGCTGCATGGCAGGCGGGATACCAGAAGTGGTGGAGCATGGCGTTACCGGCCTGCTGGTAGAGCCAGAAGCCCCCGCCGCGCTGGCTGAAGCCATGCTCACCCTGCTGCTATCGCCGCAAAAATTGTATGAGATGGGCGTCGCCGGACGGCAACGGCTGGTGCAAAAGTTTACGCATATTGAAATGGCCCGGCAGTTTACGGCCGTCTACCGGCAGATGATTCGTAATGAGGAGATGGGGTGACAGGGTAACACCCTTTTCCTGATTCCTAATTCCAGAGGTGACGAAGTGAAAAGTGTATTGACGGCTCAAGATGTGTTGAGTGATATTGAATTTGAACTGGTGCAAGGGGCTATCTCCAAAGATGAATTGGGGCGTGGCGTGGTTCAGGTGAAAGAGTATCAGAACAAGCTGCGTAGTGAACTGTTCCAGTCTGGGCAGAAGCCGCCAGATTGGCAGCAGGTGGCGGCGCGCCAATTCCAATTGAACGATATGCTGCTGACGCTGCTGCAAGAGATGGCCGCCGCCCACCAGGAGCGTATGCTCCAGGCAAGGCGGCAAAACGAGCGGCGACCGCCACAGGCCACAGCAGTGAACACGGCCGCTGCCCCCGACGATGACCTCTGGCGTGGCACAACCGATATTGAAAACGCCATGTCTGAGTCATTAGAAATCAAGCTGGAAGCCCGCCCCACCCACATCCCCTTGTTGGGCGCGTTGTTTCACCGGCTCAAATATGAAATACACAGCCTGGTAATTTACTATTTGCAAAAGCTGGCGGGGCGGCAAACGGCCGTCAACCGGACTTATGGCGACTGGCTGCTCTATTTCCACGCCCTGCACCAGCATCAGGACAACCAGTTTCGCGCCCGGCTGGCCGAATTAGAAACGCGGTTGGAAGCAATAGAAAAGGGGCATTTGAGTAATTGAACCATGCCCATTACCCAACCACTCAATTACCTGATTACGGTTACGACCCATGCGTATTTTGTTCTTATCCCCCGCCTATCCCCCCTTTCCCGGCGGCGGCGAACGGTATGTGGGGGCGTTGGCACAGGAATTGGCGCGGCGCGGGCATGAGGTCACGGCCGTCACCAGCACCGCCACCCGGGAAAAAGCATTCTGGCAGGGCACACCCCCGCAGCGGCCTACCGCCAGCGTCGAAGAGGGCGTAACCGTCATTCGTTGTGGGCTACGGCCGTTTCCCGGCGGTCGTCCTGCACTCATGGGCTGGCGAAAATTGATGGTCATGGTTTCCATGTTGCCTGGGGAGCAGACGGCCGTGCTGCACCGCATGGCCCGCCTCATCCCCCCCATCCCCACGCTGGAAACGGCGCTGGCAGCCCTGCCCCGATCATTCGCGGTGGTGCATGGTTTCAACATTTCCTGGGAATGGCCGCTGCTGGCCGGCTGGCAATATGCCCGGCAGCAGCGTATCCCCTATGTGGCTACCCCTTTTGCCCATCTTGGTACCGGGCGTGATCGGGTAGCGCGTAACTCCACCATGCAGCACCAACTGCGCCTGCTCGCCGACGCCGACCGGGTATTGACCCTGACGGAAATTGAAAAAAACGGCCTGGCAACCTGGGGCATAACCTCGGAGCGCCTGGATGTGATCGGCTCCGGTTTAGACCCGCTGCCCGTGTTACCGGAAACGGTCTCATTGCTGGCGAAATATCGGGTAGAACCGCCTTATGTGCTATTTGTGGGGCGCGTGAGCTTTGAGAAAGGGGCCATTCATGCGGCGCAGGCTGTCCGGGCACTCAGGCAGCAAGGCACGGCCGTCACCCTCATCCTCATCGGCCAGACCGCGCCCGAATTCGACCGTTTTTATGCTCGATTACCTGAGTCGGGAAAGGGGGACATACGGCCGTTGGGCATCCTCTCTGACGCCGATAAACATGGTCTGTTGGCCGGGGCCACCACCTTGCTGCTGCCCTCCCGCACCGACTCCTTTGGCATTGTGCTGTTGGAAGCATGGGCGCATGGTGTCCCCGTTGTTGCCGCCCGCGCTGGCGGCATTCCTGGCGTAGTAGATGACGGCCAAAATGGGCTGCTCGTCCCATTTGGCGACGTACCCGCCCTCAGCCAGGCGATCCAGCAGCTACTGGCAGATGAACCGTTGCGCCACCGATTGGGTACACACGGCCGTATCAAAACCGAGACCACCTACACCTGGACGGCCGTCGCCGACCAGGTGTTGGCAAATTATGAGATAGCCCGTAATCGGTAAACCGTAATCCGTGATCCGTTATCGGCTCACGGGTTACGGATTACGGCTCACGAAAACATGCGTATCCTCCACCTCATCCACCAATACCTGCCCGAAAAAGTGGGCGGCTCGGAGCTGTACACACAGGCATTAGCCCGTTACCAGGCAGCGCAGGGACATTCCGTCGCCATCTTCACCCCTACCGCCTTGCCAATTGCCGATTACCGATTACCGATGACCGACAACGGCCTGCGCATTTATCGTGTCCCGGTGGGCGAACGCAGCGCCACGGCCGTCTTTCGCAGCAATTTTCGTCAACCTGAACTTAGCCGTGCTTTTGCCCACACATTGCACCGGGAACAGCCAGACATTGTCCATATTCAGCATCTCATGGGGCTGCCGTTCGGCCTGGTGCAGCACGTACAGCGGGCCGGGCTGCCTTACGTCATTACGTTGCATGATTACTGGTACGTTTGCCCCAATGCTCAACTGCTGACCAATTATGATGAGACCATATGCGCTGGCCCACACTACTGGCTGAACTGCGCCCGCTGTGCCCTGGCGCGTGTGGGGCATAGCAACTTTGTTCCCGCCATCCCCCTGTTGGCGCCGTTGTTTGCGTATCGTCACGGCCGTTTGCAGCCCATTCTCAACAAAGCGAAACGCCTTATCACCCCGTCCCACTTTACAGCCAACGTATATGAGCAAATGGGCGCGCCCGCAGACCGGATGGAAGTCATTCCCTATGGCATTCACACCCCCACACACATGCCACAGCGCCAACCACACGATGACCTGCACATTGGGTATATCGGCAGCATCGCGGCCCAAAAAGGAGTCCATGTGCTGGTGGAGGCGGTCAATCGGCTGCCACAGGAGGGGGTTCGTCTGACGCTCTATGGCGACTTACAAACCTTTCCCGATTATGTGGCGAGTCTACGAACGCTGGCCTCCCATCCCGGCATTACCTTTGCTGACCGGCTGCCGCCGGAAAATCTCTGGTCAGCTTTGGCTGAACTGGATGTGGTGGTGGTCCCTAGCCTCTGGTACGAGACGGCCGTGCTGGTGATACAGGAAGCGTTTGCCGCAGGCGTCCCTGTCATCGCCTCTGACATTGGCGTCCTGCCGGAACGGGTGCGGACCGGGGTGGATGGGTTGCTCTTTCCGGTGGGTGATGCCGCCGCATTGGCCACTATCCTCCATAGCTTGTTTGAGCAGCCAGAAAAGTTGGCTCATTTGCGCGGCGGCATCCAACCGGTAGTGACCATTGCCGAAAATGCGGCAAGGGTCACGGCCGTGTATGAGGAGTGTGTTTGAGTGTTTTTGTGATCAAGTGCTTTCGTGAACACTTGATCACCCAAACACCCAAACACGCAAACACCCAAACACGCAAACACCTAATTCTCCCTCACAATCACCGGCAGATAAATCTGATACCCATCCGCCGTCACCGTCACCAGCAGTGTGTCGCTGCCCGCGCCGCCGTCATCGTCCGTCACAGTGATGGTGACGGTATACATACCCGGCGCGGCGTAGCTGTGTGCCCCGCTGACTGTGCCCGCCGTCTGGTTTACGTTGCCGTTCGTGACCGCTCCATCACCCCAATCAATCACGGCCGTATGCCCATCCAACACCCCCGCATCACTAAACGTCGCCAGCACGCCGGAAAGCGTCTCTTGTGCCACGATGGTCTGGTCGGCAACGGCCGTCACCAGCGGCGGCACATTGTTCACCGTCACCAGTAGACTGTCACTCGCCACCTGGTTTTCGCTGTCCGTCACCGTCAGCGTCACCAGGTAGCTGCCATTGTCGGCATACGTATGCGCCGGGGTCAGGCTGCCGGTTGCTGTGCTGCCGTCGCCAAAGTCCCAGACAATCGTATAAGGCTCGCTGCTGCCGCTCACTTCGCCGCTGAAGGCCAGCGGGCTGCCTTCGTACCCTTCCTGGTCTGGCCCGACTTCCACCGCCAGCACCTCGGCCGTTTGCACGATGGTCAGCGTAGCCGTAGCCTCGTGGGTGGCCGATGTGGAAGCGGCCGTCGCCGTCAGCGTATACGTGCCCGGCGTGCCCGCCTGCACGGCCAGCGGCAGCACGGCCGTTGCCTGCGCCGGGATGGTCACTTCGGCCGGTAGTTGGCCGCTCAGTCCGGGCATATCCAACGCCAACTGATAGGTGGTGGGCACATTGCCCGTATTGCTCAACACCAGCGTAAACGCCGCCGCCAGCGTATTGGTGACGGTCTGACTGGTGGGCAGCCAGGCCACTTCCACCCCTTCATAGCCGGTGAAAGTGATGGTCGCTGCCGCTTCGTTGGCAATGCGCGTGTCTGCCTGGGACACGGCCGTGACCCAAAACGGAACTGTTTGCGGCAGCACCAGTGGCAGCGGCCCTGCCGTCAACTGCACCGTTTGGGATTGGCCGGGGGCCAGCGTCACTGTGCTGCTGCTCAACTCGGCTGTCAGGCTGATGATGCCTGCCGGTAGCAAATCATAGCTGTCGGCCACCTCGCCGGTGTTGGTAATCGTCACCTGCCAGACGCCGCTGTCCAGCGGACTCATGGTGGTGTGCGCCGGGTTAATCGCCAGCGTCACCCCCAACGGCAGCAGTTCCACCGTGCCGGTGATGCTGCTTTGCACGCCAGGGCCACTTTGGGAAACGGCCGTGACGCTGAATTCGTAATCGCCCGCTACGGCCGTTACCGGCGGTGTGATTCGCAGCCGCAGATCGGCGTTGTTGAAGAGATGGGCGGGCAGGGCAATCTCGTCTACAGGGGCGCCGTTGGCGTCTAGCTGCCCGCTCCAGCCGGGTGGCAGCGCCAGTGTCAGATCGTAGCTGTCGGCCACATCGCCCAGGTTGGTCACCGTCAGCATAAAGTCAGCCGGTGTGCCCGGTCCACCCACATTGGCAGTGGGGGCCAGTGCCAACCCGACAGCATAATTGCCGGTTGCTTCCAGAATGGCATCGGCGGTGTCGTGGCCGCCCGCGCCCACGGCCGTCACCGTAAACGGCTGCGGCCCCGGCGCGGCGCTGCTGACGGTGATGGGGAAGGAGACGGCCGTCCCCGCGCCAACCTCAACCGCGCCCGGCAAGGTCACATCGGCCAGCCCACTGGCCGCCAGTTGATAATTGACCATGGCCCATTGCCCATTGGTGAGCGTCAGGGTGTAGGTCACGGCCGTGCCGGTGGGCGCACTTTGCAGCGGTGGTTCAATGGCGATGGTCAGTCCGTTAAACGGTGTCAACGTGGCGGCAGCCATATCCTGCCCGCCGCTGCCGGTGGTGGCGGTGACGGCAAACGGCCGTTCCGCCAATTCCGCGTCCAGTGGTATGGTCACTTCTAAGAAGACTTCTACACTACTTTGCGCCGGGACGTTCACCTGTGCCGGATAATCCAGCCAATCTGCGGATAATCCCACCACTTCCAGGTCATACACATTGGCAGCCAGTCCAGGATTGAGCAGGGTAAGGGTATAGACGGCCGTACTGCCCACCCCCGCTGTCTGTGATACCGGCGCGATGTCCAAAATGCGCACGGCCGTGACGTACAGCGGCGGCAGCGTCAGGGTGTTCCAGCCTGAAGGCAGCCGGTAGGCCACTTCGGTGCCCTGGTTAATCGGCCGCGTCTCGCCGGGCTGCATGTTTGCCAATTCGCTGGCAAAGCTGATCGTATTCACCGGCGCATACCATTCCAGTTGGTACTGCCAGGTGTAAAACGGGGGTGTGCCGCCGGGCGGCGTGGAGAAAGTGTCGCTGAGTACGGTCACACCGCTGACGCCTACTGTGTGGGTCAGTTCCACCCGGTAGGAGGGGGCGGGGTTTTGCTCTGGCGTCTGGGTGCGGTAGGTGTTGTGCAGTTCCCAACTGTTGGGCTGGTCAAACGGTGCGCTCCAATCATCGTTAATGTTGGTCACGTGGTAATTGTGCTGGTTCCACACCGGGCGCGAATTCACCCAACGGCCCACATGGCTGATGACAAAGATGCCTTCCTGCCCGGCCACCACTACATCGGCCACCCCATCGCCGTCCACATCGCCCATGGTCGGGTAATCCATAATCGTGCCAGAGCGGGTGAACGGCTCATTGAACAGCCGTTGGCCGTCGGAACCACGAATCACCAGGAAACCATCGTCCAGACCGTTCCACAGAATCTCCCACGCGCCATTACCCGTCAGGTCTTGGGCGGCCACGCCAGAGGCCGAGGCGCTGCTGTCGGCGACTGTTTGTTCCCATACCAGGGTGCCATCCCGGTTTAGCACCATCAACAGATGGTCAAAAATCAGGAAGCCGGCGTTAATGGCGGAGGCAGTGATGATGTTCGGCTGTCCATCGCCGGTTACGTCGGCAATGGTGATCGGGCTGGGGCGGAAATGGCTGTCGCTGCCGGTGTAGTAGGACCAGAGCAGTGTGCCATCCGCCTGAATCACTTCCACGCGATGGCCCCAGTTGATGATGATTTCCGGCTGCCCGTCGTCCGTCAGGTCGGCGACGGCGGGCGAACCAAAGACGCCGCTGCGCAGGGTGGTGTTGGTGAGGGTGTATGTCCAGGCGATTTGCAGCCCGTTAACCGGATCGTACTCATACAACTTCAGGTCATGGCCTTGCGCGGCGATAATGTCCAGCGCCCCGTCGCCGGTGATGTCGGCCAGCACGGGCACGCTGGGCCAACGGCCGATGGGGTCGCTGTCCAGGATGTTGCCCGCATGGTCGAGGACGTAGAGGGCGTCTTCCGAAGCCGCGATGACGATTTCGGGGTTGTTATCGTCGTCCAGGTTGGCGATGGTGGGGCCTCCCCAACCAAACAGACCGCCAGCGTCGCTGCTGTACGCCTTAATATCTTCCTCTTGCCAGAGCAACTGCCCATCGTGGCGGAAGGCGAACAGGCCATAGTAGCCGCTGATGATAATTTCGGCCATGCCGTCGCCGGTCAGGTCGGCCAGGGCCGGTTCGGCGGCGGGGCCAACCAGGTCGGTGTGCCATTGGATGGGGGTGCCGTTGCCGGTGTCTGCGCCGTCACCGCGATAGACGTAGAGACGGCCGTTGTTCGCCGGCGCGACCAGTTCCACCACCCCATCCCCGTTCAGGTCGCCAATGCCGATGCTGCTGACAAAACCGGTGAGGAAGGCGGGATCCAGTTCTTCTGTGGCGGAGTCATCATGCCAGGTGATCTGGGGGGTATAGCTGTAGAAGCCATCCGGGTTGACCTCAAACGCATCTATCCGGCTGGATGTGGTCAGGTTGCGAATTTGTATGACGTGAGGGCCATCGCCCAGGTTGGGGTAGTGGAAGGCGATGGGCTGGTCTGAGAAGGGGGCATTGAGGTCAATCTGCTCAATGTATTGACCGTCAATGAAAACGTCGAAGGCGGTATTGTCCCGATTGAAGGCGAGCAGGGTCAGGTCATCGCCGATGAAGGTGAACCAGTGGTTGACGCTGATGTTGGGTAGGCCAGGAACGAGGTAGTCGCCGTCGTAGGCGTAGGGGTTGTTGGCCTG
Source organism: uncultured Ardenticatenaceae bacterium (assembly GCA_964581605.1). Classification (GTDB taxonomy): domain Bacteria; phylum Chloroflexota; class Anaerolineae; order Promineifilales; family Promineifilaceae; genus CAADGU01. The sequence continues at coordinate 43,861 of CAZOPF010000013.1, forward strand.
GTTCCAGTAGTTTTTGTTGCTGAAGTGGAAACGGCCGTCTACCCCTTCCAGATCACTGTCATACCAGCCATCGTCAATCGGTTGGCCGTCCCAGATGTCAATGAAGTCCGGGCGGAGGTTGCCGGACACGGCCGTGATCGAAATCGTATGTGTGCCACTGCTCAGGTCATCGTAGTAGATGCTGGCCACGCTGGTTGCAGTGGAAGTGTCAAACAATCCCCGCGAGACGCCATCAATGAAGATTTCTACCACGCCACCCGCCAGGAAACCGGCCCCTACCCAACTGCCGTTAAAGTCGAGGGAAAGGGTATTGCCCACCGTGCTGGTGTTGCTGTTGTAGGTACCGCTGCCGTGATTGATGCTGCTTTGTGTGGCCCAACTTTGGGGCATGGTGCGGTAGGGGTGGCCATTGTAGCGCAGGTCAGGGTGATCTTCTTCCAGGCGGATGACGCCGCTGTAAACGGGCGGTTCATACGGTGTGCCAGTGGCCGGGGTGGTAAAGGCATCTACTGTAGTGATGCCCCGGTAGCTGCGCACTTCCAGCACGTGCGCGTCACCACCAAAACCGGCAAAGGAGAAGGTGCGCGGGCCGGGCATGAGACTATAGGTGTCCAGGATGCCCAACGAAACGCCATCCACGCGCAGTTCGAGGGAATGGTAATTGGGGCGCGTCCAGGTCTGGAAGGTGAGGGAGTCACCACTAAAGGGGAACCAGGCGGTGCCGTTGTTGCCGTGGCTGGCGAAACTGCCGCCGCTGGCCCCGGCATCGGCCGTTTGCCCCCAACCGGCGCTGTAAAAGAGCCGCGTATCCGTCTCTTCAAATGTGCCTTCGGCCAGGGGCAGACCATCCCACACGTCGAAGTAATCCAGATGGATGCGGCTGTTGCTGGCATTGGGATGGCTGGTTCCCAACACGGTGATGGTCAGGGTATGTGGCCCGGCGTTGAGACCGTCGAAGTAGAGACTTTCCGTGTCATCCTCACGGGTGTAGAGGTCTGCGATAGCCACCACGTTGCCATCAATGGCGATTTCCGCCTGCCCGCCAAAGCGGTCGGTGGCAAAACCAACACCCACCCAACTGCCGCTGAAGTCAAAGCTGATCGTATCTCCGGCGGCCGCCGAGTAGATGTATTGCCCATCGCTGGCGCGATTGCTGCCAATGCCGCTGGTGCGCGTCCAGCTTTGCGCCGTTTGGGTGTAGGGCACACCGTTGTAGCGGATGGTGGGATGGTCTTCCTCGAAGCGGGTGACGCCAGAGATGGGTGGATTGGGGTCAATGAAGGGGCCAGTACCTGGCGTGGTCAGGGCGTCAATGGTGGTGGTGTCGCGGTAGCTTTTGATTTGCAAGGTGTGGACGCCCGCGCCAAAACCTTCGTAACTAAAGGTGCGGCTGATGGCGTTGGTGGCGTTGTTGGGATGGTATAGGGTGATGTTATCCAGATAGACGCCATCCACAAATAACTGTGCCTCACCACCGGCGCTGTAGGCAATGGCCTGCAACGTGAAGGAGTCCCCGGAGAAGGGGAACCAGCCGTTGCCGGCCGTGGCCCGCACATAGCTGCCGCCGCTGGCATTGGCGTGGTTCACGGCCGTCCAGCCATTGCTGAGAATGAGACGCGGGTCATCCTGTTCAAACGTGCCGTCGGCAAACGGCGAGCCGTCGCCAAAGTCGAAGTAGTCAAGCTGCACCCGTGTGCCGGAGGAGAACGGATTGCTGCTGCCCAAGACGGTGACGGTGACGGTGTGGGGGACATTGCCCAGGTTGGTGAAGGGGAGGGTAACGGCCGTGCCGTCTTCCCGTCGGTACAGGTCAAACACCCCCTGGCTGTTGCCGTCAATGGTGATTTCCACGTGGCCGCTCAAGTTGCCGCCGATGAGACCGACGTTCAGCCAGTCGCCGGTGAAGTTGAACACGGCCGTGCTGCCTGCTACTGCATTACGCCCATAACTACCGCCGCTGGCGGCCACAAGCGTCTGGTTGCTCCATGTGCCGGTATAGCTGATGGCCGGGTCATTTTGCTCCGTGCGGGTCACCACCGAGCTGATGCTAAAGGAGGACGCCGTTGGCGCACTCAGCACCACCGCCTCTTCATTGTCCGTTGCCAATTGATCATTGCCCATTGCCCATTGATCATTATCCACTTCTGCCGGGGGTAGCAGGTCACCATCGGCAGCCAGGGTAATCGGCCGCGAATCAGGGTTGCCCAACGCCGTTGGCTCGGCGTCGCCTTCATTGCCCACTGCCCATTGATCGTTGACCGTTACGGACGGCATGTGCCAATACGGTGCATCATAGATGTGATGCTGCCGCCCCGTTTCATTGACCATTGACCATTGACCATTGACCATCATCCCTGGCTCATTGCCCACTGCCAATGAATTGATCTCCGTTGTGATGCTGGTGGTGACGGTGACTGTGCCGGGGGCCACCATTTCCGGGGCAACGGCGTGGCTGGGGATGACGGCCTGGCCGACACTGAGATGACCGTAACCGTCGCCGCCGGTGGTGGGTGCGCCGTGCAGCAGCACGTTCATAGTGATGGTATAGACGCCCGCGGCCCAGCCGGAGGTGTCTAGCTCTGTCAGTTCGTAGGTGCGAGGTGCGCCACTGAGGATGTTCAGGGGGATGCTGTCGCTCCATTGCAGGGCGCCGTTGGCGGCGTACACGGCCGTGTCCACCACCCCACTCTGCCCAATCCCGGCGATATTGGCAATCTCTACCTGCAAAGTGGTGCTGCTGACGCCCGTTTCCACAAAGGGCGGGTCGGCGGCTACGGCCGTCACCTGGATAAAGCGATCTACCACATTGAGCCGTGCCTGGGCCTGGGCAGTGATGTAATCCAATGGAGTATTCACGGCCGTGACCTGCGCCTCAATCAGATAGAGGGCCAGATCAGAGGCGGCGGCGGGCACGGCCGTTTGCGCCGTTGCGCCGGGGGCAATGGTCTGTTGGAAAGCCAGCGTCTCGTCCGGCAGGGTGACGGTGACGGTATAGGTCGTTGTGACCGTGCCCCGGTTGGTGATGTCCAGGTCAAATTCTACCGGCTGGCCGGGTAAGGCGGCGTTCATCCAGGGGGTCAGGCGCACAGTGGGGCGGTGCGCTTTGATGGCACACAGTTCCGTTTCCAGGTCGGATACGGCCGTGCTAATGCCCGGCAGCGCCGCCAGAATGGCCGCATCATCGGTGGCGGCGGCCAATGTGGCAGCGGCCGTTTCCAATGTGGGGTACGTCTGGCCGAGGGGGGAGGTGAGACGGCCGTAGTTGGCGGCGCTGTTGGCCGCGGCCACTGCCTGGTTGCGCAGCGCCAGGGCGCAATTGCCCCCGTCACACGACTCTTCCAGAGCGGAAACCGCCAGCGCCAGCGATTGCAAAGCGGCGGCCAACGCTGTTTCATCGGCCAGGCAGCCAGCCGCCGCCGCAAAAATAGGGGCGGTATTGGCGCTGACCAGGCGGGTGTTCACGGTAGCCCATTGCGTGTAGACCTGATTGGGCACGGGGCTGGACAAACTCACTTGATGTGCGCTGCCCAATGGCGCGGCAGGTACGTTTAGCGTGACGACCTGGCTGCTGGTCTGGCCCGGATTGACGAGGACGGGGGATTGCAAGCCGGTCAGTTGCCAGCCAGCGGGCAGGTGGGCGGCCAGGTCAAAACTGCCCGGCGTATTGCCCACGTTGCGCAGATGCACGGTAAATTCCGCTTCTGCGTCGCTGAGGGCAAAGAGGGAGGTTGGTTCCAGCCAGAGGTGCTGGAAGGGGACGGCGGGCATGACAAAGCTGGTGTTGTCGCTGTCGGTGATGGTGGGGTTGGTGGTGGCTACGGCCGTGACTGCAAAAGGATAGCTGCTGCCGGGCGCGGGCAGGGTGGGCGTGGCTGGCTGCACATACAGCCCCAGCCAGGTGCTACCCCCGGCGGGCAGGGAAACGGAGACGGCCGTTTGCCCTTCTTCCCCGGCAAAAATCAGCCAGTCCGGGGCCATACCCGTCACCGACACGTCAAAGGTGTGTGGCTGGCTGGAGCGGTTGACGATTTGCACCGTGTAGGCCGCACCGGGAATTTGCGCCTGGCCGTTGTTGGTGGTGGGGTTGGTCGGGTCGGTCGGTGTGCCAAAGGGAATGGTGTAGATGGGGTCGGGCTGGATGGCGACATCCACCCCCTGCATGGGGGTGACGGTGACGGTGTGTTCGGCGGCGGCCACGGCCGTGGGGTACAACCCAGATTGCGCCGTCAGCAGCAGGGTGTAGTCGCTGGGTGGGGTGGTGAGGGTGGGGGTGACGGTCAGGCTGCCGTCGGCGGCGACGGCTGTGTCCCAACCGGGCGCGGAGAGGGTGACGGTGTAGCTGTCGCTAAAGTTGGCGGAAATGGTCGCCTGGAAGGTGACCGGGCTGCCGGGGGTGGTGGTGGAACTGGCCGGGCTGGTAGCCAGACGCACGTAGTGGGCGTCACCGGTCAGGGATACCTGGTCGGTGGCGGCGGTGGCTTCGCTGACGGCAATCGTGCCATTGAAGTTGGGCAGCAGCAGGCCGTCTTGCAAGGAGACGGCCGTGCCGCCAATGGTCAACGTGCCGTTGGTGGGCGGCAGCCCCAGGCTGGCATTGTTCGCCGCCAGGCTGGCCGAGGGCGCAAAATGGGGGGCAGCCGCCACGCCGCTGTTTTGCACGGCCACGGGCAGGGTTGTGACCAGGGTGAGCGCGCCGCTATAGACCTGGCCGTTGAGGGTGGCGCTGGCCCCGCGCAGGTGCAGTTCGGCGCTGCCAGAAGGGGTGAGGGTGACGGCCGTTGCCTCACCATATGCGCCGCTGCCCAAACCGGAGACAGAGGCGGCGTAAAAGCCCATGCCGCCGGGGCCGCTCTGCTGGTAGCTCAGGTCACCGGATGTTTCGATGTGGCCGTCGCTGGCTACGGCCGTGACCGCACCATTACCCACCAGATTGCCATCCACAAATAGCTGCCCTTGCCCGGTGAGCTGCTGGAAGCGCAGGCCGGATTGGGCGCTATGTTGCCAGTTGGCACTCAGCCCGCCCTGGGCGGTGAAGGATTCGAGGAGCAAATTGGCGGACACGGCCGTGCCGCTGCTGCTGGCGGTGGCGGCCACCACACCCACCGCCGGGCGGAAAAAGTCATGTTCCGGCAGGCGGGCGGCCAGAGCGGGTGGCAGTGGCGGGTCGGCGCTGCCAATGACCGAGGCGGCCATCTCAGTGCCCTGGGTGAAACCACCCTGCCGCAGGTCAAATTCGCCAAAGTTAAATTCACCGACGGGGGTATCGGCCGATCCCTCGCCTTGAATACCGGCGCCGTTGAGAAAGGCTTCCACCCATTCGTGCTCGGCGCGGGCGGAAATCTCTTCGGCGACGGCCGTCGCCCATTGCTCGGCGGCGGCCAGCGCAGACCCCCAGTGCACCTTCAGGTCGCCGGGCACGTTGCTCAGCAGGTCGCCGAGGAAGTAGAAGGTGAATCCGGCAAATCCCTGCCCAAAACCGGCCAGAGCAAAGCCAATTTCCTGGATAGAGCCGTTGAGCAGCAGGCTGTACTCGATGGCGACCATGTGCAGGCCGTCTTGGCTGATGTCAATGATTTCGCCGCTGACGATGTCGCTGCGCAGCCAGCCGACGGTCTCTTCGTCGCCGAGCAGGACGGAGGCACGGGGGACGATGACAAAGTGGCGTGGATTTTGCAGCAGGTCGGCGGTGATACGCGCTTTGGCTTCGGCGGAGATGGTCAGGTCGGTCAGGTCGGCCAGATTGGCCGGGCTGATGAGGGCCAGGGGGATGCCCTGTGTCTGGGCGGCGCTGAGGATGTTGGCGACGCTGTGTACCGGCTCGTCGGGAGAGAGGCGTTGCAGCAGGTCTGATTCCAACGTCATGGCGGCCAGGCCGTAGGCGGTGTTGAACGCCTGCCAGCCGCGCACACTCTGGGTGGGGTAGGCCAGGGCACGAATCTGGTTGCGGCGCAGGTCGAGGGTCACACGCTGTTGGCCGGTGACGGTATCGGTCTCCCAGGTCATCAGGTGGAGGCGGGGGGCGTCATAGTAGGGGCGCACCAGGAAGGAGTCGCCAAGCCGCTGGGTGCCGAAGTCGGCGGCGGCGGCGTATTGCATGAGCAGGGCGCGCTGGCTGGCGCGGGTGAGGCGGCTGATGGCCTGGGCGGCGGCGATTAGGTCGTCGCTTTCGTCGCCGCTGACTGTGCCGTCGGCCATGATGTCGTTGACCTGAGTGTAGGCGGCGTGGCCTTCGGTGACGGCCGTTGCCGCGACCGCATATTCACCATCCACTGCGGCAGCGGGCACAAAGGAGGGGGCAAACAGGCCGGTGATGAGGGTGAGGTCGGAGATGAAGGGTTGGGTGGTACGGCCGTTGCCGCCCACCTGAACGTTGCCGCCGTTGAGACGGGCATCGTAGCCAATGGCGTCATAGAGCGCCCGTTCGTGGCTTTCCACTGTGCCGTCCGGGTGGCGCAGGTCAATCAGCAGCCATTCGCCGGTGACGATGGTGGTCGCCAACGGAAAGTTGGTCATCAATTCCTGGAATGGTTCCCCTTCCAGCAACTCTTGTCCGGCGAGCATCAGGTAGGGGGTGTAGGTGTGGAAGACATTGGCGTAGATCATGCCGCCCTGGGTCTGACTGTTGACGATGTGGCCCAGCGTGACCGGTTCGCCCACCAGTTCCACGGCGCTGAAGGTGTAGTCGAGCGGGTAGCTGGTGGTGAGGCCGCTGATGGGGTGGTATTTTTCGGCTTTGACGCGCACCTGGACGGTGTGGCGCAGGCTGGCGGGCAGTTCGGCCAGCGGCGTGGGGTCGGGTATGTCCACAAAGCGGTCGCCAATTTCGGCCTGGGCGAAGGCGGGGTCCATATCTACCCAGCCCTGGCCGGGCAGGTAGGCTTCCACCCACCAGTGGGGGCGGGTTTCTTGCCAGAGGTGGTCGTTTTGCAGGGGGTCGGACTGGGGCAAGGGGCTGTTGGCGGGCAGATGGCCGATGACGCCCAGGGGTTGGGGGAACATGGACAGGAGCAGGGTTTCGATGTGGGGGTCGGCCAGTTGGCCGGAGCGGTAGCGGGCGGGGATGCCGCTGGCGCGGAGGAGGGCGATGAGCAGGCTGGCCTGGTCGGTGCTGTTCCCGGCGGCGCTCCACAATGTGCCCCGCGCCCCACGCAGGCTGCCGCTGTAGCTTTCAAAAGCGAGGCCGCGCACAAAGGTGAAGAGGGCGGCGGGATCCTGGCTGAGTTGGGCGGCCTGTTCGATGATGGTCGGGTCGGCGCAGTTTGCATCCAGTGTGCAGGTGAGCCAGTTGCCCATGTTGGTGGGCCAGAGGGTGGTGGGCGGTGTGGTGGTAGTGTGGGCACGGCCGTTAACCATGCCCCAGGCGGCCGCGCCGTTGTCCAGGGCGGTGGGGGCGGGCACGGTTGCGGGGCCGTCCAGAGTAATGGTGACGCTGGCGCTGCCCAGCGGGGGGATGTCGGGCAGGTGGAAGGTATAGACACCGTCGTCCAGCGAGGCGGGCAGGGAGGTGTGGCTGACGCTGGCGGCCGTTGGTTCGTAGGTGAGGATGACCTGACGCAGGCTGTTGGGGTCGGCCAGGGTGTCGAAGTTTTCCAGGGCGGCCAGGGTGTCGGTGATGGTCTGGCCGGGGATGACAGCGGGGGCCTGAGTGGGGGGCAGGGTGTTATGGACGGTGTAGGTGAGGGTGAGGTTTTGGCCGCCGGTGTAGCTGGATTGGGTGCGGGCCAGGGCGATGGGGTGAGCAGGTGAAGAGGTGAGGAGGTGAGGAGGTGAGGGGGTGACGGCCGTTTCTGCCGCCGCGGCGGGTCGGGCAGCGCCAAGCCCAAATAAGAAGGGGAATGATTGCAAGAGGAGGCCGAACGTGACGGCCCAGGCGATGAGTTTGTATGACCAGTTTGTTTGTTCCATGTTTTTTTACCTCGTTGTTATGGCAGACATCCGATTTTTTGAAAAATCGGATGTCTGGTAGTTACTATTCTCTGGTTTCGGGTTTGCCGGGTGTTTGTTCTTCTGCGCCGGTTTGTTGGGCGATGAAGGTGAGCAGGGCGGGGACGGAGGCGAAGGTGTGCATTTCGCCGGCGTGGGCGTCTTGCAGGGAGGCGCGCCAGGGGGCACGGCCGTCGTCGCGCCACAGGCGCAGCAGGTAGGCGTGGTAGGTGTTTGTTTTCTCCGGTGCCATTAAGAACCTCTCTATCAAACGCATCATACTGATCTATCGCTCAGAGATCGCTCACAGGGGTCTGGGGCTGTGGCGAGGTGGCATGAGGCGGGGGGGTGGAATATACTGATTATTGTGATGATGGATGCACCGCTGACCGTTTACACGTTGGGAAGATTTGCCATTTTGCGGCACGGCCGTCCTCTGACCGGCCTGTCCTCACGCACGGCGGAGGCGCTGTTGATTTACCTGATGCGGCAGACACGGCCGTTGTCCCGCCAGGTGATTGCCGATTTTTTGTGGGATGACCGGGCCACTGACCGCGCCGCTGCCAATTTGCGCACCCTGTTGACGATGATGCGCAAAGAGTTGGGGGAGTATCTGATCATTGACCGTTACAGCGTGGGGTTTAACCATGCCAGCGATTTCTGGCTGGATGTGGCTGAATTGGAGCAGCAATTGGCGGCGCTGACGCCGGTCATCCAGACGGCCGTTCCGTTGACCGGGGAGCAGGCGATGGCGCTGCAAACGGCCGTTGACCTGTATCAAGGCCCGTTTCTGGATGGTTTTTACCTGAGTGAATCGCGTGGTTTTGACGAGTGGCTGAGCCTGACCCAGGAACGGCTGCGCCATCAGGTGGAAAGGGGGCTGCGCCGGTTGGTGGCCCATTACCTGGAGAGCGGACAGTATGAAACGGGTCGCCCATATGCGGCCCGGCTGTTGGCGCTAGACCCGTATAACGAAGTTGCCCACCGCCAATTGATGTGGCTGTTGGTGCGCAGTGGGCAGCGCCATGCGGCGCTGGAGCAGTATCAGCAGTGCCGCCGCTTGCTGCTGGATGAGCTGGGGGTGGAGCCTGCGCCGGCGACAACGGCCGTGTATACCCATATTCGCGCGCTGGAATTTCCCCCTCCCTGCCACCTGCCCCGCGCCGACACGCCATTGATTGGACGAGAGGGGGAGGTGACGGCCGTGAGCCAGCAGTTGGCCCAACCCGATTGCCGTCTGCTTTCGCTGCTTGGCCCTGGTGGGGTGGGCAAAACCCGGCTGGCAATGGAAGCGGCCCACCGGCTGTGGCAGCAGCGCCCCGGTCAATTTTTGCACGGCGTGTACTTCGTCTCATTGGCGGGCATAGACGCCGTGCCGCAGATTCCCCTGCTGCTGGCCGAAAAGCTGGCTGTTTCCTTGCGCGGCCCGGCTGCGCCCCTGACCCAACTGCTCAACTATTTGCATGACAAAGAAATGCTGCTCATTCTGGACAATGTGGAGCATTTGCTGGAGCGGGATGCGGCGGAGATGGCGAACTTGCTGGCCCAACTGCTGGCCGGGGCGGGGCAGATCAAACTGTTGGTGACATCACGTACCCGGCTGAATTTGCGCGAGGAGTGGCTGGTGGATGTACGCGGTCTGGATTACCCATCGCCGGGCCGTGTGGCGGACGCGGCGGCGTATGGTGCGCCCGGTCTGTTTCTGCACCATGCCCGGCGGATGCGCCACGATTTTGTGCCGGTGACGGCCGATTGGCAGGCGATTACGCATCTGTGCCAACTGCTGGAAGGGCTGCCGTTGGGGTTGGAACTGGCGGCGGCCTGGGTGCGGCACGCGACCTGCACCGAGATTGTGGCGCAGGTGGCGGCCCAGCCGGCGGCGTTGGTGAGTGGTTATTACAATGTGCCGGAACGCCATCGCAGCCTGACGGCCGTGTTCGACTACTCCTGGAAGTTGCTGAGTGCGGCCGAGCAGCACATGTTGCCCCGGCTGACGCTGTTCCGCGATGGGTTTACGCAGGCGGCGGCCATGAGCGTGGCCCAGGCAGACCCGACAACCCTGCACGGTCTGGTGGACAAATCGTTGCTGCGGCGGGAGGCGGACGGCCGTTACAACATCCATCCGCTGCTGCGCCAACTGAGCGCCGCCCACCTGACCTCGGAAGAGGAAGCGGCCACGGCCGAAGCCCATGCTCGCTATTACGCCGATCTGATTCAGGCGCAGGAAAGCAGCCTGGATGGGCCACAGGCGGAGACGTTGTTGGCGGCGTTGCGGCGGGAACGGGCCAATTTACTGGCGGCCTGGGAATGGGCGCTGGCGCATCGGGCTGTGCCGCTTTTAGGGCAGATGGCCGGTGGGCTGGCGTATCTGGATGATACGCAGGGGGCGTTTGTGGCGGGGTATGAGCGGTGTACGGCCGTGACAGGGGAGTGGCTGGCGGCGACGGACGCGGGGCGGTTGCTGGCCGGGCGCTGCCGGGTGTACCAGGGGCGTTTTGCGCATCAGCTAGGCCGTTTTGAGGAGGCGGAGGCGCTGTACCGGGAGGGTGTGGAGGGGTTACGGCCGTTGCCGCCTTCCCCGGCGCTGGCGCTGGCGCTGACCTATTGGGGGGAACTGGCGCGGCAGCAGGGCGACCTGGCAGCGGCGCGGCCACGCCATGAGGAAAGCCTGGCCCTCTTCCGCCAATGGGAGAATGCCCAGGGCACGGCGCGGGCGCTGCTGCATCTGGCGAACCTGGCTTTTGTTTCCGGGCAGTTGCCGGATGCGGCGCGGCAATATGAAGAGGGGTTAGCCATTTGCCAGACGTTGGGCAGTTATCGGCAGACGGCCGTGTTTCTGGACAATTTGGGCGCGGTGCGGATTGAGTTGGGCGAGTATGAGGCGGCCGAGCAGACGTTGACGGCGGCGCTGGCGCGGCGGCAGGCGATCAACGACCAGTGGGGGTTGGCGACTTCCAACAATAATCTGGGGGTGCTGGCCGGTTTGCGCGGCCAATATGCCGAAGCGGAAAAGCGGTATCAGGCGGCGGCGGATGCTTACCGGCAAATTGGTTATGCATTTGGCGTGGCCCGCTGCCTGACGAATCTGGGGTCTATGCTCATTTCGCAGGGCAAGTTGGAAACGGCGCGGCACTATCTGGCGGAGGCGCTGGCGCTGTGGCAGCCGCTGGATTCGCCGGAGGGGGAGGCGGATGCGCTGCTTTGCCTGGGGCAGGCTGCCAGCCAACAAGGGCAGTATGCCGAGGCGGAGGGGCTATTGCGGCGGGCGGCAACACTCTTTCGGCAGTGTGACCGTTCCATCTCGCTGATGCGTACACTGGCCGATTGGAGCGTGGTGTTGGGGCGGTTGGAGAAGTTGGCCGAAGCGCGGGCGGCGTTGGCGGAAAGTCTGGCGCTGGCGGAGACGGCATCGTCCCCGCCGGGGCTGTTGTGGGCGCTGATGGCCGGGGCGGATTTGCGGGCGCAGGCAGGGGAGTTGGCGGGGGCGGCGGTCTGGTTTGATGTGGTGCAGGGTCATGCGCAGACGACGCAGCCGGTGCGAGCGGAGGCGGCGCGGCTGCGGCAGCATTGGTCAGGCATACCGGCGCGGCGGGATCAGGCGCCTGCGCTGGCGCAGGTTTTGGCGGAACTGCGGCAATTTTTGGATGGCGCACAAACACTTAGGAATGGTTAATAGAACGCAGGGGGGATGGGGTGTACGGCCGTGATTGCGTTATAATCCCGCCCGTTTGAGGCAGACCTGTCAGGTTTCTAAAACCTGACAAGTCTCAGGAATTATATGGACTCACACCAGCTACACTCGACCGAAGTTTTTGATACCGACGCTATTCGCTCCCCCTGGGGACAGTTGCGGGAATCATTTCGTTATAACTACCTGCTGCGCAACCTGGTGCTGCGTGATGTCAAGGTGCGTTATAAAAACTCGCTCTTGGGTGTGGTGTGGAGTCTGCTCAATCCGTTGTTGATGATGATGGTGTATACCATCCTATTCACCATCCTGCGCCCCGACAACAACATCCAGCAGTTTCATATTTTCATCCTGGTGGCGCTGATTCCCTGGCAATTTTTGGCGGGGACGGTGATGGGGGGGACGGTATCCATCACCCAAAATGCGTCGTTGGTGAAGAAGGTGTTTTTCCCGCGCACGTTGCTGCCCACCAGTGTCATGTTTTCGCAGTTGGTCAACTTTGTGCTTTCTTTTGTGGTGCTGGTGGTGCTGCTTTATTTTTCCGGCATTGGGCTGACGCGGCATGTGGTTTGGGTACCGGCGATTTTACTGACCCAAATGATTTTTATGTTAGGGTTAGCTTTGGCGTTATCTGCGGCCCAGACATTTTATACCGATACGTTACAAATCGTTCAGGTAGGCATCCTGGCCTGGTTTTTCCTGACGCCCATTTTTTATCCGTTTGAGGATTTTGCCAATACCGCTGAAATGATGGGGTTGTCATTTAACCCGGCGCGGTTGATGCGCTGGATCAACCCCATGGCCTCGATAGTAGACAGCTACCGCACGGTGTTGTGGGGCACGATGAGCAGCCAGGGGCAGCCGGTGGCCATGGATCCGTTGATGTTGATGCGAACCTTTGTCACGGCCGTTGTCACACTCCTGGTTGGTTATTACCTGTTCACCAAGGCGGAGCATCTTTTTGGGGAGAAGTTATAAGAAGATGGAGTCGTCCCAGACAGCCGGTTTTTTTGAGAAATCGGCTGTCTGTATCTATCACACACCTATGAAGAAATTACCAGCCTTTATTATTTTGTGCCTCTTCGTCGGAACTGTTTTGCTGGTGGGTTGCGCTTCTGCCAGCCCTACCCCTTTTCCGACGATGATGGCAACGGCCGTAGCCGAACGTCCCACCACCACAAACATCACTTCAGAGGCAGTGGAAGCCGCCGTGGGTGAAAGCATGGCGACGGCCGTGCCCGATACCAGCACCCCTGGCCCCTCGCCCACAGCCTCGAATACACCGCGCCCCTCTCCTATCCCCACGCGCACTCCCTCGCCCACCATCACCCCCACTTTCCGTCCCCAGGTTGCGCCCACGCTGGCGGAAACGGCCGCCCCGGTCGAATTCCGTGAAGGAGTGCCCACGCCCTCTACGGCCGTGCCCTCCCCCGTGCCCACTTTTGAAACCCCAAACGAGATCACTAACGTCCTGCTGCTCGGCAGCGACAACCCGTTAGGATCAGATAGTCTGCGCACCGACACCATGATCATCGTCTCCATCAACCACGAAAACCAGACCGCTTCTATGGTCTCCCTGCCCCGCGACCTGTTCGTGTATCATCCTGGCAAAATTATGAGCCGCCTGAACACCGCGCTCACCCTGGGCGGCGTGGAACAGTTAGAGCAAACCATCCTCTACAACTTTGGCATCCCCATTCACTACTATGCCCAGATTGACTTTGACGGTTTTAAGCAGGCAGTGGACGCTATGGGCGGTGTAGACGTGGCGGTGAGCTGCCGTCTGCAAGATTGGCGGCTTATCTCCCCAGAATTAGACCCCAACGACGAAAACAACTGGCAGCAATTTCCTTTGGAGCCGGGCGTTCACCACATGGATGGCGATACCGCACTCTGGTATGCTCGTTCCCGCCTCTCTACCAGCGATTTTGATCGCGGCCGTCGCCAGCAGCAGCTCCTCCATGCCATGCTCAACCAGAGTGTTGACCTGAATCTTATCGCTGAAGCGCCGACTCTCTGGAACACCTACAAAGACTCAGTTGTCACCGATATTGATATCGGCCGTTTGTTGCAATTCGCCGCCCTGGCCCCGGCCATTCGGGAGAATGGGGTGCAGCATCTCTATCTGGCGCGGGGTATCCAGCCCTGGACGACGCCCGATGGTGCTTCTGTGCAGTTACCCATTTGGGAGGGCGAAGGCAACTTTGGCGAAACGTTTAGCCGCCTGTATCGCCCCCCCGCGCTCAACCGGGCCACCCGCCCCCCCATCACCGTGCAAATTGTCAATGCCAGTGGCAACCCGGATATGGCCTTGCTGGCGGCCGATAATCTGGCCTGGTATGGTTTCATTCCCCTCATCAGTGACGAGACGCCATCGGTAGAGGCTATCACCCGGCTGGAGTATTACCACGACAATTTCAAAGATTCGTATGACTGGCTCCTTAGCTGGATTTTTGACCGCCATCGTTCGCAGATTGAGCAGGTAGATGACCCCGCTTTCACCGATGACTACCGTGTTATCCTCGGCCAGGATTATGACCCCTGCCTGAACCAACTTTCGCAGCCGCAGGAGTTCTTGCCGGAAAGCAGTGAATAGTGAGCAGTGAATAGTGAGCGGTTCAGCATACTGTTACCTGTTAACTTCCCCCCTCCCACTTCCGTCGTTCCCGTTTCTTTTCACTGATTTTGTGTTTGTTGGAGAGACGTTTTTCAACGGCCGTGTGGCTCGGCCGTGTCTTTTTGCGTGGTTTGGTGGGTTGAAGTGCCTGTGCCAGCACCGTCTGGAAACGGGCCAGCGCCAGTTCCCGGTTTTGCCACTGACTGCGGGCCGTCTGCGCCTGAATTTGCAACACCCCTTGATTGTCAATCCGGTTAGCCAATTTCTTCATAATCATGGCGCGTTGTTCTTCATTCAGGCTGGGGGAATGGGCCACATCAAACAACAGCGTGGTTTTGGTGGCCGTCTTGTTTACATGCTGCCCACCCGGCCCGCTGCTGCCAGAAAAGCGAAACGCGATCTCCGCTAACGGAATGTGCAGTGTGGTGTTAATGCTGATGCTAGTGGCCTCATCCATGCCTCTACGCTAAACCAATTAGCCCTGGGCGGCAACCTTTTCTTATCATTCGTTGCGCACTGCTTGACTGCCTCTTGCCACACGGTCGGCCACTCCGCAAACGGTGCCATACAGGGTGCCGGCAAGTTGGCTGATAACTCATTGAGCCTATGCTTACGCGCGATGATTGCTGTCACAGGCTGCCCGGATGAAAATCATACACTTTACGGCCGTAGCGTCTTGCTTCGGTTTCATCCCATTTTCTCCGCCAATCTTTTTTCTGGGTTATACCG
>CAZOPF010000013.1:58917-68031 GCA_964581605.1 uncultured Ardenticatenaceae bacterium
TCTTGCTTCGGTTTCATCCCATTTTCTCCGCCAATCTTTTTTCTGGGTTATACCGTTCGGCCGTTATTGACGCTGCCGGAAGGTAGACTTACAATCCAACTAACTGTGTAACCTGGCAGCCTCTCTGGATTTTAACCGCAAAAAATACAATGAAAGGCAAACGATGACCCGCTCCATTCTTGCACAAACGCAAAATGAATTTGCTCCGGTTATTGAAGATGTACCGCTGGTGGAGGACACGGCCGTAGACGACCGCTGGAAAGTGATTGCCCATGACGACCCCGTGACGACGATGGATTTTGTAGTCTGGGTGTTGGTGGAATTTTTCTATAAACCGCTGATTTTTGCCGAGGCGATTATGTGGCAGGTGCATACAGAGGGGATGTCGGTGGTGGATGTGCTGCCGAAGGCAGAGGCGGAACGGCGTGTGGCCCAGGCCACCTTTGCCGCCCGCCTGCAAGGGTTCCCGTTTCGGTTTACTATCGAACCGGAACAGTGAACTGCTTACTGCTCACTGCTTACTGCTCACTTATTACTCTCCTTTCCACACCGGCGGCCGTTTGTTAATAAAGGCATCCATCCCCTCTTTCTGGTCGGCGGTGGCGAAGAGCATGTAAAAGAGGCGGCGTTCCAGTCCCAACCCCGATTGCAAATTGGTTTCAAAAGCAGCATTGACTGCTTCTTTTGCCAGACGAATGGCCACGGGGGCGCGTTCGGCAATTTGTTGGCCTAATTTAATCGCTTCTTCGAGATACAGTTCCACAGGCACCACCCGGTTGACCAGGCCATATTGTTGGGCTTCGTGAGCGGAGAGGAAACGGCCGTTCAACACAATCTCCATCGCCAACGCCTTGCCTACGGCACGGGTCATGCGTTGGGTGCCGCCCGCACCGGGCATCACGCCAATGTTGATTTCCGGCTGGCCGAATTGGGCGCTCTCACTGGCCACGATCAGGTCGCAGGCCATCGCCAGTTCACAACCGCCGCCCAACGCAAAACCAGACACGGCCGCCATCACCGGTTTGGTAATCTTTTGCAGCCGATCCCACTGGTCAATCATAGAACTGTTGAGCATGGTTACGGGGGTAGCTTCCGCCATCGCCTTGATGTCGGCTCCGGCGGCAAAGGCGCGTTCATTGCCGGTAATGACCATGCAGCCGATGGCTTCGTCCGCGTCAAATGCTTCCAGCGCAGACATCAGTTCCCTCATTACATCTACATTCAAGGCGTTAAGGGCTTTGGGGCGGTTGATCTGGGCGATTCCCACACGGCCGTCTACCCGCGCCAGGATAAACTCGTAACTCATCTTTTCCTCCTTAACGAAGAGGAGATGGGGAGATGGAAAGAGTGGCCTGATGTTCAATCTTTCAAACTCCCAATCTCTTACTCTCATCCTTCAAAAATATCAGCCAAATTCGCCACTTCACCCGCCATAAAACGGCGTAGTTGCCCGGTGGTCGTGGGTAAGGTGGGCAGGTTTTCTGCTTTTTTGATGCGCAACTGGTAGGCCTGGGCTTCAAATTCATCAAAGGCAGCTTCCAGGCAAAGGATGGTGGCCGCGTGGCGGAACAGGTCGCGCTGCGGCCGTTCCAGTTCGGCCAGATGCTCCGCCATCAGCCGGATGCTCAGATGGTGGCAAACGGTAGCCACAATGGTGGGCGGGTCTTCATCAAAGGGCCAGGGTGGGGATTCACCGACCGCTTTGGGGGGGGGCAGCAGCAGATAAAACGTGTCCTGTGTGGTGGCAAGGACGGCCGTCAGCGCCGGATAGACGATATTGGGCATGATCACAATCCAGGGGTTGGCGGTTGTTTTCGTGAGGCGGTCAAAAAAGGCCGCCACACGGCCGTCGGCAAAAATCCCTTGCAGCGCCCTCACTCCTTCTTGCCATGCCTGTTGATGTTTGTCCCAAAAGCTGATGATGTCTGTATCATGTTCAAAATCGGCCAGGGAACGCGCCCATCGTTCAATTTTGAGCAGGTGGGGCAGTGGTTCGGCCGGTTCAAAGGTGGGCCAGGCGCAGCGCACGGCCGTGCTGAACAACTCCTCCAACGTCACCCCATTGAGCAAAGCCTCATTCACGCCACGCACAGCCTGATGATACCTGTACTTTTGGGCAAACTGGCGCGTCTGTTTGGCATGAGGATGCACCGCATGGGTTAACTGTTTTTGCTCCTCATCCGGCCAATCGCTGGCGGCGAGCACGGCCGTTACCAATCGCGCCCGGTCATCAATCTTCACTTCAATCGTCGTCATAGTTATTTCTCAATGGTAATCAGGTGTTCAGGTGTTCAAGCGTGCAAGTGATCAAGTGTTCACGTGAACACCCAAACACCCAAACACTTAAACACCCAAACACCCCATCACACCCTATAATCACTTTCCACTTTCGGCCACAGTCGCCAGATAAACACGGCCGTGACCGCTGCTGATAAACCATACACCCATAACAACTGCGTCACGGCCGTGTCCGGCGGCATACTGCCCAACGCCGTCCAGGCCGTAAAAGTTTGCAGCGCCTGGATGATCACCATGCCCAGCCAGCTGCCGGTGCGCAGCCGAATGATACCGTAAAAAACCCCCCAGGTTGTATAGTAAATCAGCGTGATAAGGGAAGCCGCGTACACGTTTTGAAAAAGCATAAATCCAACCGCACCAAAGATAATTCCACTGGCAGCGGCGGCCGTCAGCGCGCCGCGCCAATCAGCGATGGCCCGGAAGAGCAGGCCAAACGTCCACAATTGCAGCGCAAACGCCTCAAACAGCCAGGTGTAAATGAAAACGCGCGTAGAGCCAGCTACCTCTGGATTGATGGGGATGAACACTACCCGGAAAATCAAGAAAGCAACCCACCCTAATGTGGCAAAGGCGATTCCGGCAAATAACGGCCGGCCCCCTTTCAGCCCCAGGCCTGGCAGCCCATAAAACGCCAGCCCCACAAACCAGGCCGCCAACCCTACGGCCGCGAACATCGGTGCCCGACTGTTTGCCGTTGTGATGCCCCCGGTCAACCAACCCACCACTAGCCCGGCCACAACTGGCACCACCAGCGCGACCAATACCCGGTTCTGTACAGATAATGAAGTGCGTGACGGCCTGGTGGCCGACGGCCGTGCCGCCGCTTGTCGTTGTGTCCGTTTCTTCCCTGCCATCACGCCGATTTTAACACCGAACCGGGAGTGGGTGTATATGTGTTCAAGTGCTCAAGTGCTTACGTAAACACCTGAACACCTCAACACTTGAACACTAAATCACCTTTCAGCTACACTTCCCCCCCATGCCTAAACAACCACCCCGCTCCCCACTCCTCGCTCAATTGGGTCTGATGACGCTGGCCCGGCTTTGTTTGAACACCGGCTTACGCATGGTCTATCCCTTTGCGCCCGCCTTTGCACGTGGCCTGGGGGTGCCCATAGAGGCTATTTACCAGTTGATTTTCATTCGCAACTTTGCCGGATTTTTTAGTCCCTTGTTCAGCCCATTGTCCGAGCGGTACGGCCGTGTGCCCGTGATGATGGGGGCGATGGTATTGTTCAGTTTGGGCTGTCTGATTGTGCTGATATGGCCGACGTATGCCGCTTTGGGCATCACCCTTTGCCTTATCTCGCTGGCAAAAGTCGTCTACGACCCGGCCATGCAATCGTACATCGGCGAACGGGTGCCTTATGCCCAACGCGGCCGGGCCATTTCCGTGACCGAGTTAGCCTGGGCGGGCGCGCTGCTCATTGGCGGCCCCGTGCTCAGCCTGGCCATTGCCCGGCAGGGGTGGCAGGCCCCCTTTTTCTGGCTGGCGGTGGCGGGTGGTGTGGCGGCAACGGCCGTCTGGCGCGGCGTCCCCCGTACCCATGCGCCCGGCGCAGGCAGCGCGGTTACGTTACGACAAACAGCCCGCGTGATTCGCCGCCATCGCGTCATCTGGGCGGCCATGCTTTACATCACCCTGACCATGACGGCCAGCGAAACGCTGCTCATCGTCTTTGGCGATTGGATGGAAAGCACCTTTGGCCTGAGCCTGGTGGCGTTGGGCTTTTCGGCCAGCGTCATTGGCCTGGCGGAAGCAACGGGTGAATTGAGTACCGGCTGGGCGGTGGATCGGTTTGGCAAACGGCCGATTGTCATCAGCACCGGCCTGCTTAATGCCCTGGCCATACTGCTGCTGCCCTTTGTCAGCGTCACGTTAGGCGCGGCGCAGGTGGCTTATTTTGCCGTTTTTTTCCTGTTTGAAATGGCGATAGTGGGCAGTATGCCGCTTATGACGGAACTGGTACCTTCGGCGCGGGCAGTGGTGATGTCGGCGGTGATCGCGGCGATGGCCTTGGGGCGGGTGGCCGGCGCCTGGTTGGGGCCACAGCTTTTTGCCACCTGGGGCTTCGGTGCGAATGGGATAGCGGCGGCGGTGATGATGGGCACGGCCGTGCTCATCCTGGCGCTGTGGGTGCATGAGCACAAAGAAGGGTGGTCAAAGCCATGATCATTGAGCTAACGTATCAAAACCCAACTCATGCATCACCTGGGGTAACGTCATATGACGTAAAAGCGCCAAATGAAGAGCGAGCCAACACCTGGTTCATTCTCGGCCCAGACACGGCCGTGATGCGCCTCCCCCACCCCCTTGACAATTGCCAGCTCCAACCCGGAACCGCCGGCCGCCCGTGCGCAGAAACGGCCGCCCATGCGCGGGAACGGTTGGCACGGATAACAGGTCACAGATAACCGATTACCGATAGTCCGCCATCCCCGCTACAATTGGCGGTATGTTTGAACTGGTCTTTTTGGGCACGTCGGCGTCGGCCCCTTCGGTGCATCGGGGACTCTCGGCGCATATCATTTTGCACCGGGAATATCGTTTTTTGCTGGACTGTGGCGAAGGCACACAGCGGCAAATTCTCACCAGTGGCCTGGGTTTCAAGCGGCTAAACAAGGTGTTGCTGACACACGGACATCTGGATCATATTTTGGGTTTGGGTGGTTTTGTATCTACGTTGAGCCGCTGGGAAAATATGGATCAGGTGGATATTTACGCTGGCCGCCATACGCTGCGCCGGGTAGCTGATTTGTTGTTTAAGGTGGTCTTTCCCAACGGCCGTACCCCGCTCGACATCAACTTTATCGAAATTGAACCCGGTGTGATCTTCCACGACGACAAATTTACGCTCACGGCCGTGCCCGTCAGCCACCGTGGGCCAGATTGTTACGGTTTTGTCTTTGAAGAAAAGGCGCACCGCCCTTTTCTGGCGGAAAAGGCGGCGGAGTTGGGCGTCCCGTTTGGGCCGGAACGGGCGCAACTGGTGCGGGGCAACCCCATTATGCTGGCCGACGGCCGTGTTATTACCCCAGATGATGTGTTGGGTACGGCCGTGTCTGGCGTCAAATATGTGCATATCGGCGATGTGGGGCAGACGCATAACCTGGTGGACGTTTGCCGCGACGCCGATACGCTGGTCATTGAAGCCACCTATTTACAGGCGGATGCGGAAATGGCCGCAGAGTTTGGGCATCTGACGGCTGCCCAAGCCGCCCAACTGGCGCGTGATGCGGGCGTCAAAAGCCTCATCCTTACCCATCTCTCCCGCCGCTACTTTGCCCGCGACGTGCGCCAGGAAGCCCAGGCCATCTTTCCCCGCGCCCACGTCGCCCACGATTTTGACCATTACCAGATTACCCGTGAGGGTGCAGTGCGATTGGAAAAGGAGCAGGGGAGCAGAGGAGCGGAGGAGCAAGGGGGATGATTCCCCTCTGCTCCCCTGCCCCTCTGTTCCTCTGCAAATAAAAGGAACAGCAATG
The DNA here is from genome assembly GCA_964581605.1 of uncultured Ardenticatenaceae bacterium. Classification (GTDB taxonomy): domain Bacteria; phylum Chloroflexota; class Anaerolineae; order Promineifilales; family Promineifilaceae; genus CAADGU01. The sequence goes on from CAZOPF010000013.1 coordinate 64,702, forward strand.
TATCCACAAACGGCCGACATCATCATCTGCGGCGCAGGCATCAGCGGCATTTCAGCCGCGTATTACCTGGCGGTGAAACAGGGGGTACGGAATGTCATCCTGGTAGATGAACGGGAACCGCTCACCTTCACCAGCGACAAATCTACCGAATGTTACCGCAACTGGTGGCCGGGGCCGGGTGATGAGATGGTGCGCTACATGAACCGCAGTATTGACCTGTTGGAGCAACTGGCCGACGAAAGTGACAACTACTTTGGCCTGAACCGGCGCGGTTACGTCTTTCTCACCGGCGACCCGGAAAAGGCGAAAGGGATGCAGGCTTTTGCCGAGGAAGCGTCGGCATTGGGAGCGGGTGAATTGCGTATCCATCGCGGCCGTGCCGATGACCCCACCTACATACCTCACCACGCCGAAGGGTATAAAAACATGCCCGAAGGAGCTGATCTCATCCTCGACCCGGCCATGATCCGGCGCATTTTTCCCTTTATCACTGAGCAGGCGATGGCCATGCTGCACCCGCGCCGCTGCGGCTGGCTGAGTGCGCAGCAGTTGGGCATGTACCTGCTGCAACAGGCCAAAGAAGCGGGTGTGCAGCTATGGCCGGGACGGTTGATGAATGTGGTGGTGGAGAAGGGGCGGGTCACGGCCGTAGACCTGCACCTGCACGATGGCGGCCCCACTAGCGGTGGCCCTATTCGCGTCCAGACACGCTGTTTCCTCAACGCCGCCGGGCCGCTCATCGGCAACGTCGGGCAAATGATGGACGTGGAACTGCCCATCTTCAACGAGTTACACGCCAAAATCTCCATCCGTGACGACCTGGGCATTATCCCCCGCGACGTGCCGCTGATGATCTGGGAAGACCCGGTACATTTGCTGTGGAGCGAAGAAGAGCGGGTGGAACTGGCCGCCGACCCCGAATTAAGCTGGCTGCTCAACCAGTTCCCGGCGGGTGTGCATTTCCGCCCGGAAGGGGCCGGCGATAGCCCCATGCTGCTCATCTTGTGGACGTATGACCTGGAAGCAAAAGAGGTGGTCTGGCCGCCATCGTTTGACCCGGACTACCCGGAGATTGTGCTGCGGGGATTGGCGCGGATGGTTCCCGGTTTAGCGCCCTATATTGGCCGGGCACGGCCGTGGGTGGATGGCGGCTACTACTGCAAAACCCGCGAAAACCGGCCGCTTATTGGCCCCTTGCCAGTGGAGGGCGCGTATCTTTTTGGCGCGGTTTCCGGTTATGGTATCATGGCGTCGCAGGCGGGCGGCGAACTAATCGCCGCGCATATCACCGGCAGTACGCTGCCTGTTTATGCACCGGCCTTTTTACTCAGTCGTTATGAAGACCCGGCCTACCAGCAGCTACTAGCAAACTGGGACGCCACGTCAGGGCAACTATAGTAATTGAGTAATTACCCAATTATCTCTTTATCAGACTATGAGTGAATCCATCACGGCCGTCTGGTCAGAACTGGTAGATCGGGTGGCGCTGCGCTGGCAGTTGAGTGTGCCGGAAGCGGAGGCGCAAATGGTGGCGGTCATTCGCCATGCCATTTATGACCCGGCGCTGGCATTGGTTATTTCTACGGCCGGGCTGCTACAAATGAGTGTATCGCCAGAATCAGACGAAGGAGTGTGGGTTGAGCATTGTGCGCAGAGTGGGCAGGCATGGTTGCAAGCGTATCGGTTGTTGGAACATCGCTGTGGGCAAAAGCATACGGCCGTGCCCGAAACCTGCCACTGCCTATTGAGCCAGACCGCCCCCATATTTAACAACAGTGCCGCTTTACTGGTTGAAGGACAGTCATTGCTGGCGCAACTTCTGCCCGAAGCACAAGACGAAGCCTATGATATGCTCCTTCGCGCCCTGACCCGTCTCACCCGCATCTCCACTGAACTCAGCCAAAACGATCTTTCCTGGCTTTGGGAATACATTGACGCCAAAACGTATTGAAGCTGTTCAGATAAACGGATTCCGCACTTCCACACCCCCATAAACCTGACCATTATTCAAGTCTTCTGACCATAAAATCGTGCAGCCAGACTGCGCTGCACTCCGCACAATCAAAGCATCCCAAAAAGAGAGTTGATACCGCTGTTGAAGCTGTATGGCGCCCAAAACATCAGCAACTGCTGGCTGGTGTACATGCCACTGACCGAGGTCAGCCACAATATCATAAGCGTGCCCACTTGACAGGGAGTGCGTTAGTTTTCGTGTGACGATGTTATAAAACTCTTGCAGAACTTGAATGCTCAGACAACCGGTGCGAGACTGCCATAACTGGTCAAGCAAAGATTCTGCCTGCTTTTGCCGTTTTCCGGCGGACAGATCATAAGCATAGACAATAACATTTGTGTCTACAAATTGCTTAATCAGTTCACCGCTCATGAAGTTCATCCCGCGTCCAGGTGGCTTTACCCTCTGTGCCTAAGTTAAAACCTTGTTTCATTAAGGCAAGCTGCCGCTCTTTAGCAATCTCATAAGCATCCGCTCTCGCCACAATTTCTTCAATGATCTCAACGAGTAAGGATGATAATGAGGTGTTTCTTTCCATTGCCAATAACTTAGCTTTGCGCAGGGTTTCTTTTGGTAAAGATAAAGTGATGTTTTGTTTTTCCATTGTTACCTCCACGCAAAACAGTGTAGCACGTATTTACGTGCAGAACAATGTGGTATGGGCGGTTGGTTGGTGATTCTGTTAAAATAGCAAGCATTACCCCGCCTACGGAGGAAGAAATTATGAATGAACAACGGCCGTATACCATTCTCGCGCTCGCCAGTGATTGTAAGGGGTTTCCTTACTTGCTAGAGGCCAAACGGCAGGGCTGCCGGGTGCTACTGCTGGTCAAAGAAGAGTGGGCTAACGACGCTCGCTGGCCCTGGGCGGCCATTGATGAACGGTTCATCATGCCTGAAATCTCCAAACAGCCGGATGTGACTTATGCCGTCAGCTATCTGGCGCGGACGGAAAAGATTGACCGCATTGTGGCGCTGGATGATTATGACGTGGCTACGGCCGCCCACCTGCGTGAACATTTGCGCATCCCCGGCATGGGCGAGACGACGGCCCGCCACTTCCGCGATAAGCTGGCGATGCGGGTGCAGGCGCGGGATGAGGGGATGTTGGTGCCGGAGTTTACGGCCGTGTTCAACAACGACGAAATCAATGACTTCCTCAACCGCGTGCCACCTCCCTGGGTATTAAAGCCGCGTTTTGACGCCGGCGCGGTGGGCATTCGCAAACTGTATGACGCCCCCGCCCTCTGGAACGCGCTCAACGAATTGGACGATCAGCGATCCTTTTACCTGCTGGAACAGTTCATCGCCGGCGA
>CAZOPF010000013.1:68131-78076 GCA_964581605.1 uncultured Ardenticatenaceae bacterium
GCCGGGCTGATCATCTGCCTGGCGCGGCAACAGCACCCCGACCTGACCCCGTACAACGACCCAGAAATTGTGTGGCGGCTGGAAAAAGAGCATCATGCCGGGCTGCTGGTGGCGTCAGCCGATCACGGCCGTGTGGCCCACCTGCTGGCCGACTACACCGAGCGCTTCGCCCATGACTTCCTGGCCTCCGCCCCGCCCAAGGCGCAGGTGCGCACGACAATTTAGTATAGCTTTGCGCCAATCTGTTCCGTACCCATATCTTATTTTCGGCCATAGGCTGGCAAGACAATCCGTATCGTTGTCTTGAATAGGCTCGTCACGGTGACGGTATTGCTGTAACCTGCCCTGAGCTAATGGAGGAGCTGGCAGAAAAACTGCAAACAAAACTAAATTTCTCTGATGAAATGGTGACAGAAACAATTGCTGATTTGCCTGGTTTGCTACATCTGATTCCGAGGGCATAGCTTCGGTTAAAGGAATAGCAGGCATAGTCATGGGTAATACTCTCTTTTTGGAGGGAAGCATACTGGCGGGCAGCCGGGTTGGTCCTCTAACTTTGGCTACATTTCCAAAACCATAACCCCAGGCATAACCAAAGGTAGAGGCAGGCACGGCCGTTTTCTGCCACACTATTTTCAAACAATAAAGAGAATAAAATGTTCACGAACAACTTTTGGGGATGGATCTGAAGGTAGCCCTGGTCAAATGAATTTCAGAGAGACGAAGCAGCTTCAGGTGTGAGCCGTTCGCGTCTGGGGCTGCTCATCCCCCCTTAGGCTACAACCAACACCTGGGCAGCTGCCTCAATTCCCAATCACCACCTCTGGCGAAAAGAAACTGATACGGCCGTTCCGGTTCAGCGCCGCCATACTCACCGCATAAGAAACACCAGGGGCCAGGTTTGTCAATGCCACATTGCCTGATTGCTCTGAGTTGACATAACTAAAAGTGGGGTAAGTTTCGGAATTCACAGGCCGGAAAGAGATGGCATACCCGGCCGCATTGGGGTCTGGCAGCCAGCTAATCAAGTACGCACCAGGTTCGGACATGGCGGCAATGGTGGGGGCGGACGGCCGTGTGGGAGCACCGGCGGCCGTCGCGGCCACTGCCACCGCCAACTGCGTCACCTGCCGCAAATAGTTAAAGTCCAGTGTGGACGAGACATCGGCGCTGTTGTGCTGCAAATTGGGGTCCTCTTGCGATTCCGTCAGCCGCACGGCCGGAATCCCCGCATGTAAAAAGCTCATATGGTCACCCCAACGCCCCTCCCGGTCCTCTGCGTTCAGCAATTCCAACCCAAACTGCGGCACATAATAGTTGCGCACCAGATCAATATACCGCACCAGTTCACGGGTAGCGGATGAAGCATCTCCTGGTGTAATCGCCCGGATGGATTGGGGAATACCCGGCCGGCCACCCACAATATCAAAGTTCAGAACGGCATTTATCTTCGTCCCCTCCAACAATTCCTGCGTCACAAAATGCTGGCTGCCATACCGTCCCTGCTCTTCGGCCGCAAACGCCGCAAATACCACCGTCTGATTCCACTCCTGCGCACTCATCAGCCGGGCCGTTTCCAGCAAGACGGCGATGCCCGATCCATTGTCATTAGCCCCTGGCGCAAAACTGGCGCCATCATTCGGGTCAAAGGTGCGCGAATCATAGTGCGCCGAAAGCACGATCACACCCGCAGTGGGGTCTGTGCCCGGCAAAGTGGCAATAATGTTTTGTTGATTGCTGGTGACGCCGCCGCTGCTGTAGGGGAATTCATCGGCTTCCACCAGCAGACGGCCGTTACCCACCCGAATAAACTCATTAAAAATCCAGCGCCGCGCCGCCCCAATGCCCCGCCCTTCTTCACCAGTTACACTAAACGTATTGCGCGTATGAAACCCCTCCAACGTCTGCACATACCCCACCAGATTTTGCTGCGAGACACTGCGCACCATGTTCAAAATATCCGCATCCGCCCCGGCAATCAGGTTGCTCTGGGGGTTGATCACCGTATCGGCCGGTAAATTTCCGATCACCGGCAAGGCGGTGGGGGGCGGCGGCACATTGAGCTGCTGCGGCCCTTGTAGCAACGCGCAAGCGATGGTTGGTAACAGCAAAATCCAGAGAAGAAGGAGAGTTCGGCGACGCAAGAGGCAAAATAAAAGGGCAAATCGGCCTTTTTCCGGCCGATTTGCTCGCTAACTATTCAGCAGATTTCGTTTTGTTCCACTCCCGCATAAACTCAGAAATCAGGTCAATGGGGATGGGAAAGACGATGGTGGTATTGTGTTCCGTGCCAATTTCGGCCAGGGTTTGCAGATAACGCAGCGTCATCGCGCCCGGTTCGCGCCCCATAATCTCGGCCGCTTCGGATAACTTCTGCGAAGCCTGGAAATCACCTTCCGCACTGATGATCTTGGCGCGCCGCTCCCGTTCTGCTTCTGCCTGCCGCGCCATCGCCCGCACCATGGTCTGGTTCAACTCCACGTCCTTAATTTCCACAATACTCACTTTGATGCCCCAGGGTTCGGTGGCTTCGTCAATGATATGTTGCAATGTTTCGTTGATTTGCTCTCGATCTTGCAACAGTTGGTCAAGTGTAGATTGGCCGATGACATTGCGCAAACTGGTCTGGGCAATCTGCCAGGTGGCCCGCCGAAAATCTTCTACTTTGACCACCGCCATCGTGGGGCTGGTGACGTGAAAGTAGACGACGGCATTGACTTTGACGGTCACGTTATCTCGTGTGATCACTTCCTGAGCCGGGACATCCATTGTCACCGTGCGGGTATCTATCTTGACCATTTTCTCCACGAGGGGGATGAGGAAAAAGAGGCCAGGGCCTTTAGCGCCTAGCAAACGGCCGAGCCGAAACACCACGCCGCGCTCATATTCCGGCACAACCCGGATTGACAGGGCAGCCAGCACGGCTAAACCAATCACAACTATACAAAACAGGGGGGTAATCAGTTCAAAAATACCCATGACTTACCTCCTTTGTGTAAGCCCTACAGGCCGGATTATACCGGCGAAATCTAACTATCTACTAACAGGTATATACTGACATTTTGCTTTCTGGTTGCAAGGGGCAGGTAGCAGGCAACTTTGCCAGAACAACCTGCCACCTGCCACTTGCCACCTGCCACCTGTTGCCGTTTGCCAACACACACAGTTAGCGATATTGTATGCAGCACAGTCACAAATAAGGAGATGCAGCATGGTAAGCACTGTTGTTTTGCTCAATGTAAACCCGCCCCAAATTAACCAGGTGGCCCAGGCCATTGCCGAGATTGATGGGGTGAGCGAGGTTTTTTCCGTCGCCGGCCGGTTTGATCTGGTGGCTATTGTGCGGGTGCGCGACAATGACAAAATGGCGGAAGTGGTGACGGAGCGGATGCTGGAAGTGCCCGGCATTATCCGCTCCGAGACTCTCATTGCCTTCCGCGTCTTCAGCAAACACGACCTGGAAAGCATGTTTTCGTTGGGCATTGAGTGAAAGATTGATCCACAGATTACACAGATTGCACAGATGAAGGCTGAACACGTGATGCGTAATGCGTGACTACATGCCACTTGCAACATGCCACATGCAACCTGATCTCGATGCTATTTTTGACGCATTTCCGGTCTTAACAACGGAACGGCTGGTTTTGCGGCAGGTACGGCCGTCGGACGCCCCCGCCCTCTTTGCCATCTTTCGCAACCCGGAAGTCACCCGTTACTATGACCAGCCCACCTTCACCGAACTGGCGCAGGCGGAAGCCCTGGCCGCCCGGATGCAGCAGCGTTTTGCCGAAAAGCGCACCATCCGCTGGGCCATCACCCGCCAGGGCGACGATCAACTGCTAGGCACATGTGGTTTTGCCGAGTGGAAACGCCACTTTCACTGCGCGGCGGTGGGGTATGAACTGGCACAGCATGAATGGCGGCAGGGGATCATGACAGAGGTGTTAACGGCCGTGCTCACCTTCGGCTTCACCCAGATGCAGCTCAACCGCGTGGAAGCGTATGTGATGACCGGCAACACCGCCTCCATGCGCCTGCTGCAAAAATTCGGCTTCCAGGAAGAAGGTCTGCTCCGCCAATACGGCTACTGGCAAAACGCCTACCACGATCTGCACCTGTTCGCGCTGCTGAAAAAAGAGTTTCTTTGAAGTGTTTTAGTGTTTGAGTGCTTGCGTGTTTAAGTAGCCTGCCACCCAAACACTAAAACACCAAAATACTAAAACACTAAAACACATGCCCCCCTCCTTCACCAAATACACCGCCCTGGGCAACGACATGATTGTGATTGACCCGGCACATTGTCCGGTGGCGCTGACCCCGGAGAACATCCGGCTGATTTGCCACCGGCATTTTGGCGTGGGCGCGGATGGTATTTGTTACGGCCCGCTGGACGGCGAGGCGCTGGTCATGCGCTTTTTCAACCCGGATGGCAGCGAGGCGGAGCGCAGCGGCAACGGGCTGCGCATCTTTGCCCGCTACCTGTGGGATACCGGTTATGTGACCAGCCCGGATTTTGTGATGGGTATGGGTGAGCAAACGATTCCGACACACATTGACGAGAGTACCGGCCTGATTACGCTGGAAATGGGGGGGCTGCAACTGTTGTTTGCCGACCAACCGTTGAAAGTGGGCGAGGAGATGGTGCTGGCTACGGCCGTGACCATCGGCAACCCCCACTGCATCATCTTCACCGCCGAACTGGATCGCGTCCACACCTGGGGGCCGCTTATTGAAACCGCCCCCCAGTTCCCCAACCGTACCAATGTGCAATTGGTCAATGTGCTGGACGACCACACCATCCAGATTGAAATTTGGGAACGGGGCGCGGGGTATACGCTGGCCTCCGGCACATCGGCCAGCGCCGCCGCTGCCGCCGCCGCCCTCACCGGGCGCTGCGCGGCCCGCCAACTGACCGTGCAAATGGCGGGCGGCAATTTAGCGGTGGACGTGCTGACTGAGGGTGTGCGCTTGACGGGGCCAGTCACGGCCGTCTATCAAGCCACCTTCTCCCCCGACCTCCTGGCCCAATTCATACTCCATGCATAATCCTGACCACAAACCCATTGCCTAACCACCTAACAATATAGCTACAAAAACCATGGCAAAACAGATGGACGCCAGGACAAATCCTACTTTCAGCGGGTTAGCCCCCGTATGCCTCCCCCAACTGTACCCTGTGGCAAAAATGACAAAAAATGAGACGACATTGGAGATGCGAATAGCCAGGGGCGTGTTACCCGGTAACAACAGCAGCGGCAGCAGAGGGGGCAGAACGGCAACGACGGATAAGAAAACCATTGCCACCGCGCCGACTATATCCTCGCGTTGTACACCCACAGCCTGGGGTTCCGCCTGACTCAAATGAGTCAGCATGTCGTGGTAAAGCGCCTGTCTTTGTGCCCCGCTGGTAATCGGTTCCAGAATAAAATCCAGTTCGTCGGCAATGGCGGCAACGGCCGTTTCTTCACTATCACTCGACTGAACATATTGGAGCAAACGGTACCGCTCGCCGCGTGCCAAAACCTCAGAAAGCACATAGATCACCCCATCAATGATCCCCCACGTCGCAACCACCCCTATAATCGCCACAAACAAATCTTGCCCATATTCGCTGAAATAAGTTGTTTCAATGAGGCCGCGGTAGATAAAGATAGAGTAAGACAGCGTGAACAGCAGCGCGAAAAGGATGCTAAAAAAGATGGCAACCAGCGCATCAATCGGGTCAAGAAACGCACCCAAGACATTGCTCAAGATACCTTCTTTAGGTGGTGTAGAATATCTACGGCGATGAGAAACTCTTCTTCTAGACATTGTTTTATTACTGTCGGCATCAAAACCAAAAAACGGTACCAGGGATGTTTATACCAGACAAGTTGACAGGGTGAAAAATGCCAGATTATGACCTTTGCAGGTACAGAAAATTGTAGCTGTAACGATGGTGTGGTTCAAGTAGACATGGGCTAAAGCACGTTACCAGAGCAACCCCGAACGCGCTTTAGCGCGTTTGTGCATGGCAGACACCGATTTCCAATCGGTGGCGATGGCTAAAAAGGCGGTACATAACGCCCAACAAGAGCCTTTGGTTGTCACCGAGAACGGCCGTCCATCCGCCTACCTCATTAGTGTGGAGTTGTTTGACCGATTGGTGGCGCAGTTGGAGGTCATTGAGGACGCCGAATTACAGGCTTATCTGGCGGTGGGAGAGCGGCAGTTCACGCAAGGGGCCTATAAGACACTGACGCAGGCGGCCGAACTGGCCGACCTGGCCTGACAGTCACAAAAAACTGCTCTGTGATCCAGATATTCCCGCTCCCGAATTTTTGACGCACCGGATTTTTTGATCGGCGGCCGTCTTTCAAGCCACCTTCTCCCCCGACCTCCTGATCCAATTTGCCTCTTAACAATCGTGTCAGACAGCTTGCAGTACCGCGATGACCATATGCACGATGATTTGAGGCGTCGCAGTACCGCGACGACCTGATGCACGGCGATCAGGGAGCGTGCAAGACTGCAAGACCACCAGGCATCACACGCCGACACATTAGCATTATCTGCTTATTCGTTTCTTCATCCGCTGCCCTATCATTGCCAGAACGATTTTGACTTTTATAAGAAATCGGATGTCTTATTGCTTCCCCCGGCCAACATTGCTAAATTCAGATGAAGACCCTGAGGGTTTCCAAAACCCTCAGGGTCTTGAGGCATTATGAACGAGATCATCCAGGTCAAACAGGTCACCAAAACCTTTCCTGTCGGCGAGGGGGAAATCACCGTGCTGCGTGAAGTCTCCCTCACCATCGGGCGCGGCGAATTTGTGGCTATCGTCGGCGAATCCGGCAACGGCAAATCTACCCTGCTGAACATGATCACCGGCATAGACCACCCCACCAGTGGCGATGTCATCGTCAACGGCCGTAGCCTGCGCCCCATGAGCGAAAACGACCTGGCCCTCTGGCGCGGCGCGGAAATGGGCATCGTCTTTCAATTCTTCCAACTGCTGCCTGCGCTGAATCTGCTGCAAAACATCATCCTGCCCATGGACTTCCTCAAAAAACTGCCGCGCAAAGAGCGCAAAGAACGCGCCCTGCACCTGCTCGATCTCGTCGGGCTGGCCGACCAGGCATACAAATTGCCCAACGCCGTCTCCGGCGGGCAGCAGCAGCGGGCGGCCATCGCCCGTGCATTAGCCAACGACCCGCCGCTCATCGTCGCCGATGAACCCACCGGCAACCTGGACGCCCGCACCGCTAGCGAAGTGTTTGACCTGTTCAGCCACCTCACCGACCAGGGCAAAACCCTGGTCATGGTCACGCACAACGAAGAACTTGCCCGCCAGGCCCGCCGCCTGCTCGAAGTCAAAAACGGCCGTATCATCCGCGATGAATGGCTGGTACAGGGCACGGAAAACGGCCGTGTCCCCTTCCTAATTCCTAATTCCTAATTCCTAATTCCTAATTCATAATTCCCAATTCCTCCCCATGGACGTCATCTGGCACAAAGTCTGGCACGATTTATGGCATCACAAAGCCCGCACCCTGCTGGTCATCCTCAGCATCGCCAGCGGCGTCTTTGCCATTGGCGCCATTTTTGGCATGGTAGACCAGTTACTCGGCGGCATGGACGACGCCCACCGCGCCACCAACCCCTCCCACATCAACGTCTTCCTCAACACCCTGGTAGACCAGGAAACGGCCGAAACCCTCACCAGCATCCCCGGCGTCGTCGGCGTCGAACCGGCCAACCGCATCAGCATCCGCTACAAAACCGACCCTGACAGCGAATGGCAAGACGGCGCCATCACCAGCCGCCGCGACTTCACCGACCAGCAATTTGACCTGGTGACGCTGCAAACTGGCGATTGGCCGGCCGAACAACAAATTGGCGTGGAACGGCTGACCACCCAATCCTATAACCTGGACATCGGCGACCAGATCATCATTGAAATGCCCGGCACTGACCGCACGTTTACGATTAACGGCCGTATCCGCCACCCCTTTGTCCAGCCGCCCACCTTTGGCGGCGAGGCCCACTTCTTCGCCGACGCTGCCGGTCTGGCCAAACTCGGTATCCCCGAAGGTGGTTATGCCAGCCTGCTGGTGCAGATAGAACCATACAGCCGCGCCCACGCCGAGCACATCGCCGGGGAGATCCGCGAACGGCTCAGCAAACAGGGCTACAACGTGGCCATCACCATCTACCAGGAGCCAGACCGCCATTGGGGGCGCGATTTTGTGGATGGGCTGATGATTGTGCTACGGGTCATGGCGGTCGTTTCGTTGTTCCTCAGTGTGGTGCTGGTGGTGAATACGTTCACGGCCGTTATCACCCAACAAACGGACCAGATCGGCGTCATCAAAGCCATTGGCGGCAGCAGCGGCATCATCACCCAAACCTATCTGGTGGGGGTGCTGCTGCTCAGCCTGCTGGCGTTGGCGCTGGCACTGCCGTTGGGCGCGTTGGCCGCCTTTGCCAGCAGCCGCTGGTTCCTCAACCTGTTCAACGTAGATTTTGAGACCTTCCAATTTTCACCCCAGGCGGTACTATGGCAGGTGGCGGCGGCCACGGCCGTGCCCCTGTTGGCCGCACTCTGGCCCATTCTCAAAGGGGCCAACCTGACCGTGCGCGAAGCTATTGCCACCTACGGCCTGGGCGGCGACTTTGGCAGCAGCCGTTTTGACCGCCTGGTGGATAGCCTGGGCGCCCGTTTTCTGCCTTCTGTTTATGCGGCCGCGTTGGGTAATATGTTCCGGCGCAAAGGGCGGCTGGCGCTGACGCAACTGGTATTGGTCATTGCCGGGGTGATGTTCCTGGTGGTCATGACGCTGGTCTCGTCCACTGACAACACACTGGATAATGAAATGGCGCGGCGCGGTTATGACGCCCGCATCGGCTTTGTGCGTGACCAGCGCCGCGAACGGGTGCTGAACATGGCGTTGGCTCTGCCAGAGGTGACGGCCGCCGAAATGTGGTACACCCACAGCGCCACCATCCTGCGCGAAGGGGAACGGCTGCGCGACTCCGCCGGGCTGGGGGCACAACTGACCGGGCTGCCGCCGGACAGTGTGATGCGCCGCCCGCTGATTGTAGACGGCCGTTGGTTGCAGCCAGGCGATGGTCGCGTCATTGTCATCAATGCCGACTCTGCCGAGAAAAACGGCATCGCCGTCGGCGACGTGATCCGCCTGGATTTGGGCCTGTTGGGCGACGCCGAATGGCAGGTGATTGGCACGTACCGCATCATCTCCGGCGCAGATTTCACCACCGAGCCGATTTATGCGCCGTTGGAGGCGGTGGTCGCCGTGACCAAGCAGGCCAACCGGGGTACGGTACTCTATTTGCAAACCACCGACCCGTCACTGGCAGCGGTCACGGCCGTGACTGAACAGTTGAAAAACCAGTTTGAAGGGCAGCACATGGACGTGGCGTTGTTCACAACGGCCGTGAAACTGGATGAACGCGCCGAAATTGATACCCAGTTCGCCAGCGTCGTCACCATCCTGCTCAGTCTGGCCGGACTGATGGCGCTGGTGGGCGGCATTGGCTTGATGGGCGCACTGAGCATCAGCGTGGTGGAGCGCACCCGTGAGATCGGCGTGCTGCGGGCCATTGGCGCTTCGTCACCGACGATCATGCTGCTGTTTGTGATGGAGGGGGTGCTGCAAGGGCTGTTCAGCTGGTGCCTGGCTATCCCGCTGGCGGTGGTGTTCAGCAAACCCTTAGCCAATGCGCTGGGCCAGGCGATGACGGGCACGAATCTGGATTTTGCGTTTCATGTCACGGCCGTGTTCATCTGGCTGGTGGTCATTCTGGTGGTCTCGGCCATGGCCGCCATCCTGCCCGCCCGCTCCGCCACCCGCATCAGCGTCCGCCAGAGCCTGGCGTATGCGTGATCAGGTGATCGTGTGTTTTTGTGTTCAGGTGTTCAGGTGAACATCTGATCTGGGC
>CAZOPF010000014.1:0-6967 GCA_964581605.1 uncultured Ardenticatenaceae bacterium
AGGTTGTCTAAATCCCCTCTGCTCCCCCGCCCCTCTGCTCCCCCGCCCCTCTGCTTTTATAAAACAAAGGAGATGATGTATGAAAGTGAATGAATCAACCCAACTCTGGTTTGGCCCCTGGTATCGGCGGTCGCCGTTTTTTGCGGCCACGCAGGCGGCGGGCTGCCTGGGCTACGATGTGTATAACCACATGCTGCTCCCGGCCGGTTACGCTGATACAGAAACGGAGTATTGGCAGGTGAAGAACCATGTGGCCCTGTGGGACGTGTCGGTGGAGCGACAGGTGGAAATTAGCGGGCCGGACGCGCTGGCGTTTGTGAATTTGCTGACGCCGCGTGACCTGACGAAGTGTGCGGTGTGGCAGTGCCGGTATGTGGTGCTGACGGATGATCGCGGCTGCATTCTAAATGACCCGGTGCTGGCGCGAATTGGCGAAAATCAGTTCTGGCTGGCGGCCGCCAGCAGCGACATTTTGCTCTGGGTGAAAGGGGTGGCGCTGAATGCCGGGATGGATGTGGAAATTTGTGAGCCGGATGTGTCGCCATTGCAAATTCAGGGGCCAAAATCCAGACAAGTGGTACATGCTTTATTTGGCGACAAAGTGTTGGATATGAAGTATTATACCTGCATGGCGACCGAGTTGGATGATATTCCGGTGGTGATTACCCGGACAGGTTGGACGGGTGAAGTAGGGTATGAAATTTACCTGCGTGACGGCCGTCGTGGGACTGAATTATGGGATCGCATTATGGAAGCAGGGCGGCCGTATCACATCCGCCCCACCGCCCCCAATGACATCCGCCGCATTGAGGCTGGCATCCTCAATTTTGGCTCTGATATTACCTATGAGGATACACCCTACCATGTGGGGCTGGAGTGGATGGTGAATCTGAAGCAATCGGCCGATTTTATTGGCAAGGACGCACTGCGTGAGCTACAACAAACCGGCGTCAACCGCAAGCTGGCGGGCGTGGAAATTCATGGTGACCCGCTGGGTGGCTGGCCGGAGGAGTATTGGCCGGTGCATCAAGATGGGGCCGTGATAGGGGAATTGCGGGCGGCCGTCTATTCACCCGGCCTGCACAAAAATATCGGGTATGCCATGCTGCCGCTGGCACAGACGGCATTGGGCACCCGGCTGCAAGTGGAAACGCCCTGGGGTATGGCCGACGCGACTGTCGTACCTAAACCATTTGTAGACCCGAAAAAAGATATACCTAAATCGTAACGCGCCGGAAAATGGGTTGACGGAACGGCGTGTTGCGTAGAAAGAGTGGGCAATAAATTGCCTGCTACAAACGTTTTGAAGGAGAAGAAACGCATGAGACACGGCCGTAACGCCACCCATTTTCTATTCCTCACACCCGGTTTACTGCTGCTCCTGCTGTTAGCAGCCTGCGGCGGCGGTGACGAATCCGAAACAGAAGCCGATGGCAAACTGCTTGTCCTGGAATGGTCAGGCTACGAAGCCACCGAATACCCCCAATTTTTTGCCCCCTTCACCGAAAAATATGCCGATAACCTGGACGAAGTTATCGAATACTCCTTCTTTGCCGATGACGCTGAAAATATGACCAAGATGCAGTCAGATGTGGGCGCAGACATCACCCACCCCTGCAACTCCTGGTGGCAGCTATATGTGGACAATGGCCTTGTGCAGGAGATTGATACCTCCCGCCTGAGCAACTGGGATCAACTCCATCCCGATCTGGCAGCGATGGGGGTATTTAACGGCAAGCAGTATTTTGTACCCTGGGATTGGGGGTATGAATCATTGCTAGTACGCACCGATCTGGTAGAAGAAGTGCCCGATTCGTGGGCTGACCTGTGGGACCCGCAGTATGCCGGGCATGTGGCTATCTGGGATTCGGCCGAATCGAACTTTGCCATGGCCGCGCTGGCATTGGGATTGGACCCCTGGAACACGACCCCGGAGCAGGATGAACAAATCAAACAAAAACTACTGGAGCTGAAACCCAATTTGCTCACCTACTGGTCAGATTACACCGAAGCCTATGATCTGCCCGCCTCTGGTGACGCCTGGATCATTGCCAATGCCTGGCAGGATGCCTATGCCTATCTGAATTCGGACGAGTATGAGGTGGCCTATATTCAGCCGCAAGAGGGGCGGCTGGGCTGGGTGTGTGGGTATGCCATCAGCGCCAGATCAGGTGATCTCGGTCTGGCGTATGAGTTTCTGGATGCGGCCATTGCCCCGGACTCTATGGCGGCGATGGCGAACGAGTATTGGTACGGTGCAGCCAACACCGGGGCGATTGACCAGATGGATCCCTATGTGATTGAGTTTATGGAACTGGATCAGGTGGATTCACTGACGGAACGCACGGTGATGTACCGGCCAATTACGGAGGAGCAGCGGCAGATAAGGACCTCCATTTGGGATGAGGTGAAGGCTTCGCAGTAGTCAATAATGGAAGATCGTCGCCGCCTGCTGATATTGGTATTGCCTACGGCCGTGTTGCTGCTGTTTTTCTTCTTGCTGCCCCTGGTCAACATGGCTTTCTACTCCTTTCGCGGTGGCACGTTTGGCGCAGCAAGCAGCATATGGACGCTGCGCCATTACCAGGAATTTTTCAGCAATGCGGCATATTTGAACCTGCTGGTACGCTCCGTTTTGCTCTCTTTCTGGATTTCATTGTTTACCATCGTCCTGGCCTTTCCCATTGCCTACTATCTCTCTTTCAGCGCGGGAAGTAAAAAACTGCTGCTGCTCACCATCATCATCGTGCCGGCCTGGGTCAGTTATCTGCTGCGGGTGCTGGCCTGGAAAGTGATCCTGGGCGGGGATGGTGTGCTGGCGTCGCTGCTGACCTGGTTGGGGTTTTCGGCCGAGAGCAGTGCTGTTTTGCTCTACAGCCCGGAAGCGGTGGCCATCACCCTGGTATACGTCTGGATTCCCTTTGTGGCCCTGCCTATTTTTGCGGCGTTGGAACGCATTGATCCGCACCTGCTGGAAGCGGCTTATGACCTGGGCAGCAATAAGTTGCAGGCGTTTTTGCAGGTGACGTTACCGCTCAGTTTGCCAGGGCTGATTGCCGGATTTCTGTTTGTTTTCATCCCCACCGTCGGTGAATATGTCACACCGGCGCTGGTGGGCGGAACAGAGGGGGTCATGTTTGGCAATATCGTGCGCGACCAGTTTGTCCGCGCTCTGAACTGGCCCCTGGGTGCGCTGATGAGCCTGGTGATGCTGCTGGTGGTGCTGCTGCCGCTGCTGGTGTTTGGCCGGTTTGTGCGCTTTTCGGAATTGGCGGAGGTGTGATGGGTAAGTTGGGCAGGAGACGGCCGTTCCCCATTGGCGCACTCTACTTCTGGCTGTTAGCCCTCTTCTTGTATCTACCCATCCTGCTGTTGATCCTCTTCTCCTTCAATAAGGCTGAATCGTTGCGTTTTCCCCTTTCCGGCTTCACACTGCGTTGGTATGAAGAACTGCTCAACGCGGGCGAACTACTACAAGCGGTACGCAACAGCATCTTTGTGGGCATCTGGTCTTCCCTGCTGGCAACTATTTTGGGCACCATGGCGGCCATTGCTGTGGTGCGTTTTGAGTTTCGCGGCAAAGGGCCACTGCTGGCGGCCGCCGGGCTGCCGTTGTTTATTCCCTCGGTGGTGGTGGGGGTGGCGCTGCTCATCCTCTACCGCCAGGTGATGGACGTGGAGTTGAGTTTGTGGACGGTGGGGTTGGGGCATGTGGTCATCAACATTCCCATTGTCATGTTGATTGTGGCGGCGCGGCTGGCCGGTTTTCCCGACAATCTGGAAGAGGCGGCCATGGATTTGGGCACGAGTTACTGGGGTGCGCAGCTACGGGTGACGCTGCCGTTGGCGCTGCCCGCCCTGTTTGCCGCTTTTCTGACGGCGTTTACGACCTCGTTTGACGAATATGCGATGAGCGTGTTTATTGTGGGCACAGACGCCACGCTGCCGGTGTACATGTATTCGCTGCTGCGCTTTCCGCGGCGGCTGCCGCTGGTAGTGGCGCTGGGGGCGTTGATTATGGTGGCTTCGATTGTGATGATTTTTGCGGCCGAACGGATGCGGCGTCTGGAGAAGTGAGAAGTAAGAAGTGAGAAGTGAACAGTGAGCAGTGAGCTGTAGGCGACTGGTTACTGCTTACTGTTTACTGTTCACTGTTCACTGGAGACAGCAGATTGGGCGAGATAGCGGTGGAATTGCGGGATGTGACGAAGGCGTTTGCCGGGCCGAGAGGAGGCGGGTTGGTCACGGCCGTAGACCGCCTGAATCTGCAAATTAAAACCGGCGAGTTTTTCACGCTGCTGGGGCCAAGCGGCTGCGGCAAAACGACCACGCTGCGTATGATTGCCGGTTTTGAAATGCCCTCTTCGGGCGAGATTTTGATTCAGGGTGAAGCGATGAGCCGCGTGCCACCTAACCGCCGCCCGGTGAATACCGTTTTCCAAAACTATGCCCTTTTTCCGCACATGACGGTAGCCAAAAATGTCTCGTTTGGGATGCGGGTGAAACGCTTCCCCAAGAGCATCATCGCCGGGCGCACGGCCGAGGCGTTGGCATTGGTGCGGCTGCCGGGCATGGAAGAACGACGGCCGTCCCAACTTTCCGGCGGGCAGCAGCAGCGGGTGGCGTTGGCGCGGGCGCTGGTGAACGAACCGGCCGTGCTGCTGCTGGATGAACCGCTGGGCGCCCTCGACTTGAAGTTACGCAAGGCGATGCAGCTAGAATTAAAACAGTTGCAGCAAAAATTGGGCATCACCTTTATTTACGTGACGCACGACCAGGAAGAGGCGCTGACGATGTCTGACCGGATCGCGGTGATGGATCAGGGGGTGCTGTTGCAGGTAGCGGATCCGGTTACACTGTATGACAATCCGTCCACCCGTTTTGTGGCTGATTTTATTGGTGAATCGAACTTTTTGACGGGGGTGGTCACGGCCGTAAACGAACACACTACCACGCTGGAAGTTGCCGGGCAGCCGGTGCGAGTGCAATCAGGAGGTACGGCCGTCATCCCCGGCCAGACCGTCACCCTTACCATTCGGCCGGAAAAGGTGGCCCTGATGGGCAATGGTACGGCCGTCGGGCCAGATAGCGAACGGCTCACCGGCGAAGTGCGCGAACTGATTTTTGTCGGCTCCGATACCCGTTACGGCATCCAGTTAGCCAACAAAGAAATCATCTTCGCCCGCCTGCAAAACAGCGGCGGCAGCCAGCAGCCGCGCTTCCAGATTGGCGAAACGGTACAGGCCTGTTGGGCAGCGGCTGACGGCCGTGCCCTGGTGGATTGAGCCAGATCATTACAAATCGCGGCGGGAAAAAGTGACCAGCGCCAGGATCAACAGGATGCCAGCATACAGCAGTGCGTAGGCAATCATTAAATTGCTTGGCTGGGAGATAACGGCAAAGGGGCCGGCCAGGTAGGTGGACGCTGTAAATTGGGGCTGGAAAAACACCAGGGCGCGATTCCACAACGCCTGTGTGGGCATGATCAGACTGGTGATGATGCCAATGTTGACGGCCGTTTCATTCTCAAACAACGCACCAATCTGTTCAATCCATCCACCCAAAAAAGCAATGCCAAATAGCATAAAAGCCAGTACACCATTTGCCAGTGAGGAGAGGCGCGTTCCCCCGAACAGGGTCAACGAAAGAATGAGAAGGGCTTGCAACACCATCATGGCTAACCCGGCCGCTATGTTCTCTAGCAGCAGACCCGAACGAAGATAAACGATCAGCATCAAACCACCGGCCAGGAACAGGATGTAGAGCGTGATCAACACGACAAAACCGAGCCATTTGCCCAAAATCACCTGCCAACGGTAAATGGGTTTGGTGACCATGACTTCGATGGTGTGTGTATCTATCTCGCCGGAAACGGCCGTCACTGAAACCAGCACCGCCATCAACACCACCAGCAAATGAACAGCATACAGCCCGGCCATCAACAGCACCCCGCTGATTGTGAGCGCTTCCTCCAGATTGGCATATTGCTCCATTTCTAAATAGACATAGTGAAACCCAATAGCAAACACCGCCAGAAAAACGGTTCCCATGAGCAGCCCTACCCACAAAATCTTGCGGCGTTGGGTTTCACGGATGGTCAGTTCGGCAAAAAGAAGGGTGATCATGGTGTTTGAGTGTTTTGGTGTCTGTGTGTCTGTGTGTTTGAGTGTTTTGGTGTTTGGGTGTTTGGGTGTCATTTCCGTTTTGTGGAATGTTAAGCCAGTTGGTTGTTTTTTTCCAATATCAATAGGTAATGATCGCCCCAACCGCCGGTTAGTCGGGCGGTGTGGTGTTCCCAATGGTTGAGTCGGTTAAAGAGACGGGGCCAGCGGTCTACCAGGTGGCCCAGATAGCTGGGCGGTAGCCAGAGGCCCAGGCTTTCGGTGTGCAGGCAGCGGAACCAGGGAGCAAATTCCTGGCGCAGTCGTCGGGCGGATGGATACCAGATGGGGATGGAGTCGCGGCCAATGGTGGCAGGGGCGGAGGGACGGAAACGACGCACGGCCGTACTCCACTCCCCATGTGCCAGATGCCACCCCACCTCCCAGGGGCACCACGGCCCCATCACGACCAACACCATCTTGCCGCCCGGTTTCACCAGTTGCGCCAGACGTTCGGCCAACGGCCGCCATTCATTAATGGTGTTCAGGCCACCGAAGTTGCTTATAACGCCGTCGTAATCGGTAATTGGTTTACGGTTTACGAAATACGGATGGCGGTTCTCCACGATTTCTTGCAGGGAGAGTGGCACGGCCGTAACCCGATCCGTCACGCCGGTTTGTTGGGCTTTCACGGCCGTTGCCCGCACCATTGCTGGCGATCCATCCGTAGCGGTGATGAAGATACCCTGCTGTGCCAACCAGACGGCATCCTCGCCGGTGCCGCAGGTTAGTTCCAGGATATGCTGCCCGGCGTGGAACTGCTGCGCCAGCACGCGCCACACCCGCTGCCGCAGCAGTTGTCCCAG
>CAZOPF010000014.1:7067-8710 GCA_964581605.1 uncultured Ardenticatenaceae bacterium
GCCGCCCGCTCTTCAGCGGGCCAGCCGCGGCCGCTGGCATCAGGGGTACGGCCGTTTTCGCGTTGATGTTGGGTCAGGCGCATACCCAAACGGCCGCGTTGGGCGTTGGCGAATAGTTTGCCCAGGCGGAGGGGGTTGCGTTCGCCGGCCAGCCGCGCTTTGTGCAGATTCACGTCATTCACCAGCCAGCGGGTGGCATGATCGTAAAATTGGCGGGAGCGACGGCCGTGTATCTGCAAATCCCGGTCGGTGCGGCCGTCCCAATCCAGCGGCGTTGTCACCCGGTCGGCCACTTCCTCATAAAAAGCGGTGCCTTTGATGGGGTAGGCCACCGTCGTCAGGAAAATATCGGGGTTGGACTGTTTCAGGTAATCGGCCGTGGCTTCAATATCGCGCACCTCTTCCCCTTCGTAGCCAAGCATGATAAACATGCCCACCTCAATGCCTGCGTCTTGCAGCAGCTTGTTTTTCGCCAGCAGGTCATCCACCGTTGTTTTGCGTTTCATGGCGTCTAACATGCGCTGCGAGCCGCTTTCGGAGCCGAGCCAGAGCCGGGCGCAGCCCATCTCCGCCAGCGCAGTGATAATTTCCGCGTCCAGCCGGTCGGGACGGCTGATACATTCAAAGGGGATGCGGAGGCCGCGCTTTTTGAGTTCGGCGGCATAGCTGAGGAACCAGCGCGGGGCGATGGTCAGCACGTCGTCAGCATACCAGAGTTGGTCAGGCTGGTAAGTTTCTTGAATCCAGGCCACCTCGTTGGCCACGTCTTCCACGGAGCGGCGGCGGTGACTGTGGCCGAAGACGGTGTGGCTGCACCAGGTGCAAGTGTAAGGGCAGCCACGGGCGGTGATGAGGGAGACGGAACTGAGGCCGTGATGGGTTTTCCAGGTGTGCAGGTAGCGGGGCATATCAATGGCGGCGCGGTCGGGCCAGGGTTGGGCGGAGAGCTCTTTGATCTGCGGCCGTGCGGCCGTCTGCACCACCCGCCCCTCCTCATCCTGGAAAATAATGCCCTGGATGGTGTGCAGATTGGTACGGCCGTGCCGCGCCAGATGCGGAATCAACTCTTCCAATGTCACTTCCCCTTCGCCGTTGACGATGATGTCGGTGCCCCGCGCCAGGTATTCGGCGGCGTAGCTCACCGGCTCCGGGCCACCCAGGATGATGGTGGCCCCCACTTCGCGGCAGACGGGCATCATGCGCAGGATGTTTTGTTTGGTCATCAGATTGCAGTAGAGGCCAACGAGCGACGGCCGTGTCTGGCGCACATGGGCCACAAAATCGGCCATCGTTTGGAAGGTGGTATCGTACAAATCGACGGCAAACCCTTTGGCCTTAAGGTGGGAGGAGATGTAGAGCAGCCCCAGCGTGGGGTAGGGCTTCATAATCGCCTGCTCGTGGGCGTCTTCGGCAATGAAATAACCGTGAGAAAGGAGGATGTCCATCAGCCCATTATCAACCAGGATGGCGGCAGGGTCAACGGCCGTAACGAGATTGCAAGGTGCGGGATACGGCCGTTTCATCCAACACCTGTATAATCGTCTCGTCGCTGGCCCCGGCGCGCAGCAGCCGCACCAATTCATTTCGGCTGACCCGGCTCAAGTCATCCAGTCCTTGCCGGGTGAAAAAGTAGCGCACATTGG
>CAZOPF010000014.1:8810-52155 GCA_964581605.1 uncultured Ardenticatenaceae bacterium
TGCGGATCGCTAAATTCGGCCACAAACGGCCGAAAGAGCATGACGGCCGGTACGTTGGAGATGGTGTTGCTGAGGATGACGGACACGGCCGTGAGCGGCACAATCCCCCGCTCCGCCACCGGCTGCAACACGGCAAACAGACGGTCGCTGAGGCCGCTGCTGATGATGGCCCCCGTGACCACAAACAGCGCCGCAAAAAAGACCAGCAGCGTCCAATCAATCTCCCGAAATACACGCTCCGGCTTCAAGCGCCGGGTGATGAGCAGCAGTGCGGCCGCCGTCAGCGCGGCCAGCGGCACAGGTGCGCCGGCCACAAACGCCGCCAGCATCAACCCGGTGGCGATCAAACTTTTGCGCAATAGTGGACGATACGGGCGGTCGGGTGGCAGATTGGGTGGCGGCAGGTGTATGGCCGTGAACTCGCCCCGATACACCAACACCAGCACGCCCCAGGCCAGCGCCAGCCCGACGATGGCTACCGGGGCCAGATAAGCTGTAAACGTCACATAGGGAATGCCGGACGACATGCCAATGAGCATATTTTGTGGATTACCGGTGATGGTAGCGACAGAACCGATGTTGGCGGCCGTTGCCAGGCCAATCAGGTAGGGGATGGGGTTGCGCTGCCGGGCGGCCGTCATTTCCAGCACCAGCGGCGTAAACATCAGCACGATGGTGTCATTCAGGAACAGCGCGGAAAGCAGCCCGGCCACCGCCACAATGAGCGCCAGCAGGCCACGCGGCGAATGTGCCCACTGGGCCACACGCCGGTTCACCAGCCGAAAAAAACCCGCCAGTCGTAAATTGACATTGATAATCATCATGGCAAAGAGCAGCACGATGGTGTTCATGTCAATGGCCGCATACGCTTCTTCCAGGCCAATCGCGCCGATGAGGACGAGCAGCGTGGCCCCCACCAGGGCAATGGTGGCCCGGTTCATACGCAACCAGGGGTAGCGCCCCAAGGCAATGCCCACCAGAATGAGCAGGATGAGAAAGAGGGTGAGCCAGGTTTGTAGCGCCATGGCGGGAACTATACTTGAGGTGGTAATAAAGTAACAGGGTGACATTTATACGGCCGTAACCTCACAAACGTCACATTGGAAGTTACCCCTCTCTCCGGTACAATCGGCACACCTGTCAAGGCCTTACCGATGGGTGCATGGGCTGTATGGCCTGCACAAGACGAGGAGAGACATGACCACTGAACCCATTGATTTAACGTTGTTGGCACCGGTATTGCAGAAGTATCACGGCCGTCGCCGTGACGCCCTTCTCCCCTTGCTGCATGAGGCCCAGGCCGTTTATGGCTGGCTGCCCGCCGAAGTGCAGGAGGCGATCAGCAAAACATTGCGCATCCCCCTGGCCGATGTTCACGGCGTGATTGAGTTTTATACCATGTTTTACAACCGGCCGATGGCCCGTACCGTCGTGCGTGTGTGTGAAGATGTGGCCTGCCAGTTGGCCGGGTGTGAAGCCATTCACAAAGCGGTTTCTGAAAAATTGGGCTTACAACATGGCGAAATGAGTGCCGATGGAGCTATCGCCTACGAGCGTGTGCCCTGCCTGGGCATGTGTGAACACGCGCCCAATGCCTTATATGGCGAGAAACCGGCGGGGGATTTGACGGTCACGGCCGTAGACGACTTCCTGGCCGGCACCTACCCCGAACCGGCCGCCAAAATCTACGGCGAACCCAAACTCAAACTGTTCCGCGTGGGGCAGATTGACCCCCTGAGCCTGGACGATTACCTGGCGCACGAAGGATACGTGGGGCTGCAAAACGCCATGCAGCACCCGCCCGACGAGATTATCCAATGGCTGGACGCCAGCAACATTTTGGGGCGTGGCGGGGCCATGTTCCCGGTGGGCAACAAGTGGAAATTCACCCGCGCCGCCCCTGGCACGCCGGCGCAAAAGCACATCATCGCCAACTGCGATGAAAGTGAACCGGGCACCTTCAAGGATCGTGGGCTGATGGAAGAAGACCCGTTCAGCCTGGTAGAGGCGATGACCCTGGCCGCCTACGTGGTGGGCGCGGAGAATGGCTGGATTTTTATACGCGGTGAATATCCACGCAGCCACAAACGGCTGCTCAATGCCGTAGCAAAGGCGCGGGCGGCCGGGTATCTGGGCAAAAACATTCTGGGGCGGCCTGGGTTCAACTTTGATATTGAGGTGCGGCTGGGTGCAGGTGCGTACATCTGCGGCGAGGAGACGGCGCTGTTTGAGGCCATTGAGGGTAAACGGGGCTTTCCACGCATCAAGCCGCCCTTCCCCACCACACACGGCCTCTTCCACCAGCCAACGGCCATCAACAATGTGGAAACACTGGTAGCGGCGCTGGCCGTGGCCCGCATTGGTTGGAATGCGTGGGCGGCGTATGGCACGGAAGATTCTAAAGGGACGAAGTGGTTCTGCCTCAGCGGACACGTCAATCAGCCGGGGTTATATGAACTGCCGTTTGGGGTGACGGTGCGGGAGTTGATTGAAATGGGTGGGGGGGTGAAACACGGCCGTGCCCTCCAGTCCGTTCTCGTCGGCGGCGCGGCCGGCCGTTTTCTCAGCCCCGCCGAACTCGATTACCCACTCACCTACGCCTCCTCGCGCAACCACGCTTTTCCCATCGGCTCCGGCGTCGTCATGGTCATTGACGACCAGACCGATATGCGGCAGACGTTGTACCATCTGGCGCACTTTTTTGCCCACGAAAGCTGCGGCAAATGTTTCCCTTGCCAGATTGGTACGCAGCGGCAAATGGAAATCTTGCATCACATCAGCCACAACGGTGGCCCGCAACCCGGCGACAAAGAGCGCCTGCTGGACGTGGGCTTTACCATGACGGAAACATCGCTGTGCGGCCTGGGGCAAACGGCCGCGTCCGCCATCGTCAGCGCCATTAACCTGTGGCCGGAGTTGGTGGGGTCGGGATTGGAAGATTAGAGAATATGCCCACTATTTCCCGTTTTTATGGTATTGTGGTGTTCATCAATTACCGTGACCATGCGCCGCCACATTTCCATGCACGGTATGGTGCGCAGGAAGTGACCATTGAAATACAAACGGGCATCGTGACCGGGAAAATGTCTCGCCGCGCATTAAATATGCTGTTTGACTGGCTGGACTTACATCGAGATGAACTGATGGAAAACTGGAATCGGGCACGGAATGGCGAACCATTACAGGAAATTCCACCTTTGTTATAGGAGCAAACGATGTTCTTACACGTTAATAAAGTGAAATACCTGGGCGATTACAAATTACAACTGACATTCAATGATGGGATGGTTATGGGCGTAGACCTCCAAGATGAGTTATACGGCCCAGTTTTTGAGCCACTGAAGAATGTCCAGCTTTTTCAACAGGTATCAGTGAATCCTGAGACCAATACGATTGAGTGGCCCAATGGCGCTGACTTTGCCCCAGAATTTTTGCGTGAACTAGGCCATGAACTGGTTCATGCTTAAAGCAGCCTGCTCAAACCGATTACCGATAACTGATAACCGACTACGGAGAGAGCAATGAGCGAAACAGTTACACTTAAAATTGACGGCCGTGAAATCACCGTCCCCACAGGCACCACCATTTTGGATGCGGCGGCGCAGTTGGGGATCGAGATTCCGGTCATTTGTTATCATCCCCACCTGACAGCCAATGGCTTGTGCCGGGTCTGTTCGGTGGATGTGGGCTGGCGGGTGCAGGCGGCGGCTTGCGTGACTCAGTGTGCCAACGGCATGAACGTGGAGACGCACAGCGAGGATGTCTGCCGGGGGCGGCGCACCATCCTGGAGATGCTGGCGGCAACGGTGGAACTGGCCGAAGCGCCAGAAATTTTGGCCCTGCTGCAAGAATATAAAGCGGACGAAAACCGTTTTGCGGACGGAGCGCGGCGTACCGCGCCCATTCACGATGACAACCCGTTTTATATCCGCGACTATAACCAGTGCATTAACTGTTGGCGTTGTGTGCAGGTGTGCGCGGAGGATGCCCAGTATACGTTTGCGCTGAGTTTTGACGGCCGTGGCTTTCACACCCACATTGGCACGTTTATGGGCCATGGCATGACAGACACGACCTGTGTCTTTTGCGGCCAATGTGTGGGCGTTTGCCCCACCGGGGCGCTGAAACCGAAACGGCAGGCGTTGTTGGAGCAGGGGTGGGACCCGGACTCGATTTTTGAAGCCACGCGGCGGAAACGGAAGAAGAACGTGATGCGTGATACGTGATGCGTGAGGATTTTCTGCTCACGTATCACCTATCACATCTTGACCATCGTGCTATAATGAACCGCGATGGAACCATCCTATTATCCCCCCATGAACCCTTCTCCCCACATGACCCCACTGACTGGTGTGTGGGGCGATTTTGAAAATCGCCTTACTTAGGAGATATGCGATGAGCCTATCTCCAGCGACCCTGGTTACTTCTGATCGCGCCTGGCAGGAATGTCTGGCGCGGCTGCAAACGGAGCCGCGCTTGGGCATTGACCTGGAAGCCAACAGCATGTATGCCTACCGGGAGCGGGTCTGCCTGATTCAAATTTCCATTCCCACACAAGATTATATTGTTGACCCGACGGCCGTAGCTGATCTGGATGGTCTGGGCCAATTGCTGGCCAACCCGGCTATCGAAAAGGTTTTTCATGCGGCCGAATATGACCTGATGCTGCTCAAGAGGCAGTACGAGTGGCAGTGTGCCCACCTGTTTGACACGATGTGGTCGGCGCGGATTTTGGGGTATGAACGGTACGGTTTAGGGAATTTGCTGCAAGAGTTATATGGGGTGGAGCAGAACAAGAAGTATCAAAAGGCGAACTGGTGTAAACGGCCGTTAACCCTCGACCTGCTAAAGTATGCCCAACTGGACACCCATTACTTGCTGGCTTTGCGGGATCATCTGGCGGCGGAACTGGTGGCCCAAAACCGACTGGAAGAGGCATTGGAGATATTTGCCGAACAAACTGGAGTGGATCCCAATCATCAAACGTTTGACCCGGATGGTTTCTGGTACATCAGTGGCGCGTATGACCTGCCACGTCAACAGCAGGCGGTGCTAAAAGCGTTGTATGCGTTTCGGGATCAGCAGGCGGAGCGAAGCAATCAGCCATTATTCAAGGTGCTAAGTGACCGCACATTGCTGGAATTGGCCCAGTCTTGCCCGGCCACTTTGCGCGAGTTGCATAAGGTTTATGGGATGTCGGAGGGGCAGGTGCGGCGGTACGGCCGTCAGCTACTTCCCCTCATCGCCGAGAGCCAACAGGCCGAACCGCCCCGTTACCCCAAACGCAACCACCGCCCCCCGGAAGAAGTGTGCAACCGCTACGACAAATTGCACACCTGGCGCAAAGAAAAAGCACAGGCGCGGGGTGTGGAGTCCGATGTCATTCTCAGCCGCGATTGCCTGTGGGCCTTAGCCCATCTCAATCCACAACACAGCGAGCAGTTGGCACAGGTAGAAGAACTGGGCGACTGGCGACGCCGGACATACGGGCAAGAGATCATCCAGGTTTTGCAGAATCATCATGGGGGATAGTAGCTGGAATCAGCCACTATCCCCCATCCACAAGGAAACCAATGAACATTACATTTCATGGCGCGGTGCGTACCGTGACTGGCTCACAACATTTGGTGGAAGTGAATGGGCAGAAGATTTTGCTCGATTGTGGCCTGTACCAGGGTTCACGCAAAGAGTCCTACGAACGCAACCAACATTTGCCCTTTAACGCGGCCGATATTGACGTAATGGTGCTTTCCCATGCGCACATTGACCATTGCGGCAATGTGCCCAATCTGGTGAAGAGCGGTTTTCGCGGCAACATCTTTTGCACCTATGCTACCCGTGATCTGGCAGCGGTGATGCTGCAAGACAGTGCCCGTATTCAAGAATCGGATATGGAGTATTTGAATAAGAAGCGGGAAAAGCAGCAACTGCCGCCATTGGCGCCGATTTATACGGTGGTGGACGCGACCAATAGTTTGAACTGTTTTGTGGGCATTGGGTATGAACGGCCGTTTGCCATTGCCCCCGGCGTTACCCTCACTTTTTATGATGCCGGGCATATTCTGGGGTCGGCGATGGTGGCGTTGGATATTGAAGAAGAGGAGAGCAAACGAGACATCCGGCTGGTGTTTAGTGGTGATATAGGCCGGCCCAACCGCCCCATTTTGCATGATCCTACCTTTATCACGGAGGCGGACGTGCTGTTGGTGGAAAGCACCTACGGCAACCGTAAACATGAAGCGCAGGAAGACGCCAGCAAAAAGCTGGAACGTATTATCAATGAGACACGCCAACGGGGTGGCAAAGTCATCGTGCCTTCTTTTGCCGTGGGGCGAACGCAGGAGTTGGTCTATCGGCTACATCAATTGATTGAAGCGGGCCGGATTCCGGGCAATTTGCCGGTGTTTGTGGACAGCCCGCTGGCCATAGACGCTACCGGCATTTACCGGCTGCATCCGGAAGCGTTTGACGATGAGATGATGAGGTTTATGGTGGAAAACGGCCGTAAAGACCCCTTCGGCTTTGATATGGTGCGGTATACACGCTCTACGGCCGAATCAAAGGAGCTGAATGCGCTGGCCCAACCGGCGGTGATCATCAGCGCCAGTGGCATGGCCGAGGCCGGGCGCATTTTGCACCACCTGAAGAACAACATTGAAGACCCGCGCAATACGGTGTTGATTGTGGGCTGGCAGGCACCCAACACGCTGGGGCGGCGGCTGGTAGACCGGGAGCCGCGTGTGCGCATTTTTGGCGAGGAGTATGAATTGAAGGCGCAGGTGGAGAAGATCAACGGTTTCAGCGCCCATGCGGATCGGGATGAGTTGTTGGCGTGGACGGGGCATTTGCGGGCACGGCCGTTGCACACCTTCATTGTGCATGGCGAAGAAGACGCCTCATTGGCCTTTGCCGAAAGTTTACGCCAGTTACACCAATTTCCAGAGGTACAGGTACCCGAATTAGGCCAATCTTTTATTGTTTAGTTGCCCATCTCTGGGGTTGCCCATCTCTGGGGTTGCCCATCTCTGGGGTTGCCCATCGCTGGGGTTTAACCGCCGAGAGTGCGGAGAACGCAGAGGTTTTCTCTTAGCTTCGACCTCTTGGCGTCTTTCGCGGTTACCGGTTACGTTTAGCCCTACCTTCCTATCCCCCTTCGCGCATAAAAATTGTATAGTGTCTTCATGCGGGACGAGCCATCATGAAACATAACATCACAGCAATCATGTAGTAGAGCCATTAATTAAATTCAGAAAGGGATTTGGGGATGAAAGCTGGCGCTGGCATTCCCTGTTTACGCTTTTTGAAGGTGTATGATGTTTCCAGGCAATACAGGTATAACAGGCGTTGTAATGGTTAGTGGATTTGATGTACTTGAATCGGATAAACAGCAGAAAAGCGATATGATGACCCTGCGTAATCGCTTGAAGGATTTACAGGCGTGGCCGGCGGCTGGTGATGATCTGCTCAATCTCGTACCGGATTTCAACTGGCATCCATTACCCCTGACCGAATCTGATAACGAGTGGCTGCCTCTGGTGGTAAGGGATTCGTTGCGCGGGGTGGATATTGGCTTCCAATATCCGGCATTTTTTCAAAAATTGCTGACTAACCCCCGCTTGCGCCGACTTTTTTTGAACGAAATTGAACAAGCCACGTCGGCACACTAATTATTCTACCGGCCTCCTTTTTGTTAGCTGCCCGGCAACCCTATGTTGCCGGGCAGTTTTCTTTTATATCACGCCCAGTTCTTTGCCCACCCGGCTAAAGACCTCTAGTGCCTCTTCAATATCGGCTGGCTTGTGCGCGGCCGAATTCATCACCCGGATACGCGCTTTGCCCTGGGGCACGGTGGGGTAGCCGATGGCCATGGCAAACACGCCTTCCTCGAACAGGCGGCGGCTGAACTGTTGCGCCAATGGCGCTTCGCCCAACATGACGGGTACAATCGGGGTCTGGGTGTGGCCGGTGTTGAAGCCCAACTTCTGCATCCCCTCTTTGAAAATGGCGGCATTATGCCAGAGGCGGTCTACCAGTTCGGTGGACTCTTGCAGAAGTTGGACACCGGCGATGCAGGCGGCCACGTCGGGCACGGTCATGGCGCTGGAAAAGAGGAACGGCCGTCCCCGCTGCCGCAGCCACTCGATGATGATTTGCTTCCCGGCGACCAACCCGCCGACCACGCCAAACGCTTTGCTGAGGGTGCCCACTTCTACATCTACACGGCCGTGCAGCCCAAAATGATCCACAATGCCCCGGCCACCACGCCCCAAAACGCCTTCGCCATGGGCATCATCTACCATCAACAAGATGCCATACTCCTCGGCCACATCGCAAATTTTGTCCAGCGGGGCCATGTCGCCATCCATGCTGAACACGCCATCGGTGACGATCAGGCGACGGCCGTACTCCGTCGTTGCTTCAATCTGGCGGCGCAGGTCGTCTACATCGTTGTGGGCATAACGGACAATGGTCGCCCGGCTGAGGCGGCTGCCATCAATGATGCTGGCGTGGTTCAATTCATCGGAAAAGATGATGTCCCCTTTACCCACCAGAGCGGGAATGGTGGCCAGATTGGCCGTAAAGCCGCTCTGGAAGGTGATGCACGCCTCGGCATGTTTGAAGGCGGCCAATTGCTGTTCCAGTTCCACATGCAATGACATGGTGCCGGCGATGGAGCGCACCGCACCAGGGCCAATGCCGTATTCATCAATAGCTTTGTGAGCGGCGGCCCGCAATTGGGGATGGTTGGCCAGGCCGAGGTAGTTGTTGGCGCAAAAGTTGAGCAGGGTACGGCCGTTAATCACCACCCGCGCCCCCATCGCCGATTCAATGGTGCGAATGGTATTAAATAGGCCAGCCTCTTTCAGGCCGGTCAATTCTTCTTCAATCCAGGCAGTTGTGCTTGTACTCATGGGGTTCTCCTTGAACAAATTACCTATGCCATATCGGGGAAAGTCAGGGGATTTTACTTCAATCTCAGGACAAACTGTTAACCATCTTTTAACTAATTCTTAACTGGCGACATGGCTTGCTGAATTGACTATGTTAAGTAGGGCGGGTATACTGCCAGCCTCATGAGCAAAGATGGCCTATTGTACGAGCCAGTGCTAACGCTCAATGCGAACTTTGAACCTTTGCATGTTTGCAGCACCAGGCGGGCACTGATGCTCGTACTTACCGGAAGAGCAGAAATCATCTTAAACGGCCGTGGCACAATCCGTAGCAGCTCCGCCGAATTTGAAATCCCCTCGGTTATCAAGCTAAGCTACATGGTCAAAAGGCCGCATCCACGCATCCCCCTTTCTAAACGAGAAATCCTCCGCCGCGACAACTATACCTGTCAGTATTGCGGCCGTAAGACCTACACCCTGACGCTCGATCATGTTGTTCCCCGCCGTCTGGGTGGTAGCCACACCTGGGACAATCTGGTGGCGGCCTGCCCGGCCTGCAACCGGCGCAAAGGGGGCGATACACTGGAAAAAGTAAACATGCCCCTGCTGCACCAGCCACATGAACCTAAGCCATCGGCCATGTACCTGTTTAGTCGTCATTTAGAAAATCGTCAGGAATGGACGGAGTTTATCGAAGGTTGGTAATCCTGATATTCAGGTCATTTGGCTGCGTTTCTTTCAGCCAGCGCCACAATACGGCTAAATCCTTCACTAATTAACCGTTCCACATCAGCGATCATGCGCCGGTATCCATCTACGGAGCCTCCATACGGATCAGGAATGCTATAAGGCTTGCCAACCATTTCACTCAAGGCAAAAATACGATCCTGGTAATCTGGAAACTCAATCTTTAAGGCTTCCACATGCCCCATTTCCATACATAAAACCAGAGCAGACTGGGCAATGAGATTACCGTCAATCATTTGCGCCTGGTGTGTGCTAATATCAATCCCCTTCTCAGCCATTAGCTGCATACTAACCCGAGATGGGCCACGAACGGCCGTAGCCCAAGTCCCAGCAGAACGCACCAACCAATCATTGCGGCCGTGTGCATCGAGCTTCTCTCTTAACAATGCGGCTGCAACTGGTGAACGGCATATATTGGCAGTACACACAAACAAAATCTGCGGCATGCCTGAACTTTAGCCAATAAAGTTTATTTGCACTACACTCAAACAGCCAGCCAACCCAACATTAACCCTAATCTAATGCTGGTTGCAGCAAACCATAATTATTGTCGTGTCTTCTATACAGCACATTTACCATCCCATATTCTGCATTGAAAAATACAAAAAAATCGTGCCCCAACAGCTCCAACTGATCAATCGCCTCTTCCTCTGTCATGGGCTTTAGGGAGAATTGCTTCGTACGCACAATTTTAGCTTCTTCAGTTTCCTCAACATCCTCCAGAGGCAACGGCTCACCTAAAAACTCCTCACCATTATTATTCTGACGCCATTTACGCTGGGTTTTGCCTCGATAACGATTGATCTGGCGATATAACTTATCTACCACAGCATCAACAGCAGCAAACATATCATTGCTGCGCTCTTCGGCCCGTAAAATCGTGCCACGATTATCCCGCACCGTAATCTGGGCTACCTGGCTATCTATTGCACTACGTGTGTTTTCGGCCGACAAATCTACTCTCACTTCTACCAAATTTGGCATATACCGATCCAGGCGTGTGGTTTTCTTTTCTACATAATTTTGTAAACGTGGTGTTATCTCCAGGTTTCGACCTTGTATCATTAACTCCATTGCTTTTCTCCCTTAAAAAATAGTTTTGTATATTACATTGCCCGTGCCAAACAGTAACCTGATACAGACAATGCACCTTTATCTAGTAAAGCTTGTGCGGCCGCAGCCATTGTTGCACCTGTTGTACAAACATCATCAACTAACAACACACTTTTACCAACAAGCCCATGACCTTCGACAGCAAAAGCATTTTGTACATTTTGTGCCCTTTCTGCGGCATTCAGGCTCACTTGAGGAAGCGTAAACCTCGTTCGCCGCAATAAACCAGGAGCATATACATACCCACACTGCTGGCTAAAATGTCGTGCCAGGAGGGCAGACTGATTATACCCCCTCTTCTTCTCACGCTCAGGATGCAGCGGTATAGGAACCACAAAATCAACCGACACCTGCCATTGGTCCCACACGCTAACCATTAGTTCAGCCAATATCTTACCCAGCCCAAATGAACCTTTATATTTCAATTTGTGAATAATAGAAGAAACTGGTTCAGCAAATAACGTTGCCGCCCGAATCTGCTTAAGCGGCAAAGGCGTGGTCTGACAACTATCACACAACCCCCAGCTCGGAACCAAAAGTCGTCCACAACACAAACATACAGGTTCCTTGATCCACTGGATACGCTGAAAACATTCAGGGCAAATCAATTGACCAACTTTTTGGCAATTAGCACAAACCGGGGGGAAAATTATATCCCGCAACGTCGCCACAAGCTCATTGAGCTTTGTTTGGGGGGATACCGTATCAAGAGTCACTTCTTCTATCCAACGGCTCTCTTGATTGATCTGGAAAAAGAAATAGACCCTCGTAACAAAACACAAGGGTCTGGATAAATTGATCTTGGGTTTTTGCTAACCTCTTACACCTTGAACAGCGGAGCTACGCAATATCTGGAATAAAGCTGGCCCTAGCAGGACGATAAATATGGAAGGAAATATCAGGAATACCATAGGAAACATCATCTTCACCGGTGCTTGCTGCGCTCGTTCTTCGGCTCGCTGCCGCCGGCGCACACGCATCTGCTCAGATTGAATCCGCAAAACCTTGCCAATACCAACACCAAGTTGATCCGCCTGCACCACAGCAGCAATAAAACTGGTGACATCTGGCACATCAATTCTATCAGCCATATCGCGGAGGGCCTGGCGACGTGATTTGCCTAATTGCATTTCATGAATAACCCGCCCAAATTCATTGGCCAACGGGTCATCCCACTTTTCATCTACTTTTTGCATGGCGGCGTTAAACACCAGGCCGGCATCTACACATATCGTCATTAAGTCTAAGGCATCAGGTAATTTCTTGATTACGGCATCTTTGCGACGGTCTGCCTTTGAACGCAACAGCATCCAGGGCATGAACCATCCAAGCACAACCCCACCTAATGTAAAGAGTAGGCGCCGATTGAGAGGGGCATCACCCCGGGACATTATCAAGAAGATAAAGACGCCTAAAAATACTGTAAACCCGATTCTCAATGCGATAAACTCGGCCGCTCGTAAATTGCGTGGGTTGCCAGCCAATTCCAGCATTCGTGTGGTACTTTCCAAAGTTTGCTGGGGTGTATACCTGACCAGAAATTCGCTGATTCTTCGTAGTAAAGGCACGAATATACGGTCGGTGATAGGCATTGAAAGTTCGATTTCTTCAATCGAAACAATCTCTTCACGGGCAGCGAATTCGTCTATACGTGCCGTTAACGGATCTTCTTCAGCACGCCGCAACAGGACGATGCTCAGAGCGATAATGCCCACAGCAAAAACAAGTATCAGTAGTATAAATAGAGGTGGCATAGGTCATTTCTCCACTGAATGAACCATCACAAATGATAAAAGTACATGCTCGTATTAGACTTCAATATCAACTATTTTTCGGATTGCAAACCACCCAGATGCAATCATTATGAGGCCGACCCCTAGCAATAGATACCCACAAGGTATGACACCGGGCCAAATCCAGGGGGCCTCTTTAACCCATAGTTCGGATACATATTCTGGATTAATGAGATAGAGAATAAAGCCAAGTACAACTGGCAGCAGGCTAATGATTGTGCCAGAAATACGCCCTTGCGCAGTTAATGTGCGAATTTCACCTTTGATACGTACGCGCTCACGGATGGTAAAACTGATATTGTCAAGAACTTCGGCAAGGTTACCGCCAACTTCTCGTTGAATGTTGACGGCCGTGATCACCAAATCCAGGTCTTCACTCGGCACTCGCCGATACATATTATCCAGGGCTTGCGCCACGCTCAACCCCAACCGTACTTCTTGCACCACACGTTCAAACTCTACAGAGACAGGTGGAGGCAATTCTGTGGCTATTGCCTCCATTGCTTGCAAAACACTATACCCCGAACGCAAGGCGTTTACCCACAAATTAAGTGTGTCACTTAGTTGACTGTCAAACGCCCTCATTCGGCGCGAGGCTGCCATATTGACATAAAATGGCGGCACACGTGACCCAATCAAAAAACCAATAGCAGCGATCAATCTGGAGTTGTCTTTTGGTAAAAAGTAGCCTAACGCTCCACCAATACAGGCGAACAAAAATATCAAAACCAGATATTCACTCACCCGCAATTTGACATCAGCTTTGGCTATCTTTTCCCTGGTTGGCTGAAAAAAATTTCGGCCAGAAAGCGCTCGATCCAGACGATCAGCGACATCCGGGCTGCCCGATTTGCTTTCGCTCTCCTCGGGAATCTCCACAACCGTTGCCGATGCACTCACAAATTGCTCAAGACGTTGATCAACATCTTGTTTCCCGCCACCTGTTACTAAAGCAACTGTGGCACCAGCAATCAGCAGGATACCTGCTAAACCTAGAATAATAACTAAAGGGGGCATATCATCCTCCTTTCTTTGTTAAAACCTTTACCCTCAACGTCGTCTGGACCCAATGCCAAAAATAGAAGGGGGCAACATGATGCCAGCCTCTTGTATTTTCCACATAAATTTTGGTCTTAGGCCAGTCGGCCGTAGGCGGCCAATTACTTTTCCGTTTTCAATATTCGTCTGTTCAAATCGAAAAATCTCTGACATGGTAATAACATCACCTTCCATGCCCTGAATTTCACTTATCGAAACGACCTTACGTGACCCATCCCGCATTCGGTCTTGTTGCACAATCAGATGAATAGCGGAAGCGATTTGTTCACGAATAGCCCGATGTGGCAATTCCATTCCAGCCATCAACACCATTGTCTCCAAACGGGAAAGCATATCACGCGGGCCATTCGCGTGCCCAGTTGCCAGACTACCATCATGTCCCGTATTCATTGCCTGAAGCATATCAAGCGCCTCACCACCACGTACTTCCCCAACAATAATTCTGTCGGGGCGCATACGCAACGAGTTAACAACCAGGTCCTGAATGGTCACTTCACCCCGTCCTTCAACATTGGCACTGCGAGATTCGAGGGTTACCACATGATCTTGGCGCAATTGCAGCTCGGCCGCATTCTCTATAGTGACAATGCGTTCATCATCTGGAATAAAACCTGACAAGATATTCAAAAGCGTCGTTTTACCAGAGCCAGTGCCCCCGGAAATCATCACGTTGAGCTTTGAAACCACACAGGCCTTTAGAAACTCAACAGCTTCAGGCGTGATACTGCCAAACTCAATCAAATTCTCAATAGTAAAAGGAATTTTGGAAAAGATACGAATAGTGAGCGTAGCCCCATTGATGGAAATCGGGGGCACTACCGCATTTACGCGGGAGCCATCTGGGAGGCGAGCATCCACCATAGGCGAACCTTCATCAATACGACGTCCCAAAGGTGCCACGATACGATCGATTATTCGTAGTAAGTGATCGTTATCTTCAAACGTCACATTAGTCTTAGTTATTTTACCTTTTCGCTCAATGTAAACATTCTTCGGGCCATTCACCATAATTTCAGTGACGCCATCCGTATGAAGGAATTGTTCCAGAGGGCCAAAGCCTAAAATTTCCGCGACAATAGCCTCAAATAATCGCCGTTTTTCATTTCTGGTCAGCACAATGCTTTCTTCCGCCAACATTGATTCAAACATCTCTTGAATGGTAACGCGCACTTCAGATGTTTGAGTGATATCCATGCTGGGATCAAGTTCTGCAATTAGCTTTTGCTGAACCCGATTCTTCAAATCAACATAAGCATCCCTTGAACCTACCGCCGGGGATGCCCGTTT
Source organism: uncultured Ardenticatenaceae bacterium (assembly GCA_964581605.1). GTDB lineage: Bacteria > Chloroflexota > Anaerolineae > Promineifilales > Promineifilaceae > CAADGU01. The sequence continues at coordinate 23,701 of CAZOPF010000014.1, forward strand.
TACACGAAGCTCTTGCAACTTTGATGATTCTGCAGAGTGGGGTGATACGGTTGATTCCTGATTTCTTTCGATTCGTTTTAATAATGACACGGCTAACCTCCAGCTTGTTCACGCTTTCCAAAAAAACGCCCCAAAACACTGCCTTTATCTTTTTGGGCATCCACTTTTACTTTGCTTTCAGCATGCTGTTTACTCACCAACTCACGCCGACTATAATCAGCTAACTTGATCAAAGAGATGCTAACGGGGTGCTTTTGATTAGGTCCCATCACCAAAGGAACACCTCTATTTGCAGAAACACTTGCCGGAAGGTCTGCTAGAGGTATAGTCATAACAATAGGTCGCTTCAAAATATCACCAATGTTTTTGACGGAAATGCCCTGATCTTCAGATACCCGATTAACGACCAGCCAAATCTTATCTGGTTCATACTCTAAACTCTCAGTCAGATCAAGAAAAAGGCGAGCATTTTTCAGGTTAGGCAAGTTTTGTTGGGTGACAAGAATGATTTTGTCGGCCACATCTAGCATAGTCAGGTTTTTTTCGGTAAGGTACGATGCTGTGTCTAAGACCACAAAGTCGTATGAGAGCCTTAAGTTCTCCAGAAGGTTCTTGACATTTTCTTCAGTTATTATGTCTGCCATTTCTGGTCTGGGTGGAGCCAATAAAACATTCAAATTGCTCTTGTGTACCTGTACAACGCTGCTGACCAATTCGGCATCAATTTCCCCACGTTCGCTGATGTCAGCTAAACTTGTTGCTCCTTTAAGATCAAGCATAACGGCTACATCTCCAAACTGGAGGCTGCCATCAACCAAAATTGTTTTTTGTCCTCGGCGTGCCAAAGCTACCGCCACGTTTATGGCTATTGTTGTACACCCGCTGCCGCCTTTGGGGCTAAATACGGCCAATATCTTTCCTTCGGGAATACTTTGAACGTCGGCCGTAACACCACCTGTAGTTGATCTTTGTTGTCTTGATGGGCCAATCTGTATGTTGGGGCGTTTGGCGTGAACACGCCGAATGGCGGCCACTAATTCATCGCCACCAAAGGGTTTGGTTAAGAAATCCCGTGCTCCGGCCATCATGGCCCGGCGCAAGTAGTTGGGATCACTTTGCACGGACATGATGATGATTTGTACAGAGGGGACGAGTTCGGTAATTTTTTGGCTGGCGCCTATGCCGTCAATGCCGGGCATATTAATATCCATAAGGATAATATCCGGCTGAAATTGCTGTGCCATTTCGACAGCATCTTCGCCAGTGCCAGCCTGGCCAATTACCTCAATGTCTGACTCGAATTGAAGCAGTTTGCGAACGTTTTCCCGTGTTTCGGGGAGGTCATCAACTATTAGTACACGAATAGGATCTGCCATTCTATATCCATGATTTGTTGGTAGCGATTTGATGGGGGTTTAATAAAAACCTTTCTCTGGTCGCATGATAGTTGTTATGGGAGAAAGGTGCTACACAATTCATAACATAACATAAATTAAACAGTGAATTACGCCCATCATACTATGTTCCTTTGCAAAGTCAATAGTAGAAGCGGGGTGTAGGTTTACATAAAAATGGCCGTAAACACAAAACAAAAGCCCTACCAGACGAGAGGGCTATGAGAAACGGAGTTTAGATGCCATGATGGGTATTGCCAATAGGAGTACGGTACTCAGGCTTATCATACCTGCCAAAGTGATAAAAGGTGCCGTCTGACAAGGTGTCAAAGGGGGCAACCTATTAGCTTTGCCGGTAAAGTAACGGCCGTAATTAGAAATATGCTTCGGTATCATCTATGGGGATGACAAACTCGACCCTGGTGCCTTGCCCCACACTGCTCTGGATATTGAGGGAGCCGCCCAACATTTCGGTGCGTTCGCGTAAGGTGGTTAAGCCAATGGTACGGCTATTGCCGCTTTTGAGAGCGTCGTCAACATTGAAGCCGCTACCATTGTCTTCGACAACGGCAGTCACCTGCTCTGGCGCCAGATCTACCGACACATGAATTTGGGTGGCCTGCGCGTGGGTCAATGCATTCGTCAACAACTCCTGCACATTCCGAAAAATCGTCACCTCAATATGACTCTCCAGCCGCCTTTCCACCCCCGTCACGGTGATGGGCACCGGGATGCCATTTTTCTCCTGAAACGATTCCACATAACGGCGCAGCGTCGGTACCACACCCAGGTCATCCAGCATCATCGGCCGTAAATCAAAGATAAAGTCTTTGACGTGGTTAAACGTAGTCCCGGCCGAATTTTTCAGCGCGTTCAGTTCCGCACGGGCGCGGTCCGGGTTCACATCAAAAAAACGTTGGCAGATCTCCGCCTGCAAAATGAAATTGCTGATGGAAGAAGCCACGCTGTCGTGCATCTTGCGCACCAGGCTCTGGCGCACCGCTTCTTCTGTTTGAATGACACGAATCACATTGGGCTGTTCTACCGAACCACCACTACGTCGCCCCCCCATTGCAGGCAGATCACCATACCCCACCAGGTCAATCAGGCGGCGTTGAAACTCAGCCAGACGTTCCAGATTGCGCTGATCGCTCTGCAACTTCTCCAACTGCCCGCGCATGGTATAGAGGCGCACCTGCACATCATTCAACGCTTCATACGCCTCTTTGATGTCCTGGCGGGGCAGCGTTTCAAAGTTCGTTTCTAGCTGCTTGGCGTAACTTGATACCTGAGCGTTGCGCTGCGCCAGACGTTCCACTTCGGCCGTGCTTTGTTTAATCAGGATGTCTATTTCTTTCAGGTCGCGCTGGGTCTGTTCGTAATCCTTTTGCGCGTCATCCATGAACCCCTGAAACGAACTATCTTCACCCAATGACGATTGATGTAGCATGAGTTTTTAACCTGCCTGCTCCCAAATTAGCGTGTACCTTCCAGACGAACCCAACCATGCCGCAGCGCGTACACAGCCGCTTGTGTGCGGTCGTCTACGCGCAGCTTGCGCAAAATGGCGGTCATATGATTTTTTACAGTCTGGTGACTGATCCCCAGCTTGTACGCAATCTCTTTATTGCTCAACCCTTTGGTTACGTGCTCTAAAATCTCCATTTCACGCGGCGACAAGGGCACAAACAAATCTTCAGAATCGCTCACCAATGGCCCATTGAAACGGCCGATCTTCTGCTCCACCCAGGCCATCAGCTCATCATAGGTCATCGTTTTCTCGTCCACATAATACTTACCATCACGCACGTTGTAGATGATTTTGATAAGCGCTTCCGGCGTAATATCTTTGGGGCAATAAGCGGAAGCACCCGCACGTAGGGCATGAAACACCTGCTCGGCGTCATCATAGCCGGTAATCATAATGACTTTCATTTCCGGCAGTTGGGCCTTGATTTTCCGGGTTACTTGCAACCCGTTGATGGTGGGCAGGTTGATGTCCATCAGAATCACATCCGGGTTTACTTCAAATGCTTTTTCAATGGCTACCTCTCCGTCGGCCGCTTCACCAACGACTTTGAGTTGTGGGTCTGTTTCCAGAACATCGCACAATCCCTGGCGAAACAAGGGGTGATCATCAACTATGAGTAATTTGACTTGCTCTGACACTGCTTATGACCTCACTTTTTTTGATTTGGGAGTTTCTCACGTTAATTGGTCGGGTGTGATGTATGCCGGGATGGTACTTTACATATATAGGAGCAATGGCAGTATACCATGAAGATTTAACCATTGGCAACAATATAGTACCACGGTGGGTACTATGGGTTTTGCAGGTGGTAAACGGCCATATTATTCATGCCCTGCTCCTGTGTCAGGCGGAAATTGGTGGCAAAAACCAGGACGGCCGTATCCGATTCCGTCACGGCCGTATACAACCACCCCGGCGCCGTTACCAGATAATCTGCTTCACTGGATAACACATACTCCGACACGGCCGTTTCATCGGCCAGCAGCGGTATAACTTCCGGTGTAATGAGACCGGCCAGATCGAGCAACGGCCGTTGCGCAAAATACCCAATCGCCCCAATATCATGTGTGGCAACCAGCGCGTCAGGCGGTGTGTTTTCCGCCAACCACTGTCCCGCCACCACCATCTCCCCTTCAATAATGGCTACATCGGTAGCATAGGCCAATGCCCCTTGCAGCAAGAAAAAGAGCAGCACAAAGACAAACGTAAACTGGGCCACCTTTTGCGCCAGCCACAACCCACGCCCGCCCTGGCGCACAAACAACAGCAGCAGCCAACCGGCCAGTCCGTACAAAATCCAGACCGGCACCACGCCCAGCAGGTAACGGCCGTGTTGATACGTCACCGGCAGCTTCCAGGCATACAACAGCACATGCCCACCCGCCCAAAACAACGGCAGCGTCCAGGCTAACTGCTTGTTATGCCAATCCATTTTGATCGCCTGCCATCCGGCAAAAAGCAAACCAGGCACTAGCAACAAATGGGCGCTGCTCATCCCCTGCCAGCCATCGGCCGGGCCGCCCACACTCAGCCACAACAACTGCGCCAGCCGCCAGCCAATGAACTCTTGCAACAAAATGGCATATTCTGTTTGTTTGGCCGCCATCGTGTTGGGCCAGAGCGAACCATTGGCGGTGTAGTTAAAAAGAAAGTAGGGTAACAGGAGGAGTACGGCCGTGCCGCCCACCACCAGCACTCGCCTCCCCCGCGTTCGCCAATCCCCCCGCAGCGCCAGCCCCAGCAAAACCAAACCCACGAGCAGCACCCCCTCCGGGCGAGTGAGGATGAGCAGGCCAGAGAGAATGCCGAGAACGATAAGAGATTGAAGATGGGCAGATTCAGAGATTTGCTGATCTCCCCATCTCCCAGTCTCCCAGTCTCCTGGTCTCTGTTCCCGCAAATACAACACCACAATTTGCATACCGAGCGCGGCAAAAAGCAGCGTTTCCATGCCGCTCACGGCCGCCCACAGCAGCGGCCAGGTCAAAGCCAGCGTCAGCCCTGCCAGCCAATCCTTTGCCGCCAATGTCGGCCAGAGCAACCGCCACACGGCCATCGCCGCCCAAACCAGCCACAGCAAGGACAGTCCGCCCAACAGATACGTCCAGAGTAGATACGGGATGCCCAACAGATACCCAATGGCTAACAACAACGTCCACAAGGGGGAAGTGGAACCGGCACTGGACAGGCCCGGCACATATTCAAAACGGCCGTACCGCGCCAGATTCCGCGCATACGTCTGGTGAATCCAGGCATCGTCCAACGGAAAACCCAACCGCCCCCCCACCAGTGCAGACACGCCCAAAAATAACCCTACTCCCACCAGACACGCGGCCACCACCATCACCCCTCGCCGCGTCATTCGGTTGGCTCCAGGGCGAATAATTTATACGTACCAAACCGTTCCAGCAGGGTGATGCCGGGAACCTCTTCTTCTTCATAAACGGATTCCAGCGACAAGGGGTAAGCCTCATCCAATACCAGATAGGCGCTGCCATACCGGGCGGCCAGTTTCAGCAGCACCTCTGGCGGCTCATACGGCACACCGAGCGACGGCCGTCCCGTATAGTAATAAAATCCGGGGGCATTGCCACTGATGACCACGGCCGTCTCCGGCAGCGCCGCCCCAATCTGCCGCACAATCTCCGGGTCAATATCCTCCGGTGTACTCAGCGTGCCCACGCTGATAACCAGCGCCAGCCCCAGGAACATGCCCGAAAATATCTTTTTAGCCCGTTGTGGCTGCCAGTGGGGCAGCCGGGCGGCCGCAAAATCTACGGCAATGTCAATGCCTCCCGCTGCCAAGACCGTCATCCAGGGCCAGATGGCTGCCGAGGAATGGAGCAGCCCACCGCGCTGCCCCGGCCAGGTGAAGACCAGGCTCATGGCCGCAAACAGCCCAATGGTGTACCAGGTGAACGGCCGTAGCATCAGCCACTTGTCCGCCTGCCGCCCCCACTTGATCCAGGCCCAAAAAATAAAAGGAAACAGAAAGAGGAGCGTACTGACGGCAATAAAGGTCTGCCCGGCCAGATTGACCCCTTGCAGCCGTGACTTGAGCAAAGCGGGCCACCCGGCGGCTAACAAATGTTGCAGGTCGAAGTGACGGCCGTAAGCAAAAATTTCGTTATATTGGGTCAAGAAAATCGTTTGGGCGCCGGCGGTGGGCAACGGCCGTCCAAACACCTGCATATTGTGGGCAAACCACCAGCCCATCACCAGCAGATAGCCGAGGATGAGGAGGAGCAATTGGGCAATGGGTAATGGCGTCATTGGGCGGTTGCGGTACCAGTCGCGCAGGGAGAAGAGCCACATCAGGCCACCCACCAGCAAAAACAAGACGCCATCGGCGCGGGTGAGATGGGCGGCGCCCGCCATGAGGCCAGCCAACAGCCACCACCGCCCTTGCTGACGCACATGACCCCACGCCAGAAAGAGCAGACATGCACTGCCCGCCCAGGCAAACGGTGTAAATGTTGTCGGCTGGTTGAAAAAGCGGCTGTAATAACCGCCAACGGCCGTCAGCAAACAGGCCACCCACACCTGCCACCGCACCTGCGTAAATTGCAGGCTGATCACATACGTCAACAGCGGCAGCAGCCCCGCCAGCAGCCAGAATGGAGCCTGCGCCGCCCGAAAATTGTCGGCAACGGCATAACCCGCCGCCGCCAGCAGCGAAGGCAGCGGCATCCAATAGGAATGGCTGGGCGTGGGCAGCCCCGCCGGATCATCCAGATATTGCCAGATGACCTCCTCGGTGAAGCCATATCCATCTGCCAGCCGTTGCCCATTGGTGGTGTAATAATAGGCATCCATGTACGAAGGATGCGCCATTTGCAGCGCCCAGAATCCCTGCATCAGCAAGCCAATCAGGGCAATCCACAACCAATCACGTTTGATCCAGGAGGGGAGGGGGGGAGTAGTCGCCATTGGTATAGGTGTAATTTGGTAATTGAGTAATTGGGTAATTGGGGGTTCATTACGCAATTACCCAATTACGCAATTACCTCTCTATTCGCACAAAAATCTGGGCCAGATCATCTTGATAAACTTCTTGCCATTCACCGCTGGCCGCTAAAACGGTCATCAACGGGGAGTCGCGCTCCATCAACACGTAGGTCACATCAAAATCATCCAGCGGCTCTTGCCAGCGGGGGCCAGCGTCAAATGCCTGACGGTAATAAAAGAGGAACTCATCGCCGTAGACATCGGCACGGCCGTCTACAAACACCGGTAGTTCACGCCAGATGAGGTAGCCGCCCCAGTTGTAGCTGTTGAAGCCGCGCTCTTGCGCCAGCCCGTTGGCCTGCAAAAAATTGACGGCCGTAACCGGATATTGCGCGGCGACGGCCGTCTCATTCGCTGCCACTTTATTTGCCGTCCAGACCAACGCGCCCACAATAGCCGCCAGCAACACAAACAGATTCAATCCGGCCATCAACCGGGTCGGTTTTGGTTCGGGCACATCGCCGTTGAGGATGGGGTAGACGGCCGTGCCTGCCAACGCGCTCAGTCCATGCCGGGCAATGATGGGCGCGGCCACAATGGCAAACAGCGGAATGTGCCGCGCCGACAGCAGCCCCGCCGCCCCCGTGCCCAAAAACAGCAGCAAATCGGTAGCCGTCACCCGCCGCTGGCTAAAGACAAACGTCACCACCCCTAATGCCAGCATCCCCGCAAACGGCCAGAAAAACGTCTGGTGAAAGTCGGGCGAATGCCACTCCTGAATGTAGGCCTGCATGGCCGAACTGCCGAGCGTAAAAAAGGGATATATCCACAACTCTGGCCCGTTAGGATTCAGGGCAGCGACCAGGAAACAGAGAACGGTGACGATGAACAAACGGCGAATGGTTGCCCAATGCAGGGTACGTTCATCCGTTTTGTGGAACCATTGCTGCGCTGCTTCGCCCACCACGTATGTGCCCAGCAACACCACGCCCAGCAAATAGCCACTATGGAAATTGGCCCACAAGATCATAAAGACCGGCAGCAGCCACCATGTCCACAAGGGGAGTTTGTGATCTTTGACGCGCTCTACCAGGAAGACAAACACGGCCGTGAACAGCAAATTGAACATCTGCGGCCGTGCCCCCCAGACAATGGCCGAGGTGATGGCGGCCAATAACACGATGAAGGCAGCCAGATACGGCCGTCCGGCGCAACTGCCATACACCAGCCCAAAGGTCAACATCACCAGCACGGCCGTGCCCACAATCAGCCCGGCAAAACCACCCGCCTGGTATGCCAGCCACATCACCACCTGCGACAACCACTCATGCGTGACCCAGGCATGGTCTGGCACGGTAAATGAAAACACATCCAACCGGGGAATACCCTGTTGCAGAATGTACTCCCCCGTGCGCAAATGCCACCACATATCCGCGTCCAGCGTGGCCCGCACCCCCATCACAAAGAGCGCAATAAAAAAGAGAGCTTCAAATAACCGGCGGATACTCATATGGATTGCCAACGAGAAAACAGCGGCGAGCGTATAATGCCCCACCGCGTCAGCCGAAATAACAACGAAACTTTGAGGACGCCAAAACCATACACAGTGGAATTTTTGAAGCTGATAGAGGACGAGTCGTCCATGTAACGTGTGGGGCAGGTAATTTCGCCAATGTCATATCCGGCGTAAATGATTTGGGCCAACATCTGGTTATCAAAGATGAAGTTATCAGAATTATCGGCCAGGGGCAATGTTTCCAGTATTTCCCGCGTGAAGCCGCGATACCCGGTGTGGTATTCGGATAATTTGTAGCCGATGATGATATTTTGCAGCAGCGTCAGCACCCGGTTGGAGATGTATTTGTAGAGCGGCATACCCCCTTTGCGCGCCCCCACACCCAGGATACGCGAGCCTAAGACGCAATCAAATAATCCTTCGGCCAGCAAGGAGGCCATCGCGGTGATGAGTTTGGGGGTGTATTGGTAATCGGGGTGCAGCATGATCACAATATCGGCCCCTAATTCTAAAGCGGTGCGGTAGCAGGTTTTCTGGTTGCCGCCGTAGCCGGTGTTTTGCTCGTGGACAATGGTGCGTATGCCCAATTCGCGGGAAACCTGGGCGGTATGGTCGCGGCTGGCATCATCCACCAGCACCAGGTCATCCACAATATCATGCGGGATTTCATCATATGTGCGGCGCAACGTCTGTTCGGCGTTATACGCGGGCATAACAACGACTACTTTTTTACCTTTGATCATGAATTGTGACCTTCATCCGGCCGTCGTGCATACACCGTAAACAAATCACCAAAATTGACGGGTACGGCCGTACTCCCTAACTGTAACCCATGCACTACTTTTGTTGCCAAAGCCCCTAAGTACCGGTTCAACCCCACCAGGCGCGAGGCCACATAGTTCAGCCGCAAATAACGCCCCTGCGCGCCAGACCAGACCACCTCAAAACCGTTTTTGCGCAGCATAGCAGCCAGGGTGCGCTGGCTAAAGTATTGCACGTGCATATCCATCAGCCAGGGCCAGCGCGGCCCCATCAGGCGGGCAATCAGGCTGTTAATATCCATCGTATGCACCACCAGCCAGCCACCCGGCCGTAACAAATGATACGCCTTCGCCAGTTCACTGCAAGGGTCGTCCAGGTGTTCAATGACATCCCACATGGTAATGACATCAAAAAATTCTGGCTGAAGTTCGGGATGATCCAACGTGCCGTGTAACACATGCAGCCCATTAGCCTGGGCCAGACCGGCTGCCCAGGCTGAAGGTTCCACCCCCCACGCCTGCCAGCCGTTGGCGGCGGCCACTTGCACAAAGACGCCAATGTATGCACCTACATCCAGCAGCGCCCGTCCTAAAGCGGCCGGCCCGGTAAACTTCTCCATTGATTGCAAATGTTTGCGAAAGGTTAGCTCCCGGCCAATGCGTTCCTCAACGTAGGTGTGGTCTTCAACGGCCGTGTACGCCGCCAGCAACTCCTCCCCCGTCCAGCGCGGATTGGCATACATATGCCCACAATGATTGCACTGCACAATGCGCGGGTGACGGCCGTAACCAGCATGTGTACAAGAAAACGCATCCACCGCCAACATCTGGCCATGTCCGGCGACAACTTCATATTGCCCGGTTGCCGGATAGCGCACCTTGTAATCGTCACGACCACATAAATTACACATAACATCCATCATAATGACGACACCGGCACCTCCGGCTGACGCGGCTCTTTCCGGCGCAGCCGCCGCAAAAAGAGGCGAAAAACCGTATACTGCGCCTTAAACACTTCGTTACGCGAAATCTTCGTTTTTCCTTTACGGCGATCCTCGAAAATAATGGGCACTTCCCCCACCTGCCAACCGCGCCGCTGGCACATAAACAACATCTCTACCAGAAATGAATAGCCACTGGAAAAAATCTGGTCGAGTGGAATAGATTCCAGCACTTCACGTCGGTATAACCGAAAACCGGCCGTCGCATCTTTTGCCTGTAGACCCAATAAGAAGCGGGCTACAAAATTAGCTATCCGGCTTAATAGCACGCGCTTCCAGGTGCAATTTTTCTGCCCGCCTCCAGGCACATACCGCGACCCTATTACCACATGCTTTTGCTGGCTCATCTCGATCATAGCCGGAATATATTGTGGATTATGGGAAAAATCGGCATCCATTGTCATCACATTCCGGGCATTGAGTGTAAAAGCGTGCCGAAATCCAGCAATATAAGCCGTACCCAGCCCCATTTTGCCCGGCCGGTGTACCACTTGCACCCGGTCTGGATGCTGACTGGCCCAATCATCGGCCAGTTTGCCTGTGCCATCTGGAGAATTATCGTCCACCACAATCACGCCTACTGGTACAGGCAAGTCAAGGATTTGGGTGAGCAAATCATCCAGATTATCAGCCTCGTTGTAGGTGGGAATGATCACATATGTATCCATCTTACCCATGCGTTCCAATTCTCCTAAAAAATCGGGGGATTGTAACCATTTAAGGGGGGGCGGGCAAAACGGGTTGCGGATTAGACCCAAAGTCATGTGTCATCATGCACATTGACAATTTTTCACGTGGCCGCCATAGTGAGATAGAATTTAGCCTGCCAATCAGTCATAAGGAGTATCTATGACCTATCAGACCCATCACCTGAAAGCTGTTTTTTTTGATCTGGATGGAACTTTGCGTATTCCATCACCGGGGCCAACGGCCGCGTTTATTCATTTTGCTCGTTCGCTTAATATCGAAATTCCACCAGTTGCCGAACACCGGGTGAAGGTGTGGGTGCATGAGTATTGGGGGCATGATACCCTGGTGAAACAAGATATGGAGCAGTATGGGATGGACGGTTTTTGGATTCATTATTCCCGGCAATTGCTAGAAAAAGTGGATGCCACCCAGGATTTAATGCAGCGGGCCGTTATGGTGCGCGAATGGTTTGATCAGGAATATAAACCACAGGTGATGGTGGCCCCGGGCAGCAAACAACTTCTGCTTACGCTGAAAGAAGCTGGTTATATTTTGGGTCTGATTTCTAATCGCCCACAGTTGCCGGTTGACGATCTGGCCTTGCTAGAACTAGACAGCTTTTTTGACATCACGTTGATGGCCGGGGAAGTGGGATTTTGGAAGCCTGATCCACAAATCTTCTGGCACGCGGTATCCCATTTTGATGGTCTACGAGCTGAGGAATGTATGTATATAGGGGACAACTATTTTGCCGACGGCCGTGGCGCGGCCGCTGCCGGTATGCTGCCGGTTATTTACGATCCGGAGGGTTTGTATGGGCAATGTGATTATCCGCGCATTCAGCACATAGTTGAGGTTTTGACGATTTTGGCGAAGAAAAATGGCAACGGCCGTGTCCCCACCTCCATCATTTCTCATCCAACTTCCAGCTTCGGTACTCCAGCTTGAGACTTCCGGCTTCAGCCTTCGTACCCGCTCAATCCCCTCCGCCTGGTAAATCACCAGGAATAAGCCCTTTTTGAATGGCCTCTTCCACGGAGAGCCCTTTTGTTTGCTCCTCATCTGCTGTTTCCGAAAAATCCAGCGCATCATCCCAAAAAGCGTCTACATCGCCGCCTAAATCCGCTGCTCCGCCCGCCAGCAAAGCCGTCAACTCATCCACATTCATGTCCAGCGCTCCTACCGGCTCGCTGGCAGCAGGCGTCGGTTCTGTGGCGCCAATGATCGTAAAATTGATAGGCAAATTCTCAGCGGGAACCAGTTCAATCTCTTCCGGTTCTTCCACTTTGGGAGTGGGTGGTGTTGGTTTGGGTGGCTCGGCGATGGGTGGGGGGGCAACAGGTGGCGGCTGCTTTTCAGCTGTTCTGGTTGCGGGTGGGGGCGTTTGTTTGGCCGGTCTGTGGCTGGCAACGGCCTTGTTAGTGACAACGGCCGTTGCCGGTAACAATACTTGCAAATCCTTGATCGCCCGTTGTGTAAACACCCAGATGGTACCGATACGGCCGCGCCGGGCGGCCGCATCAAAAAACAACGTCAAAAAGTATTGCTCGCCGATATTGGCACAATACAGTTCCAGGCGCGAACCGGCATGATATTGCAATGTAAACGGCTCTTTGCTGCCAATTTCCCGCGCCAATAGAAAGCTGTCGCTGATATTATTGGCAATAATCCTTGCCAGTTTATCCTGGTCAATCTTTGGCCCGCCCCCCACGCTGTGCAGCACCTGCCCCTGGATGGAAGACAGAACTAGCTGTAACGCGCCTGTGTCCACGCGCAGCGTTTCCAACCGTTTACGCAATTCATCGGTGAGAGTGAAGGCTGTTACGGCCGTCGCTGCTCCCCCGGTTGGCACTGGTTCATCACCGTAGAGCGCTTTGTTGACGGCCGTCAGCACATCATCCGTGTCCAATGGCTTCTGAAAATAACGGAACACCCCCAAATCCTCTGCCTCTTTACGACCTTGTGATGTCGAATACGCCGTAATCATAATTACCGGCAAATTCAACCCCAACCGCCGCGCCCGGCGTATCAAATCAAACCCACTCATCCCCGGCAGGCGCACATCTGTAATCAGCAAATCAAACGTACCCCGGCGCAGTTCCAACATCCCCTCCTCCGCCGAAGGCACAGCCAACACCTCATAATCCTGACTGGACAATTGCAGCATAGAGCGCAGAAACTCCAACATCTCAAAATGATCATCCACCACCAAAATATGTTTTACATCTGCCATACCATGCTCCGCAAACTGCCGATTAATTTACCTCACCCATAGTAACATCAATCCATTATAGAAGGTAATCCACCACAAAGACAATAATACAAAACGACCCGCCAAAGCGGGTCATTTCAGTTCAAGTTGGTGCCACGCCCAGGGCACAACTGCCCTGGTTGGCCAGATTACTGCTGCCCTGTGCCTGGCGCTACCCGGCAACCTCAGCCAGCGTCACCACATCACTCCGTTTAATTTTATCCGCCGTCAACTTGCTGGCGCCCTTCTCCCCCGTCTCCAATAACCAGCAGGCAGCATAATGTTCATTGCCATAATCCTTAAACGGCGGGTCTTCCTGCGAACATTTATCAAACGCCAGTGGGCAACGGGTATGAAAACGACACCCCTTCGGCGGATTCAGCGGGCTGGGCACCTCACCTTGCAAAATAACCCGCTGCCGCTTAAATGTTGGGTCAGGGATAGGAATGGCTGACATCAATGATTGGGTGTATGGATGAAGCGGGTCGCGGTATAAATCATCCCGCGACGCCATTTCCACCATCTTGCCCAAATACATCACCCCCACCCGATCACTAAAATGTTCCACGACACTCAAATTATGCGCAATGAATAGATACGTCAGGCCAAAATCACGCTGCAACTCTTTCAGGATATTCAAAACCTGTGCCTGAATAGATACATCCAATGCAGAAACCGGCTCATCACACACAATAAATTTCGGCTGCAAAGCCAGGGCCCGCGCAATGCCAATACGCTGCCGCTGCCCACCGGAAAACTCATGCGGGTAACGCCGCGCATGTTCCGCCCGCATCCCCACGCGAGTCAGCATCTCCACCACGATATCATACCGCTCCTGGCTGCTTTTATTCGTGTGGATGCGCAGCCCCTCGGCAATACTTTCGCCAATGGGCATACGCGGGTCCAGGGAAGAAAACGGGTCCTGGAAAATAATCTGCATATTACGCCGCATTTTCTTCATTTCCGAAGCATTTAAGGTTGCTAAATCCTTACCATCAAAAATCACGTGACCGGCTGTAGGTGGAATTAAGTTCAAGATGGTACGGCCGACTGTCGTTTTGCCACAACCTGATTCCCCCACCAAACCCAATGTTTCACCCTCATATACAAAAAAAGAAACATCATCTACTGCTTTCACCCACGCCCTGATCCGCTGCAACAAACCACCACGCACCGGAAAATACTTCACCAGGTTTTGCACATCCAGCAATTTTTTACTTTCCCTGGTGGCGTTACGGCCGTTCTTATTCATCTCTTCTACCATGACAATTCCTCTCCTCTGCCCTCGTTCACTCACTCAATCACTCATACAACCAGCAGCGAACCGTGTGGTTGGGCGCGATCATCTTGATTGGCGGCTCTTCCTCCGTACAGCGGGTCAACTGATTTTCAATCCGTGCCAGACACCGGGGAGCAAACTTACAACCCGGCGGCAAGTCTACCAGGTTAGGCACCGAACCAGGGATGGTGATTAATTCCTTATCTGTCTCCCCTAACACCGGCGTGGAACCGATCAACGCAATGGTGTAAGGATGCTTGGGTGACTGAAACAACTCTTTCACCGGCGCTTCTTCCACCACACGGCCGGCATACATCACCGTTACCCGGTCACACATCTCCGCCACCACGCCCAAATCATGGGTGATCAAAATGATAGAAGTCTCCATTTTAGAACGGAGATTCCGCATCAGGTCCAAAATCTGCGCCTGAATGGTTACGTCCAACGCCGTTGTCGGTTCATCGGCAATCAACAACTCTGGCAAGCACGCCAGAGCCATGGCAATCATCACGCGCTGGGCCATCCCGCCCGACAATTCATGGGGAAATGCTTTAATACGTGATTCCGGTTCGGGAATGCCAACCATTGCTAACAGTTCAATGGCGCGTTTTTCACCAGCCTCTTTGCCTAAATCCTGATGGATGTCCAACACTTCTGACAGCTGGTCGCCTACGCGGAAAACGGGATTCAAACAGCTTTGCGGCTGCTGAAAAATCATGGAGATACGATTGCCGCGTATTTTGGTCATGGCCGATTCGGACACTTTCATAATGTCCTGACCATCAAAAAAGACCTCGCCCTCCACTATTTTGCCCGGCTGCCCAATCAATCGCATGATGGAAAGGGACATGACACTTTTGCCACAGCCAGACTCTCCCACCACCCCCATGACCTCGCCCCGTTTTACCGTCAGGTCAACACCATCTACGGCCTGAACAACCCCACCCTCAGTAAAAAACTGGGTTTTGAGTCTTTTTATTTCCAGGATATTATTATTGTTCTCTTGCACCACTTCGTTCTACCCTCTTCCCTCTACACAACTTATAGTTTCAAACGTGGGTCTAACGCATCGCGTAAGCCATCACCCAAGTAATTAAAGGCTAATACAGTAATAAAGATGAGCATTCCCGGATACAAAGCCTTCCAGGGGGCCAGGAACATATCTTTTTGAACATCTTGCAGCATATTGCCCCAGGTAGCGACAGGTGGTTGTACACCAAAACCTAAAAAGCTCAACGCCGATTCCAGCAAAATAACACCACCCAAACCCAGCGTAGCACTCACAATAATGGGCGGGATGGCATTGGGCATCATATGGCGGGTGATGATTTGCAGGTTGCTCATGCCTAACGCCCGCGATGCTTCGGCAAACTCCATATTGCGAAATTTAAGCACTTCGGCTCGCGCCAGACGGCAGGCGCCTGTCCAACCTAATACAGCCAGAATGATGATGATGACCATTGCCTGGCTCCATTCTGGCGGGAGGAAAGGGATCTTTACATTACGCAACAAGGATGATAACACCAGCAATAAGGGGAGAGTGGGCAAGATGATGATAAATTCAACAATACGCTGAATGAGGCTGTCTGCCCAACGGCCGTAATACCCAGATACCGCCCCCACAAATAAACCGAACGTCTCGGCTACCAATGTTACCGTGATCGCAATGGTCAACGACAGACGCCCGGCCACCAACAACCGATACAACACATCCCGCCCTAATTCATCTGTACCTAACGGATGATCACTGGAAGGAGGTGCATTACGCGAAGCCAGGTCTTGTGTATCCCGGCTGTAATACACCTCTTTACCCTGCGACACATTGTAATAAGTACGTCGAGACATGACCAACGGGCCAAGCGTCACCACCAGCAAAATCAACGCTAAAACAATCAAACTAGCAGTAGCCAGTTTGTGTCGGCGCAGCCGGTTCCAATAGGTAACAATCAGAGGTTCGGGTTTACTGGTAAGTAACGCTTCCGCCTGCAACATATTCATATCAATTTTGCTAACAGTCATAGAAACTCTCCATTTACGTAAGCGTTCAGTCCCTCAAAAGACCCGGCAGGTTTTTGGCCTGCAAAGGCTTGATCTGAACTGGTAAAAACCTGTCAGGTCTGAACAGTTACCCATTCACTCTGCACGCTCTTGGTGATGTGTTCTTCACCACCATAATTAACTGAAGCGGATACGCGGGTCCACCACCGTGTAGAGAATATCACCAATAAGTGTCGCAATGACCACCAAAATGGCCGTGATAAACAGCAAGGCCATGACGATAGGCCAATCATCACGCCCCAAGGCATCAATATACAACCGCCCCATACCGGGATAATTAAAGATGGTTTCGGTAACAATAGCCCCGCCAAAAATACCCGGTATCTGGAATACGACGATAGTAATAATGGGAATCAACGCATTACGAAACGCATGTCTCATAATGACATTCCGCTCCCGCAACCCCTTGGAACGCGCCGTGCGTACATAATCCTGGCGCAGCACTTCCAGCATAGAAGAACGCATATAACGGCTCCAGCCGGCCAGATACAATAACGTCAGCACCATCACTGGCAGGAATAAATGCACAATCCGGTCAGCGACGGTGTAAGGTTGGATGTTCAGTACATCCTGAATGCTGCCATCTACCACACGCTGCGTAAACACATCCCCCGAAGGAAAAAAGGGCAAACCCCATTTTTGAAATTGAATGGTAAACAGAATAATGACCAACAAGCCAAACCAAAAGACAGGCATGGCAATGCCAAAAAAGCTAAACGTAGTAGCGGCATAATCGAGCGCCGAGTATTGTTTAACGGCCGAAATAATGCCAATCGGTAACGCAATCACCAATGAAATAACGGTCACCGTAGTCATCAAGATGAGCGTATTCATTAACCGACTGCCAATTACCGAAGTGACTGTTTGGCCACGCGCCAGGGACCATGATTCACCCCAATCCCAACGAAAAACCCCTTTGTTGCAGGGTGCGCTCCTTTCTGGATCGGCATTGGCATTGGTGCCGCCAGCATCCTGGCATTTAGGCGACTGATAATCGCGCCAGGTACCGGTTTCAAAGAGGTTATTCTTCACATCTGGGTTGCCCACCGCATCCCCCACCTCATCTACCCAATCTTCACCTAACAACCAAGTAAGATAAGCCAGATATATTGGTTTATTTAAGCCGAGGGTAGCTTCGAGCCGGGCAATATCTTGTTCACTGAGTCGTGATTTGGCATCGGCCGCCAGATTCAAGCCTGATAATGGGCCGCCTGGCACTGCGTTTAACATCAAATAGATGACGATGGTAGACATAATAACCACCAGCACCATTTGAAAAGATCGTCGAATTAAATAATTGGTCATTTGACGTCTCCCAGCAAATTGCGCCTATAAACCTGCAAACCGAGATTTTCAGGATTATACTCATTGGGAATATAGAGTGATGAGATTGTATCAAAGCGAGTGGGCTAAGAGCAACAGAAAAATAGTGGCAACGTCCGCCTAAGCGGTGTTGCCACTATTTGCTTATTCAAACTGACCGGCTATTGTTCCAGGTCAATTTCGAACAGGTTATACAATTCTGAGTTTTGGGTGGGGTCAACACTGAAGTTCAAGACGCCATTGCGGGCTGCGGCCACTTTCAGGCGCAAGAACAACGGAATGACCGGCACTTTCTCAGAGAAAATGATTTGAGCTGCTTTGTGCCCTTCTTCATATTCGGGAGTGCCGGGCAGCGAGCCAATAGCTTGCTGGCAGGCGGCGTCATACTCTTCGTTCACCCATCCGGTTTCATTCTGACCACCCCAACCAGAGGGATAGAGGGCGTTGCCATCGGCATCCACAGCGGCAGGATCGCCAGGGATGTTCCAGCTACCATACAAGTCGCAGGAGGGTTGCACGCCGGTTAACCAGGCAAACTCACCCAGGTCAAATTTCCGGCCAAACAACGGGCCATCGGGGCCATCAGCAAACCATTCGGCGGCCGGCAGGTAAAACAGTTCTACCTGAATACCACATTGGGCCTGATTTTCTTTGAAAATTTGGGTCAACTGCTGGCGCATTTCATTACCTGCGGTGGTACCGAGGTTAATAATGAAGGGGGTACCGTCGGTAAATTCACGGATGCCATCGCCATCGCTGTCTACGTAACCCACTTCATCGAGCAGGGCATTGGCTGCTTCCACATCATAGGGCCATTCCGTAAGCCCTTCAGTTGGGTAAAGGGGATGGACACTGGGGATGTAGGTGTGGATGACTTCGGAACGGCCGTACATGATGTTGTCCACCATGCCCTGACGGTCTGTACACATGGTCATCGCCTGGCGCACGCGCACATCTTCAAACCAATCCGGGCGGGTAGCCGCATATTCATCCACCGGGTTAATGCCAAAGTCAATGTGTTCGTAAACAGTACCGGTCTGGAAGTACGGGGTGAGCAGCCCATTGTTCTCCGCTTCAATTAAGAACGGAGCATCGCTGGAGCTCAGGCCATCCTGCGTACCAATATCACAGGCACCAGAAATCAACTGGGCAATAAGTTGGTTGGTATCGGGGATGAATTTGTAGGTCACGCTGTCCAGGTAAGGTAGCCCTTCGCTGGCACGATAGTAATGGGGGTTTTTCACCAACGAGATATGATCACCAGCGACCCATTCCGTAATCATGAACGGGCCATCACCCACAGGCAGGCGGCTGGATTCTTCCGCTTCCAGCAGTTCGGCGGCCGTGAAACTACCGAGGATATGTTCGGGCAGCGGCCCCCAGAAGTTAACGAAATAGGTGGAATCCATGAAGCCGGGCAGGCCCGTCCATCGGGTGGTAAGATCGCCAGTAGCTTCGTAGGAGGCGGTACGTTCCCATGTATATTTGCCAGTGGGGGTATCCGGATCGCCAACCAGGTTAAAGCTAAAGACAGAGTCGCTGGCTTTCACAGGTTCGCCATCTGACCAGACACGGGGTTTCATGGTGAAATCCACCACCAATTGATTCATTGTCACCGGGTTGCCATCAAAAGTCACTTCTTCCCCGGCCGAATTTTCAACAGTAACGCCTTCACCCCAGGCTACCACGGTGTCAGTCGCATCGCGCACCATATCACCAGGCTGTACTTCGACTTCCTGCATCACCGCATCCCCATCGGCCAGGCTAGGCACTTTTTCTAAACCTTGCGCCTGGTAGTCATAGGAGAGGGTGGTGAGGTCGTTTTCAAAAATGGCATGCAGCACGGCCGACATCGCCAGCATTGAGCCACCATAGGCATACAGGGTCTCAGGTTCTTGAGCCATGCAGACGATCAAATCTTTTGGTTTGACTTCTTCAGGGACGGCGGTGGGTTCCACAACCACTGTTTCGACGACAACACGGGTAACTTCAACGGGGACTTCCTGCGTCTCCCCTTCCGCTGTTACTGTTTCTACAACGGTTTCGGTAACAACGCGGGTAACTTCCACAACTTCCGGCTCGGCAGATTGACAGGCCGCTAACACAAAACTGAATGCCACCAGGGTGGCAAGTAATAAAAACCACTTTTTTGACATTTGTCTCCTCCAAATCTCTAAATTCAACACAATAAGCTGTTTTTTGTGGGTTTTGGTTCTTGAGTAACTATGTTATGTCTCACCACCTCCTCTAAATCTAAGGCCTTACAAGTTGTTTTATAACCTGTCAGGGCTGATTAAATGCAAACAGCCCCTACTACACTCCAACACTGTTGCTTTGTTAAGCAACTGGTGGAGCAAAGCAGGGGCTTGTGGTAACCATGATGTTTTTTATAACCATTGATCAGACAATCACTTTCATGTTGGTTTGAGGAATACCAACAGGTGCAGGGATTGATCCTATTATACCGATGGGCGCATTAGTGTCAACGTAGTGGCAGAACAGCTACATTAGAGTGGCACGTAGAGGCAGTGGCTTTAGTGCCAGGCACAGGGCGTAAAGTACCGGTTGAACCGGGTCATGTTGCCCTGTGCCTGGCACTGCTAATGTTATAGACGGCCGCCCCGCCACTCCTCCATATACGGCAAATAAGCACCGGCATCTTCCCCGGCCTGTTGGCGAGAGAAATAGTCTTGCACAATTTGCGCCTGCTGTTCCCGATTGAAGGCGGCAAGTGGTGTCTGCCTCTCATATGCCTGCCCCAACCCATCTGGCCCGCCATAAGCGTAACAGTCGCGACGGGTGGTAAGCAGCATGTAAATCGCTTCCGTCATGTAGCGAGTGCCTACCTGCTCATATTGGTAAACATGGGACAATTCATGCACCAACAGGGCCACATTTGGGCGGGAGCGGGCCTGCGTTTGCGGCAAAAAGATAGTGTGCCAGGCCGTAAAAGCCAGGTTGCCGTTATAGCGAAATATCCACCTGGAAAGGCCACCTTCGGCCAGACGCACATCCTGAAGACGCAAGGATATACCGATAATGTCGGTGATCACGGCCGTTTCCATTGCCGTCAGTGGTGTGGTATGCGCCAGCAAACGGAGAAAAATCTGCGCCAGTTCTGGCCCGCCAAACAGATCAAAAAGCTGTACGACGACCAGATGGATGGTGGTAATTAGGGGGAGTTTGCGGGTGACGGCCGTACCAATCGTATACCTTAACCGCCGCAGCCGAACCGGAAAATCACGAATGAGGTTTCGCGGCCATAACCAAAGGCTCGCGGCGCGTTCTTGCAGCCAGTTCAAGATTGCAGAAAAAGACACAACGAGAATTTACAACTTTTCGGGGTTGATATTAGCCGCCTGTAAGACTGCCAGGACAGGTGGCGCATACAAAAAACATGCTTTCAGGTGCGGGTCTTGCAGGGGTTCGGCCGTTTGGCGAATGAAATCCGCGGCAATCGTCAGGTGTACGGCCGCGATATTTTCATTATCAGCCGCATGGCTCATGGTCGCGTGGAGTTTCCACAACGTGCCGCGATCCACCGACGTTTGCGCGGCCAGCATGGCATTGTTCAATTCGGCCAAAGCCGCCGCCTGCTCCCCTTGATAAAACAGCAATTCACCACGTACAAAACAGGCTAGCGCCCGGTAGCGATCAGCATCCAGCGTCTCCGCAATTTCGGCTAAGGCAGCCACCGCCTGATCTGCCAGGGCAAAATCTTCATAGTGCAAGTAAGCGCGGGCCAGGTTATACAGCGCCAGGGCCTCATGTTCCCGGTTGCCTACTTCCCGCGCCCCTTCCAGGGCCGCCTGCAAATAGACCAAACCTTGCTCATATTGCCCCAATTCCACCATATCCACACCCAAGTTGCGTTTAATTTCCGGCACCAGCAAATCTGCTTTGGTTTCAGTGGCTTGTTGTAAGGCGCGTTGGTGGTAAGAGAGCGCGTTATCAATGTCATACAGCGCCTGATGGCACTCGCCAATATCGTTTAATGCCTGTACCACCCGCCACCGGTCGTTTACCGATTCCAGAATTTTGTAGGCTTCGTGGTGGGCAGCCAGGGCGTGTTGGAATTCGCCGCGTGCCTGGCGGGTACGGCCGAGACTGGTGAGGACGCGCCCCTGTTCGCGGGCTTCGCCAGCCTGGCGGAAAGCGGCTAATGATTGGGTGAGATGGTTAATGGCCGCATCGGTGTTGCCCTGCCGCCGATATAAAACGCCTAAGCCACGCCGCGCCCGGCCAATGACCAACAAGTTTTGGGATGTAAGCCCTTCTTGTAATGCCTGCTGGTATAGCTTTTCGGCCAATTCATATTGGCCGCGAAAATCGGCCAGTTCGCCCAGGCGCACGCGGGCGCGGGCGGTCTGGTCTTGCGAGTCGCTGGTAGCTAAGGAGTCGTTGTAATCTTTTTCGGCCGCATCAAATTCCCCCAACAGCCAGTAACACTGCCCACGATATTCAAATAGGCGGGAACGGAACATGGCCGGTGTGCCTTCAAAAGCCAGGGCATCGCCGTAATACTTCACGGCCTTGTCATATTCTTGTTCACGGGCGGCCAGACGGCCCTCACGGAACGCTTTGATGGCGGCGGCTGAGACGCCGGAGAGGCTGAGTTGACCAGAAGTTACCGTGTCGGACATGCCGTGTATGATACACAGGAGGGGAATTTTTCTCAATAAAGGATTCGTGAAGGGATGGGGAGTTGGTACGGCCGTACCCCTCATTTTTTACGGTTTATCTACAAATTGGGCGGCGGTGTTAGAATTGTGTCAGGTGCCGGGTGTCAAGTTTCAAGTAACCTGACACTTGACACATGACAAATCACACCTATTTGATTGGAGTGTTATGGCTCATTTAGAAGGACAGGAACGCGCTGACTACGTGCAGG
This sequence comes from uncultured Ardenticatenaceae bacterium, assembly GCA_964581605.1. Lineage (GTDB taxonomy): Bacteria > Chloroflexota > Anaerolineae > Promineifilales > Promineifilaceae > CAADGU01. The sequence continues at coordinate 46,344 of CAZOPF010000014.1, forward strand.
ATATGTTTGCCCGCATTGCCGGGCGGTATGACCGCATGAACCGGCTGATGACGTTTGGACAGGATATGAAATGGCGGCGATACGTAATTCAGCAGGCAGTTTTGCCCGCCAACGGCCGTTTGCTGGACATTGCCACCGGCACCGGCGATATAGCCTTGGAAGGGTTACGGCAAGTGCCAGGGCTGACGGCCGTTGGCGGCGACTTTACCATTGAAATGATGCAGGCTGGTAAACGGCTGCCCGCCCGTGCGGCTATTTTATGGACGGCCGCCGACACCCTGCACCTCCCCTTCCCCGATGACTCCTTTGACGCGGTGACTTCCGGTTTTCTCATGCGCAATGTGATTGACGTGCCCGGCGCGTTCCGCGAACAGATGCGGGTGACAAAACCGGGTGGCCGGGTGGTCGTGCTGGAATCCAGCCCGCCCAAGAAAAATCTGTTACGGCCGTTCATCAAATTCCACCTCAACCACATCATCCCCACCCTGGGTAAACTGATTACCGGCGAAGCCGACGCCTACCGCTACCTCCCCGACAGCACCCAACAATTCCAAACCCCGGAACACCTGGCCGAAACGATGCGTCAGATTGGGCTGACGGCCGTGCAGTACAAGTTATTCATGTTTGGCACCATTGCCATCCATACCGGCCAGAAACCATTGGCTGGTGGCTAGCAGCCAGTACTGGCCTCTAATCATCACAACAAACCTTATGTTAACTGAAATTGGCACAGAATTAGTGATTATCATTGTATTGATAACAGCCAATGGCTTTTTTGCCGGTTCGGAAATTGCCATTGTCTCCGCCCGGCGCAGTCGGTTAGAGCCACTGGCGCAAAGCGGAAATCGTGGAGCCAGACAGGCCATGGCCCTGGCTGAATCGCCCCACCGTTTCCTGGCGACGGTGCAAATCGGCATCTCCTTCATTGGCACCTTTTCGGCCGCTTTTGGCGGGGCGCGCATGGCAGATTTGCTGGCGGAATGGCTGGCAACCATTCCTTCGGTAGCGGTTTACGCAGACAGCCTGTCACTGCTCATCATTGTCCTATTCATCACCTATCTCTCGCTGGTGATTGGCGAATTGGTGCCCAAACAATTAGCCCTGCTCCATACAGAGCGATATGCCATGCTGGCCGCGCCGGTGATGTCGGTGTTATCGGCCGTGGCCCGGCCGTTAGTCGCCTTCCTCTCCGGTTCTGTCAATCTGGTATTTCGGCTGCTGGGACAATCACCCACCGGCGATAATGTGGTGACGGCCGAAGACATTGAATACCTGGTGCGCGAGGGCAAAGCCAGCGGCACCGTAGAAGCGGGCGAAGCCCAGCTCATCCACCGCGTCTTTCGTTTCACCGACCGCCCCATTAAAAACGTCATGGTTCCGCGCAGCGAAATTGTGGCTGTCAGCACTCAAATGTCTCTGGTTGAAGTCGCCGAACTTTTTATTGAAAGCGGTTACTCGCGGCTGCCGATGATGGAAGGCTCGCTAGAAAATGTACTGGGCATATTACACGCCAAAGACCTGATGCGTTTTATCGCCCACCCTGATACTAAAATCAACCTGCCGCATCTGCTCCGCCCCGCCCCCTTTGTCTTGCGTAATGACCATGTGGACGATGTGATGGCCCAGTTCCGGCGTACCGCCACCCACATCGCCCTGGTCGCGGATGAATATGGGCAGGTCGCTGGCCTGGTGACGATGGAAGATTTGCTGGAAGAACTGGTGGGTGAAATTCGGGATGAATATGATGATGATGAAGAACAGCCAGTTGTCCGCCGCGAAGACGGCAGCTGGCTGGTCAATGGGCTGGAAGCGTTTGACAAAGTGCAGGATTTAATTGGCCTGCCAGACGTACCGGCCGAGGATCGTGACGATTTTACGACGCTGGCCGGGCTTATTCTGTACCTGCTCAAAAAGTTTCCCACCGTGGGCGAGACAGTGACGTTTGGTGATTTTGTGCTGGAGGTAGTGGATATGGACGGCAAGCGGATCGACAAGGTATTGGTGCGCAAAAAGAGCGGATGAGACCAATCTTACATGACTTGACGCTCTATCCGCACCGGTATAAACTCCGGCGAGTAATTTTTGACCTTTAATACTCATCCAGAGAGGCAGAGGGACCGGCCCGTTGAAGCCTCGGCAACCATTCGGTAATCGGTTATCGGTAAACGGTAATCGGTAGGAATAAGCGATTTCCGAAAAAGGTGCCAATTCCGGCAAACCCACTGGGTTTGGAAGATGAGAGACTTGCGAAAGTGACAACAGCCTCTCATGTTGAGAGGCTTTTTTGTTCTGTAAGGCGATTTTGCAAAATCGCCCTACGTCTGAAGATATGGGCACATGGGGTATTGGGTGTTTTGAGAATGATACGGCGCTCGATTGGCTCCACGATTTTGCGGCTAATGATTTCCGGTTGATTGACCGCACGCTGGCGGGTGTGGCCGCGATGCAGGAGATGGACTACCTGGATGCTGAGGAAGCGTGTGAGGTGCTGGCGGCGGCGGAATGTGTGGCGGCCGCGGCCGGTTTTCCGGCGGCTGCCCTGCCGGCCGAAGTAACCGATTGGGTAATGGACAACAACCCAATTCGGGTGAAGCCGCTCTATGTGCAGATGGCGCTGACGGCCGTCGCCCGCGTCCGGTCTCAGTCAGCATTAAAAGAGTTGTGGGCAAAATCAGATAAATTTGCGGCATGGGACACGGCCGTTGCCGACTTGCAGGCCCGTCTGCATCACATTGAGTTACACAATGAGCAAAACGATTGATATTTCCCATGAACCTGATTTGGGTTACGTCTTTTACCCGGCAACGGCCGAAAATAGCTTTGGCGGTACCCGGTTTGATGTGATCTTGCATGAGCATCCCACGATGCGCCATTATGATCCGCAAAACGTTCAGGTCACAATCGCCCGCTCCACCGATATTGATACCACGCACATCCACTATGCCACGCCCGCCGACCACTTCCGTGTCTGCCCTGGCCGTATTGTGCTGACCGACAGAGCGGACAAACACGTAGAGGCTTTTTGTTTTGGCGGCAACTTACACATTATCCATCGCCCCCCGGAAACCATCTGTGTATTCCAATCCCCCGTATCTATCCTTGACCTGAGAACCTATCACAGCACCGATATGCTCTTTGCTAATGAAGTAGAAATTTTGCTTGCCCAAAGACAGGCAGTCTGGGCCCCGCAGCACCCGCATCATTTTGAACAGCAGATGGCTCAACTTGCTCCGACCGCGTTCTACGTCGCTTGCCTGGACGCCCTGGCGACTAAGTTTGACGCTATGCCCCACAGCAGTGATTCGCTTCGCCGTCAATTTGTGCATCTGCTTCATCAGGAAATCAAGAGTTGGCAGCAGGACGGCCGTTGGCCGTCGGCTTTACCAAAGTTAGCGGAGTTATTATGACATCATTTCGCCGCCGGTTGAAACCGGCGTCTGATATACAAAACCTGCTGAAGCAGGTTGGGCAACGCCGGACAACGCGCTTGAGCGCGTTTCATCTATCAGCCTGGGGATTCCATCCCCAGGCAATGTTGGCGGCGCTATTCATCCTCACCGCCTGCACAACGGCCGGTTCGTCAGAGGAGGCAACGGCCGTGCCACCAACCACTGCCCCCGTCATCACAGAAACCGCGATTGTGGAAAACACGGCCGTACCGACTGGTACTTCGGCCGCTTTGGAATCAGTAGCCACGCCCGTCGAAGCCATCCTCATTCAGGAACCGGGGCCGGGTTCACGCCTCACCAGCCCGTTGGTCGTGCGCGGTGAGGCTGATTCCACCTTTGAGCAAAACCTGTTGGTGCGGCTGGTGGCGGATGACGGGACGGAATTGGCTCTTACCCCGATAACCATTGCCGCCGAAATGGGCCAGCGTGGCCCTTTTGAAGCGACGCTGCCCTTCCTCATCACAGGGGAACAGCAGGCTTTCATTCAGGTGTTTGCCACCAGCCCGCGTGACGGCGGTGTGACGCACCTGAACGCGGTGGGGGTGACATTGACAGATGGGGTGGCAGAGATACGGCCGTCCACCGCCGACGCCACCGAACGCATCATCATCACCCAACCCACGCAGGCAACCCAAATGAGCGGCGGTATTGTCCAGGTCAGTGGCGCAGGCATCGCCAGCTTTGAGCAAACGTTGGTAGCAGAAGTAGTGGGGGAGGATGGTACGGTTCTGGCCAGCCAGCCCGTCATCGTCAACGCCCCAGACCTGGGGCAGCCAGGTACATTCAGCGCCGAACTGTCCTATACCGTAGCCACCGCTGGCCCCGGCCGTATCGTCGTCCGCGACATCAGCCCTGCCTTCGGCGGCGATGTGCATGTGAGCAGCGTGGAGGTGACGTTATCACCGTAAGAATGAGGTTAGGAGATTAAGAGATTGGGAGACTGCCCAATCTCTCAACCTCCCAATCTCCCAATCTCTCAAAATAATGAGCCGAACAGAACTACTCAAACAACAACTGCAAGAGCGCATTTTGATTATTGACGGGGCGATGGGGTCGTTGATCCAGACGTATGGGCTGGATGAGGCGGGCTATCGCGGTGAACGCTTTGCCAACCACCCGGCCGATGTGAAGGGCAACAACGAAATCCTGAACCTGACCCGGCCAGACATCATCCACGCCATCCACACCGCCTATCTGGAAGCGGGCGCAGACATCGTGGAGACCAACACCTTCAACGGCAACCGCTTCTCCCAGGCCGAATACCAGATGGCGGAGTATGTCTATGAGATCAACCGGGAAGCAGCGCGGATTGCCCGCCAGGCTATCGCCGATTTCCAATCACCAATCGCCAAACCCCGCTTTGTGGCCGGAGCGTTGGGGCCGTTGAACCGCACCCTGTCGCTGTCGCCAGATGTGAATGACCCCGGCTACCGGGCGGTGACGTTCGACGAGGTGGCCGAGGCGTATGCGGAAGCGGCGCGGGGGCTGGTGGACGGCGGCGCGGATATTTTGCTGATCGAGACGATTTTTGACACGCTGAATGCAAAGGCGGCGATTTTTGGTATTCAAACTTTGTTTGAGGAGAAGGGGGTTGATCTGCCGTTGATGATTTCGGGCACGATTACCGACCTGAGCGGCCGTACCCTTTCCGGGCAGACGATGGAGGCGTGGTACATTTCCATTCGCCATGCCAACCCGTTGGTGGTGGGGATGAATTGCAGCTTTGGGCCGGGGGCGTTACGGCCGTATCTGACCACCATCGCCAACATGAGCGACACCTACATCAGCTTCTACCCCAATGCCGGGCTGCCTGATGGCTTCGGCGGTTTTGCCGAATCCATTGAAGACATGGTTCCCGTGCTGCGCGAACTGGCACAGGAAGGGTATCTGAACATCGTCGGCGGCTGCTGTGGCACCACGCCCGCCTTCATCAAGGCGTTTGCCCAGGCTATCAGCGGCATTGCCCCGCGCAAGCCAGAGCCGCGCCCCAGCTATCTGCGATTGAGCGGGCTGGAACCATTGACGCTGACACCAGAGTTGAACTTTGTGAATATCGGCGAGCGCACCAACGTCACCGGCTCGCGCCGTTTTGCCCGGCTGATCCTGGATGGCAAATATGACGAAGCGTTAAGCGTGGCGCGGGAGCAGGTGGAAAATGGGGCGCAAATGATTGACATAAATATGGATGAAGGGATGCTGGACGCGCTGACGGCCATGCCCCGCTTCCTCAATCTGATTGCCGCCGAGCCGGACATCTCTCGTGTGCCGGTGGTGATTGACTCTTCCAAATGGGCGGTCATTGAGGCCGGGCTGAAGTGTGTGCAGGGCAAAAGCATCGTCAACTCCATCAGCATGAAGGAGGG
>CAZOPF010000014.1:52255-73732 GCA_964581605.1 uncultured Ardenticatenaceae bacterium
TCTTTGCCATTGCCACCGGGATTGAGGAGCATAACGAATACGGCCGTGCCTTCATTGAGGCCACGCGCTGGATTAAACAAAACCTGCCGCATGTACACGTCAGCGGCGGCGTCAGCAATATCTCCTTCAGCTTCCGCGGCAACGACGTGATGCGTGAGGCGATTCACGCCGCCTTTTTGTACCACGCCATCCAGGCCGGGCTGGACATGGGCATTGTCAACGCCGGGCAGTTGGCGATTTATGAGGAGATTCCCAAGCCGCTGTTGGAGCGGGTGGAGGATGTGCTCTTTAACCGCCGCCCGGACGCGACCGAGCGGCTGGTGGAACATGCGGAGATTGTGCGTGGCGCGGGCAAGGAAAAAGTGGCTGACCTGGCCTGGCGGGATGCCCCGGTGAACGAGCGTCTGGCGCACGCCCTGGTGAAGGGGATTACGGACTTTATTGTGGAAGATACAGAGGAGGCACGGCAGCAGGCGGCACGGCCGTTGGATGTGATTGAAGGGCCGCTGATGGATGGTATGAACATCGTCGGCGACCTGTTTGGCAGCGGCAAGATGTTTCTGCCGCAGGTGGTGAAGTCGGCGCGGGTGATGAAGCAGGCGGTGGCCTATCTGGTGCCGTTTATTGAGGCAGAGAAGGCGGCGTTGGGGCTGAATGGGCAAAGTCACGGCCGTATTGTTATGGCCACCGTCAAGGGGGATGTGCATGACATTGGCAAGAACATTGTGGGGGTGGTGCTGCAATGCAATGGCTACGAGGTGATTGACCTGGGGGTGATGGTGCCGGCGGAGAAGATTTTGCAGACGGCCGTGGAAAGCCAGGCGGACATCATTGGCCTGAGTGGGCTGATTACCCCCTCGCTGGAAGAGATGCGCCACGTGGCCGCCGAGATGACGCGGCAGGAGTTCGACATCCCACTGTTGATTGGCGGGGCGACGACGAGTAAGGTGCATACGGCCGTGAAAATTGAACCCAACTACCTGGGCAGCCAGACCATCCACGTGGTAGACGCTTCTCGCGCTGTCGGCGTCGTTTCTCACCTGCTCGGCGACGACAAAACCAGCTACATTGCCGACGTGAAAGCTGAGTACGAAGCCGTCCGCGCCCAACACGGCAACCGGCGTGAACGCACCCGCCTCATCCCCATCGCCGACGCCCGCGCCAACCATTTCAAAACCGATTGGGCCCCGTACCAACCACCCCGCCCCAACTTCCTCGGCGTACAAACCTGGGAAAATTACCCAATTACTCAATTACTTAATTACATTGATTGGACGCCCTTCTTCGCTACCTGGGAGCTGGCGGGCAAATTCCCACGCATTCTGGATGACCCGGTAGTTGGTGAATCGGCGCGCCAGTTATATGCCGACGCCCAGGCCATGCTGGACAGGATCATCGCCGAGAATTGGCTGACGGCGAAGGCGACGATTGGCTTGTTCCCGGCGAATAGTGTGGGGGATGATGTGATTGTTTTTAGCGCGGAGGAGCGGAGGAGCGGAGGAGCGGAGGAGGTAGGAAGGGTTCACTTCTTGCGGCAGCAGATGGAGAAGCCGCCGGGACGGCCAAACCTGTGTCTGGCTGATTTTGTGGCCCCGGTGGATAGTGGGGTGGAGGATTACATTGGCATGTTTGTGGTGACGGCGGGCATTGGGCTGGCGGAAAAGGTGGCTGCGTTTGAAGCGGCGCATGACGATTACAACGCCATCTTGCTGAAGGCTTTGGCGGATCGGCTGGCGGAAGCGTTGGCGGAGCAGATGCACGCCTGTGTGCGCCGCGAATATTGGGGCTATGCGGCTGACGAGTCGTTGGACAGTGAGGCGCTGATTGCCGAAAAGTATCGCGGTATTCGGCCGGCCCCCGGCTACCCCGCCTGCCCCGATCATACGGAAAAGGGCGAACTGTTCCGCCTGTTGGATGCCACCTGCCGTACTGATGTAAGTTTGACGGAGAGTTATGCCATGTGGCCGGCGGCGGCCGTATCTGGCTACTACTTTGCCCACCCGGAAGCGGCTTATTTTGGGATCGGCCGTATCAACGCCGACCAGATCGCTGACTACGCCGCCCGCAAAGGGCAGCCCATCCAAACCACCGAACGCTGGCTGGCTTCCAACCTGGGGTATGAACCTGTATAATGGCGTCATGATTCAAGAACTCGTTTTGGAACAACATATCGTAGCTGCACCTGGTATTCGCAGCGGCAAACCGCGATTGGATGGCACACGCATTACGGTGGCCGATGTGGTGATCATGCACTTGCGGCTGGGACAATCGCTTGAGGAAATCGCTGGGGAATACGATCTGTCGTTGGCGGCTGTACATGCAGCCATGTCTTATTACTATGATCATCGAGATGAGATTGAAACCAGCATTGCGGAAAGCCAGCGTTATGCGGAAGAGATGTCCAAAAGCACAAAATCGCTTTTACAAGAGAAGTTAACGGCCGCCCGTGTCTGAACGGATGCGTTTCCACCTGGATGAAAATGTAGACCACCGCGTAGCCCGTGCTTTGCAGCGCCATGGAGTGGATGTGACAACGGCCGTGTCTGCCAATCTGCGTACCGCCAGTGATAAAGAACATCTCTCCTTTGCCAAAGAAGAAAATCGCGTCATCGTCACGCATGATGACGACTTTCTCCGTTTAGCCAGCCAAACAAACGACCACAATGGCATCGTCTATTGCCATAAAACAAAGTACACTGTCGGTGATTTAGTTCGCCGTCTGATTCTGGTGTTTGAGGTGCTGAACCCTGAGGAAATGATGGGACACGTTGAATATCTGTAGGAAACGGCCGTGTCAACCCCAATCAGGTAGCCTCTCACGTCATCTGCAAAGGACAAACAGTAGAAACCACCGAGCGCCCGAGCGCTGGCTGGCTTCCAATCTGGGATATGACCCGATATAATGCCTATAGCTTCTATACGCTGAAAAGAGGTACAAAATGCTAACTACTTATATTCAGGCAGCCATGCAGCAGGCAACTTATGAGATTTTGGAAGATGGCAGTTTTTACGGCGAAATTCCGGGGGTTCAAGGTGTGTATGCCAATACATATAGCCTGGAATCTTGCCGTGAAGAATTACAAGAAGTGCTGGAAGGTTGGATCGTATTGGGGTTGCGCCTGGGACATACTTTGCCTGTTGTTAATGGGTTAAAACTGGATGTTATTCCCGAAACTGTCTGATGCCTCACCTTGCGCCAATTTCACGCCAAAAGCTGATCAAAACTCCCCGCAGTGCCGGTTTTGAAGGCCCTTACTCCGGTGGCAAACATCAATACATGGTCAGGGGGGAGGTTCGCCTGGTTATTCCCAACCCACATGGCGGGGATATCAGTGCAGCGTTGTTATCACGAATTTTACGCCAGGCGGGTATCGGCCGAGAGGAATGGGAGCAAATCTAACGCTGGTTTCCAGCCTGGGGCTTGACCGGGGGTTGAAATGTCTGAAAATCCATCGCCAGAAGTAAAGAGGTTAAGTTTCCATGTATATGTTAAGCGGCTCAAAAAACCTTTCCGGCTTTCAATGGTTGGTTTTCTCTTAGGTTTTAGTCTGGTTATTGTTGGTGATATGACTCGTCAAAATGCATCACTTGAGCAAGTTGGTAATGGTTTCTGGGCACCACAATCCATTCTGACATCAATTGGGTTCTTGTTGTTAAGTGTAAGTGGCATTATCTACTTTGGAATCATTATGATTCTGGCGTGGCGAACCAATAATCCATACTTGTATTCCAAAGTTATGCGTCGCTTAGTTATAATTGGTGGCTACCCAAGGTGGAGCGATAAAACAAATCTTAGGATGGCGCGTTTTCTACCTCTTATTTGTATATTGCTCTTTTGCGTACTCTTTCCTCGATTAAACCAGATGAAAGGTCGCACATCGGGCAGTGTTGGTTTACACCAGATGCCCCGGTGAGGAGCACTATGATGGTAAGTTTTTTATTTCCACTGGTTTTACCGGCTCTGCCAACGTGAAGCCAAACACACGGCCGTAAAAATAGATCTCCCCATCCAACGCCCGTTTGATATTTTCTGCGCGGCGAAAACCGTGCTGCTCCCCGGCAAAAGGCACATAGGCTACCGGCAACCCCTTCGCGTTAACGGCCGCAAACATCATCTCGGCCTGGTTTGGCGGCACAACCACATCTTCCAATCCCTGAAACAAAATGAGGGCGCAGTTGATCTGATCAACAAAATGAATAGGCGACCGCTGCACATAGATTTCTTTGCCTTCCGGGTAAGGGGCTATCAATGTGTCCAGATAGCGAGATTCAAATTTGTGCGTTTCAATCGCCATCGCTTCTAAGTCACTGATGCCATAATGGCTGGCCCCGGCGGTGAAGGTATCGTCAAAGGTGATGGCGCTGAGCGTGGTGTAACCGCCGGCGCTGCCGCCCCGAATGGCCAGACGGCGTTCATCGGCTAATCCCTGCGCTACCAGATAACGCGCCGCGTTGGCACAATCCTGTACATCCACAATACCCCATGTGCCATTGAGACGCTGGCGGTAGGCACGGCCGTAGCCCGTACTCCCGCCATAGTTCACATCCACCACCGCAAATCCCCGGCTGGTGAAATATTGAATGCCTGGATTCAGCGTTGACCTGGCCGCACTGGTGGGGCCGCCATGGCTCAACGTCAGCAGCGGTGGTTTTTCGCCCTCAGGAGCCTGGAAATCCCGATTTCGTGGCGGGTAATAGATGGCGTGCGCCGTCAGCCCATTGGCAGTGGGGAATTCGATGGCCTGCGGTGTGGAAAGATAAGCAGCATCTACTGTGAGTTGCGTGGACTGGCGCAAGGCCTGCCATTGTCCGGTTTGCAAGTCCAGCCGGATGATGGCCGACGGCCGTGTGGCTGACCCACCCACAAAGGCAGCATAACCTGCGCCTGCCTGCACATAACTGATGTCGGTAAAAGGCAGGTCAAAATCAGTCAAACGGCCGCTGTGTACGTCCAACCAGGCCAGCCGCCAGGCGCCGTTCTGAGTGTAGGCACAAATGATGGTTTGCATGTCAGCGAAGCTATAGGTGGACATGCGAAAAACCCACTGTGGTAGACCAAATTCGGCCGGTTGAGGGCATACGGCTTCCACCTGCCCGCCCCGCCAGCGATAGATATTCCACCAATTGCTGCGGTCAGAAACGAAATATAAGCTGCTATCTGGCGACCAGCGAGGCTGAAAGATGGATTCCTCTTTACCGCCAGCAACAAGGGTGGGGTTGAGTACGGCCGTGCCCGTTTCATCCAGGTTGCCCACCCATAACTCTGTGCCATCCCAGGGCATATTGGGATGCCGCCAGGTGAGCCAGGCCAGTTGACGGCCGTCCGGGCTGAGGCAGGGGGAGGCATAAAAATCATTGCCGGCTGCCAGCGTCTCGCCCATTTCCTCATTGCCCTCCAGGTTCAGGCTCACCAACGAGTTGACGGCTTCTTCCCCGGCCGTTAGATGTGCTTCCCGAATGCAGATCATCCGCCCTCGACGTGCATCCACCACCCCATCGGCAAAACGGAGCTTTTCGTTGGCAGTCAACGGTTCCGGCTCGGCATACGGATATTGCACATAGACGCGCTGGTCTACATAGTTGCTGAAATAGACAGCTTCATCACGGACGGCAAAAGAGCCACCGCCATATTCATGCGCCAGGGTACGGACGTTAAATCCAGCGGCGCTCATTTCTTCAATGCCGCCATCCGGCGTCCACTTCACCAGGGCGTAACGGCCGTTTTCCGACGGCCGCATTTCTAACCAATAGATCGCTTCCCCATCTAATTGAATTTCACTCAGCCCAATGGAGCCAGCTACAATCAAATCGGAAGTAATAGGAGATTTCCAGGAGCCATAAGGAGCAATTTCACGATTCATAGGCGGAAATGATAATCGGCAATTGGGTTTTCGCCAAAAGCTGCCTGGGGTGGCAGGTGGCAGGTGGCAGGCAATCACTTGCCACCTGCCACGCTAATTGTACGGGCGAGGCAGTTGGGGCATATCTTGTCTAGCAAATCAATATCTTTCCCAACTGCCTCGCCCCTACTTGCACACTTTCGCACTTTATTTTTATACTCCTGGCAACGCCGTCACAGGAGGATTGGATGAGCGACTTCACTTTAAGCCCACCACCGAACCCATCGCGCGGTATAACTGCCTATGTGGTGCTGGAGCGGGGGCCTACGCCAGATAAACGATATGAGATTACGGCCGTCGCCAGCACCATCGGCCGTTCCCCCCAAAACGAAATTGTCATCAATGACCCGGAAATGTCGCGGCGACACGCCCAGATTGTGCAAAAGGGTGAGGGCTTTACCGTTGAAGACCTGGGCAGCACCAATGGCACCTTTGTCAACGGGCAACGCTGCATGGGTTCAACGCCTCTTCATCACGGCGACCGGATTGAGTTTGGTGATACCGTCAGCCTGATTTTTTACCAGACGGCCGTTGCCCCTCCCCTCATGCCCGCCCCGCCTATTCACCTGGAAGAAGAAGATACGGCCGATCTGCCCCCCGTCAAACCCCCACCCCGCCCGCCAGTTTCCGCATCTTTTCAGGATCAATACCTGCCCGCAGCAGAAGCCCCAGGCGGCCGTCGCACTAATCGCGTGGTATCAGGTTGTGTGTTGGCGGTGGTATTACTCATCTGCTGCTGCGGCATTCTGGTCATTGTGCTAGACGGTTACCAGCAGGGGCAATATCTCTATTGTGGTGGGTTACGGCCGTTGTGGGATCTCGTTTTAGGGCCGTTAGGGTTCAACCCTCTCTGCCCGTAAGCCGCCATCGGGTTTCGGCCCGCCCTGTGTCTTTTATCAACCTGTAGGTCAAAAGGAGTATAAAAATGGACAGATTTCAAGATTTCCTGGTGGAAACATTGGGTAACAGCCTGTTTAATTTGTTAGCTGCGCTGGTTATCCTGGTCATTGGGTATGTGGTAGCCCGTCTGGTAGCCGGGTTGCTGCGTCGCCTGTTGCAGCGCGTTCGGCTGAACGAACGGGTAGCCAGGCGGTTTAGTCGAGATTTTGGTCTGCCAGAAGCCAACCTGGAAAGCCTGATCGCCACCATTACCTTTTGGGTGCTGCTCATTTTCGTCTTTGTGGCGGTGGTGGAACGGCTCAATCTGGTCATCGTGGCCCAGGCCATTGAACCATTGCTAACCAGCATTACCGGCGAATTCCTGCCAGGGCTGGTTACGGCGCTGCTGCTGCTGCTGCTGGCGTGGGTGCTGGCTGTCATCTTCAAAGCTATTGTGGTTCGCCTGTGCAGCATGGCAAAGCTGGATGAGCGCATGACCCGGCATGGGGCGCTGCATGAAGGAGAGCAGGTCTCCATTAGCGAATCGCTGGGTGTGACCGTTTTCTGGCTGGTTATCTTGCTGTTTATCCCGGCGATATTGGATGCGTTGGGGGTTACGGCCGTGTCCGAACCCTTCACCCAGGCCACATCCGCCTTCTTTGCTTACCTGCCTAACATTGTCTCCGCCCTCATCATTTTTGTGGTCGGCTGGCTGCTGGCGCGGGTGCTGCGGCAGCTGGTCACCAACTTGCTGGCGGCCATTCGTGTGGTAGATAGCCTGGGCGAACGGGTGGGGCTGCGCGGCGAACAATCCCTTTCCCGGCTGCTGGGCACCATCACCTATGCTATCGTCATGCTTGTCATCCTCATTGCCGCGTTAGACGCGCTGGACATTGCCGCCATCTCCGACCCGGCCACCTCCATGCTCACCATCATTTTGAACGCCATTCCCGCTTTTATTGGCGCGGTGCTGGTGCTGGTAATTGCCTATTACATTGCCCGGCTGGTCATGGGGCTGGTGGTAGACCTGCTGGCGGGCATTGGCTTTGACCGTTGGCCGGCCGCATTGGGGATCAACTATGCCGGGACACGCACCCCCTCCCAGCTGGTGGGGTATCTGGTACTGATCGGCATTATGTTGTTTGCGGCCGTAGCGGCCACCGACCTGCTCAATTCGGAGTCGCTGTCACTCATCTTAGCCACCATGGTAGATTTCTTCTTCCGGGTGGTGCTGGCGCTGGCGATCATTGCTTTTGGCCTCTATTTTGCCAACCTGGCACAATCTCTGGTGGCAAGCGCGGGCGGGGCCAACGGCCGTGTGTGGGGTATCGCCGCCCGCGCTGCCATCCTCATCCTGGCTATCGCCATGGCCCTACGCCAGCTGGGGTTAGCCGATGATATTGTTAATCTGGCGTTCGGCCTGATATTGGGTGCATTGGCCCTGGCCGCCGCCCTGGCCTTTGGTTTGGGTGGGCGTGAAGTTGCCGGGCAAGAACTCGGCCGTCTCGTCAGCCGGATGCGGGCCGAGGAAAAAGAGTAATTGGGTAATTAAGTAATTGAGTAATTGGGTAATTATGTCAATTGCCCAATTACTCAATTACATCCTCACCCCCCCCCAACCACCGATTGAAAAAGTCAGCCAATGATTTCCCGGCGGCCGCTTCCATGACGGCAATAAACTGTTCATCACTGGCTGTGCCATGCCCGTATTGCTGGAAATAGGTTTGCAGTCCGGCAAAAAAGGCGTCGTCACCCATTTCCCGGCGTAATTCGTGAATCATGAGCGCACCGCCGAAATAGGTGTAGCCGCTGAACAGGTCGGCAGGAGGCGGATTGCGCAGCGGTTGGCCCAGTTCATCGTTGTCCTCTAAAAAGGCGCGGATGCCCTCCATTTGCAGTTCCAATCCTTCGGGATCATCGCGGTACTCCCAGAGGAAGGAGGTGTAGGTGGCAAAACCTTCATTGCGCCACATTTCGCCCCAGGAATCCAGGCTGACCCAATCGCCAAACCACATATGCGCCAGTTCGTGGATGGCCGTCTGCTCATCCAACATGCCCGTAGAGAGCAGCACCATCGTCTGCGTTTCCAGCGACACGCCGGGCGCATGAACGGCCACATAACCAAATTCTTCGTAGGGGTAATCGCCAAATAAATCACCCATCCAGTCAATGGCTGCCTGGCTGGCGGCCGTAGCCTGTTCAAATTCTGCCCGGCTATCAGAAAAAACGTAATCACGCACAGGAATCCCAGTTGGCGATAGCGTCTCTATGCGCTCGTAATCGCCAACGGCAACAGTTGCCAGGTAAGAGGCCATGGGGTAGTTGTGTTCCCAGATGAAGGTGTTGTTTTCCTGGCTGATGAGACGGCCGTTGGCAACGGCCGTCATCCCCTCTGGCACGGTAATCTCAAAACGGTAGGTTGCCTTGTCACGCGGGTGGTCATTGTTGGGAAACCAGTACCGCGCCCCGTCTGGCTCAGAGAGGATGTAAATGGTATTGTCCCGTTCATAAAACAGCCCCAACCAACTGGCAAAACCCACATACGGAGAAGGGTCTTGCACCGTCTGACCATGATAACGAACGATGATTTGGAACTGCTCCTCAGAAGCCAGTAGTTTGGGCAACGTAACAATGAGTTTGCCCGCTTCACGGCGGAAATCAGCTGGCTGCCCATCAACCAGTAGTTCATCAATATCGAAGCCCATAAAATCCAGCGATACTTCCCCCAGGTTATCCAGCGCAGCTACCAAGTCAATGGTCGCCACACCCTCAATTTCGTACTCCAGCGCCGGGTCGAGAGTGAGTTGCAGGGTGTAATGCCGCACATCATAGCCGGTGTTGCCCAGTTCGGGGGCGTAAGGGTCGCCAATCGAACGCCCTCCGGCCACGATGCCACCCCTCACGGCCGTATCCGGCACATCGGTCGTGGAGGTGGGTACGCTTGTTGTGCTGGGTGCAGTTGCAGTGGCCGTGTGTGCGATGGCTGGTTCTGCTGTGACCGCCGTTGTTGCCAGCACCGCCGGGCCAGCTTCCACAACTGGCCCCTGACCACAGGCGACCAGAAACAGTATGCCCCACACCAGCCCCGTCAATTTAATGTTTACCATATGCGCCTCTATCATTCCTTGCATTTTTTGTGCCTTCTCTCCATACTCATTCCAGTTTGAACCGTTTTACGCAATCAGACAAATAAAAGTTCACCATGTCAGGTGATTAAGTATTCAACTGTTTAGGTGTTCAGGCACTCATGTCAACACGTAAACAACCAAACACCTTTTTCCCGGAGAACCCGCATTGGCCGAACATCTGAAACTCCGCCCACTGGATTATCAACAGGTTTACCACCTGGGGCAGCAAATGTGGTATTTACATGACCCATTGCAGTTAACTCCCTACCAGCTGATCATGCCGCCCGTGCTGGCCCAAATGCTCCTCTTTATGGATGGCTCACGCGATGCGCTGCAGGTTCATCGAGCGTTATGTCAACATTTGGGTGTGGAATTAGAAGAAACAATCGTGCTGGATACGCTGGCGCAGTTGGACGAGGCGTGTTTGCTGGACAATGCCCGCTCACGGCAACGCATGGAGGAGGTATGGGCTGAATACCGTGCCCAACCCTTTCGGCCGCCCGCATTGGCAAAGAACAGTTACCCGGAACAGCCCGCACGCCTGAGGCTGCTATTGGAGGAGTACGGCCGTGCCGATAATCTCAATGGCTGGCAGCCCTGGCACGGCCGGGGTCTCATCTCCCCTCATATTGATTATCCACGTGGCGGCCCCGTTTATGCCGGCGTGTGGCAGCGGGCGTGCCAGGCTGTGCTGGCTGCGGATCTGGTCATCATCTTTGGCACCGACCACAAAGGCGGGGCGGGCACCTTCACGCTCACCCGCCAGCATTACGCCACTCCCTATGGCGTCATCCCCACCGACCTGGAGCTGGTAGACCGGCTGGCGGCCGCCATTGGCCCAGAAAATGCCTTTGCTGAGGAGTTGCACCACCGCAACGAACATTCCATCGAGCTATCGGCCGTCTGGCTGCATCACATTTACCAACAGGCGGGCGTTAATCCCAAACCGATGCTGCCGGTGCTGATTGGCTCATTCCACCACTTCATGCTGAACGGCCGCCACCCAGCGCAAGACGACCTGCTGCTGACTGCTCTGGAAACGTTAAAACGAGAAACGGCCGACCGCCGGGTGCTGGCGATAGCTTCGGTAGATTTTGCCCACGTTGGCCCGGCATTTGGCGACGAGTTTGTGATGGATGATGGCCGTCGTGCCGCCCTGCGCCAATCAGATGGCCGGCTGATACAGGCCATCATACGTGGGGATGCCGCCGGGTTTTATGAGCAGATTACGGCCGTGCAAGACCAGAACCGCATCTGTGGCTTCTCCCCCATCTACCTGCTGCTGCAATACCTGGGCAGCACCGAAGGCGTGCAAATTGCCTACGCCCACTGCCCCGCCGACGCACAAGACCATTCGCTCGTCTCCATCGCCGGGATATTGTTGGAATAGTTGCGCGAAGAACACGGTGGTGCAGATTTATCTGCCGCATGGCGGAATATGCATAAGTTAGCGATTGGGTAATTGGGTAATTAAGTAATTGAAGCGGCTCATTACCCAATTACTCAATTACATACTTACTGCACGGTTACTTACCCTTTTGACACTCATCTGACAGTGGTTATAATTGGCCTTATCCAAGCCATAAGCCCAGGTGGCGGAATTGGCATACGCGGCAGGTTGAGGGCCTGTGTCCTGACGGACGTGGAGGTTCGAGTCCTCTCCTGGGCATACTGAAAGGGCCAGAGATAACACCTCTGGTCTTTTTTTATGAGATGACGGCCGTACCCCCTCACTAATTCCCCCACACCAATAAAATCTGTTATACTACGCCAACAGGTTCACATAACGAAGACCCTACGGTTTTCAGAAACCCTTAGGGTCTGTCACAGAGGAGTTCCCAATGGCTACTATCCTGGTTATTGACGACGATGAATTGGTGTCGCGCACCTTGCAGCGTGTGCTGAAAACCTATGATCACATTGTCATGGTGGCAAACAGCGGCACAGAAGGGCTGCAACTGGCGCATCGTCACCCCCCCGATCTGTTCGTGCTGGACATTATGATGCCCGGCATGGATGGCTACCAGGTATGCCGCCAGGTACGCGGCGACCCACTGCTAAAGGAAATTCCGGTGCTGTTTCTCACTGCCAAAGCCAAAGACGAAGACAAAATCGAAGGTTTTCGTGCCGGGGCCGATGATTACCTGGTCAAGCCGTTCAACATGGAAGAGTTGCACCTGCGCGTGCGGGCCATCATGCGCCGCATTGCCCCCAAAACAGTAACGGCCGCCCCTCCCGCAGAAGTTTTTGCCGGCAAAGTTGTGTTGGATACCCGCAGCTTCAAAGTGACCACACCTCACGGCGTGGCCCTGTTGACCAATGTGCAGTTTGACCTGCTCTACCATCTGATGAGCCACGCTGACCAGGTTTTCAACAGCCAGCAGCTTTTACAAGATGTATGGGATTACCCCCGCGACACAGGCAGCCCGGAACTGGTGCGTGCCCACATCAAAAACCTGCGCGAAAAGATTGAACCCATCCCCAACGAACCACGATATATCCTGACGGTGCAGGGGCACGGGTATACCTTTACGACTACGCCTGAAGGGAATTAGAGATTGGGAGATAAGGAGATTAAGAGATTGACTCTCCAATCTCCCAATCTCCCAATCTCCCAATCTCCCAATCTCCATGTCACCCACCGCTCCCCTCTCCCCCCCCCCATCTCACCTGCTCATTGTGGATGACGAGCCGGAGATTGCCGAGTCGCTGGCCGATTATCTGGTGAAAAAAGAGGGGTTTGAGGTTTCTATTACCAGCGACGGGGAGCAAGCCATTTCATTCTTGCAATCTACGCTGCAAAACCGGGGGGAAATTGACCTGGTGCTGCTGGATATGCGGATGCCGAATCTGTCCGGGCTGGATGTGCTGACCTGGATTCGGGAACATCCTGACTTGCGCTACACGCGGGTGGTGCTGCTAACGGCCGCTGCCGGGAGCAGTGAAAAGGTGGAGGCGCTGACGGCCGGGGCCGACGACTACATCACCAAACCCTACCGCCCCCAGGAATTGCTGGCGCGGGTGAAAACGATTTTGCGTACCCAACAGTTGGAAAAGCAGCTCCAACGGCAGGGGCAGCAGTTGGCCGGGCTAAACCGGCTGGCGCAGACGGTGGCGGCGAAGCTAGAGCAAGCGGAGATATTGGAAGCGGCCGCCGAAGGCATCCACACCCTTATGGAAGTTGAGCTGGCGGCCGTGCTGCTGCTGGAAGGGGGTAAACTGCGCTACAAAAACCTGCGCAACCAGGATGGCGACGTGCCCATCACCGCCCTGCCCTCTCTTGCCACCGATGACGGCTTGATGGGGCTGGCCTACGGCGAGCAGCAGGCCATTTATTTGAACCAGGCAATGGCTGACGGCCGTTACCGACCCACCACCGACGCCCCCCCCAACTACGACGTACAATCGCTCATCATCGCCCC
Source organism: uncultured Ardenticatenaceae bacterium (assembly GCA_964581605.1). Classification (GTDB taxonomy): domain Bacteria; phylum Chloroflexota; class Anaerolineae; order Promineifilales; family Promineifilaceae; genus CAADGU01. The sequence continues at coordinate 65,585 of CAZOPF010000014.1, forward strand.
CTTGCTGGTGCGCGGGCGGGCGGTGGGTATCATGTGTGGTTATAACAAGCAAGACGGCCGTTTCACCGACTTTGACCTGGATATTTTCAACTCCCTCGCCAGTTCCGTTAGCGAAGCGGTGGAAAACGCCTGGCTCTTTCAGCGCATCCGCCAGCGCCAACAAGAACTGCTGGAAAACCGCAACACGCTGCAAGCGCTCATAGATGGCATTCCCAACCCGATTTACACCATCAGCGATGAGTGGCAACTGGTAGCCGTGAACAAAAGTAAGGTAGATGAATTGGGGGCCGCGTTGGATGAACTGGTGGGGCAGGTGTGTTATCAGGCGTTTTACGGCCGTGCCACTCCCTGTAACCACTGCCTCATGGCCCACACCCTCCAGGAAAAAGTCGCCGAACACTGGACGCTCAACTACAAAGGCGAAGACCACCTGCCCCGCGAATGGGACATCAACGCCTACCCCATTCCCGGCAAACAGGCCAGTTCTGCCCGTGCCGTCATCGTCTGGCAAGATCGCACCGAAGAACGACGGCTGGAAAGTTCGCTGCTGCAAGCGGGCAAACTGGCAGCCATCGGCCAGTTGGCAGCCGGTGTGGCCCACGAAATCAACAATCCACTGACGGCCATCAACGCCAATGCGGAAATCCTGAAACTGACCATCCCGCCCGAAGATGAAAATTACGAATCGGTAGACCTGATCCAGCAGGCCGGCGAGCGTGCCGCCCGCGTGGTGCGTGGGCTGTTGGATTTTGCCCGGCAAGAGCAATATGAGTTCACGGCCGGGGACATCAACAAATCTATCCATCAAACATTGGCCCTGGTGCAATATCAACTGCTGACGGCCGATACCCAGGTCATACAAAACATGGCCGATGATCTGCCGCGTATTGTCGCCAGTTGGGAGCACCTCAAAAGTGTCTGGCTCAACCTGATTATCAATGCCCGCGACGCGCTGCAAGGTTCACCCACCAACCGCCAAATTGAAATCACGACCCGGTTGGCCTCAGACCAGCCTTATGTGCAGGTTTTGTTCCGCGATAATGGCAAAGGAATGACGGCCGCAGAACTGGCTCATATCTTTGAACCGTTCTATACTACCAAAGACCCCGGCAAAGGCACCGGCCTGGGTTTAGCCACCAGCCACCGTATCATTGAACAACATGGTGGCGAAATTAATGTAGTCAGCGCACCGGGAGAAGGAGCGACATTTATTGTAAGGCTGCCGGTGAACAACAATCAGGAGATTGGGAGATTAGGCGACTGAGTTTTAGTCTCTTGATCTCCTAAAGAATATGAGCAATCAGCCTTCGCATGGTGAAGTGAATATCAGTGATGTGCTGCGGCTGGCGTTGCCATTGCAAACGGCCGTAGCTGCTGGCAAAGACCCCGCTCGTCGCAAAGTGGATTGGGTAGTTGTCCTGACTTCCTGGGATAATCTGCCCTTGCAAGCACAGGCACACGATCTGGTCATTCTGCCGCCTGCTTTGCAGGAGCGTCTCCCAGACAAACTATTTATCTCCAAACTGCACACCCTGGCGGAACTGGACGTGGCGGGCATTTTGATATTTCAGGCGGTGTCTGAACAAACGGCCGTCGCAGGCACCCGGCTCGATCTACCCTTGCTGATAGCCCCGCCAGAAACCTCCGTGCGCGAAGCTAACCGGGCCATTGCCGCCTTGTTGGTAGACCGCTACGCCGCCACCACCGAACGCGGCTTGCAGCTATACCGCACCCTGTCCGAAATGTCCCGCGAAGAGCAGGGTATTCCGGCCATGACTGATGTGATCGCCAAACTGACCGGCAAAATTGTGGTCGTGCAGGATAAACGGCTGGAAATTAAGGCCATCAGCGTTCCCGCTTCCAACACGTTGGATGTGGAAAAAATCGTAGAAGAGCTGACCCAGCGTGAAGAACTGCCCCCTGTTTTGCGCAACCGCAAAGCGGCCGCCCGCGCCCGCCAGAGCCATTGGCAGCAAATTTTGCCCATTGAAAATATCGGCCGTCTGGTCAGCCCCATTATTTCCGGCGACCGGGCACGCGGCTATCTCTCGTTAATTGGTCTGGCCGATGAACTGGACTTGCTCGATCAGCAGGCGGTGGAACATGGAGCGGCCGCCTTTGCCCTGGAGATGGCGAAGGCTAAAGCGGTGAGTGAGGCCAAAAAAGCGCTGCGCGGCGACTTTTTGGAAGGGTTGCTGGCGGGCACGCTGCCACCACGCGAAATTGACCGATTGGCCAGTCGGTTAGACCACGAAACCAATACGCCCCACGCCGTGATGACGTTTACCTGGGTACGGAAAGATGCACCCTCACTGCGCCGGTTGGAAACGGCCGTGAACTGGGCACTCTCCACACACGGCCGGGCGGCCCTCGTCCATATCTACGGCGGCGCACACGTCTGCATCTTCCAGGAACTCCGCACCGAAAATGATATGGATACCGCCCATGAACTGGGGCGGCGTATTCTGGAACAGGTACGTACCGAATTCCCCAAAGAAAGCCTGATTGCCGGTATGAGCGGGCCAACTTCATCGCTGGCTGACTGGCCGCGCATTTATGGCGAAGCGTTACAGGCGATGCAGCTCAGCGAACGGCTGCAAATTCAGGATGAAGTGGTGGAATTTGGCAGCCTGGGGGTGTACCGCCTGTTGGGACAACTGGAAGATATTCCCGCCGTGCGCAGCTTCACGCGGCAGGTGATTGGGCCGTTGATTGAGTATGACGAGCGGCACAACAGTGCCCTGGTGCAAACAATTGACGCTTATTTCAACCATCACGGCAACATCAGCCAGACGGCCGAATCCCTCTTTGTGCATCGCAACACCCTACTGTACCGGCTGGAGCGCATCCAGGAACTCACCGGGCACGACCTGAACCAGGCTAATATGCGCCTGGGGCTGAACCTGGCCCTGAAATTGTGGCAGTTGCGTTCGGATAAGTAGAGTGGCCCGGCCTTGAACACCGGCACCGGCCGCAGCAGGGGAAATGATGCGCAACACATTCAGGAACCGCTTGATAAAAGATATTGATTCAGGCTTATTAGTGGCGTCTTTTCAAGCTCCATCGGTTTTGCTGTTGTTTTATTGATCATCAATCTTGTTAAGGATTTTGAGGATATGGTCAATAACGCTTTGGAAAGGTTCATTGCGTATAACTGATGCTATTCTCCCCTGAAAAGCCAAAGAGGGCGATGTTGTCATCGCCCTCTTTGATTCCCACTATTTCCCACTGAACCGCGCATTTCAGCACAAGTCAGGATGAAGTGTAGGGGATTGAGCCATGAATCTCTACAGTTAAGTTACCAGAAATGAGAGTGCTCCCCTTTGGTGAAAGTGCCCAGATCACACCTGTCACGAGTGATAGTTGGCCGATGCGGGGGGGAGATGTTGGCGCACGGCCGTAACCAATTCGTCCAATGAGTAAGGCTTTTGCAAAAAGGCAACAGGCTCTTCACCAAAACCCCGGATGGCTTCCACTTCGTTATACCCAGACGTGAGGATGACCCGAACATCTGCATTGCATGCTTTGAGCTGGTTAAAGATTTCTTCGCCACGCAGGCCAGGCAGCGAGAGATCCAACAACACCAGGTCAATTTGATCACGATGCTGTTGATAAGTAGCAATAGCCGTTTCGCCATCAAAAGCGATAACTGTCTCAATTTGCTCCAGTTCTAAAATATCTGTAATGGTTTCACAAACGGCCGGTTCATCATCAATAACCAACACCCGGCCAGAGTTGGTACGGGCAGGCGTGCGCGAATGCGTGATATTTACTATTTCTGGCAAGGCCGGAAAAAGCATTTCAAAGTTAGCGCCAGCGCCGGGTTTGCTAACTACCCGAACGCCCCCCCTATGCCCACGAATGATGCCCAACACGGCCGCCAGCCCCAATCCCCTCCCGGTAAATCGGGTGGTAAAAAAGGGTTCAAACAGCCGGGGGAGAGTTGCTGCATCTATCCCTTCGCCGTTGTCTTCCACAGTGAGCACCAGATAATTGCCTGGCGACAAAGGGAAATTGGTCAATTGCCAATACACATCATCCGTGATGCTGACAGGGCGCACGGCCGTTGCCAGCCGAATGATGCCGTCTCGATTGCCAATCGCTTCATTGCTGTTGAGCACTAAATTGAGCAACAACTGTTGTAGCTGACCGGGATCCCCCTCCATCATCGGGAGGTTAGCTGCCAGATCAAGTTCTATGGAGATGTGCGAACTCACCGACACGCGCAGCAAGTGTAAATAATCTTGAATCAGCGTGTTGAGGTGGAGGGGCACGGCCGTAAATTGCCCATGACCCGAATACGCCAACATTTGTTGGGTGAGAACAGCGGCTCGTTCAGTGGCTTCCATCGCCTTTTGCAAATGACGAATGGCCGGGCTGTCGGCCGGTAATTTGGCTATGGCCAGGGAAGTTTGGGCCATCATGCCCACCAATAAATTATTGAAATCATGGGCTACACCACCGGCCAAAATACCCAGGCTTTCCATTTTCTGGGCATAATGCAGCACCGCTTTCGTCTTGTTGCGTTGGGTAATATCCCTGGCAGCCAGCACAACGGCCGTCACCCGCTCCTCTTCGTCCCTTACCGGCGACAAAATATACTCCACATCACGCAGCCCCTGGCTGCTCATCATCTGCACTTCGCCATGAATGGGTTTTCCCGTGCGGAAAATCTCCTCTCCATCTTGCTCGATCCGGGCCATAATGTCCGGCGGCAAGAAAGCCAGATCATCCATCGTTTTGCCTGATACATCGGCCGCGGAAAGATGATGAGCCTGGAGCATGGAAGAACTGGCAAAAGTGATACGGCCGTCCCGATCATACACAACAAATTGATCCGGCATTGTAGACAGCACCACCTCAAACATTCGCGCCTGCTGCACAATTTCCGCTGCCATCGCCCGCAATTTGTCCTCTGACCATTTGCGTTCAATAGCGGCCGCCACCTGGCCAGACACAAAAAACAGCAGTTGTTTTTCCCGTTCTGTATACGCCAGCCCATCGCGGTAACTTTGCACCACAATCGCCCCAAACACCTTTGCCTGTGTCCGCAGCGGCACACCCAGCCACACCTCTGGCATGGCCCCCAACACTTGCAGCAAATCTAACTGCATGAGCCGTTTCAACTCCATGCGCGAAAGTAGCTGTGGCTGCCCGGATTCAATGACATAAGCTGTTAACCCCCCGCTACCATCAAACGGCCGCCCATCATAACTATCTTCCTCGTCCACAAAATAGGGCAAATGGATCAGCCCCGTTTCTTCTATTACCAGAGCGATATAAAAGTTTTGCACATCCATCAGATCGCTCAAAATTGTATGGATAGCGGGGTAAATCTGCTCCAGGCTGAAATCGGCGTTGGCTACTGTGGCAATACGGTAGAGCGTTGATTGCAGCATTTCTGCCTGCTTGCGTTCGGTAATATCAGAAATACTGCCTTCCAGGAACAGCATTTTCCCCTGTTCATCAAAAACACCTTTGCCAAACTCTTCCACCCATCGCCACGCCCCAGAACGATGCCGTATACGATAAACAAGATGATATAGACCTGGTCTAGACCTTTCCACGGCATCTGGCTGAATAACCAGGGAATCATCAGGATGATAGAGGTCCCGAAAGCTGATTTCGCCATTCAAAAACCGCTCTTTGGGGTAGCCCGTAAGCGTTTCCACGGCATCATTAAGATAGAGCATGTCAAAGGTGTAATTGTTGACACATTGGTATATAACGCCTGGTATGTTTTCGGTCAGCAAGTGCATCTTTTCCCGGCTGCGGCCGATTTCCTGGAAGAGGCGGGCGTTTTCGAGGGCAATTGCCAGATGATTGGCCAATGCGATAACGGCCGAACAACTTTCGGCCGTCAGGCGCTGGTCAGCCAGGTAAAGAAACCCTTTCACCTGCCCCTCTATGTACAAAGGGGCGAGTATGCCCGGCGTTCGGCCAAAGACGGTGACAAGTTGTTTCACAAACGGCCGTGCCTTTTCCACCATGAGCGTCTGCAACAAAGCTGTATTATCCGGCAAAAACACGACCGATTCGTTGAGCAAGGTGGTTGTGTATGGCCCCAATAAGGTGGCTGGATACTGAAATCCAGTGGCCGTTTGCCCCGCAATCTTTTCAAACCGGCGCAACATTCGCAAAATGCGTGGCGGGAAAACGACTGATGTCATCGTTAAAACGGTGTAGGTATCATCAAACCAATTGATGCTACCCTGCAACCCAAGTGCCGTCATCTGTTCTCGGAACGTATCATAGACGGCCGTTTCTGAATGAGCCGCCCGCTGTAATGCGGCCGCTGCCGTATTTAACACTTCCCAAAAGTTGATGCCCTTCTGGGCCGGGCCAGACATCTGTTTATTTGTGCGCTTTCCCTGCGACATACTCATTTTTCAGCCACATCCATCATCTAGCTAACCACTCGTACCACCTGCCAACATAGTGTAACATAAGATGCCGGGATGAAAATTGGCGTATCGCCTGACAATTTGCTCACTCTTGCTCTTTTCCTCACCCGGCCAAACCATCCCGCTCAACACCCTATGAATTACTTTTCAGAACAACCACTATTTGCACAGCCGGTTGTCGTCATTGATACAGAAACGACCGGCCTGATACCAGAACTGGGGCATCGTGTGATCGAAATAGCGGCCGTGCGGTTGGAAAACGGCCGCGAAACTGCCCAATTTTCCACATTGCTCAACCCCGGCCGGCCGCTAGACCCCGCAGCCAGCCGTGTAAGCGGCATTACCAATGCCGATCTGGTCGGCCAGCCTGCTTTTGCGGAAATGTCAGCACAACTCCTAACCCTTATTGATGGTGCGCTGCTGGTTGCTCATAACGCTCCTTTCGATGCTGCTTTTATTGGAATGGAACTGTTCATCCATTTCCGGCAGCAACAGATCACACCCATTAGCCCGCCTAACCCCTGGCTGTGTACATTGGAATTGGCTCGCCGCTGCTTTCACTTTGATCACAACAACCTGGGAGCGGTCGCCCAACAGCTTGGTGTGCGCATGGGCCGGGCACACCGGGCGCTGGGAGATGTTTACACCACCGCCGAAATTCTGAAACGCATGGCGCGGGAACTGGCAAAACAACGTCTCATTTCTGTGGATGATCTGTTGTTTGCCCAAGGCGGCCCTGTTTACACCCCACCGCCGCCGGTCATTACTTTGCCACCCGTTATTGAAGAAGCGTTGGCAAACGGCCGTACCCTTTCCATCCTGTATGGTGATACAACCAGCACATGGCGCACCATCACCCCTTATTATCCCACCCTTCACCAGGGCCAAACCTACCTCATCGCCTATTGCCACGCCCGCCAGGAGCAGCGCACCTTTCGACTTGATCGAATTATGAATTATGAATTATGAAGAGGTGGAGATGTTTCTGTCACCCCATCAGCTCATCCAGCCGGGCCGCCACTTCATGCAGCGAGGGGTAGACGGCCGTGACATGGCTAAAGTCTGCATCGGCGGTATGGCCGTTGGGAATAGCGATGACCGACATACCAGCCGTAATAGCGGCCTGGCTGCCCGGCGCCGAATCTTCCAATGCCAGGCAGTCGGCCGGGGCAATGCCCAACCGTGCCGCCGCCAACAAATAGAGATCGGGAGCTGGTTTGCCATGGGCCACTTCGTCACCGCAGGCAGTGGCATACACCGTATCGGCCAGCCCTATCTGCGCCAATATCTCGGTGACATGGCGGCGGCTACTGGACGAAGCCACCGCCCAGGGGATATTCCGGGCGGCAATAGCTGCCTGTAACTCCATCAGGCCAGGCATCACCGGCACACCCTGCGCCCGGATGCGGGCATAAATGTCCGCCCGCCGGGCAATCATGTCGGGCACACTCAGCGGAACGGCAAAGGCTTCACGGATAAGCGAGGCGCTCACATCAGCACGCAGCCCGATGATCCGGCTCTGCATTTCGTCGCTGATCTGGCCGCCATACGGCCGTAAAAATTCATCCCACGCCTGCCGCGACAATGGCTCGCTATCCACCATCAGCCCATCCATATCAAATACAATCGCACGTAATTGTTTCAATACCATCTCCTTGTGTTTGGGTGTTTGAGTGTTTGGGTGTTTGAGTGTTTGAGTGTTTGGGTGTTTGGGTGTTTGGGTGTTTGGGTGTTTGAGTGTTTG
>CAZOPF010000015.1:0-15644 GCA_964581605.1 uncultured Ardenticatenaceae bacterium
CTCACTGCTCACTGCTCACTGCTCACTGCTCACTGCTCACTGCTCACTGTTTACTGTTACTATCCCTTCACCGACCCCGCCATCAACCCACGCACAAAGTACCGCTGCAAACCAAAGAACACCGCCAACGGCAGCACCATGGAAACAAAGGCCCCGGCCGTCAGCAAATGCCATTCACTCCCCCGCGAACCCACAATCGCCGCCATGCGCTGTGTAACCAGTTCATATTCTGGATTGCCTCCTAAAAAGATTAGCGCCACCAGATAATCGTTCCACACCCACAAGAACTGGAAAATGGCAAACGAAGCTAATGCCGGCACAGATAGTGGCAACACCAGCCGTACAAACACGGTAAAATGAGAAGCGCCATCAATAAAAGCCGACTCCAATGTTTCACGTGGCAGCGTACTGATGTAGTTATAGAGAAGGTAAGTGGCTAAGGCCAACCCAAAACCGGTATGCGCCAGCCAGATCGCCAGGAAAGTGCCATTAATTTCCAATGCCCGGTAATCTCTCAAAATTGGTACCAGCGCAATTTGCAAGGGCACAACCAACATGGCTACCACCAAAATAAACATCCAACGCCGCCCTGGGAAGCTCATCCAGGCAAAAGCATAAGCCGCAAAAGCTGCAATGAGAATAGGGATCACCGTAGACGGAATAGCTACCGCCAGACTATTGAGGAATGCGCCAATCATATTATCACCAGGCACAACCCTCACTTCGCCATCCGGGCTGGTAAATTCAAAATCCTGACCGCCCAGAACTTGCCTATAGTTGTCCAGTGTAAAGTTCCAACTGACAGTCCAGACCTGTTCTTGCACTTGTATTTCACCTATACGTCTGTTGCCGACCCAGATCACTTGCTTGCCATTTGGTGTCTCAATGCCCTCCCGTAATTCCTCAAAAGTGCCAGTAGCCCCTTCTATTTCCATGATCCCATCAGGATCAAGTCCTGCTTCTCTGGGATTAATGGTCGCCGTCTGTTGCCATTCCCGGTGTGGCAGTACCTTCCACCAGCCAGAGGTGGCAATGTCGTCCCTGGCGCGAAACGAAGAGATAAAAATCCCCAGCGTGGGAATGGTCCAAAGCAAAATAATCAAAAGAAGGGCGCCGTTAATAAACAGGCTACTCAGTCGTTTTTTTCTTTTTGCGCTGCTCATCTTAAAATGCCTCCTGCTCTCTAAACTGCTTCAGGTTATAGATCATGACCGGAATAACGGCGATGAGTAACACAATGGCAATGGCCGAACCGAAACCGGAATTGCGATTGGTGAAGGATTGCCTGTAAAACTGGGTGGCAATAACGTGTGTGCCAAATTGCCCACCAGTCATTACCCAGACCACATCAAAAATCTTCAAGGTGAAGATGACGATAGTCGTCCAGACGGTGATGAGTGTGCCGCGAATGTATGGGACCATGATGCCGAAAAATATGCGAAACTCACTGGCGCCATCCATACGGCCGGCTTCCAGCAGTTCCTCAGGAATACCTTTCAACGCGGCCGAAAACAGCACCATGGAGAAGCCCGTTTGCAACCAGATCACAATTACAATCAGGAAGAGATTGTTCCAGGGGGCAATATCAACCCATTGGGCCCAGGCTTTTGGCTCACCGCCTAAAGCGACCAGGATGGCATTGAGCAGGCCGATTTGTGTTTGACCAGCCGGCCGGTATTCATAGATGAAGTTCCAGATGATGCTGGCGCCCACAAAGGAGATAGCCATGGGCAGAAAGATGAGGGATTTGGCCAGCTTCTCATAGCGGCTGCGGTCAGCCAGAACGGCAATGAGTAAGCCAAAGACAACCGAAAAGGTGCTGCCGAATACGATCCACATGATGTTGTTGCGAAATGCTTCCAGCATCACTCGTTCGGTGAATACAGCCACATAGTTACTCAGGCCAACAAACCCTTCACTGTTGATCAGCTCTACTACACTCAGCCCCTCGGCCGGGCCGTCCCGATCAAACAGGCTTATCCAAAACGTGCGGACGGTGGGGATTGCCAGGTACCAGGCCAGGATGGCCATGGCCGGCCCGACGAAGACAAACGGTTGGAGTCGTTCTGTCCATTGGCTGGGCAGCCGTTCGACAATGCCGTTGAAAATCCAATACAAAAGGGCTACACCCCCCACACCCCAAACAATGGCAACCAGGGTGATGACCCAGCGGGGGGCATCACTGTCACGCAGAAAGAGAAAACCCAGGTAGAGTACATAAAAGGCAATAGCGGGAATGGCAATAGCCAGCGCCACACGCCCGATAAAAGAAAGAATCCCAACTCCCGCCGATTGACTTTGTTTTTCTTTTTCACTCACGTAGTTCATGTGCCCTCTCCTCCAAGTTGGGTTAGTAGGGGCAGGTACAAGACCTGCCCCTACTACAAACTACTCACAAAAAGCTATTCAGGCCAGGTAGCGTCAATCTCTTGCATGGCGGTATCCAGGTCAATGGAACCGGCGACGTAGCTGGAGATTTGTTCCCAGAAGGAGCCAGCGCCGACTTCACCGGGCATCAGGTCAGAGCCGTCGAAGCGGAAGCTGGTGGCCTGGCTAACCAGTTCGGAGACGCCCCAGTCCAGGGGGGAGCCATACATATCCTCGGTAGCGGTCTGGTGGGCGGCAATGGCGCCACCTCCTTCCATCCAACCACTGACGGATTGTGGGGTGGTGAAGTATTCCATGAGCGCCCGGACTTCGGGACGGTCATTGAACATGGCAATGAGGTCACCAGCGACGAGGAAGGGACGGCCGTAAGCCTCATCCACTGGCGGCAGATAGAAGAAGTCATAATCCACGCCATACTCCGTGCCTTCAGGGAAGAAGCTGGTGATGAAGTTGGCCTGCTTGTGCAGCCAGCACTGGGGCGGGTCTTCAAACATCGGGCCGGGGGAATCGCCAAAGAAGGTGGAGACAATGGAGGAACGGCCGCCGAGCACATAATCATCATTGAACCACAACTCGCTCCAGGTCTCGATGGCATTCTTCACTTCGGGAGAGTCAAAGGGCAATGTACCGGCCACCCAGGCATCGTAGTTCTCCAGGGAGGTGGTGCGCAGCATCATCTCTTCCGTCCAGTCAGTCGCTACCCAACCGGTAGCCGCGCCAGACTCAATACCAATACACCAGGCGGTGTCGCCATCGTCGGCAATCATTTGGGTCAGCGCCACCAACTCTTCCCAGGTTTCGGGGATTTCATATCCGGCCGCGTCCCAGGCCGCTTTGGGATACCAGACCAGGCTCTTGCCGGAGAAGCGGTGCATGACACCCATCTCCTGGCCGTCCACGGTGTTGAATTCACGCCAGCCCTGGTTGTACTGCTGCGAGAGCCATTCTTCAGACATGAACTCCGTCACCGGAATCACATCGCCGCTGCGCACAAAGTTGGCAAAGAGGCCGGGCTGGGGGAAGTCCACGATGTCCGGGGCATCACCCGCATCCACCCGAATGGCAATGGAGCCTTCGAACTCTTTGTTGCCGATGTAGTTGACGGTAATGCCGGTCGCCTCTTCAAAAGCAGCCATAGATTCGGCGAACTTCACCCCATCCGGGTCGTTGCCTTCAAAAGCGCCGTCTACAGTCACGGTGGCGCCAGCAAACTCACCATTGATAGCCCGTTCCAGGAAACCACCAGGCGGGTAGGCAAAACCAACATCGGGCATTTCGGCCGCTGGTTCTTCTTCAGTAATGCTGGCGCTGCCTTCAACACCTTCGGGCCAGGTAGCGTCAATAGCTTGCATGGCGGTATCCAGGTCAATGGAACCGGCGACGTAGCTGGAGATTTGTTCCCAGAAGGAGCCAGCGCCGACTTCACCGGGCATCAGGTCAGAGCCGTCGAAGCGGAAGCTGGTGGCCTGGCTAACCAGTTCGGAGACGCCCCAGTCCAGGGGGGAGCCATACATATCCTCGGTAGCGGTCTGGTGGGCGGCAATGGCGCCACCTCCTTCCATCCAACCACTGACGGATTGTGGGGTGGTGAAGTATTCCATGAGCGCCCGGACTTCGGGACGGTCATTGAACATGGCAATGAGGTCACCAGCGACGAGGAAGGGACGGCCGTAAGCCTCATCCACTGGCGGCAGATAGAAGAAGTCATAATCCACGCCATACTCCGTGCCTTCAGGGAAGAAGCTGGTGATGAAGTTGGCCTGCTTGTGCAGCCAGCACTGGGGCGGGTCTTCAAACATCGGGCCGGGGGAATCGCCAAAGAAGGTGGAGACAATGGAGGAACGGCCGCCGAGCACATAATCATCATTGAACCACAACTCGCTCCAGGTCTCGATGGCATTCTTCACTTCGGGAGAGTCAAAGGGCAATGTACCGGCCACCCAGGCATCGTAGTTCTCCAGGGAGGTGGTGCGCAGCATCATCTCTTCCGTCCAGTCAGTCGCTACCCAACCGGTAGCCGCGCCAGACTCAATACCAATACACCAGGCGGTGTCGCCATCGTCGGCAATCATTTGGGTCAGCGCCACCAACTCTTCCCAGGTTTCGGGGATTTCATATCCGGCCGCGTCCCAGGCCGCTTTGGGATACCAGACCAGGCTCTTGCCGGAGAAGCGGTGCATGACACCCATCTCCTGGCCGTCCACGGTGTTGAATTCACGCCAGCCCTGGTTGTACTGCTGCGAGAGCCATTCTTCAGACATGAACTCCGTCACCGGAATCACATCGCCGCTGCGCACAAAGTTGGCAAAGAGGCCGGGCTGGGGGAAGTCCACGATGTCCGGGGCATCACCCGCATCCACCCGAATGGCAATGGAGCCTTCGAACTCTTTGTTGCCGATGTAGTTGACGGTAATGCCGGTCGCCTCTTCAAAAGCAGCCATAGATTCGGCGAACTTCACCCCATCCGGGTCGTTGCCTTCAAAAGCGCCGTCTACAGTCACGGTGGCGCCAGCAAACTCACCATTGATAGCCCGTTCCAGGAAACCACCAGGCGGGTAATCAAAAGAAACCTCAGGCATTTCTTCGGCCGGCTCTTCGGCTGTTTCTTCTTCTGGAGCTACTTCTTCTGGTTCTTCGGCTGATTCTTCAGGAGCCGTTTCTTGCGTGGTCGTTTCTTCGGTCGGTTCTTCTGTGTCACCGCCGCATGTGGCCAGGAAGAGGGCGAGTACCAACAAAATGCTCACTACTCTGAATAGATGTTTTACTTTCATTTTTCTTTTCCTCCTATGGAAAGTTGATAAATTGTTTGAATTGGGATTGTGCAAATTCCTTTTAATTTTGTCAGATGTTTGCCTCCTTTCTATATTATTTGGGTATTGAGATGTTGAGCAGGGGAAATATCTCAACATCGCAGTGACTAACTATGTGGTGGGGCAGTTGTATCCCGTATCACCAATGTTGTTGGCAGAATTATCTCTTGCGGCCGTGATAGCGGATTGATAATTTCACTCAGCAGCAGTTCCGCACCCTGCACACCAGATTCATATAAGTGCTGGCGGATAGTAGTGAGATGCAAAAATTCGGCGATCTCAATGTCGTCATAGCCGATGACCGATAATTGCTCCGGCACTTTTAGCCCCAGGTCTTGGGCAGCACGTAATACACCAAACGCCTGGGTATCGCTATAGGCGAATATGGCGGTGGGCGGGTTTGGCAGGGTCAATAATTCGTGGGCCAGGCGGCGTGCTTCACGGCGAGTTAGCTCCCCCTGGCGATGGTATTCCGGGCGGAACTCGATACCAGCGTTGGCTAATGCCTGGCGATACCCTGCATATCTGTCGGCAACGGGGCGAAAACCAAACGGGCTTTCTTGCAGCAAATCACTGATGTAGCCAATATTGCGGTGGCCCAGGTCTATGAGGTGTTGGGTGGCCTGGCGGCCGCCGGCCACATCATCAATCATGACATGACTGAGCCGGGGGTGCATTCCATCAATCAGTACGGTGGGCATACCAGCCTGAATAAAGTTTTCAACTTCTTCATCGTCAGGGGGGAGAGTCATAATGAGCAAACCATCTACTCGTTCCTGCCGGGGCACATCGCGGAAGCAGTCATTGCGCCGGGCGACAGTTTCCACGTTGTAGATGATGAAATCGTATTCGCTGTCGGCGAGGGCGGCTTCTACACCGCGCAGGCGTTCGACGTAGGACGGCCGTATAAAAAACGGCGCAATCACCCCAATCGTCATCGTCCGGCCGAGCGAGAGGCGTCGGGCGATGGGGCTGGGGGAATAGTTCAGCTCCTCGATGGCGGTCTGGACTTTTTGGCGGGTGATGGGGGAGACGGCCGTGCTGTCATTCAACACGCGCGATACTGTTGCCACGCCGACGCCGGCGCGTTTGGCGACATCTCGAATGGTTGCATTAGCCATGCCGTCTCCTCTTTCTGCAAACAGCAAACTACCCCTAGCAGGACAACCAGGTAAGGTAAAACAACGATGGGGGGTTCGACGTTTTGGAGATTAGAACCGTATGGAACCGGTTCCAATTAGGCCATACTATACAATAGCCCAAAATAGTTGTCAAGAAATTGGTGGCGGGTAAACAGCACTTGAGAGAAGAATCAACAACATTGGGCAGGCGATAAAAAGGGTGTGTAGGACTGGTGCGGAAAGGGGCGTTTTTTGATACGCTATGCCTCATGATCCCAATTGACCCCACACTCCTCCCGTTTTTTCAGCCGCAAGGCATTGTGTTGGTAGGGGCCTCGGCCGACCCGACCAAGCTCGGTTTTGGCGTAGCCCGTAACCTGTTGCAAAGCGATTACAAGGGGGCCATCCACTTTGTCAATCCCAAGGGGGGAGTGTTGCTGTCACGGCCGTTGCACACCCACATTGCCGACGTTCCCCCACCGGTTGACCTGGCCTTCCTGCTCATCCCCGCCCCCTTTGTGCCCCAGGCTTTGCGCGAATGTGGGCAAAAGGGCATCCGGGCGGCAATCATTGCCGCGGGTGGCTTCCGAGAGACGGGCGCAACGGGGGCGTCTCTGGAAGATGAATGTCTGCGTATCGCCCGTGATTTTGAGATGCGGCTGATGGGGCCAAACTGCATTGGTTTGCTGGATACTCATTTGCCGTTTGACGCCACCTTTTTGCCGCCGCCAGGACCAACGCCGGGCGCGGTCGCTTTCATCTCCCATTCTGGCGCGATTTGTGCGGCGGTGGTGGATTGGGCGCGGGGGCAGGGTTTTGGCCTGTCCCGGCTGGTCAGCCTGGGCAACCAGCTAGATGTGTGCGAGACGGATGTGCTGCCCGCCATTGTCGCCGACCCGTATACGCGGGTGATCACCATGTATCTGGAAGGGGTGACAGACGGCCGTCGCTTCTTGCGAGTGGCGCAATCTGTCACCCGGCACAAACCGGTGCTGGCGCTGAAAGTGGGGCGCTTTGCCGGTGGGCGGCAGGCGGTGGCTTCCCATACTGGCGCATTGGCCGGCGCGGATGCTGCTTTTGATGCTGCTTTTCGATGCGCGGGCATCATTCGCGCCCAGACCAATGAAGAGTTGTTTGATTGGGCGCGGGCGCTGGCCTGGTCGCCACTGCCGCGTGGCCCACGGGTGGCGGTGTTAACCAATGCTGGTGGGCCAGGGGTCACGGCCGTAGACGCCATCGAATCGGCGGGGCTGCAACTGGCCACCTTGCAGCCGGAGACGGAAGCCCAGTTGTGTGCCGTATTGCCGCCGGCCGCCAGCGTACATAATCCGGTGGACATGCTGGCAGGTGCATCGCCGGAGCAATACGCGGACTGCCTGCGCCTGCTGCTGGCGGATGAAGGGGTGGACAGCGTGCTGCTCATTCTGCCACCGCCGCCCATGTATTCGGCCGGCGGTGTCGCCAAAGCCATCATTCCCACCATTTACGCAGCCACAAAGCCGGTGCTGGTGACGCTGATGGGTGAGCGGCTGATTCAGGAAGCGATGGAACATTTCCGGGCGGCGCGGGTGCCGGAATACCGTTTCCCGGAGCGGACGGTGGCGGCGCTGGCAGTCTTGACGCGCTATGCTGCCTATGTGCAGCAGCCAGCGATGGCGCCGCTGGTGCTGCCAGATGTGCAGCCGGAACGGGCACAGCATGCGTTAACACAGATGGAGGGGGGATGGTTGCCACCAACGGCCGTGACCCAACTCCTCACCGCCTATGGTATCGCCGTCCCGGCCAGCCAGGTGGCGCAAGATGCGGCCGAGGCAGCCTCTCTTGCCCGGCAAATGGGTTTCCCGGTGGCTTTGAAACTGGCCGCGGAAGGCATCACGCACAAATCGGACGTGGGTGGAGTGCGGTTGGGGCTGATGGATGAGACGGCCGTGCAAACCGCTTTCGCCGATATGCTGGCAAAAGTGCAGCAGGTAGAGCCAGAGGCCATTATCAAAGGTGTTCTGGTGCAGCAAATGATCCCGGCCGGGCAGGAAGTGATCGTGGGCGTCACCCGTGATCCGCAGTTTGGGCCGCTGCTGATGTTTGGTTCGGGTGGGGTGGAAGTGGAAGGGTTGGGGGATGTGGCCTTCGCCCTGGCGCCATTAACCGAAGCGGACGTGGAGTACCTGCTCAGCCAAACCTGGGCGGGTCGCAAACTGGCCGGTTTTCGCCATTTGCCGCCAGCCGACCGCACGGCCGTGCGCCGGACCTTGTTTCGCCTGGGACAACTGGCCGCCGATTTCCCGCAGTTGGTGGAAATTGAGATTAACCCGCTGCTGGTCTTGCCAGATGGCCAGGGGGTGTGGGCGGTGGATGCGCGGGCGAGAGTGGGGTGATCCGCGAAGAACGCGAAGTGGCGCGAAGATTTTCAGGATGGGGCGGCGGCGATGAGGGCGACCCAGTCGGTGATTTGCAAGGTTTTGTGGATATGGCCGCCGGATTGGTTGACGGCCGTGACCACATCCCCCATCTGTTCCTCAATAATACCGCTCAAAATGAGGCAGCCTCCTGGTTTGACATAGCCGAGGAGGTTGTCATTTTCTAGCAAACCGACGATGACGGGGGCCAGGATGTTGACGACCACAATATCCCAACCACGTTCGGTGATGGTATCCAGCGTGCCTTTTTGGAAGGTGAGGTTGTCCAGGTGATTGAGAGCGGTGTTGCTCACGGCCGTTTGCACCGCCACCTCGTCCACATCCACCCCCAATACTCGCGCCGCACCCAGTTTGGCGGCAGCAATGGCCAGGATTCCGGAGCCTGTCCCTAGATCGAAGATTGCCTGATCTGGCTGTACCAGTTCTTCCAATGCTTGCAGGCACATTTGGGTGGTGGGGTGCAGACCGGTGCCAAAGGCCATGCCAGGGTCCAACGTCAACACCACGTCATCCGGTTTTATCGGCGCGGCTGCATCCGGCGCCTCCGCTTCAATCCAGCTTGGTTGAATCCAGATGCGTTGCCCAATTCGAAAAGGGTGATAGTGCGCTTTCCAGGCGTTGGCCCAATCTTCTTCCGCCAGCAAGCGAAAAGTGGGCGGTGGAATGGGGTAGAGGCGACCCAAAAAGTAGATGATTTCTTCAATGCGGCGACGCAGACGGGGGGTGTCTTCGTGTTCGGGGATGTAGATTTTGACGGTCACGGCCGTTTCCAGCGCGTCAGGGTCTGGCGAGGACATATCCCCCAACTGTTCCAGCACCACGCCATCCTGGTAGGCGAACGGCCGTAGCTTCTCCGCCACGGCCTCGGCCCCCTCCCCGTCCGTAATCACGCTAACTTCCAGCCAATTCATGCGTTTACCAGACATCCGATTTTATTGGGAAAATCGGATGTCTTAAAGCGCGTTATACGCCAAAAATGTCCCCAAACGCCTCTTTTATGTTATCCAGAAATCCCTTTTCCGTTTTGGGGATGACCTCTTTACCCAGTGATTTAGAAAGCTCTTTGAATAATCGCTGTTGTTCCTTATTTAGCTTTTTGGGGATCACGACCTGGACGATGATGTGCATATCACCGCGCCCTATGGCCCGGTTACGGCCGCTGCGATCCAGCCGGGGCACACCTTTGCCGCGCAGCTTGAACACCTTGCCCGGCTGCGTCCCCGCCGGAATTTCCAGCACATCATCGCCGTCCAGTGTCGGCACGGACACTTCATCACCCAGCGCCGCCTGGGCCACATTGATGTGCAAATCCATAAACACATCATCACCACGCCGCTGGAAGAATTCATGCGGCTCCACATGGATGACCACATACAGATTACCTGGCGGCCCCCCAGCAATACCTGGCCCCCCTTCATTGCTTAATCTTATTTGCGTATCGTTGTCCACTCCGGCCGGCACTTTCACTTTTAAGGTGCGGGTTTGCACCACTTGTTTCTGTCCGCGACACATGCTGCATGGCGTGGGAATCAATTCGCCCGTGCCCTGGCAGGTGGGGCAGGTGGTCACATTCACAAACTGTCCCAGAATAGATTGCTGCACCCGCCGCACCTCACCGCTGCCATTGCAGGTGGTGCAGGCGATGGGGCTGGTGCCTGGTTCCGCGCCGCCACCGTGGCAGTTGGGGCAAATTTCTGGGCGGCGCACTTCAATATCTTTTTCTGCGCCAAATACCGCTTCCTCAAACGAGATGTGCAGATCATAGCGCAAATCAGCGCCCCGGCCTGGCCCACGCCGCCGCCGCCGCCCGCCGCCCACATTCGTGCCAAATAGCTCCTCAAAAATATCGGCAAAGCCGGTAAAGCCTTCAAACCCGGAAAAACCCGCCCCCGCGCCGTTGTCTACACCGGCATGGCCATACCGGTCGTATGCCGCACGCATCTGGTCATCAGACAGCACTTCATATGCCCGCTGCACTTCCTTGAAGCGTTCTTCAGCATCTGCCTCTTTGTTCACGTCGGGGTGATATTGGCGGGCTTTGCTGCGGTACGCCTTTTTGATTTCGTCTTTATTGGCGGCGCGGGCGACGCCTAAAACGTCGTAAAAATCTCGTTGAGTGGCCATGCTGTCCAAAGAGAGATTGGAGATTAGAGACTAGAGGTTGCTCAATCTCCAATTTCAAGTACCAATCAAGAATCACTAAATTCACCTTCGATCACGTCTTCATCGTTGCCGGGAGTGCCGTCCGGGCCGGGTTGGGATTCCCCAGGGGCCGGGCTGCCCGCCTGCTGGTACATGGCCGCGCCGGCTTCGTTCATCACCGCCAGCAGTTGATCGGCCGTTTTGTTCATCGCCGCTGCATCATTACCCGACAGCGCCGACCGTACTGCTTCAATGCGATCTCGAATGGCTGCTTTGTTGGCTTCGGGGATTTTGTCGCCATTTTCATTCAGGAATTTTTCCGCGCTGTAAGCGGTGGAGTCGGCTTTATTGTGTGCTTCCACCGTCTCTTTGCGGCGGGCATCGTCGGAGGCGTGTTGCTCCGCATCCTTCACCATGCGCTCAATTTCGGCGTCGTTCAAGCCACTGGAGGGGAGGATCTTCATCGCCTGTTTACGCCCGGTGGCTTTGTCGGCGGCGCTGACGTGCAATATGCCATCGGCGTTAATGTCAAACGTGACTTCAATTTGGGGTACACCACGCGGCGCTGGTGGCAGGCCATCCAGAATGAAGCGCCCCAGGCTCTTGTTGTCGGCGGACATCGGCCGTTCACCCTGTGTGACGTGAATTTCTACCTGCGTTTGCCCGTCGGCGGCGGTGGAGAATATCTGGCTCTTTTTGGTGGGGATAGTGGTGTTCCGCTCGATCAACGGCGTAGCCACACCACCCAGGGTCTCAATGCTCAATGTGAGCGGCGTTACATCCAGCAGCAGCACATCTTTGACTTCGCCGCCCAGAACGCCCGCCTGAATGGCCGCACCAATACCCACCACTTCATCGGGATTAACGCCTTTGTGCGGTTCACGGCCGAAGAAGTTTTTCACCGCTTCTTGAATGGCGGGCATACGGGTCATGCCGCCGACCAAAACGACCTGAGTGATCTCGTTCAGGGAGAGACCGGCGTCTTTGATCGCCTGGCGGCACGGTTCGATGGAGCGTTTGATTAAATCCTCAGATAGTTGCTCAAATTTGGCGCGGGTTAGGTTGAGGTTGAGGTGTTTAGGGCCGTTGGCGTCGGCCGTAATGTAGGGCAGGTTGAGTTCGGTCTGCATGGTGGTAGATAGTTCGATCTTGGCTTTTTCGGCCGCTTCGCGCAGCCGCTGGAGTGATTGCCGGTCATTGCGCAGGTCAATGCCTTCTTGCATTTTGAACTGTTCGGCTGCCCAATCAATAATTTTCTGGTCGAAGTCGTCGCCGCCGAGGAAGGTGTCGCCATTGGTGGATTTGACTTCAAAAACGCCGTTGTCCATTTCCAGGATGGAGATGTCGAAGGTGCCGCCGCCCAGGTCATAAACGGCGATGATCTCTTCTTTGTCGCTGCCCAGGCCATAGGCCAGCGAGGAGGCGGTGGGTTCGTTGACGATACGCAGCACTTCCAGCCCGGCGATTTTGCCGGCGTCTTTGGTGGCCTGGCGCTGGCTGTCATTGAAGTAGGCGGGCACGGTGATGACGGCCTGGGTGATGGGCTGGCCCAGGTAGGCTTCGGCGTCGGTTTTGATCTTTTGCAGGATCATGGCGGAGATTTCGGGTGGGGAGTATTCTCGCTCGTTCATCACCACGCGCACGTCGCCGTTGGGGGCTTTACGCACTTCGTAGGGCACGTATTTGCGCGCTTTTTCGACGGCCGGATCGTCAAATTTGCGCCCCATGAAGCGTTTGACGGAGAAGATGGTGTTGTGAGGGTTGATGACGGCCTGGCGTTTGGCGACCTGGCCGACCAGCCGTTCGCCGGTTTTGGCGTTGATGGCGACGATGGAGGGAAAGAGCCGCCCACCTTCGGCGCTGGGGATGACGGTCGCTTCACCCCCTTCCATGATAGCGGCGACAGAGTTTGTGGTACCAAGATCAATTCCTATTATTTTGCCCATGATTTCCTCGTTTGTGGTTGTGGTAGGGGCGACCCTTGTGGTTGCCCTTACCGGTTTTATTCAGCAACGGCTACCAGCGACGGCCGTAACACCCGGTCGCCGATCTTATAACCTTTTTGCAGTTCGCGGCAGACGTGGCCGCTTTGATATTCGTCGGTGGCTTCCTGGGTGATGGCCTCGTGCAAGTTGGGGTCAAAAGGTTGCCCTACCGCTTCGATGGGGGTGACGTTGAAATTTTCCAGGATGGTGAACAGTTTGCGCTGCACCAGGTCTATACCTTCCAGCCAGGGGTTTTGGTGAATGTTTTCTGGCACGTTGGCCAGGGCGCGTTCAAAATCGTCCAGGACGGGTAACAGCTTTTTGATCACGTCAGCGGTGGCCATGCTGTATAGCTCAATGCGCTCTTTTTCCATGCGTTTGCGGGCATTGGCAAATTCGGCCTGACCGCGCAGCCAGCGGTCTTTGTAGTCGGCGGCTTCAGCCTGGGCGGCGGCCAGTTGTTCTTCGAGGGTGGGGGGAGTAACGGCCGTGTCTCCTTCGGCCCCTTCCTGATTTTCAACATTCGCCGCGCCGTTGCCAACAACTTCGGCGGCATCTTCAACGATCATCTCATTCCCTGCCTGCATTGATTGTGTTACCTCTTTACTCATTCATGCCAGATATGCGATTTTTTCAAGAAATCGTATGTCTGGTAGCAACTAATCTTAAATCTCTGGCAAATTTCCGGCCGTTTCCTGCACCATATTTTCCGGGGTGTCTTCCACGTAATATTCGTAGACAAACCCGCTCATCAAATCGGCTACATAACGGACGGCGGCCACGTTACGGCCGTAAGGCATTCGTGTAGGCCCAATGACCGCTACCGTGCCGCTAAACGCATCCATCACCCCATACCGGGACAGGATGATCGAGCAGTTCTTTAGCTCTTCCCACCGCCCTTCACCGCCAATGACCACCTGGACGCCCTGCTCTTCTGTTTGTGTTTCAGACAGCATGGAAGCCAACAGCGTGCGCTCTTCCAGAAAGCGAACCGCCTGCCGGGTGCGGGCGTCTTCCACAATGTTGCTCAGCCCATCGCGGTAAATATCACTGATGGCGCGGCTGTCAGCCCGTTCCAGCGTTTCCAGAATAAGGCTGGTGACATCCTGTTCCAGCGTGTCTAGCTGGCTCATGCGGCTGCGTATATCTTCATACGTGGCGTTGGTCAGCAGCCCATTCAAACGGTCAGCCGTCTGGCTGAGCTGTGCCTGCGTCAGCGGCGCGGCCAGGGTAAGCATTTGCTGTTTGATTTCGCCGCCGTACAGAACGACGATCATCAAAACCAGCCGGCCCTGGGTAGAAATGAGTTGCATGTGCTTGAAGCGGTTAGTTGACGGCCGTGGCGGAGTCACAAAGCTGGCCCCCAACGAAGTCCGCGCCAAAATGGCCGCCGCCAGCCGCATCCACTGATCCAAATCCAGCCGCGCCTGGTGGAACTGGTGGCGAATCATCTGCTGCTCGTCCACCGGCAGATGAAAATCGCCCAACAGCTTTTGCACAAAGTAGCGGAAGCCTTGCTCGGTGGGCACCCGGCCGGCGGAGGTGTGCCACTGCATCAGGTAGCCCAGTTCCGTTAGCGCGGCGAAGTCGTTACGCACGGTTGCCGAACTGACGTTGAGGTCAAATTGCTCAACCAGCGTTTTAGAGCCGGTGGGCAGGCCGGTTTCGATGTAATGGCGGACTACCAATTCTAGCAGCTTTTCCTGCCGCTCTGTCAGGTC
This sequence comes from uncultured Ardenticatenaceae bacterium, assembly GCA_964581605.1. Taxonomy (GTDB): domain Bacteria; phylum Chloroflexota; class Anaerolineae; order Promineifilales; family Promineifilaceae; genus CAADGU01. The sequence goes on from CAZOPF010000015.1 coordinate 14,585, forward strand.
GTAAAACATACTCGCATCCATAAAATTAGCACTCGTGGCAAACGAGTGCTAATCAGGCCTGTCAGTTATCATAGCATGCCGAAAATTGAGCGTCAAATAAGAACAACGTAAGATGGAAATAGTCAATTACAGGTGGTAACTGGGTCTTGGCGATTGTTTGCAAAACGGTTACTTACTTGCTACTTGTTTCCGTGTTATCATACGGCCGTGTTGCCAAAACCCATAATCCAGGAGGTAAACCATGGCGGTAACTGCCCAGCAACTCAATCAATTTCTCAACCAACATTTCAGTTCCGGTGAACTGCGCTCCCTTTGTTTTGAGCTAAACATTCCCTACGAAGACCTGGAAGGTGGCGAATCTCGTTCTGCCAAAGTGCTGGCGCTGGTGCAATACGCCCAGCGCCACGGCCTCTTCGACGTTCTGGCCACCAATGCCCAGTCCCAACGGCCGAATGCCCGCCTGGGTGATATGTCCGGCACTGCCCAACCGGCCACCGCCTCCGCGCCTACCACACAGACGCCCGTGGCCCCTGTCTACAACATTACCGTGCAGGGGAATATGGTGGGCGCGGCTATTGGGGGCACGTTGACCGCCCAGAACATTGCAGGGGGAGACATCTACATTGGCCCTGTGCCTCAGACCCGCGACGAATTTGCCGAACAGTTGAAGCAGTTGCAAGCGTTACTGCAAGAAGCTATTGCCGCCCAAGAAATTCCCAATTCGCAGGACGCGGAGACGTTGACCGACGATTTGCAGGATGTGGTCAAGGAGGTGCAGGCCGAACAGCCACGCAACGGCCGTATCAGCCGCCGCCTGCAGGATATGACCGAAATTGTGGACAACGCGGGCAAGGTGGCCGAAGCTGCTGGTAAAACGGGCACGTTCATCCTCAAAGCCGCTCCCATCCTGGCCGGGTTAGCCAAAGCTGTGCAGGTGTTATTTTAGGTCTACTATCAGAGCGTGCCCCCACCGTCCGCATCTGAGGATGCGGACCCTGCGGGGGTGGAGTCTTATGCCGAAGTCTCCCCCAAAGCGTTGACTTGGGAATGACCGACGCTG
>CAZOPF010000015.1:15744-30917 GCA_964581605.1 uncultured Ardenticatenaceae bacterium
GCTGGGCGGTGCTGGCTGGATGAAGACCGGGAAGGTTTACGCATTCATTGGCAGTTGATGGGAGAGGCGGCCGTGTGGGAAAGAGCGGCCCGCGACGTGAGCTACCTCTACTGGACCGATGATCGTTTACCTCTCCCCCTCTCTTTCGTGTATACTAACCCCTATGCCCGCTTTTATTAGCCGCCTCTTTAATATCCGCCGTGAGGAGTGGCCCCGTGTGTTGCTGCTCTTTGCCATGGCCTTCCTGGCCGTAACGGGCATTACCTGGGGCAAACTGACGGTGCAGCCGTTGTTCTGGCAGGTGGTGGGGGTAGACCGGCTCGGTTTCAGTTTCATCGTTGAAGGGGTGGCTGCTATTTTGCTGGTGATACTCTATTCGCCCTTTGCTGACCGGCTCAATCACGGCCGTCTGCTGTGGATTATTGCTCTGGGCAGCGCGACGGCCGTGTTCATTGGCTGGTATCTGCTCATTGCCGGGTACGAGGCGGCCGGTGTATTCCTGCTCTATCCCCTCTTCACCGTCATTCCCTTCATCCTCAATCTACACTGGTGGACCTATGTCACCGGCTTCTACGACGCCCGCGCCGCCAAACGCATCGTGCCCGTGCTGGCCTCCAATGCCCGGCTGGCGGGCGCATTTGCCGGTTTTAGCGTTGGTTTCCTCACCCGCTGGTTAGGCTCGTCCGAAGCAGTGATCGCTCTGTGGGCCATAGCCCTGCTGGTGATGGCCGGGCTGGTCTGGCTGTCGCCGGTCATCTTGCGCGAAAAGGGCACCATGGGCGGAACGACGGAGGCCGCCACCACGCCTGCCGCCAATCCCTTCACCGAAAGCCTGCGCGAAGGCTACCGCTACGTCATGGCCTCGCCCTATTTGCGCTGGCTGGCCCTCTCCACCCTGCTCGTCTCCCTGCTGCTCATCCTGATGAAATTCCAGAGCAGCCGCATCATAGACAGCGCCTTTGGCAGCCATCTGGCGGCCACTGCCTTCCTGGGCAACCTGGAAGGGTGGGCCAACCTGCTGCTGTTGCCGGTGCAAATCTTTCTCCTCAGCCGCCTGATCAACAAAATTGGGCTGCACAATGCCAACCTGATCTTTCCGGTGGGTACGGCTGGCATTGCCGGGGGGCTGCTCATTTTCAGCTTTCTGGCGCTCACGCCAGGCATCGTCATCATGGGGTCGCTGGCCTATCTCTCCGCCAATGTGTTGAACACCACCTTCCGCAACCCCATTGACAACCTGCTGTACAACGCCGTCCCGCTGCGCATGAAAGGGCGGGCGCGCGCCTTTGTGAATGGGCTGCTCGTGCCCACCGCGTCGTTACTGGGCGGCTTCTTGCTGCTGCTACCCTTTGTCACCGCGAGTAGCTGGCTGTTGCCGGTGCTGTTGGTGGTGGTGGCGGCCGTGTACCTGGGGGCGGCCTGGCATGTCAGCCGCCAATACACCAGCGCCCTCGTTTCCATGTTGGAGCAAGAGGATTACACCTTCTTGTTGGGGCAGGAGGCGGCGGACGTGACGGTGACAGACCCGGCGGCGTTGGGCTGGCTGCGGGAGCGATTGGAACAGAGCCAGAGTGATGAGATGACCCTGTTTATGGTGACGCTGATCAGCGAGGCGGGCGGCGACAAGGCCGTGCCCATTCTGGCGGATGTGGCCCGGGGCCGGGATGCACACATGCGGGCGGCGGTGCTGGATATTTTGGCGGCGGTGGCCGCCCCCGTCCCGGCGGTGCATGACTTTTTTGCCGAATTTCTGGCCGATGAAAACCCACAGGTGCGCCGTTCGGCGTTGGCCGGTTTGGAGCGGGTGGATGGGGCGCAGGACAGCCATTATCTGGCGGCGGCAGCGCGCATGTTGGCGGATGGGGATACGGCCGTGCGGCTGCAAGCCCTGCCCGGTTTATTGCGTCATGGTGATCTGGCGCAGCGTGAACAGGCATTACGGCTGGTGCAGACGATGCTCGCCAGCGAAGAATCAGCCGAACGGGCGGCCGCGCTGCGGGCGTTGGGACAGACAGAAGATATGGGTTTTGTGGGCAATGTGACGGGGATGCTGCCGGATAGTTCTGACCGGGTGCGGCTGGAAGCGGCGTTGGTCCTGGAGCGATTCTCCACGCAGAAATTACCCGCGCCGATGGTGGAGCAGGTGACGCGGGGAATGAGTGACCGGCTGCATGACCCGGTGGAGCGTATCCGTGAAGCGTCGTTGGTGACGCTGGCGCGGCTGGGCGACCAGCGCGTCTATCCCTTGCTGGCGGAAACGCTGCGGGATAGTAGTCCACAGTTGCGGGCGACGGCCGTGACTGTGCTGGCCGGCCTGGGCAAAAAAGTCATCCCCACCATTCACCCGCTGCTCGATTCACCTGAACCACAGTTGCGCAAAATGGCGACGGTGATTCTGGGGCGCATCAACCGGCGTGAGTATGGCCCGCTGGTGACGGCGCAAATTCAGGCGAACCTGTTGCAAATTGCGGAAAATGTGGGTTACATCGAGGCGTTGACGCCCATTCAAAGTTATGCGACGGTCCATGTGTTGGTGACGCTGTTTCGGAATGAAAACGGCCGTTTGCTGGACGAGATTTTCTTTTTGCTGACGGCCGTGCAAAAGCCGGAATCGGTGGCCGTGATTCGGGAATCGTTAGCCAGCGATGTGGAACGGGCGCGGGCCAATGCTGTGGAGGCGTTGGAGTCGCTGACCTCGGCCCAGACGGCGGAGATGATTGCCCCCCTGTCCCAGCCGGAACCGTCGCTGGTGGAGATCAAACAAATCAGTCAGGAATTATGGGATATGAAGTTCCCCAGTACGGCCGAGGCGATGGAAAAGCTGGCGACGGATATGGCGGTTGATCCCTGGCCGCGCTCGATTGCCGTGCATGCGTTGGGCGAAATTGGGCAGGCGATTGTGGCCCCGCAACAGGCGGCCGAGCCACCCAAACCGGATGATGGGGCGACGGGCCGCCCCCGCCGCCGCAGTGCTGACGTATTGAACATGCTTATGGAGGATGAGACGCCAGCTTCAGCCTCTCCATCGGCAGAAACGGAACTAACCGCCTCACGCCAGGCGCGGCGAGAACGGGCTGCCCGCGCCAGCGACTTGCTGGATGATCTGGCCGCCGATGAGCCAAAGCCGGCCCCGCCGCCCACGCCCTCTGCTCTGGAGACGGTCTATTACCCGCCACCGGCTGTCGCCAAGAGCATCCCGGTGACGCGGGTGATGGCCTGGTTGCAGGTGGCGAATCTGGCCCCGGAAGAAGAGGTGCGGCTGGCGGTGCAGCGGGCCAATGAACGGATGGCGGGGAAGGGGGATGCCTTGTTACGGCGGCGCGCACAGCCACAGGAGGTCACGATGTTATCTACCATTGAACGCATCATTTTCTTGAAGGAAGTCCTCTTTTTCCGCGAGATGACGGTTGAGCAATTGAAGGTGTTGGCTTCCGTGTGTGAAGAGGCGTTTTATACGGAAGATGCGCTGATTTATAAAGAAGGTGATCCCGGCGGGCAGTTGTATGTGGTGGTGCAGGGGCGGGTGAGCATTGAGCGGGAATCACGTAAGGGGGTGGTGGCCCGGCTGGCGACGATTGAAGCGTATTCCTACTTTGGGGAGATGAATTTGTTTGACGCCAGCGCCCGCACAGACACGGCCGTTGCCCTGCAAGACACCCTCACCCTCACGCTCCGCCGCGAACCGCTCATTGCCCTGGCACGGCAATATCCTGACCTGTCGTTGGAATTGATCAACGTCCTCAGCCAGCGGCTGCGCGAAACTACCGACCAGGTGGCCCGCCTGACCAAATCGCACCCGCGGGCGCTGCATAAGGTGTTGGATCAACTTGAGTAGCGTAACTGGGTAATTGGGTAATTACCCAATTACCCAATTACCTAATTACCCATGACCATCATCCGCCCCGCCACTCTGCACGACATCCCGGCCATTACGGAAATTTACAACGAGGCCATTCTGTACACGCGCAATACGTTTGATACAGTGCCCAAGACGGTGGCCGACCGGGAGGCGTGGTATAACGAGCATATGCCGGCTTATCCCATTTTGGTGGTGGAAGATGAGGGCGTGGTGGTGGGGTTTGCATCGGTGAGTAAGTGGTCGGAGCGGCCGGCCTACGGCCGTACCGTCATCGCCTCTGAATATATCCGCCAGGATTATCGCGGTCAGGGGATTGGCAAGGCATTGTTGGTAGCTTTGCTAGAGGCTGCCTACGCCGCCGGGTATCATACCGTCATGGGCAACGTGTATGCCGGTAACGAAGTCAGCCGCCGCATGGTGGAATCCATCGGCTTCCGCACGGTGGGCCTGCTGAAAGAAGTGGGTTACAAATTTGATGAGTGGCTGGATGTGTATCTGGTACAGCATATGAAGTTGTAGGGCGATTTTGCAAAATCGCCCTACGCGACTAATGGCAACTGCACCCTTAACCGAACGAGAAGAGATCGAAAAACCGAGACAAGATTTCAATACCTTTGCGGACGAGTATGCGCAGTTTCGCAAGCTTGACCCGCCGGTATTGGAAGATTTGTTGGTGCGCGGCAACATCAATGCCGAGAGTGTGGTTTTGGAAGTAGGGTGTGGTACGGGCAATTATCTGACGGAAATATCCTTTCGTACCCATGCGCTGTGTTTTGGTCTGGATCGGGCGGAGAAGATGCTGGCCCAGGCCAAAGCCAACCCCCGCGCTAACGGCATTCAGTGGCAGATAGGGTATGCTCGCCAACTGGATTTTCCTGATGAGACGTTTGATCTGGTGTATACGGTGGATGTGAGCCACCATATCCAACACCGGCTGACCTATTTTCAAGAGGCGATGCGGGTGCTGAAACCGGGCGGCAAAGTGTGTACGGTGACGGATTCGGAGTGGATTATCAGCCATCGGGAACCGTTAGCCACTTATTTCCCGGAGACGATAGCGGTGAACCTGGCACGCTATCCCACCACGCATGAATTGTTGCAGGAGAAAGCGCAGGCGGGATTTATCAATATCGTGGAGAAGATGACCGATTATCCGTATGTGTTGTATGACCCGGCGGGGTACCGCAATAAAGCGTACTCGTCGCTGCACTTGATTGAGGAAGCGGCCTGGCGGCGGGGGTTGGCCCGCCTGGAAGCGGATTTGCAAAACGGCCCGCTGTTATGCCATTCGTATTATTTGATGATTTGGGGGGAGAAGGCGGCGTGAAAGCTGGTGGCAAGTAGCAAGTGGCAGGTGGCAGGTGATGGTGGTTAACAATACTTGCTACATGCAACTTGCCACTTGCGACCCATGAGATTTGGTATGATGATAAAGTTGACGCTCATTTTTTGTCTGGCGTTTTTGGTGGGCTGCACGGCCGTACAAGAACCTACCATCAGGCCCACCCCTACGCCTATCGTTATTCCCACGTCAGAACTGCGGGACCGCACCCTGCGGCTGTTTTGGTGGCAGGCGCCAAAGGTGGTAAACCCGCACCTGACCAGCGCCACGGCCGACCGCGATGCGGCCCGCATGATTTATGAACCACTCGCCAGCTTTAATGCCGAGGGTGAGTTGGTGCCGGTGCTGGCGGCCGAAATCCCCACATTTGAGAATGGCCTGCTCGATCCTGATTTGAAATGGGTGCGCTGGACAATCCCCGCCGGACTGAGCTGGTCTGATGGCAAAGCCTTTACCGCACACGACATCAAATTCACCTTCGACTTTATCCGCAGCGAAGGGGCGGTGACGGCCAGCACCTATAATGCGGTGGACAGCGTGGAAGTGGTGGATTTACAGACGGTGCAGGTGAATTTTAAGGATACGAACCCGGCCTGGGCGCTGCCGTTTGTGGGGGCGGAAGGGATGATTATTCCGGGGCATATTTATTCGGAGGTGAGCGAGCCGCCGCTGCCTTCCGTGGGTACGGGGCCTTACCAACTGGTCTCGGCGAATACGGAAGAGGTATTGTTTCTGGGCAGCGAACTGGTAACGACGGTAAAACTGATTTATGAAGTGAATCCGTTTTACCGGGGTGCGGAGGAGTTGTATTTTCAGCGGGTAGAGATGCAAGGGGGTGGTACGGCCGTAGAGGGGGCGACGGCCGTGTTGCAATTTGGTGATGTGGATTTTGCGTATAACTTGCAGTTGGAAGGGGATGTGCTGGATGAAATGGTAGCAGCGGGCAATGGTATCGGCCGGCTGGAAAACAGCCTCGGCGGGCGGGTGGAATTTATCTCTCTCATCCAAAACGACCCCAATGACGCCACCTTTACCACGCCCCACCCCACACTGAATGAGGCGGCCGACGCCAGCAATCTCCTGGTGCGGCAGGCCATCGCCCACGCCATTGACAAGGAAGCGATTGCCGCGCTGTATGGCCCAACCGGGGCGATAGCCAACGCCGTGCTGGTGGCTCCGGCCAACTTCCGCTCGGAGCAAGATTTTTATCCCTATGATCTGGAAGCGGCCAGGGCGTTGCTAACGCAGGCTGGTTGGGCAGATACCGATGGTAATGGCTTTGTGGACAAGGACGGCCGTGACCTCTCCCTCACTCTGCGCACCGGCCCCAATGCCCTGCGCCAGGAAACCCAGCGGCTCATCCAACAATCGCTGGCCGCCATTGGCATTGACCTGAAACTGGACGTGAGCGGCCAGTTTTTCAGCACCAGCACGTCCATTCCCAACAGCCTGTGGGCGGGTACGGCCGATATGCCCATGTTTACCAATGGCAATCAGACGCCTGATCCCACCTCCTACATGCGTGAATGGACGTGCGCCCGCATCCCCCAGGCGACAGATGGGGCCTGGGTGGGGGTAAATGTGGCGCGATGGTGTAGTGAAACGTATGATGCGCTCCATGCCCAGGTTGTCACTGAAACGGACCCGGTGATGCGTGAACAACTCTTTAAGCAGATGAATGACATGCTGGTGGAAAATGGAATTGTGATCCCCCTCATTAGCCGGGCACGTGTCTCCGGCGTGAGCAACCAGATTCAAGGGGTGGAGCTAACAGATTGGGACTCTCATCTATGGAATGTCCATGAATGGAGGCGTGAACCATGACCAATACAACCAGGATAACGCCGGAAACGCCTGTGCTGGAAACAATGGCCGGGGAACTTCATGCGGAATCAAACCAGCCGCAATCCTTCTCCCTCGTGCGCCGCATTCCCATCAGCCGCAAACTGACCATTGGCTTCTCCATTTTAGTGCTGCTCACCTTGCTTGTGGCTGCCCTCAGCTATTTTAGTAGCGACGACGCCAGCGAAAAGATTGAAGATACCAACCAGCTGCGGGTGCCCATCGCGCTGGAAGCGACAACGGCCAAAGCTAATCTGTTGTTGATGCTCTCCAATACACGCGGTTATCTGGCGCTGGGTGATGAACGCTTTTTGAATGATTATCTGGCGGCGCGGATTGCGTTTGAGTCTAACCTGGATAATCTGGAACCGTTGCTGGCGGCGGAAGGTGAGGGCAGCCAGGAACAACTGGCGATGTTGTCGCAGTTGCGGAGTGCGCTAATTAATTATGGTGAAACGGCCGAGGAACTTTTTGTCTTGCGTGATGACCAGCTGGCCAGCCAGCCCGCTTACAAAATTGTGGCCACCGAAGGCACCACCCTGGCCGGTAATGTGCTGCTGGACACGCAAAAAGTGATTGACAGTGTGGCCCGTGAAGCGGCCATTGAAGATGTGCCGCTGCTGGAAGACCTGGCCGAGTTTCAAAGCTCCTTTCTGGCAATGCTCTCTGGGTTGCGCAGTTACACGACGACGCGCAATCGTAGCTATCGCAGCGAGTATATTGCCAATAGTTTGCTCAACGACCAGGCGTGGGCGCGTTTGCAGGGGCGTGTGGCGCGAGGGGAATTTGACGAAGAGCAAATCGCTTTGCTGACGACGATTGATGAGAACCGCACGGCGTTTTTGGTGCTGCCCGAGGCGGAGGTTTTTCCAATTTTAGAGAGTGACGCCTGGCGGCAGGATTTGCTGTTGTTCCGGGATGAGACGGTGCCGCTGGCGGATGATATGCTGGCTTTGCTGGAAAATATCACGGCCAGCCAGCAGTTGCAGTTGCAGCAGGAGCTGGGTGAGGGGACGTTTAGTTTGTTGCAGTCGCGCCAGCTCACGCTGACAATAGGGGCTATTGCCATTGTGATTGGGGTGATGCTGGCTTATCTGTTCCGGCGGAATATCGTGGGGCCGGTGGGGCGGCTGACGGCCGTGTCTGAACGAATTCGCGGTGGTGATCTGGAAGCCCAGGCTGCGGTGGAATCGGCCGATGAAATTGGTACACTGGCGCTCACCTTTAACCGGATGACGGGGCAGTTACGCACCACATTGGGCGAAGTACGCCAGGAACGGGATCGCGCCGATAATTTGCTGCATGTGGTGATCCCCATTGGCGTCGAGTTGTCGTCTGAACAAGATTTTGACCGGATGTTGGAGAAGATGCTGGTGGAGGCGAAAACGTTTTGCCATGCGGACGCGGGCAGTCTTTATTTGCGCACGGAAGATGAAAAATTGCAGTTTGTGATCGTGCGCAATGATTCGCAAGCCATTGCTTTGGGCGGGACGACGGGCCAGCCGGTGACGTTTCCACCATTGAGGTTGTACGATGAACACGGCCGTGCCAACCAGCAAAACGTCGCCGCCCACACCGTGCATACCGGCCAGGCCATTAACATCCCCGATGTCTATTCGGCCAAAGAGTTTGATTTCAGCGGCCCGCGCCAGTTTGATGAGCAAACCGGCTACCGTACCCAGTCCATGCTCACCATTCCCCTCAAAAACAGCCTGGGTGATGTGAAAGGGGTGCTGCAACTGCTCAACGCCCAAGACCCCGAAACGGGGCAAATCATCCCCTTTGATCCCAATTTGCAGCAGATGATGGAATCCTTTTCCTCGTTGGCTGTTGCCGCGCTGGAAGCGTACATTCGTGAACAGGCGCTGCGCCAGGAAATTCAACAGTTGCGCATTGAAATTGATGAGGCAAAATTACAAAAGACGGTCAGCGAAACGGTGGATTCTGACTTTTTCCAGGATTTGCAGGCCCGCGCTGCCGATATTCGCCGCCGTCGGCAGAGCGGTAGCGGTAATCAGTAGTCGGTTATCAGTAAACGGTAATTGCTTCACCGATTACCATAGAAGCTCACGATGAACAAACAGAAGCTGTTGGAAAAGAGATGGAGGATTAATATGCGTGACTATTTTATTAGCATCTTTTATTCGGATGAAGACGGAGGCTATATTGCTGATATTCCAGATTTGCGCTTTTGTTCTGCTTTTGGTGAAACACCAGAGGAGGCATTGCGTGAAGTGCAATTAGCTAAAGAAGCCTGGCTGGATGTAGCTCGTACCAGGGGCAAAACGATTCCTGAGCCACGTTACCGCCCCGCTATTTATCATCTCTTGTCTCCCGCTGAAGTTTCTCCGGCATGAGTACGGCCGTAGCTGTGATAAGTCTGCTGAAAATTGCTCGCTGGAGGAATACGGCAATCAGGGTGTAACCCTTATTAGCTTCTAGCTACCAGGAGAATTATGTCTCGAATCATATCCATACACTCATTCCGGGGAGGGACGGGTAAGTCTAATACCACTGCCAACATTGCCGCCGGGCTGGCACTGAAGGGGAAACGGGTGGCGGTGGTGGATACGGACTTGAACTCGCCCGGTATTCATGTGCCCTTCAAATTTGACCTGGAAAACCCTGACCTCGGCTTTGTCCTCAACCATTTTTTGTGGGGCGACTGCGAAATTTATGAGACGGCGTATGATGTGACGGCCAATTTGGGGCCGGATGTGCCCGGTCAGGTGTTTCTGCTGCCGGGCAGCATTAAAACGGCCGAAATCTCCCGCCTGCTCCGTGAAGGATATGATGTGGGGCTGCTGAATGATGGGTTTGACGACCTGATTGAACATCTAAAGCTGGACGCGCTGTTGGTAGACACCCACCCCGGTCTGAGCAATGAAACGCTGCTCTCCATTGCCATCACGGACACGCTGTTGATTGCCTTACGGCCGGACTACCAGGATTATCAGGGCACGGCCGTGACTGTTGAAGTGGCCCGCAAATTGCAAGTACCGGACATGCGCCTGGTCATTAACAAAATGCCCGAAGTGTACGACTTCAAGCAGGTGCGTGAACTGGTGGAGAGCAAATACCGCTGCCAGGTCGCCGCCATCCTGCCCCACGCCGAGGAAATGATGACCCTGGCCAGCCAGGACATTTTCGTCCTTCGCTACCCCGATCACCGTATCAGCCAGGAAATCAAGGCGTTAGTAGACACCTTTGTCTAAGGAGAACGAACAATGACCGTTAAACTGGCAAGTAAAACTGTTGTATTAGCTGAGACGCAAACAATTGAACACAGCCTGACGCTCGATGGCGTCATTGAACTTCCCGAAAGTTGTGAGGCTGAAGAATTCTTTGATGGCTTGCTTGATGTCATCATTGAATACGTCGAACAATACGATGGTCTGGCTGCATTAGGCATGAAACATAAAAGATATGAAGAAGATGAAGCACAAAATGATGAGGTAGAGCATGGGGGAAAAGGAGCCTAAAACAGGTAAAGATTTTGTTGACCTGGCCCGGAAGTCAGACAAAGTTCGGGCAATTCGTGAGGGCAAGGGATCACACGTAATCATTGAATTTGAAGACGGTAGTTCGGTTTCAGTACCGATTCATGGTAACAAGCAATTGGGCAAAGGTCTTCATCAAAAACTCCTGAAAACGTTCAAGAGCGCAGGGGTTATTGAATAAAATCGAGCACCATATAAACCGAGTAATTACCCAATTACCCAATTACTCACTTACCTTTGGAAAACATCATGGGCAAAATAATCTCCATTCACTCTTACCGAGGCGGTACTGGCAAATCGAATACAACCGCCAATCTGGCAGCCACCTACGCGGCTTTGGGCAAGCGGGTTGCCGTTGTAGACACTGACATTCAATCCCCTGGCATCCACATGATCTTGGGCCTGGGCGAAGATACTCCACCACCTGTGTATGCCCTTAACGATTATCTGCACGGCAATTGTGATATCGAGCAGGCGGCTATGGATATCACCACCCAACTTAACCCTAACCTCTCCGGCAAGTTGTATCTGGTGCCCTCGCGCACCCAGGCCAGCGAAATTGCCAAAATAATCAAAGGATATGATGTCGGTCTGCTGGTAGATGGGTATGAAAAGCTGCTCGAAGCGCTCAAGCTGGATGTGTTGCTGATTGATACACACCCCGGTTTGAACAATGAAACGCTCATGTCTGTCAGTGTGTCGGACGCGGAAGCGATCATTTTGCGGCCGGACTACCAGGATTACCAGGGCACGGCCGTGATCGTCAGCATCTCGCGCAAACTGGGCGTGCCCAATCTTGTCCTCGTCGCCAATAAAATCCCCCAATCCATCCCCCTCAGCGACCTGCGCACCCAACTGCAAGGCCAATACGCCTGCCCCGTGGGCGCCCTGCTGCCCCATTCCGACTCCATGATGGCCCTCGGTAGCCAAAAAGTCTTCGTCCTGGCCTATCCCGACCACTTCATCGCCAACCAGATCAAACAACTCGCCCAAACCCTTCTGAACTAATCGAGAATTCATTTCAACTTTTTTCCAGTTATTGGTGGCAAGCGGCAGGTAACAAGAGCCTGCCATTTGCCACTGGCAATTTGCTTGCCTGTTAGTTGCCAGCGGGCTTGCACACGTTTGCACAAAATTTTGACAAATGCTCCTGTCTTTGATAGAGTATTATGCAAACGCTTGCATAAATATCAGGAATAGGAAGATGGCCCGCAAGAAAAGTTCCGCTGAAATTACCATCATTGATGTCGCCAACGAAGCGGGTGTTTCCTATTCCACCGTGTCTCGTGTCGTCAACAACAAAACATATGTCAACGCCGAAACGCGCCAGAAGGTGTTACAGGCGATGACCCGCCTCGGCTACCAGGCAAACTTACATGCCCGCAGCCTGGCCGGGGGGCGGTCCAATGTTATCGGTCTGCTGGTGATTGATTTGACGACCCAATACATGGGGGAAATTATTCGTGGTATTGATGATGTTCTGGCAGCCAACCAGTATGAATTGATGCTTTACACAACCCATCGCCGCAAAACCAAAGAATCTGCTTATGTCAATATGATGACTCGTGGCCTGGCCGATGGATTACTTATTGTATTGCCGCGTGAGCCAGAGGCTTACCTGGAGTCATTACGCGAGCGTGATTTTCCCTATGTGTTGATTGATCAATTGGGCACTGATGAATCTGATTTGTCGGTGGTAGCGGCGAACCGGCAGGGTGGGTATGAAGCTACGCAGCATCTCATCAATCTGGGGCATCGGCGCATTGGGATTATCACTGGCTGGATGGATATGATCAGTGCTCGGCACCGCCTGGAAGGATATGAAGCGGCATTGGCTGATCACGGCATACCGTATGATCCTGAGCTTGTATTTGTGGGCGATTTTTCCCAACCGGGTGGCTTTACGGGAGCCAGCTATTTTCTGGAGATGGCCGAGCCGCCTACGGCCGTGTTCGCTTCCAATGACGTCTCCGCTTTGGGGGTATATGATGCTGTCCGCACTTATGGCCTGAGTATTCCCACCGATTTATCCGTTATTGGCTTTGATGACATTCCCCTGGCGAGCGTTACCAGCCCACCCCTGACGACCATGCGCCAACCATTACAAGAAATGGGGCGCACAGCTACTCAGTTATTGCTCGACCTGATAAACATTCCGGGTGAAAGGCCGGACAGTATTGTCCTGCCGACTGAGCTGATTTTACGCGAATCCACTGCTCCACCCTGCACATAAGTAGCGAGGCAAGGAGTTTTTTTTTGGCCCATTTGCAAACGTTTGCAAATAGGCCAAAGAGGAGAGTTTATGGAGTTGAACTGGAAGAATTGATTACTATTTGGCAATTTATCGGATTGAAAATAATGATGGAGAGAAAAATGAAAAAGATTGTCGCCCTGTTACTCATTTTGCTGTTGTTTGTGGCCTGTAGTGCTGAACCGGTTGAAGTAACGCGCATTGTGGAACAGCCGGTGGAAGTTACCCGTGTCGTCACTGAAACAATTATGGAAGAAGGGGAGTCTGTAGAAGTTACCCGTGTTGTCACCGAGACGGTTATTGAAGAAGTTGTCGTAGAAGTGACGGCCGCAGCGCCAGTAGTAGAGAGTTTACCGGCTGCTGATGTCCTGGGTGTTCTGCCTCGCAGCCAGACGCTCATTGTAGATATGCTGACCGGCCGTGCTGGTTCCCCCGGCAACTTCAACGAGTGGGTTGGCTGGAAGAACCGGGATCGGGGGATGCAAAACCTGGCGAACGAGCCGTTATGGTCAGTGGATTTTGCCACCGGCGAAATCATCAATGGGCTGGCAGCCGGTGACCCGATTTACAATGAAGATTTCACGCAGGTGACCATTCCCTTGCGTGAAGGTGTTACCTGGGATGATGGCACGCCCTTTACGGCCGCCGATGTCGTCTTTACAGCGGAAACACTTGCCGCAACGGAAGGCCTCAACGGGCATACTTTCTTCGCTGACAACCTGGCCAGCGTCTCGGCGCCCGACGATTACACTGTCGTTTTTGAACTAACCCAACCAAACTCCCGCTTCCACACCACCTTCCTGGATCGCTGGGGCAGCACCTGGATCATGCCCAAGCACATCTTTGAAAACGTAGAGGACATTGTGGCCTTTGAGTTTAATCCCTTTGTAGGTACTGGCCCTTATAAGCTGCACAGCTATGATGAAGAGGGCTTTTGGACAATCTGGGAAAAGCGTGAGGATTGGCAAAACAGCCCCACCGGTATCCTCTATGGCGAACCGCAGCCCCAATACATTGTCTTCCAATACTTCGCTAATGAAGGAGCTAAAATCCTGGCCCAATTGACCCATGAAGCAGACGTGGTGAATCTCTCATCGGAAGGGCTGAAAGCAGTCCTGTCCCAGTCTGATTCCTCCCGTGCTTACCAGCAAGGGTACCCCTGGGTGGTCAACAATGACCCGGCGCAAACAGGGCTCACGTTCAATGTTGCCAGACCGCCTTATGACAATGTGGATGTGCGTTGGGCGCTCTTGTTAGCCATTGACATTGGCGAATATATGGGCACGGCCGTTGACGGCGCCGGCACCTTAAGCCCCGTTCATATTCCTTCCCTCGGTTCCTACCCCGCCGATTACATCGCGCCGATGGAGGAATGGTTGTCCAGCTTTGAACTGGATTTGGGTAACGGCGAGACGTTCCAGCCTTACGACACAGATGCACCACTGAAGATTGTGGAATATGCTCGCGGCCGTGGCTATGTGGTGCCCGAAGATGCAGCAGCGCAGGATAAAGCCTTTGGTCTGGGATGGTACAAATATGCGCCGGAAGTAGCAGAGCAATTACTCATTAAAAATGGCTTTTCCAGAGACGCCGATGGCATGTGGCTCCTGCCCGATGGCACGCCCTGGCATCTGGAATGTATGAGCGGCGTACAGGTTGCAACCGATCTTCAAGCCCGGAACTGTATTGCGGCCGTGCAGCAGTGGCGTAAATTCGGTATTGATGCCGAGCATTTCACCACAGAAACCATGGCCAATTTGGTGCAGGTAGGTGACTTTGATGTCAGTGGTAGCTGGCCTGGTTGGGAACCATGGGGCGCCGGCCCTGACCTGTACCGCACCCTTGACCGTTGGAATTCAGCCTATGTATTGCCTGTTGGCGAACTCAATCAAGGACATCAATCTCGCTGGAGCAGCCCGGAGATGGATGCTATTATTCAGCAACTGCGCGAAACAGACCCGGCCGACTCAGAAGCCGTCATCGCGGTGGGCATCGAAGGCCTCAAGGAAGCAGTCACGAATATGCCTGGTATTCCAACCTTCGGCTATATTGGCTTCATCGCCTGGGATCAGACGTATTGGACGAACTGGCCCGGCGCGGAGAATCCTTATACCCAACCGTATACACACTGGGGACCGTTTAAGTACATGACGCCTTTCCTACAACCGACGGGGAGGTAGGTAGGTGAGCTTGGGTCAGTGTCATTAGTTTTTCGCCATGACTACAACCAATAAAGAAATGAACGGATCCCCTTCTCTGGAAAATTTCCATCTATTTCTCCATCCGTTGTAGCCTTAAGGAAGTGGCGAAAACTTCGTGACACTAACAGATTGGGAGATTAGGTGATTAGGCGATTCAATCCCTTAATCTCTAATCTCT
>CAZOPF010000015.1:31017-41690 GCA_964581605.1 uncultured Ardenticatenaceae bacterium
AATCTCTCAATTACCAGAATAGAGGAGGACATTGCCATGAGTTTCGCCAAAAGTTATCTCATTCCCAGACTTATCCAGTATTTCCTGGTGATCTTTGTGGGGATCACGGCCGTGTTCCTCATTCCCCGCGCCCTACCTACAGACCCGGTGGGCCGTACAATCGCGCAGCTAGAGGCGCGTGGCTCTACGCTGGACCCGGCGACGATTGATGAGACGATTGCCGATCTCACCGAAATGTATGGCCTGGAAGGCTCAACTCTGGAGCAGTACAAGGCGTTTTGGGTAAGGCTGTTTCAGGGGGACTTTGGCGTTTCCTTTTTTCAATTTCCGACGCCTGTGAACCAGATGATCAGAACAGCGATGCCCTGGACTTTGGGTTTGTTGGTGACGACAACGGCCATTGCCTGGACTCTGGGAATTCTTCTGGGTGGCCTGGCCGGTTATTACAACCGCAGCCGTTGGTCGCGGGCAATGGACACGGGGGCGATGGTTATACGGCCGATGCCCTATTACATTTTCGCCTTTGCTTTGCTGTTGTTATTTGGCTATGTTCTGCGCTGGTTTCCCATTGCCGGGGGCACAGATATTGGGCGACAGCCCTCCTTCAGTTGGGCCTACATCTCTGACGTGCTGCGGCACGCTTTCTTGCCGGCTCTGTCCCTCGTCTTGCTCGGCATGACCGCCTGGTTCCAGACGATGAAATTGATTGTGCAAAATGTGAATTCGGCCGATTATGTGCAATATGCCAAAATGGGCGGCATCCATGAAAACAAAATTGTCTCCCGCTACGTCATTCGCAACGGGATGTTGCCGCAGATTACGGCTTTAGCATTGTTAATAGGCCAGATTTTCAGCGGTGCGCTTATTGTGGAAATTGTTTTCTCTTATCCAGGGATCGGCTCGCTTCTGTACAACGCCATCATCACCGGGGATTACAATTTGATCATGGGTATTACAGCCTTTTCGATTATCGGCATCACCACCGCCATTTTGATAATAGACCTGATCTATCCATTCTTTGATCCCAGGATTCGCTATAGTTGATGTGGCAAGTGGCAGGTTGCAGGTGGCAAGTAACCTGCAACCTGCCACTTGCCACTTGCCACTTGCCACCAAATAGAGTACCTCATGAAAACCTTTAGAGACCTTTTCAGAGATTATCGGTTTAGATGGAGTTTTACCATCATGGTAATTCTGCTCTTTTTTGCCTGTCTCTCATTCTTTTCGCCCTATGACCCCACAGTCTGGGGTGAGTTCCCCAGAGATTTGCCCCCCTCCCGAACCAACCTGTTGGGCACCGATTCCAGGGGCATAGACATTTTCTGGACGGCCAGCTTTGCTGTGCGCAACTCCTTGATCATCGCCCTGATAGCCGGACTGATTTCACGTATGATCGCTGTGCCGGTGGCCTTATTGGCCGGATATAAAGGGGGCACGACCGACCGGGTCTTGATGTTTGTGGGGGATAGTTTTCTGGTCATCCCGCTTTTTTTGATCATTGCGCTGTTGGCGATGCTGGTGCGGGAATCTATGAATTTGTTTACATTGGGGTTGATGTTGGCCTGTCTGGGTTGGGCCTGGGATGCGCGGGTGATTCGGTCGGAGGTATTGAGTTTACGGGAGCGGGGGTTTACACAAACGGCCGTCCTCTCCGGCGCTGGCACCATGCGTCTGGTAACAAAGGAGTACATGCCGTTTATCACCCCCCTGGTATTTGCTACGCTCATCAACGTCATGGCCTGGGCTATTGGGTTGGAGATCACCCTGGCATTTCTTGGCCTGGTTAATCTGGACATTCCGACACTAGGCACCATGATTTTCTGGGCACTCAATTATCAGGCGGTCTTATTAGGGTATTGGTATTGGCTGCTTACCCCGGTTGTTCTTTCAGTTCTCCTTTTTATAGCCTTGTATTGGCTCTCCGTTAGCATCAGCGAATATCTGGACCCACGTTCCCGCATCCAACGTGTGGGCGCATAATCACAAAGAACCATGAACAAGCCCATTCTCAGCACAGAACAATTGAAAGCCTTCTATGTCCTCGAAGTACATGGCACCCAAAAAGTGGTTAAGGCAGTCAATGAAGTCGAAATCGAGATCTTGGAAAACGAAATTTATGGCATTGCCGGTGAAAGTGGCTGCGGCAAGTCTACTTTGCTGAAAGTGTTAGCGGCCGTAGTTGAACCCCCGCTGCGCCAACTCGATGGCAAAGTCTCTTACTACGTCAACGGTGCGGCAACGGATGTCTCTTCCCTGAGTGCAGACGAAAAGCGCAAGCTGCGCTGGGAGTATGTTTCTTACGTCCCGCAGGGTTCGATGAGCGTTCTCAATCCAGTGATTAAGATCAAAGATACTTACCGTGATTTCATCACCAGCCACGTCAAGGGAAAGTCACGCGAGGAAGCGTTTAAGATGGCCGAAAAGCAACTGGCCGACCTAGGATTACCGCTGCAAATTATGGATGCCTATCCGCATCAGTTGTCTGGCGGCATGCGCCAACGAGTGACCATTGCTCTGGCTGCCCTGCTGGAACCACGCATCATCATTGCTGATGAACCAACCACCGCTCTCGATGTGGTTGTGCAAAGGGGCGTAGTGCAAATGCTGAAGGAGATTCAGGGGAGATTGCGAAATACCATTATCTTGGTGACACATGATATGGGTGTTCACGCCAATATAGCGGATCGTATTGGGATTATGTATGCCGGCAAAATGGTGGAAGAAGCGCCAACGGAGATTATTTTTGGCAAACCCCTGCACCCCTATACCCAATTTCTGGTGAATTCGCTGCCACAGTTTGGCGATAAGTCGGCGCGAGATAGTGTGCCGGGCAACCCGCCTTCTCTGGCGAACCTGCCGGACGGATGTCCGTTTCATCCACGCTGCCCCCATGCGATGGATATTTGTAAAGAGAAGATGCCGGACTACCTTCCGGTGGCGCCGAATCATAAAGTTGCCTGCTGGCTGGTTGAGGAGGGGAGAAATGGATAAGCTACTTGAAGTTGAACAATTAACGAAGGTGTTCTCTCTAGGAAGTATTACATCGAGAATTCGGATCACGGCCGTTCACAACATCTCCTTCTTTCTCAAACCGGCCGAAATTTTTACGCTGGCCGGTGAAAGTGGCTGTGGCAAAACCACCACCGCCAAAATGATCCTGGGCTTTGAAGAGCCAACTTCCGGCATCATCCGGTATAACGGCCAAACAAAGCAACGAAAGGAAAAGGTCTGGTTTACCGAAGGCGTCCAGGCGATTTTCCAGGATCCATTTAACACCTTTAATCCGCTGCGCACCGTGGATCGCTACTTCTTTGAGACAATTCAAAATTATAAGCTGGCCAAGGACACCGATGCAGCCGTTGCCCTCATCGAACAAAAATTGCAAGCCGTCGGACTTTCTTACCACGAATTTGCCGGAAAATATCCCAACGAATTTTCTGGTGGGCAGTTGCAGCGCATTTCCATCGCCAGAGCCTTGCTCACCGAGCCAATCCTCCTGATTGCTGATGAACCTGTTTCTATGGTGGACGCTTCCCTGCGTATGTCCATTGTCAACCTCTTCAAAAAGCTCAGGGACGAGTTTGGCATGAGTGTGCTGTACATCACCCATGATCTGGCGACCGCTTATTACGTCAGCGACCGTATCGCCGTCATGTTCCGCGGCGACATTGTAGAAATGGGCAGTGTGGAGCAGGTGTTGATGAATCCCCGCCATCCTTACACCCAACTGCTGCGCGATTCGATACCCCAGGCTGACCCAACCATGCGCTGGGTGGGCAAAGTGAACCTCAACGAAACGGAACAGGATGAATATCTAAAGCAAGGCTGCCGCTTCGCCGGCCGTTGCCCAATGGTGATGGATATTTGTCGGCAACAAGTGCCGGCCAATATCCTCACTGAGGATGTACTCGTCAGGTGCCACCTGTATTCCGGCGAGGAGCTACAAAGCCAACCGCTCACGGCCCATTCATCGAATCAATGATTTATTGTGGCTACGGCCGCCCCAACCTTATGAGGCGAAAATGCAATCAGTAGACAAAAAATTCACCTATCAAGACGCCACCAAACCCACTGCGGAACGAGTTGCTGACCTGATAGGGCGTATGACGCTCGACGAGAAATTAGCCCAGCTTGGTAGTGCATGGGTGTTTGAACTGCTGACCGACATGGTTCTGGATGAGGCCAAAGCGCAGAAATTGATGGCCCACGGGTTAGGCCATATTACCCGTCTGGCCGGGGCCAGCAGCCTGAAACCCAAAGAAGGCGCCGCCCTGGCCAACCAGATTCAACAATATCTGCTAGACCATACCCGGCTGCAAATTCCGGCCATTGTCCATGAGGAATGTTGCAGCGGCTACATGGCGCGTAACGCCACCTGCTTCCCGCAAATTATCGGTCTGGCCAGCACATGGCAGCCCGAACTGACCCAGGCCATGGCCCAGGTAGTACGCAACCAGATGAAGGCGGCCGGCGCACATCAAGGACTCTCGCCGCTGCTCGATGTCGTGCGCGATCCCCGTTGGGGGCGGGTAGAGGAGACCTTTGGTGAAGACCCCTATCTTGTTTCCCTCATGGGTGTCTATTATGTGCATGGCCTACAGGGGGAAAGCTGGCAGGACGGCATTATTGCCACGGCCAAACATTTTGTGGGGTATGGCATCCCCGATGGCGGCCTGAACTGGAATCCGGCGCACATCCCGGAGCGGGAACTGCGTGAAGTCTACCTGGCTCCATTTGAAGCGGTTGTGAAAGAAGCCAATTTGCAGTCAATCATGAATGGCTACAATGAACTGGACGGTATCCCCTGTGCCGCCAGTGACCTGCTATTGAACCAGATTTTGCGCCGGGAATGGGGTTTTGATGGGGTGGTGGTGTCTGATTATTTTGCCATTGACCAGCTCGAAAAAGCGCATCATATGACGGGCAATCAGATGGATTCGGCCGTGCGGGCATTGACGGCCGGTCTGGATATTGAACTGCCGAGTACCGATTGTTATGGCGCGCCGCTCAAAGAAGCGGTCGAACGTGGCCTGATTGATGAAGCCTATGTTGACCAAAGCGTAGCCCGGTTGTTGACGCAAAAATTTGAAATGGGACTGTTTGAAAATCCCTTTGTGGATGCCGACGCGGTGGAGTTTGACACGCCGGCGGAACGGCAGTTGGCGCGGGAAATTGCTGAACAATCCATTATCTTGCTCAAAAATGAAGGTGATCTGCTGCCTTTGTCTAAATCAATTGGCAAAATCGCTGTTATTGGGCCACAGGCCAACTCTACCCGCCATCTGGTTGGCGACTATGCCTACATTTGCCACATTGAAAGTCTGATGGCCGCCCGCCAGCAAACGATGTTGGGTATGGCTATGCCCGTGCCTGATGTGATGGAAATTGACGAGGCTTTTGTGGAGATGCGCACCATCTTGCAGGCTTTGGCCGATAAAGTATCGGGCGGTAAAGTTTCGCCGGAGACGGAGTTGATTTTTGCGCCGGGCTGTGAGGTGTTGGGCGATGACCGCTCTGGTTTTGCTCAGGCGGTGGCGGCCGCGCAGGGGGCCGATGTGGCCCTGGTGATGCTGGGCGGCAAGTCCGGGCTGACGGATGACTGTACCTGCGGCGAGGCGCGGGACCAGGCGGATTTGAACCTGACGGGGGTGCAGCAAGAGTTGTTGGAGGCGGTGGCGGCCACGGGGACGCCGGTGGTGCTGGTGCTGGTCAACGGCCGTCCCCTGACCACCACCTGGGCCGCCGAACACATTCCGGCGATTGTGGAAGCGTGGCTGCCCGGCGAAGAAGGGGCGGAAGCGGTGGCCGATGTGCTGTTTGGCGACGTGAATCCGGGTGGCAAGCTACCTATCACCGTGCCCCGCCATGTGGGGCAGGTGCCTATCTATTACAACCACAAACCGTCTGGCGGCAAATCACATTGGAAGACGACCTATGTGGACATGAGCAATAAACCACTTTGGCCGTTTGGTTTTGGGCTGAGTTACACGCAGTTTGAACTCTCCAATTTGCAGGTAGACAAACGCCAGGTAGCGGCTGGTGGCTCGGTGCAAATCAGCCTGACCGTTACCAATACCGGGGCGCGGGATGGGGATGAGGTGGTGCAGTTGTATGTGCGCGATAAGGTGGCGAGTTTGACACGGCCGTTGAAAGAACTTAAAGGGTTCAAACGGGTTTCCATTCCGGCGGGCGCGTCTCGTACCGTTACTTTCACCTTATTTGTGAACCAGCTTGGATTTTATAATCCGGCGATGGAGTTTGTGGTGGAACCCGGCGTTATTGAATTGATGATTGGCACATCATCCGAAGATATTCATTTGCGTGGGGAAATCGAAATTGTGGGGAATGGGCCAGGGCAAGAGATTTTAGCCAGCAAAAAATTCTTCAGCGAGGTGCAGGTGGCCTAGATGCCTCTGACATTTTCCCTGGGAATGAATTCTCAGGCTGATATAATGAAGTACGCTAACGCGCACTGGTAGCACCTCTTCAGTCCGCTTTAGAAGGCTTGATGTATCAGACACCGAATTTTATTCGGTGGCGGCGGAGATGGTTTTATGATGGAGCAGTTTAAGAATCCTATCCTGTCTGGCTGTTACCCTGACCCGTCTATTTGCCGGGTGGGGGAAGATTATTACCTGGTCACCTCGACCTTTGAGTATTTCCCCGGCCTGCCCATATTTCACAGCCGTGACCTGGTGCATTGGCGGCAGATTGGGCATGTGTTGGATCGGCCGTCGCAGCTTGATCTGGATGGCATACGGCCGTCTGGCGGCTTATACGCGCCCACCATTCGGTATGCCAACGGGCTGTTTTACGTCATCAACACCCTGGTAGATGGCAAAACTACATCCGGCAACTTCATCGTCACCGCTACCGACCCGGCTGGCCCCTGGTCTGAACCGTACTGGCTGGACGCCTCACCCGGTATTGACCCATCGCTGCTGTTTGATGATGACGGCCGTGTCTGGTACTGCGGCACAAACCTGGTTGAAGAAGGACATTATCGCGGCCACACTGAAGTCTACGTGCAGGAACTAAACCTGAACAGGTTGCAATTGGTGGGTGAACCCACCGTCATTTGGGACGGCGCGGTCAAAGGAGTGGTCTGGTCAGAAGCGCCGCACATTTACAAGATTGACGGCCGTTACTACCTGCTCACGGCCGAAGCGGGCACCGCCCACCACCACGCCGTCTCCATCGCCCGCAGCGAAAACATCACCGGCCCCTATGTGGGCAATCCGGGCAACCCCATCCTGACGCACCGTCACCTGGGGCTGGACTACCCCATCGTCGGCACAGGCCACGCCGATCTGGTGCAGACGCAAAACGGAGAGTGGTGGGCCGTGCTGCTGGCGATGCGGCCGTATGGCGGCTATTTCTACAATCTGGGGCGGGAGACATTCCTCGTCCCCGTGCGCTGGGAAGAGGGCTGGCCGATTTTTAGCCCCGGTACAGGCCGCGTAGAAACGGCCTATCCGCTGCCCAACCTGCCGCCCCATCCCTGGCCCGCCCGCCCGGCGCGGGATGATTTTGATGCGCCGACGCTGGCCGATGAATGGAACTTCTTGCGCACGCCGCGCCAAGATTTCTGGAGTTTGTCTAAGCAACCCGGCCATCTGGTGCTGCAACTGCGCCCGGAGCAGTTGTCTGAATGGGCCAACCCCAGTTTTGTCGGCCGTCGGCAGCAGCACATCCATTTTCGGGCGGCTACGGCCGTGACCTTCACCCCCCAAAACAGCGACGAATGTGCCGGTCTGGTGCTGCTGCAAAACAATAACTTTCACTTCCGCTTTGTGGTCACGCAGGCCGATGAACCGATCATCCGCCTGATTAAACGAGACAAAGGAGAGGAAGCGATTGTTGCTCAACAATCCATCCAACCGGGCGCCTTCTTCTTGAAAGTGGAAGCGCATGAGCAGGCTTATAGCTTCTACATGGCGATGGAACCGGACAGATGGGAATTGGTAGCCGGGAACGTTGACGGCCGTATCCTCAGCACCCCCGTCGCGGGCGGTTTTGTGGGCGCGTGGATTGGACTGTATGCCAGCAGCAACGGCCGTGACAGCAGCAATTACGCCAGTTTTGACTGGTTTGATTATGAAGAATTAGAGATTAGAGATTAGAGATTGGTCAATCTCCAATCTCTAATCTCCAATCTCCCCATAAGGAGAAAACATGTACACCCCCCAACCAGAACACAAATTCACCTTTGGCCTGTGGACACTGGGTAATATCGGCCGTGACCCCTTTGGCGAACCGGTACGGCCGGCCCTGTCCCCGGCGGAAATCGTCCATCTGCTGGCCGAAGTGGGCGCGTATGGCGTCAACTTCCACGATAACGACCTGATCCCCATTGACGCCACACCCGGCGAAGCGGCCGAAATAAAAAAATCATTCCGCCGGGCACTGGATGAGACGGGCATTGTGGTGCCCATGGCCACCACCAACCTGTTCACCAACCCCATCTTCCGTGACGGCGCGTTTACCAGCAATGACCCCAAAGTTCGCGCCTACGCCCTACAAAAGACGATGAACGCCATTGACCTGGGCGTGGAATTTGGGGCCACCACCTACGTCTTTTGGGGTGGCCGCGAAGGTACAGAAACGGACGCCGGCAAAAACCCGCTCGATGCGGGCAAATGGTTCCGCGAAGCACTCAACTTTCTCTGCGAATACGTGCTTGACCAGGGGTATGACCTGAAATTTGCCCTGGAACCCAAACCGAATGAACCACGCGGCGACATTTATCTGCCCACCGTAGGGGCCATGCTCGGCTTTATTGAGACGCTCGATCACCCAGAAATGATTGGCCTCAATCCTGAAGTGGCGCACGACACCATGGCCGGGCTGAACTTCGTTCATGCCGTCGCCCAGGCGTGGGACGCCGGCAAACTGTTCCACATTGACCTGAATGACCAGATGATCGGCCGGTATGATCAAGATTTCCGTTTTGGCGCGGCCAATATCAAGTCCGCCTTCTTCCTGGTGAAATTCCTGGAAGATGTGGGCTACGCGGGCAGCCGCCACTTTGACGCCCACGCCTACCGCTCCTCCGATTATGAAGATGTGAAGGCGTTTGCACAGGGTTGTATGCGCACCTACCTCATCTTGAAAGAGAAGGCGGCGCGGTGGAATGAGGACGCGGAAATTCAAGACCTCATTGCCGAGATTACGGCCGATGACGGCAGCATGGATAGCTTCAAGGGTGCCTACTCCCGCGCCAAAGCGGCCGCGCTCAAAGCCCATACCTTTGACCGCGAAGCCATCGCCGCCAAAGGCCAGCCCTACGAGCGGCTGGACCAACTGACGGTTGAACTCCTGTTAGGTGTGCGCTAACATAGGTTGCCTATCAAGCGAAGGAAAGTCTATGAACCAATTTCAGCAGTTTACGGCCGTGATTGAACGGGAAGATGATGGATTTGTGGCACTCTGCCCTGAACTGGATATTGCCAGCCAGGGTGATACAGTTGAAGAGGCCAGGCAAAACCTGATTGAAGCTATTGAGTTCTTCCTGGAAGAAGCTGACCCATCAGAAGTACAACAACGTTTACAATCTGAAATTTTTATTACGCAAGTATTGGTTCCAGTTGGGTAAGTTACGCACTCTATCCGGGCGAGAAGTGTGTAAAATTCTCGAAGAACAAGATTTCGTCCAGGTGCGGCAACAGGGCAGTCACATCATTATGCAGAGGCGCATAGCGAACTCGACGACTACCGTGCCTGTTCCCAACCATAAAGAAATACGCCAGGGGACGTTACGTTCTATCATTCGTCAATCAGGGTTGCCTCGTGGGCTGTTTGAGGCAGAGTGAACAAATTGGAAAACATTTTAGAGCGGTAATCATGGATTATTTTCTGGGTATTGACAGTTCAACGACGGCGACGAAGGCGTTGTTGATGGATGAGTCTGGGGTGGTGGTCGGTGTGGCCGCGGCGGAATATGGCTATGAAACGCCACGGCCGTTGTGGAGCGAACAAGACCCCCATTTGTGGTGGCAGGGCACGGTGTCCGCGATCCGGCAGGTGATGGCGAACACGGCCGTACCCCCCCAACACATCCGCGCCATCGGCCTCACCGGGCAGATGCACGGGCTGGTCTTGCTAGATAAACAGGGGGCCGTTCTGCGCCCGGCCATCCTCTGGAACGACCAGCGCACCGCTGCCCAATGTGACGATATTCGCGCCCGCCTGGGCAAAAATCGGCTCATCCAGATTACCGGTAATGATGCTCTCACCGGCTTCACCGCCCCTAAAATCCTCTGGGTGCAGCAGGAAGAGCCGCACATTTACGCCCAAATTGCTCATATCCTGCTGCCCAAAGATTACGTGCGTTACCGGCTCACTGGCGAATTTGCCATGGACAAAGCCGACGGCGCGGGCACGATCTTGTTTGACCTGAAACAGCGCGATTGGTCGCCGGAAGTGTTAGCGGCCCTGGAAATTGATCTCGCCTGGCTGCCACCGACGTTTGAGGGCACGGCCGTCACCGGCCATCTCTCCCCAATAGCGGCGGAAGCAACGGGTTTGCCTGCCGGGATTCCCGTGGTGGGCGGCGGCGGCGACCAGGCGGCCAACGGTGTGGGCGTGGGCGCGGTGGTAGAGGGTATTGTGGCCCTCAGCCTGGGCACCTCCGGCGTGGTTTTTGCGGCCACCAATACACCGGCGATTGAACC
>CAZOPF010000015.1:41790-66590 GCA_964581605.1 uncultured Ardenticatenaceae bacterium
GGGGCGTTTGTGGGGCTGACGGTGCGGCACGGCCGTGCGCACCTGACCCGTGCGGTCTTGGAAGGGGTGGCCTTTGGTTTGCGGGATAGTTTTGAGTTGATGAAGGGGGCGGGGCTGACGGCCGTGACGCAAGTGCGCATTGCTGGCGGCGGGGCCAAAAGTCCGCTCTGGCGGCAAATTTTGGCCGACGTATTTGATGCTGAACTGGTGACGGTGAACACGGCCGAAGGCGCGGCTTATGGCGCGGCGCTGTTGGCGGCCATCGGTGCAGGCGCATTTGCCAGCGTAGAAGAAGCATGTAATGCTGCCATTCACATTACGGGCAGCACCGTGCCCGGTAACCAATCCGCCCGTTATCAGACCCTTTATCCCCTTTATCGGGAACTTTATCCCGCGTTGTGCCCCCTTTTTCACCGGATGTGATGGGGTGGGGTGCGATACGGCCTCGTCTCAATATCTCATCCTCGCTTGCTTGTTCCCATACTCCGATTCTGATAAACTGCCTACGTGATGAGACGCCGCTTTCGATTGCTTGCCGTGGGATTACTGCTGCTGTTGGGTTTGGGAATCTGGGCCAGCAGCCGGCAGCCTATGGCTGCCCAGGTATTGGTGGTCAGTGGGCTGGCACAGGTGAGCGATTCCTTGCAGTTGCAGGTGTCGTTGTCACCGCCATTTAGCCAGCCGGGGATGCACTTACAACTTCAAGCCATTTTAACGAATGTAGATACCCAGACGGCCGCCCCCGAAGTGATCTTCCAGCTGCCGGCCGGCCTGGCTTTGGCGGATGGTTTATTACCGGCGGGGGTGACGGTGAATGTGCAAAGCCGCAGCCTGACGTGGCTGCCGGTAGTGGCTTCGGGCGGTGTGGCTCAAATCAGCCTGCCGCTTCGCCTGGAAACGGCCGATGTGCAAAACCCGGAGCAGGCCATCACAGCAATTCTCAAATTCAACAACGCTGAGGAAACGATATCGGCCCCATTTTGGGCCGGTATTCCCCCGCTGATCAATGGGATTCTCAGCCCGCCGCAAGTGTCAGTGGGGCAACCTTTTCAGTTACGTGCCGAATTGAGCGGTGCCGGGCCGTTCAGCCAGGTGTGGGATTTGGGTGACGGCCGTGTCCTAAAAGTGATTGATCCCGTCATCCTCTTCTCTCAGCCCGGCCAGTATGAAGTGAAATTGGAAGCCAGCAACCCCATTGGCACTGTTTCCCAAACCCGGCTAATCACTGTTGTGCCCCATCCGGCGGCCCAATTTACTTTGGATGATATGACTCCTGGCGTAGGGCAAACTGTCACCTTCATCAGCCAGAGCGGAGGGGCACAGCCGTTGCAATACGCCTGGGATTTTGGTGATGGCGTCACGAGCACAGAAGCCTCCCCCCAGCACCAATACAACGGTTTGGGCACGTACCAGGTGCATTTGCGGGTGTGGAATCAATACGGTCAGTCAGACGCTTTTTGGTCGGTGACGGTGGGGCCGCTACCTGGCGCCGACATGATTGCGCCAGAGAGTGTGCTTGCCGGGCAGCGGTTTCAATTGCAAGGGGTAGGTGATGCCTCGGTGCAGCGGTTTGAGTGGGATATGGGCGACGGCCGTTACCACGAAGGCGCGACTATCAATCATCTGTATACCCACACTGGTGACTACTACATTACGATGATAGCCGTAAATGAATTTGGAGCCACGCAAATGGGGAGATGGATTCATGTAGACCCCGGTCTGCTGCAATTCTATTTGCCTATGATTGTGAACGGGGGTGGGGCTGGGGTGACGGCCGTAGCTGAAGACCCCCTGACCGGTTTAGACCTGCCGCCGGTAGAACTGGCACAGCCGTTTATACTGGCCCCGCTGGAAATTGCGCCGGGCACACTCCCGGCTGAACAGCTTTTTGCCTATATCAACGAGGCGCGGCGGCAATTCGGCCGTTCCCCACTAAGCAATGTGTCGTCGCTCAATGCTGCTGCCCAAAACCACGCTGCGGATATGGCCGCCTACGGCTACACGGCCCACACCGGCTCCGATGGCTCAGTCCCGGCGGAACGTTTCATCTGGTATGGATATACGAGTGGGTATGCCGGGGAGACAACGGCCTGGGGGTTTGAAGAGGCACGGCAGGCGGTGGAATTCTGGGTAAACAGCCCGTCACATCGTGCTATTTTGTTAAATGAAGCGGCAACCGATGTGGGCGTGGGTTATTCTGCAGATTTTAATGCACCTAACGTCTGGTACTGGTCGGCGGAATTTGGCAATGCCTTTGCGGCGCGCCCGGTTCCGGCTGTGCGGCTGCAAGAACCGGCTCAAAACACGGAAGCAATGGTGGCAACGGCCGTAACCTACGCCTGGAACTGGCCGGTTGCTCTAACGGGCAATCAACATTTTGTGCTGTATCTGCACACGCAACAAGGCTCATTTCCTGTTGCCGAATTGTACCAGCCTACGCATGGCACCTACTTTGCTGTGCAGTTAACGGCCGACAGCTTCACCAGTGGGAGCAGCCGCTTGCAGGTTTTGCCGGGGCGGTATGAGTGGCAGGTGAAGCTGGAAGATGGCAATGGCACTGTGCTGGCTGAAGGGGAACGGCGTTCTATTGCTTTCCGGGAAGACCCAAACGCACCAACGGTTACACCAACGCCGACGGAAACGGGCACGGCCGTACCCCCCACGCCCACCGTACCCACAGCCACGCCGACCCTGGCCTGGCCGACGGATACGCCACCACCACCGCCCCCAACAGAACCGCCACCACTGGTGACCGGCACTCCCAGCCCTTAGTGGTAATGGGTAATCAGGTAATTCTTTCACTTACCTGATTACCCATAACTTACCCAGCTCCTCCCTAGTGTCACTGATTAAGCCGAGCGGCGACGTCTTTCCAGAACGATGCCTGCTGCCATTAAAAGGACGCCCCCTATTATGGCGCCAATAGCGGCGCTGTTAACGGCAGTAGTTACGATAGTTTGCCCCTGGTTTGCGGCGGATGCACCTGACTGAGGCAGTACAATAATAGCGTTAGTCCCCTGGCTGACGCAGAAATTGACATCTGTTTGCACCAGCCCATTCTCCGGTAAAACGGGCACAAAAAGTGGGTTTTTTGAGGTGACTATCCATTTGCTGGCGTCGGGGCGGGCTGTCACTTCCCAAATGCTCTGCCCGGCGGCCGCCAGGCCATAGGTGCCATCGCTTCCTGTAGTCAATGAAAGTACAGTCGCCTTATCGCTACTTACAAAAACGATCTCAACGCCGGGAACCGGATTTTCACCGGCTACCCCTGTACCCACGCAAAGGCCATCGCCATTTACATCTGTATAGACGGCACCGGCCAGTTTGCCGCGATCACCATCTTGAGCAGCGGCCGTTGCTACGGCAAATACCATGAGCAGGGCTGCCATGGCCAGGGCTAAAGTTCGTTGTTGCCAAAATTTCATCTTAAACCTCCTTAAATAAAAATGTACTGATGTAGTTAATTGCCGGCGTGGCTGCTGGCTGGCGCAACGGATTCGTTGCTGGCACGGTTGTCTGCGCCAACGGCCGGAAAAGCAACCACGATCAGCCGGTGTGAATTGTCTTCATAGGGCCAGCAAGTAACCAACGTCAGGCGTTCATCATCGGTTGGGCTGATCCAGTGCGCGTTTTCCATACGCACAGCCAGCGTTTGGTCGCGTTCCGGCAGGATTTCTACGGTGGATACGGTGTAGGTATACGGCCGTTCACGGCCGTATACAACAATTTCGTCTCCCGACTCCAGGTTAGCTAAATCCCGAAATACTTCTCCTTCAATGTTGTGATGCCCATTCAGGACTGTATTTCCCGCTTTGCCCAATGGAGCGCTGGTATTGTGCCAGCCTACATGATAATCGCCGGGTACTTCCCATTGATAATAAATCTGCCCATTATTCTGCACCTGAATCAGGCCAACACTGTTGACGGGTGCATCCAAATTCAGACTGGGGATGATGATTCGTTCGGGCTGCCCTTGGACATATGTCAGCGCGGTTTCACTGGCGATTGGCCCGGTTGCCTGGTCTGTTTCGTCACCTTTTATGAGGGTTTCCGGCAGTAGGGGAATGTTGGTCGCTGCCATATCCGGCGGTGTTGTGGGCAGGCTGGCAGCCTGGATAGGTTCGGTAGAGGGGGAGGGTGCTTTTAAAAGGATGAGGGAGATGGTGACGGCCGTACATACAATAACAAAACCCATCACCATAAACACAATCCCCAGGGGGATAACCTTTTCTTCGGATGACTGCTTTGCCATAAGGTTAGTATAAACGACATATGCGGTTATGTAAAGAAAAGTTGTTTGACAATTAAACAGGTATCGCTACTGCGTAAATGATCATCTTTTATCCCGGCTACTCCACAATTGCCAGACAATAAGGATAATCAGAAGGAATGTGAGCACAGCGGCGCTCATATATCCAACAAAAGCAATGGTGGTAAAAGTGGAGGAATGGTCTGCCTCAAATGCGGCCGCAATGCCAGTGGCAATGGCCGAGCCAACAATCATGCCACTAAGCAGTATGCCTAAGATCACAAAACGCACCAATCGCCCCAAACGATCGATTTGTTCATTCAAGCCAGATGTATCGTGATATATCTCCAGGCGGCCTTTTTGGTATTGATCCAGCCATTTCAGGGTAGCTTCTTGTAGACTGGGCAGGCGCTGGGCTACTTCACGCAAGGTATAGGTTGCTTCTTGTTTGACGACGTTCGTGATATTTTCGGCCGTAATTTCCTTGCGTATCAGCTCCAGAGTGACCCCCATACCCACTTCCACAAAGCCACCTTCGGGGAATAGCAGACGGCCGGCAGACTCCATCTGCATCATAGATTTGATCGCCAATGTCAGGCTGGGGTCAAGTTGTAAACCGTTTTCTCGCAGGACAGACATTACCTCGTTGAGCGTTTCAGACATGGGCACAGATTGTTGTTGCATGAGCCGGCCCACACGCCGCTCAAAGTCATGCTGAAATGCGTGCTCATTGACTTCACGAAAGGGCACACTGAGTGCCCTTGCTGCCTGGGCCAACCCGCGCACATCAGCTTGCTGCATCACCAAAAGCAGGTTGATCATATTAGCCCGATGGCGAACGCTTAGTTCACCTACCATGCCTACATCCAAAAACACAATATCACCATCGGACCGGTTTACAAAGATGTTGCCAGGATGGAGGTCACCATGAAAAAAGCCATCAATGAGTATTTGTTTTAATGTCGCACGCAGAGCATTTTTAGCCAGTTCCTCTTTGTTAAAACCGGCTTCATCAAGGGTAGCCAAATCGGTGATCTTAATGCCATCTATGAACTCCATTGCCAGCACACGGCTGGTGCAATAATTGCTGTAGATGGCTGGCAGACGAGCACCTGGTATGCCTTCCAGGTTATGGTTTAGGCGGATGATGTTATAAGCTTCTATGCGGTAGTCCAATTCGGCCAGCACTTGCTGCCCAAACTCATCCACCACACCTACCAGCCCCATATCTTGTGCCCATTGCAGCCGCCGCTGTACCAGGCGGGCGAGCCAGCTCATGATGCCTACGTCAGCGCGTACCTGGTTGATGATGTTCGGCCGTTGCACTTTGATGACGACGTTTTCACCTGTATGTAAGGTGGCGCGATGTACCTGCCCCAGAGAAGCGGCCGCCAGAGGCGTATTGCTAAAAGTGGCGAAAAGTTCTTCCGGTGGCGCACCCAGTTCGGCAATAATAATTTCACGCACCTGTTCATAGGGAAACGGCCGTACACTGCTTTGTAATTTGCTTAACTCCACCGCCCAATCGGGTGGTAACGCCTGCGATTGGCTAGAAATAAGCTGCCCCACCTTAACGTAAATCGGCCCCAACTCTTGTAGCAGCAATCGAGTTTTCACCGGCACAGTCAGCGCCTCAGGTGATTGGTCTACCCCATACAATAATTCCAGAAAGAAGCGGCGTGTTATGCCAAATAAGCCGCGGTCTAATGCAAAATCCAAACCATACCGCATGATTGTGTTATAGCTTTGTTGTAAACGTAAACTTTCTCGAATCTCATCCAGACGGTTACGCCGTTTCATGTTCTACCTCCTCCTGCAATGCTTTCACATAGCCAAGTGGGGGTATCACACCAAAAATATAATCGAGGAAACTGCCCAAGAGTCCAATGACAATGCCACCAAACAAAGCTGCCCATAAATCCGCTATTACTAACGATTTGAATAGAAAAGCCATCATCCACAATATGACTGCATTCACCAGGATCAGCACCAGCCCATACGTCACAAAGAGCAGACGTATAGTCAGTAGTTGTAGAAACGGTTTTATAAAGGTATTCAACAGCCCCAACCCGGCAGCCATAAAAAGCAAAGATCCAAACTGATAATTAACAAGATCAATCCCTGGCATTAAGACAAGAACGGCTGCTAATGTGGTCGAGTTAACGAACAGACTCATTAGCAGCACTTTCCATTGCAGAGCCTTCCAGTAGGGGGGAACATATTTATGCAAATTTTTCATACTACACCATCCTCCTCACAGACAGCTAGCTGATTTATACAGCATCTCCGGTATGGCTACAACTGAAAATGTGCGATTTTTGTGAGCGTGCTACAATTTTTGCCGTCTGATTGATAGCTATCAGATGATGCATCATTGGAGAGTATTAAGCAAGTTGGTCATTTTATTGATCAATGGGAATGGTAATGATTACACCGGCCGGAAAGGAATGCCGTTTTTACTATCAGGATTTTCATCGAGGACATTCCTTGCAAGAATGCCGCCTGGTTCAGGCAAATCCAAAATCTAAGGCATGGAAGCCTGGCGATTGCCAGCAATGCCCGGTACCTGGGATTTTGATGGCAAACAGCAGCCCGCATCTGGTTTTGGAGGGCGGTATAAAGGAAAGCTTTTTAGGTATCGGCCGCCGAGTAGAGGTGTCTGCATTTTGTAGTAAACATCTGGTAGATGTATCTGAGCCGCAAGTAGGTTGCCGACAATGTGCCATGGAAAAACCAGGGCTGCGAGAGCTATTTGGCGATGGGTAAAATTGGCCGGCCTTCTGGCCCCTCAAAACCGGCCCAATTGCCTGATCTCCTGCCGCAGGTCAAGAATTGCTGCTGCGCTTAGGCTATCGCCAAACAGATGATAATGATGCTTCTGATAAGCCAGTTCACTACACTTGTGAAAGAAGCGGGCTGACTGGCGATTGGCGTGCCACCCTTTCGCCAACAGCATTTCCAGGCTAAACAAGGTGCGTTCGTGGCCAGAGCAGGCTAACCGATATTGGCCGACCGTCAGCGTATTTTGGGTGACTTCATCTGCCAGATATTTCTTGATCCACCGCCGTTCTTGCACCAGCGCCCACAAGATGATTACCAAAATCAGGCAAACGCCACCCCAGTCGAAAAGAAAACTAAAGCAGACCAGAATGCCACCCGTGGAGACGGTGAGATTGTGCATAAAATGGAGAAAGACGGCCGCCCCCCAGCCCAAGGTTACGGCCGTTATCTTCACCAGAAATTGAGGCGAGAGCCGGGCGACCGCAATCCCCAATCCGGTCATACTGGAAAACAGCGCATGGTTCAGCCCAAAAATGACGGTGCGTAGAAAGATGTTAACTCCCCACGCCTCCGCCCCATTTGCCCAATACTCATTCATAAAATAAAACACATTCTCCACCATAGCAAAGCCCAGCCCCACCATCGCCCCATAAATAATGCCGTCTAGCGGGCTATCAATTTCCTGTCGCCAGAAGAGGAATATAGCCAACAGCACCAGACCTTTCACGCTTTCTTCTACCAGGGGAGCAATGAAAACAGCGACGGCCGTATCTGCCAGCAGGCTCTCGCTTATCAACGCATAAAAAGGCAAACCCAACGCTGTATTTAACGCAAAAGCCAGCATTACACTGGGTACTGCACCCCAGAAAAAGACTGCCGCCAACAACCAGGCCGGCTCTTTTTCATATCTATCGGCTGAATAGACCAACGCCACATAAAACATAGTGGGCACAACGGCCGCGATTATGGAGAAGAGTAGCAACGTAGAATCGGACATACGCCATTTACTACAAAATCAACATGGCATCGCCAAATGAAAAGAAGCGATACTTTTCAGATACGGCCGTTTCATACGCCTGGCGCACCAATTCATTACCGGCAAAAGCAGACACCAGCATTAGCAAGCTGGATTGGGGCAGATGGAAATTGGTGATCAGGCTATCAACCACCCGAAAACGATAGCCCGGATAGATAAAAAGATCCGTAGGGCCTTCAAAGGCCATCACTGGCCGCCAGGGGCAAACAGCATCGGTGTCGCCGACCGCATCTCGTTGGCTAATGGTTTGCAAAGAGCCGCTCATGCCTGTGCTGCGGCAGGCGGCCGTTTCCAGAGTGCGCACGGCCGTTGTGCCCACAGCCACCACGCGGCCGCCGGCCAGTTTGGCTTCATTTATGCGTTTAGCGGTTTCTGGGGAGAGGCTGGCCCACTCGCTGTGAATTTTATGATCGGCTATCTGAGCGGCCGTTACAGGCTGGAAGGTGTCTAACCCCACGTGCAGGGTCACAGTTTCTAAAATAACACCTTTGTTGCGCATAGCCATTAAGAGTTCACCAGTAAAATGCAACCCCGCAGTGGGAGCAGCCGCCGAACCCGATGGCTGCGCATACACTGTCTGATACCGGCTGGCATCGGCCAATGAGGTATGGATGTAAGGGGGTAGGGGGATGTGACCCAATTCATCCAGAAACTCATGGATTGGTTGATTGAGTTGAATCTCACGTTGCGCTCCGTCCAATACGGCCGTCACGGTAGCCACAAACGGTGTTGTTTCGCCATTCTTTCCAGTAATGAGAATCTCTGCACCGGCAGGCAGCCGTTTGCCGCCCACCAACGCCCGCCAACGAATTTCATCCAGCCGTGAAAGCAACAATATCTCTACCTTGCCGCCAGTACGTTTACGGCCGTACAGCCGGGCCGGTATCACCCGGCTGTTGTTAACCACCAGCACATCCCCCGGCCGCAGAAAATTTTGGACATCAAGAAAGTTTTGATGGGTGATACGGCCGTCAGTTCGGTGTATCACCATTAGGCGGCTGGCATCACGTTGGGGTAGCGGCCGTTGGGCAATTAGCTCAGGAGGCAACTGATAATCAAACTCCTTCGTCTCAACGGCCCTAAACCGGGGCAGTACAATATCGTCGGACATGATTCCATTTACCCTTTATGCCGCGTTTGCACTTCCGCAGCAGCAATATAACGCACGGCCGTCTGTGCATTCGTCCAGCCAAACCAGGCCATCAACTCATCCACACCATACCCCATCCGTGCCATCTGCGTGGCACAATAATGGCGACAATCGTGCGCTGAAAGGGGGACAATGCCCATTTGCCGGCCCAACCAGGCTACTCGCTCGCTCACCCGCACCCGGTTCAATCGCTCAGCCAAAAGCTGCCCACCTTCGCCATTTTTGAGCAGGCGGGTTGTGGCCAGGATGAGCGCGCCGTCCGCCAGGTCTGGCGGAAAGTGGCGCAAGTATTGGCGCAGCGTAAGCTGCGTTGTGTTTGTCATAGCGTGGGTTGTCCATTCATGCGCCGTGCCTTTTACTTTTGGCCGAAAAAAGGTGAACGTGCCCGCAGGCTGGTTAAAGTCATGCACATTGAGCAGAGCAACCTCGCTGGCACGCAGGCCATGATCCAGTAGAAGGCACATCAAAAGAGCATCACGCCAACCTTGCGGAGAGCTATTTTGCGCGTGTTTTAATGTTTCTGCCTGCGCTTGTGTAAGAAGAGTTGGTGCCGCTTTTTTGGTTGATCGCCGTTCGACCACAATGCTTTGCCGACTCTCTGGCGGCTTATAAGCGTAAGCCACTTCAGCAATGCGTGTCTGGGGGCGTTGTGCATCCACATTTAACTGTCCAGCACGGGAAAAGCCACGTACCGTCTGAATCATCAATCCTTCTTGTTGGTTCAGCGCCCCGGCACGAACGGCCAACTGCGCATAGACTTTGACAGTGGACAAACGGGCGTTAACTGAGGAGATGGCATAACCTTGCCTGAGTAGCCATTGGACAAACCCATCTACCAATCCCCAGGTTACACCTTGCCAGGCCAGGGCGTTGGTTTGAAAGTCGGCTCCGTTTTCAGGCATGATGCCCACATCCAATAAGTATTCAGCGAATAGTTCAAGATCACGGCCGTGTCGCTTAACGGTGTTGGCGGATTTTTCGTTTAGATACCGTTGGAACACCGATTGCCCGGCAATCTGGTTTGCCAATGACCCTGCATCTGCTAATGAGGTGTAGCCTGTTGGCTGGGTGGCGGCCTGGGTGGAGGCTATAGATTGTCGTGGTTCAGGTAAAGGATTAGCCCTCTCGTCCATGCGGTCATTATATCTGCGTAATGTACATATGTCCAAAATATGTACGGTAATTGTGGTTTGTGTTTTTTATAGAATTGCCACAGATCATGGGGCGGCCGTTGGGTATAGCCCATCATGCTCTGTTACAATGACACAGATGGCGAACCTGTCAACCACATTCTCTACTCATCTCCGCGCCATGAATTGGCGGCAAATGGGCCTAAATGGCGTAATCCTGTTACTCTGGTTGCGCCTCTATACCCCTATTTTCAGTTATCTGCACATTATCTTTCAGCGAGAAGATTTCCGCCTGAACCAAATCGTACTGGTGGCGGTATTGGCGCTGATAGGTCTGCAACTACGGCGCGAAGGTATACGGCCGCAGTTGGATGCTGCGCCCAGACTTCGCCACCTGCCACTGGCTCTGGCACTGGGTGGTGCAGCGGCCTATCTGCTTGTGGAGCGTTTCTGGGACATCAATATGCTGGCGGCCTGCCTGTTTGCCTTAGCCAGTTACGGGCTGTTGGGGTTGTGGCTATCACCACACCGATGGCGGCAAGGCTTACCGGCCGTATTGCTATTGATTGGCGTGTTGCCATTTGGCGAGCACTTACAGACGTTTGTGGGGTACCCTATGCGCATCTTCACGGCCGAAATGGTGCA
Source organism: uncultured Ardenticatenaceae bacterium (assembly GCA_964581605.1). Lineage (GTDB taxonomy): Bacteria > Chloroflexota > Anaerolineae > Promineifilales > Promineifilaceae > CAADGU01. Next base: position 52,782 of record CAZOPF010000015.1, read on the forward strand.
GCAGGGGTTCACGGCCGTTGGTATTCATTCCATTGGCGTAGATACCATCCTCATTTTTGAAAATGGCATCTCGCAGGTGGACTTGCCATGCAGTGGCGTCAAGAGCTTATGGACGGGCATGTTGTTTTTATTGGCAGCAACATGGGTGGAGGCACGGCCGTTAAACCGACGCTGGTTCCTGGTGTTGCTTTTATTTGCACCACTACTATTTGCAGCAAACTTTGCCCGTGTCGCCGTTTTAGTGTTCGTTGGCCAGGTGATGGGCTGGACGTTGCTGGCAGAGATGTTACATGTTCCACTAGGGGTGTTGGGTTTTGTGGTGGTGTGCGCAACGGCTGCCTGGTTGTGGCGAGTTCGGGCAACCGGCTCAGAGGTCATAAATGTAGAGACCGACCAACCGGCGGCATTTTCACATACCCTTTCACTTTGCCTCATCCTTGCCATATTGATGATGATCCCTCTTTACGCCCAACGGCCGCAAACGGGGTTAACGGCCGTTTCGCCTACCTGGCACTTCCCGGACGCTTTGCAAATAGAGCCGCTGCCACTGAAACCCGATGAAAATGAGTGGCTGACGCGCGATGGCGCAACGGCCGCTGACCGTTTTCGCTTTCGTTGGGGTAATAGTAGCGGCACGATGATCCTTATTACCAGCCAGACCTGGCGTGCTCACCACCGCCCAGAACGCTGCTTTGAGGTATATGGCCTGACGCTGGATAGTTCCCAGCCATACCTGGTAACGGCCGATTTCCCTCTGCGCCTGGTAACTTTGGGCAAAAGTGACCAACGCCAGCTCTACACCGCCTCTTATTGGTTCCAATCCGCCGCACGTACCACCGACGATTACGGCGCGCGTATTTGGGCTGACGTTACGTTAGAGCGTGAACCATGGGTGCTGGTCTCCATCCTGTTTGATGACCCTGTTGACCCTCACGATACCGCAATAACAGCATTGTATCTAATGCTGCATGAAGCCGCCGATACTTATTTGCAATAGCTGTAGAACGGTTTGCTCAATCGTTCTATAAGGAGTAGATCATGAAAAAGTACCTGACTAATACACGGTTTTGGAGCTACTTTCTGTTTTGGTCTTGGAACGCCATTTTTCTGGCATTTATGGTGATCGGATTTGCGCCAACGGTGATGGTGGAAATGGTAACGGCCGTGCGTGCTGGCAGCATCCCGGTGCAATTCCTCGTGTATGGCCTGGTGCTGGCAGCCATACCCTTACTGTGTGTCATCTTGGGGCTAACGCGGCTTCGCCACGAGCCTCACAAACTGTTCGCACTTGGCTATGGTGTGGAAGGCCCGTTGATGCTCATGCTGGCCGTCCGCTTTTTCCTCATCCAGGATGCCACGCCGGTAGTCACCTGGATGCTGGCGGCCGGTATATTTAGCCTGGGCGTCTTGCTGTGGCAACTGCTCGACCGGCAAATTGACCATCGCGGCCCGGTGTTAACCCACATCCGTGTCATTGGCCTCAGCATTTTATTGGTCGTGGGCGTTTATGCCAGTTTGTGGATCGCTTTTTATGCTTTGCCCATCGCCGCCTTTATCTGGAGGTGGGTATGGGATACTGTTACCAATCTTGGCCAGGTCATCCGAGATTTCATCGCGTTTTTGCAGGATGCATATTTGCAGGCGTTCATTTGGGTGCCATTCATGTTGCTGGGCATGGTGCAGCTGGCCTACACAGCCACCTTGTTTATACTCATGCCCATTGCGGTGCCGTTCATTTACGGCCGTGCCTGGTGGCGAGGCATCCAAAGCCTTACCCGGCAATACAGCCAGCCACGCGCTGTGGCTTTGAGTACGGCCGTTATTGCTTTGCTCATTGCCATCACTGTTCTGATCAACCAGCAGCCACAGCAGCAAGCCTTTGCACTCCTGGAAGCCCCCCCCACCACCGAAGCGGAAGCAGCGGAACTGCTGGCCCAGGAAGAGATCATCCGTGCCGGGCTGCTTAATGCTTATCTGGCGCAGCATCGCTACCTGAGCGCTCAGGGCGAAATGGATCACATTAAGGATCTTTACCGAGAAGCATTCAAATTAAACCCCCGACAGGCAAACCTGGTGCAGCGTTGGTATGAAGGGCTGGTTAGCCCCCTACTCTACCGACCCGTGGGCGAATATCAATCGCTCAACAGGTGGGATAACCGCGTATTCCAGGAAGAGCCAGCCCAGGCCGCCGAGCTATACGAAAGGTTTTTTGATCAACCAATCGCAGAAGGCGAAAAAGAGGCGGTTGTATCGGCCGTGCGTTCAACCTGGATGATAGACCAGGCGCGGGCAGGCTGGCAGGCCGTGGATGACCGCGAAGTGTATCTGGCGCACCAGGAAATCACTATTACCGAGCAAGGTGATTGGGCAGATGTGGAGTTATACGAAGTTTACGAGAACCAGACGAGCCAGCGACAGGAGGTGGTGTATTACTTTTCACTGCCGGAAACGGCCGTGCTCACCGGTCTCTGGTTGGGCAATAGTGATAATCGCGCCGAACGTTTTGTTTACCAGGTTGCGCCACGCGGCGCGGCCCAGGCCGTTTATCGCCAGGAGGTGCAGCGGCGGGTAGACCCGGCCCTGCTGGAACAAATTGGCCCTGGTCAATACCGCTTGCGTATCTTTCCTGTTCCACCCATGACGCAGGAATGGGATGATGAATTTGCCCATACCATCTTGAGCGCGGGACAGCCATTACACATGTGGCTTTCCTATCAGGTAATGGCCGCGGGGCAAAGCTGGCCGCTGCCCTATCTGGCAGAGCAGGTCAACCTGTTTTGGGATGAGAAGAGTGTGCGGCTGATCAACGGCCAGCCGATGGATGCTGACGAAAACACCTGGCTACCCACGGCCGTGCCCCCATCAGCCCAACTATCGCCAATCGGGCACCGCATAGATTTCCCTGACGGATTATCGGTAATCGCGCAGCCAATGGCAGCGGAAAGCATGCCAGCGCCAGATGGCAGCCTGGCGCTGGCCGTGGTGCTGGATCGTTCGCGTAGCATGGAAAAGAGCGCAGAACTGGTTCAAGAAGCATTGGCCCAGGTGGGGGCGTGGGGCAAGGAGGTAGATGTTTATCTGACGGCCGCAGAGTTTCGTGGTGAGCCACCCACTGTTGTGCCACTAACTGAGCTAAATGCGGCCGAGATTGTCTACTTCGGCGGCCAGAATGCGGGTGACTTACTGCTACAATTTGAGGATTTGTATGCCGGGCAAACTTATGATGCGGTTCTGGTGATTACTGATGGGTCGGGTTTTGGTCTGAGTTTTGACGGCCGTGCCCCCTCCACCCCCCCTGCCCCACTCTGGATGATTCATGTCGGCGGCCAGTTTCCGTTGGGCTACGATGACGCTACGCTGGAAGCAATGCAAGCCAGCGGCGGCGGCAATGCCGCTACCGTAAGCGAAGCCCTGGCACGGCAAGCCTTCGTCCAGGCCAGCCAGGCCGACGATGTGATCACTGACGTGGCTGATGGATACGCATGGGCGGTTATGCCTACCAAAACGGCCGATGCCCTTTCTGTTGCTCTCCAAAACCATGAAATCGGTGAGGGATTTGCCGCTTTAGCCGGCCGTCGCCAAATTTTGGCCGCGATGCAAAAGGAGCGTGGCAGCTTGAGCGATATTTCGGTGCTGGACGGCCTGCACACCATCGCCAAAGAACAGGGCATAATCACCCCCTACTCTTCCATGATTGTGTTGGTGGAAGACCGCCAACAACAAATGCTGGATGCGGCCGCCGATGATCCTGACCGCTTTGAGCGGGAATTTGAGGAGGTCGGCGAAACGCAACAGGAATTACTAACGGTTACAGGTGTGCCAGAGCCAGAGGAGTGGCTGCTTATGGGGCTGGCGGCCGTGATGTTGGGGTGGTATATGTTGAAGCAGCGGTGCACAGGGCAAGTTCGGCCATCGGCCTGAGAGACCATGATGAACAATACCTATCAACATTACTTTGATGGCGAGCACGAGATGGTGCGGCAGGCGGTGCGGCGCTTTGTGCAGCAGGAGATCGCGCCGTTTGTGGATGAATGGGAAGAGGCAGGCAGTTTTCCACGAGACCTTTATCAGAAAGCGGCCGCAGCCGGGATTTTGGGGGTAGGCTACCCGGAAGAGTGGGGCGGCGTGCCCGGCGATTTGTTTATGCAGATTGTGGTGTGGGAAGAACTGGCACGGGCTGGCTCCGGCGGGGTGGCTGCCGGCTTAGGCTCGCTGAACATTGCCCTGCCGCCCATTTTACTGTTGGGCACGGATGAACAGAAGGAGCGGTTTGTGCAGCCGGTGTTGGCGGGAAACCAGGTGGCGGCGCTGGCAATTACGGAGCCGGGTGGGGGCTCGGATGTGGCGAATTTGCAGACAACGGCCGTGCGCCAACACGACCATTATCTCGTCAACGGCAGCAAAACGTTTATCACCAGCGGCTGCCGGGCAGATGTGCTGACTACGGCCGTGCGCACAGGTGGCCCTGGCGCAACCGGCATCAGCCTGCTGGTCATTCCCGGCGACACACCCGGTTTGTCCCGTTCCCAACCGCTGAAAAAGATGGGCTGGTGGGCTTCGGATACCGCTCAACTATTTTTCGACGGCTGCCGCGTACCCGTCGCCAACCTGATTGGTATGGAAAACATGGGCTTCTACGCCATCATGGCTAACTTCCAGCGGGAACGGCTGCAACTGGCAGTATTGGCAAACATCACAGCACAGTTGGCGCTGGAAGAGTGTTTGCGCTATGTGAAAGAGCGGGAGGCATTTGCACGGCCGTTGGCCGGATTCCAGGTCATTCGCCACAAACTGGTGGACATGGCCACGCAGGTGGAAGTGAGCCGCGAATTCACTTACCGCGTCGCGGCCAAAATGAACAGCGGGCTGGATCAGGTGACGGAAGTTTCCATGGCCAAAAACTTTGCCTGCCAGGTGAGCGATTTTGTCACCTATGAAGCAGTGCAAATTTTTGGCGGCTACGGCTACATGCGCGAATATCTGGTAGAGCGCCTCTACCGCGACAACCGCATCCTCTCCATCGGCGGCGGCACAACGGAGATTATGAAGGAGATTATTGCCAAACGGTTGTTATGACCAAAAGGCATAATCACCGATCATGGTTATAATTCCCTCCCATGTTTGACAAAATTTTAGGTGTGGAAGAACAGACGCACACGGCCGGGGATGACGAGTGGGATGCGTTTGTGGTCGCGCATCCACAGGGCAGTTTATTGCAAACCACCGGGTGGGCGCGGCTGAAGAACCGTTTTGGCTGGCGTTCGCATCGCGTCTGGCTCAAGCGCGACGGCCGTATCGTGGCCGGGGCGCAACTGCTGTATAAATCGGCGGCGATGGGGCTGATGAAAATGGCCTATATTCCTCACGGGCCGCTGGTGGATTGGACGGATGCAGAACAAACGGCCGTGCTGCTCAACCAGATTGACCATTCCGCGTTTGAACGACGAGCGGCCATCGTCAAGATGGAACCGCTGCTGTGGCAAGATAAGATGCCTGCGGATGCCTGGCACACTATTTGCCAGCAACATGATTTACGGCCGGAAACGGATACCATCCAGCCGCCACAAACAGTGATTCTGGATTTACGGCCGCCGCCCGACAACATTCTGGCGGCGATGAAACAAAAAACGCGCTACAACATTCGCCTGGCAGCCAAAAAGGGCGTGACTACCCGGCTGGGAAGCCGCAGCGATTTGCCTGCCTTTGTGCAGCTGATGCAGCAAACCGGCCAACGAGACGGGTTTGGCATCCACACGCCGCTGTATTACCAGGCGGCCTATGAGATTTTTGCGGAGACCGGGCAGGTGGCATTGTGGCTGGCGGAGTTTGAGGGACGGCCGTTAGCCGCCATCATGGTCTTCACATGGGGGGCAAACGCTTACTACCTCTACGGTGCATCTGGCAACGAAGAACGGGAACGCATGCCCAGCTATGCCGTGCAGTGGGCGGCCATCGAGTGGGCCAAAAACCAGGGCTGCCAGAGCTATGATCTGTGGGGCATCCCTGACGCGCCGGAAGCGGAACTGGAAGCCAATTTTACTAACCGGCATGACGGATTATGGGGCGTTTACCGCTTCAAACGCGGCTTTGGCGGCCAGATCAAATGCACCGTCGGCGCAACGGATCGGGTATATAACGAGTTGGCGTATAAACTGTACCAGTGGAGGCGAAGCCGGTAATGCGTGATGCGTGACTCGTGATGGGATCACGCATCACGCATCACGCATCACGAGAACCACATGAGATTGCAACCTCTCACCTCCTCCGATGAATGGCAGCAAACCCTTTGCCACTTGCCAAACGCCCACGCGCTGCAAAGCTGGACGTGGGCGGAGTTTAAGGCGCGGTGGGGGTGGCAGATGCGGCCGTTGGTGCTGCATGAGCCAGGCAGTGACAAACCGCTGGCGGCGGCGATGGTCTTGAAACGGCCGTTGCCCCGCACCCCCTATTCCATCCTCTATGTGCCCAAAGGGCCGGCGTTTGATTATGCTCATGAGGCGCTGCGCAATCTGGTGCTGGCGGAATTGGAGCAGGTGGCGCGGCAGGAACGGGGTATTTTTATCAAGATTGACCCGGATGTGGTCAAAGGTCAAGGGGCAGAAGAGGAAACGGCCGTGCCTCAGGGTATCGAGTTTATGCAGGATTTACAGGCGCGGGGTTGGCGTTTTGCCGATGAGCAGATTCAATTTCGGAACACGGTGGAACTGGATTTGACCCAATCGGAAGAGGAATTGCTGGCGGCGATGAAGCCCAAAACACGCTACAACATGGGGCTGGCGGCCCGCAAAGGCATCACCGTCCGGGCCGGGACGCCGGAGGATTTTCCAGCCCTGGCGGCGATGTACCAGGAGACGGGAGAGCGAGATGGCTTTGGGTTACGGCCGTTGCCCTATTACCTGGACATCTGGCAAAGTTTCTACCAATCCGGCATGGGGCAGCCGCTTTTGGCCGAGTATGAAGGGGAGCCGGTGGCGGCCGTTTATCTGGTGAAATCAGGCCAGAAAGTGATTTACATGTACGGCGCGTCCACCCAAAAAGAGCGTAACCGGATGCCCAACTATTTGTTACAATGGGAGGCCATCCGCTGGGCAAAAGCACAAGGGTGTACACGATACGATTTCTGGGGCACGCCGGATGAATTTACCGAGAGCGACCGGCTGTGGGGTGTGTGGCGCTTCAAGGCGGGCTTTAATGGCGAAGTGATACGGCATATCGGCGCCTGGGATTATGTGGTACGGCCGTTTTGGTATTGGGTGTATGGCACGGCCGTGCCCAAATATCTGGATTTTTTGAAAAAAAGAAGCGATGCTGGGGAGTAAAAGTATGGAATCTGTGCAATCTGTGGATTAGTTTTTTTAGGAGAATAAACGTATGACCAGAACAATTGTCGTCTTGGATGGCGACCAGACAGGGCAGGAACTATTGGAGGAAGCGCTGCGGGTGCTGGATTCACATGTCACCCGTTTTGATGTGGAGTTTCTCCGTTTTGATCTCAGCCTGGAAAATCGGCGGGCTACCAACAACCAGGTAGTCTACGACGCCGGTAAGGCCATCCGGCACCATCGCGTCGCCCTCAAAGCGGCCACGATTACCCCGGAAGTGAAGGGGGATGTGGGCAGCCCCAACCGCATCTTGCGCGAAGAGATGGACGCGGAAGTGATTTTGCGTACCGGGCGACGTATCCCTGGCGTCCGTTCAACTGCCGGCGTCTATGCGCCCATCAGCGTGGTGCGCATGGCGCGGGATGATGCTTACGGCGCCAAAGAGTGGCGCGAAGGCGAAGATGGGTCACTGGAAGAGATGGCCTACCGCACCGAAAAGATCAGCCGCCGCGTCTGCCGGGCGGTGGCCGAATATGCCTTCCAACATGCCCGCGATACCGGCTCCAAAGTGTTTGGCGGCCCCAAATTCACCGTCAGCCCGGTGTATGAAGGCATGTTTAAGGAAGAGATGGACGCCTGTGCCCATAAGTACCCGGATGTGCGCTACGAACCGCAGTTAATTGATGCCACCTTTGCCCTGCTGCTAGCTACCACTGGCGAACCATTGGTCATTCCGGCGCTGAACCGGGACGGCGATTTGCTCTCCGACATGGTGCTGCAAATGTTTGGCTCTATTGCCGGGTCGGAATCCATGGTCATCTCCATTGGCGAAGATGGGCAGATTGACTGCCTGATGGCGGAAGCGCCACACGGCACAGCGCCCCGTTTGCAAGGGACGAACCGCGCCAACCCCATGGCCATGATCCTGGCCGGAGCAGGGATGTTGGCGCACATGAAAGAGAAAGAGGCCAAACGCGCCAGCCGCGCCATTTATGAAGCAACGCTGGAAACGGTGTATGACGGCATACGCACGGCCGACATCGGCGGCACCGCCAACACTGACGAATTCACCAACGAGGTTATTCGGCGGGTGAAGTCGAAGTTAGAGGTGTGGTCGGCGCTTTCGTAGAAAAAGTGAGTAGTGAGCGGTCACTGCCTATTGCTTACGGTTCACTTATCCAAGGAGGGATCATGCTGGAACTAATTACCCGCCAACCGGAGACCCTACAATACCAGGCGCCGCTGCTGTTTGTGCATGGGGCGTGGCATGGGGCGTGGTGTTGGGATGAATTTTTCTTGCCCTATTTTGCCGAAAAGGGGTGGGCGGCCCATGCGCTGAGTTTGCGTGGGCATGGCAACAGCCCTGGCCGGGAAAAGATGCGCTGGCATTCGGTGAAGGGGTATGTGGCCGATGTGGCGGAGATTGCCCAGATGTTACCAACCTGGCCGGTGGTGATTGGGCACTCAATGGGGGGATTGGTGGTACAGAAGTATTTGGAGACGTACCATGCGCCAGCCGGGGTGCTGCTGGCGGCCGTACCGCCGCGTGGGGTCATTGGTACGACAGTGCGGTTGGGCCGCCATCACCCCGGTGTGTTACTCAAAACAAACCTGACGTTGAGTATGTGGCCGGTGATTGGCACACAGGCGTTGGCGCGGGAAATGTTTTTTAGTGAGGAGATGCCGGAGGGGGAAGTGGCGCGGCATTACGGCCGACTGCACAATGAATCCTTTCGCGCTTTCAATGACATGCTCTGGCTGAACCTGCCCAAACCAAAACGAGTGAAAACACCGCTGCTGGTACTTGGTGGCTCAAAAGATACTGTTTTTACGGTGGATGAGGTGAAAAGCACCGCCGCCGCTTATAACACCGAAGTCGTCTTTTTTGATATGGCGCATGACATGATGCTGGAAGCGGGCTGGCAGGCCGTGGCCGATCATATCATGGGGTGGCTGCGCCTGCGGGAGGTTTCGTAATGCGTAACCTGTGGCTCGTTATCCGTAAACTAACCTCGGATAACCGATTATGGCTCACGGATAACGGGTTACAGGGAGGCCGGCCGAATGGTGACCAGGGTGATTTCCGGGGGGCAGAGGAAGCGGACGCGGGGGGCGCTGAGACCTTCCAGGCCCACGCCACGCGAGACGTAGAGATGGGTACGGCCGTGACGATATAACCCCATCACAAACCGCCGCCCCAACTGGGAACTGGTGAGCAAGGGGCCAATGAGCGGCAGGCGCACCTGCCCGCCATGTGTATGCCCACACAGGTAAAGGTCAATGTCGTGCTGCACCGCCTGGGGCGCCAGTTCTGGTGAATGGTAAAGTAAAATTTGTGGGGAATTTTCGGGGGCGCGGGCCATTAGTTGGTTTAACCGGGCTTCGTCGGTGGGGATGTGGTGAGTGCAGTCAAGGCCAATGAGGGTGAGGGTACGGCCGTGACCCACATCGGCCAACACACATTCCTGCCGCAACAATTGCACCGGCAAGTCATCAAAAATCGGGACCACCTGCTCGCGGAGATCAACTGTGGGGCTGCCTAACGTGGCATAAACGCCATAGGGCGCTTTGAGGCGGCGTAGGAGCTGCCACACCTGTCGGTGGGTTTCTGGATCACGATTGTAGGAAAGGTTGACAAAATCTCCAGTAATCACAATGAGATCAGGTTTGGCCTTTTTTGCCAGTTCTAACACCTGTTCCTCACGCATTGTCAATCGCTCGACATGGAGATCCGAAATGTGTAGCAGGCGTATGGGGGGGCTGCCAGGTTTTAGCCTGTCGGAAAACATAATGAACTCGGTTAATTTAAGGCGGAATGGTTCAATTTCCGTCCCCCAGATCAAGGCAGCCAATCCCAGCAACTGCGCCACCAAAAACAGGCCAAGCCCCCACTGAATGCCTGACCAACGGCCGATGAGCGCGGCAACGGCCGTTGCTGCCAGCCGGGGAAGCGCCAATACAACAAACTGTGCCTGCCAGGGGCCAAAGGAAAGTCCACGCCGGGGCAAAGAGCGCAACAACATCATATCGGCCGCCATGATCAAGCCTGAAAGTACCGTCACCACACGCACCGAACTCCGGTCGCCAGAAAGTACACCCCATAACAATCCAACAAGGCCCGTAAAAGCCAACCAAACCAACAACAGCGCCCAATCAGGCCAATATGCTGGTTGGTGGAAAAATAGCATGATCTTGTGCAAATGCCCTTCGGCCAGAATGTCAATTGCCGGGTCTTCTATCGTGAGGGGTTCTGCCAATTGTTCATTGAGCAATGTCGTATCCTGCACCTGTTTACTCCTGTTTTACACCTCGTTGGAACAGCCATGATCATGCGCCACCATCCTTACCAACGTGCTTAAACCATCGGTAATCCACGAGGACGGCCGTTACATGAAACAGTAATTGAGTTCCGTTTCGGAACTGACACTTTCTGCATCTTCCAATGCCTCCATTGGGGCGTGATTACGCGATTGTTGTTATTTTTGGAAAGGATTGATACAGGGTTAGCCATTCGGCCAGGGTCAGGGTTTCGGCCCGCCGACGGCCGTCCACCCCCACCGCTGCCAGCCATCGCCCTATTTCCTCTTTATCCAGCCCCAACTGGCGTAAATTGTTTTGAAGTTGCTTCCGTTTCTGGCTGAAACCAGCGCGCACGATGCGGAAAAAGGGTTCTTCTTCGGCCAGGGGCAACGGCTGTGCCTCCGCCAACTCCATGCGCACCACCGCCGAATCCACATCTGGGCGGGGCCAAAACGCGCCCGCTTTGATGGTGGTGAGGGTTTGCACACGACCGTAAAACTGCACACTAACGGCCAAAAGCGACATGTGGGGTGGCACGGCCGTGAGCCGCTCTGCTACCTCCTTTTGTACGGTTAACACCATGACCTCCGGTTTGTGCGCTGCCGCCAGTAAATGGCGCAAGATGGCTCCGGTGACGTAATAGGGCACATTGGCCACCACTTTGTACGGCCGTGTAAACAATACACCCGGTTCTTGTGCCAAAATATCCCCGTGAATGATTTCCACATTCGCCAATCCAGTCAATTCGTGGTGCAAAATGGGCAAGAAGCGGTCATCCAGTTCCACCGCCACCACGCGCCGCGCCCGCTGCCCTAACAACCGCGTCAACGCCCCCAGCCCCGGCCCAATCTCCAATACTTCATCTGCTGCCCTCACCGCCGCCGCATCCACAATCCGCGCCAATACATTCTCATCAAACAAGAAGTTCTGCCCCAGGCTTTTTTTGGGTTCCAGTTGGTAGTGCTCGAGTAGTTGTTTGGGGTGCATGATGTGAGTGATCGGGTGATTTGGTGATTTGGTGCTCAGGTGAGCAGGTGGTCAGGTGAGCTATGGTAATTCTTCTGGTAACAGGAAGTTAATATCTTCCAGGGGTGGAATAGGGGTCAGGTAATATACGTCCACGTATCCTGACCAGGGAATGTAAGCATCTTCGGCGTAACCCAGGTCAATCCAACGGCCGTGAACACCGCCACCCGTATCCCCGGCATACCCCACGCCATAACCGGGCACGTAGACCCAGGTGCGCCAGGGTATAATGGCCCGGTCTACGGCTACCACCCCTTTTTGGGCAGGCAGGCCGCTGGCGGTAATGCCATAATCGGGCGCTTCCAATGGCTTGCCAGAACTGCCAGCATGATAAGAGGTAACCCGCATCTTGACCACCCGCCAGTATTCCACCGCGCCATCCGGCGTGTTCAAAATGCGCGGCACGATTTTGGTGCCATACCCCACCACTTCCGTCACCGGCTCTTTGGCTGTCCATTCGCCGTCTACCGTTTCGCTCACGGCCGTGCCATTTTCATAGCGCACCCGGATACGCTGGCGCATGATGCCTGGCACACCAGGGCTGATGATTTGGCGGGTGTCAATTTCCAGCCGTTCATCAGCCTGATAGATGGTCTGATAAGCAATCGGCTGATCGGCCAGGCGGAAATCTTCAGTCACACGCACTACGGCAATGACGGTATCGGGCGACAACGGCGTTTCCGGGCCGGGCCGGGTGTAATCGTTGCCAACCAGGGTGATGCCCATGTCTGCCAGCACATCCAGCGCGTTGGGGTGGGCGGTACGGGTGGTGATAGTACGGCCGTCCACCAGAATGGTCACGTTAAACGCCCGGCGCATGGTAATGGTCAGGTTGTCATGGAGTGGCGCTTCTGGTGGCGGGTCTGTGCTATCCAACGGTTGCAGGATAATACCGGCTTGCTGTACGGCCGTACCCACTGTCGCGGCATTGGTGCGGATTGTTTGCCGCTGACGGCCGTCCAGAATGGTGATGGTAAAAAATTTGCCAATTTCCAGGGTGGCTGGCAACGGCCGTGAGGTCAAAGCATCGGCCGTCACCCCCACGCCATCTGCAAAAACGGGGACGCCGACTGGCAACGTCAGGCCAATTTCAGCCAGAAAAGCGGCCAGATTGGGCTGCTGGCTGAAATAGGTGTGGCGGCCGTCGGCTGTATGCACGGTCACAGCACGGGCACGGTGAATAGTAATGCGAGCGACAGGTGGGGCGTTCAGAGGGGGGTATACAGTATCTTCCGGCCGTAACGCTATCCCGGCAGCGGCCAGCACATCAGCTACCGTGCGGTAACGGCCAGAAACCTCGGTTATCGGCTGCTCACCATCCCATACCACATACTCCTCTTGCGCCAGCAAATATCCAGCGGCCGCCAGACTGACCACGCCCAAAAACAAAAAGAGAAAAACCAGGATAGTGGATGTGCGAAAATGGGTACGCATAAAAAAAGGAGACTAGAGATTGGAGATTAGAGATTTTAAACCTGACGCAATCTCCAATCTCCTGATCTCCAATCTCCCGATCTATCCATGGAACCGATGACCACCAGGTTATCCTGGGCGCCCGAAAGAAACGCCTTAGTGCTGCTTCTTTCCAGACCTGACACGGTTCGGCGGCTTTCGCCGCCAGGGACCCAGTGTTCACCGGTCTCATAAATACATCTGTTAACGAAGCGGGCGAAATCGTAACAAAATTCACCCACCCGGTCAAATCTCATCAGTTACGGCCAATGTAGAAGTAATAAAGCGCCAGAAGGCCAGCCTGCACCAGCAATACCACCATTAGCTTTGCCTGGAAGCTACGCTTGCTGGTTTTGTGCCGAAACACGGCCATACCACCCAATGCCCCTACCGTACCGCCAACAAAGGCCAACGCCAATAGCGCATTTTCTGGCACCCGTAGCCGTTCCGATTTGGCAATGAGTTTGTCATAGCCATAGGTAAAAAAAGTGACAATGGTAATGCTGATCAGCCAGGCCCACAGCACATCCAGCGAACGAATCAACTGCATCAACGCCAGCGCCCCCACCAGGGCAACAATGCCAGGAATCACAAAATAACGAAGCATATAAACTCACCTAATAATAGTGTTTTAGTGTTTTGGTGTTTTGGTGCTCACTAAAACACTCAATCACTAAAACACTCAATCACTAAAACACTCAATCACTAA
>CAZOPF010000015.1:66690-70482 GCA_964581605.1 uncultured Ardenticatenaceae bacterium
CAATCACTAAAACACTCAATCACTAAAACACTCAATCACTAAAACACTCAATCACTAAAACACTCAATCACCAAAACACTCAATCACTAAAACACTCAATCACTAAAACACTCAATCACTAAAACACTTCCTACGCCACCCATCCCCAGATAAAAAATTGTCCACTAAAGTAGAGGTAGAGGATGAGTGATGGATATAGAATAAGCCGGTTGACCCAGGGATTTTGCCCCCAACGGGCCAGCAGCAGGAAGGTAGGGAAAAAGGCCAGCGCATACCGGGAAAAGGAGTAAAGCGGCTTCAACTCTGAGGTGGGCAGCAGTATGAAAAAGAGCAGCAGCGCCGCGTAAAGGCCCCAGGTGAGGCCCAATCGGCGGAAGGCCAGAATGGTTGTGACCAGTAGCAAAACGGCGCAGAAAAAATCAAACCACAAGGTGAATTCGCCGGTGCGGGCGGCTGCACCCAGGAACATGGTCTGGAGTGCCCGGAACAGGTCATAGCCAGGGAATCCCGTTTGCTGGTACCAATAAGCACGATACATGTCACTTAAAGGAGGCAACCCCACGGCTGCGCGATAGAGGAGAAAAAGAAAAGTACCCAGGCCAGGCAGCCACACGGCCGTGCCCTCCCCCACCCCTCTCACATCTTTGACCAGACCGGGAGACCACCGCTGCCGCCAAAACTCATACGCTAACGGCACAACCAGCACCCAACCCGTCAGCCGCGTCAGCGAGGCCAGCAACCCCAGCAGCCCTGCCTGCCAGAACGCACCCCGCCGCGCCGACCAGAGTGAAGCCAGCGCCAGCAACAAAAACAGAGACTCGGTATACGGGGCAAACAGAAAAAAGGCAGTGGGAAACAAGGCCAGATAAACGACGGTACGGGTGGCATGTTCCGGGCCGATTTCAGCAGCGGCCACTTTGTGCAGCAAGATGAACAGCCCCAGGCAGGCCAGATTGGCCACCAGGATGGCGGCCGTCATATGCGCGGTGTGGCTGCTGCCAAAGGGGAAAGCGATGGCGCGGATAAGCCAGGGATAGAGCGGTGGGAAGACGGAATCGGCCTCGTTTTGGTAGCCGTTGGCGGCGATGGCGGTGTAGTGCAGGGCGTCAAACCGCTGCCAGGGGCCAAGTAGCCAGCTGGCCGCGCCGCTATTGAGGATGGGCTGTCCCAGGTACGGCCGTAACACCTCGTCCGGCTCCAGCGGCAGCGGCTGCACCAGCAGCACCAACACCGCCCATACCGTCAAAAACAGGCGCACGGTGATAAAAACGATCAGACCTTGTTTCACGGCCGTGTCCCACCACCACCTCATCCTCTCCTCCTCACCGTTCACCGATTACCGTCCTCACGGCCGTCCGGCAACATCCCAATTTCATCCCCATCCACAACATAGGCATCATCAACCACTTGTCCGTCCACGACTACGCCATTCCCCTGAATCGTCCACATCTGACCAGCCAGCACCCCCCCTTGCCGCCAGACGCGGAAACCGGCTACCAGCAGCAGCGCCCCCACCGCCATTGAGAAAATGCCCGTCACCCAGACCAGGCTCACCGCCAGCGGCCCGGTCAGGGCAAACATCAGCACCCCAAAGCCCAGCAACATGATCCCGGTGAACAGGCTGGTATACGGCCGTCGCCGTTGTAAAGCCTGCAACACATTCACCCCACCGCTAATCAGCAGGCCAAAACCGGTCAGGTAAAGGATGAAAGTGAAGGCAATAGTGACAATCTCCAGCGCGGTAGCAAAGATGAGCAGGCCTATAATGATTTCGACCAGCCCAATGAACAGCCGATTGCTCCCATTGGGTTGACGGTGGAACACGGCCGTGCCCATTCGCCGCCCTCCATCCAATACCAACAGCACGCCCAACAATTGCACCGGCAGCGCGGCCGTTGCCTGCGGGTTAAGCAGGGCAAACACCCCCATCCCCAACGCGATCAGCCCAATCAGAACTAACACGGCCCATAACCGCTGCCAGACGCGGATCATGTTATCGCCTTCGGGGTTCATCATCTGAAGGGGTAATTGGGTAAAAGTTACCAATTACCCAATTACTCTTATATCCCCGCCCCGCCCGTCACTTCCAGCGTATGCCCGGTGATGTAAGCCGCCAGCGGCGAGGCCAGCAGCAGGATGCCGCCGGCCGCCTCTTCCGGTGTACCAGGCCGCCCCAGGGGAATCATCATCGGGGCCATCTGCCGCATCTGGTTAGGAATGCCAATCGCCACTTCCTTGTCGCCAATGGCAATCGTTTCCCCTTTTTCTTTGGCCTGGGTCATGCGCGTGTCAATGAAACCAAACGCGACGGCATTGCAGCGCACCCCAAACGCGCCCCACTCTTTGGCTACCGTTTTCGTCAGGCCGACGATGCCCATTTTGCCGGTAGCATAGTTGATCTGCCCCACGTTGCCATGCAGCCCGGAAGTGGAGGAGACATTGACGATACAGCGCGGCTCCACCGGGCCACCCGCCTCTTTTTCTGCTTTGGCTGCTTCGCGCATGTAGGGGGCGGCGGCGCGAATCAGGCGAAAGGGGGCGGTGGCGTGGATGTCCAGCACTGCCTGCCACTGCTCGTCGCTCATCTTGTGCAACATGCCATCCCAGGTGAAACCGGCGTTGTTGACCAGGATGTTGATCTTGCCGTAAGCGGTGATGGCGGCCTGCATCAGTTGGTCGGGAAAGTGGGGATCGGTGACGCTGCCGGGCACGGCCGTAGCCTCACCCCCCGCCGCTTTTATCTCCGCCGCCACCTCTTCACAAGGGGCCGCATCCAGATCATTGACCACCACGTTGGCTCCATATTGCGCAAATAGCCTGGCCGCCGCCGCGCCAATGCCTCGCCCCGCCCCCGTCACAATTGCTACCTGATTTGTAAACATAGCACACTCCTTAATAACTGTGCAGTAATGATGTAATTGAGTAATTTGGTAATTAGCCGCTTCAATTACTTAATTACCCAATTACTTAATTACCCAACCGCTCACTTATTTGCAAACGATCACTTACGATCCCTATGGGTTATCGCTGGCTGAAAATTGACCACGCTTTGGCCACCAATAAAGCAATGTGCTGCCATCGGTAAAACCAAGCGGCAAAAACGCCCCAATAAAAAAGACAAAAAAGTTTTCTAAAGCAAAAAAGAGGACAAGATAATAAAAATAACCGCCAGACGACCACAGCATTCCGGCCCCCACGCCGGAAATGAAACTTAAAAACAGGCTCATCGCTGGCCCGCCTAACGCCCGACGAATATGAATTTCTGCTGGCAGTGGTGGCTCATCTTTAGGGTACAGCCCGGCCGCCAACACATACCAGGTACGAATCCGCTGCATGGGATAACCCACCCGCCGTGCCACCAGCGCATGACCCATCTGGTGCAAAAATTCACCCAGCCAATGCAGCAGCGTCAACAGCAGGCCAAATACCAAAACGGCCGCCAGCGACGGCGACACCAGCCACCAGACCAACAATGAGAACAGTATCCACAAAACGGCCGTGCCTACCACACCCGATTGTGTAAGCTGCACCTGCACCCCCCTCACCGAAAAAATTGCTCGTGTTTTCATATCTCCATATTCTCGCAGATTTTCCTGGTAAGCAAAACAATTCCTGCCAGAGGATTGCCAGACATCTGGCAGAAAACTGCGCGGGCACTGCCAGCCAGTCTGCGTATAATGTCCCCAACGTTCCGGCATCCCAAGACTCATTACAGGTCAAATCAACGCAATTAGAACATAAATTTCTGATTGCCCATAAGGAGAAATTTTCATGTGCCTGACAGATTCTTTT
>CAZOPF010000016.1:0-12950 GCA_964581605.1 uncultured Ardenticatenaceae bacterium
GTGATTGAGTGATTGAGTGATTGGGTGATTGAGTGATTGAGTGATTGAGTGATTGCGTAATTGGTGCAGCTAATTATCCAACTACACAATTACCACAAAACGCAATGGCAAACACACGAGGCAACTTAGTTCCGGCTGTCATTTACAAAGCGGATGAAAACGGGGAAAAGATCGGCTTTGAAGTGCCGTGCATGTTCAACCCGTTTGAGTACACCGTTTCCAAAACCAACAACTACTCCGAAGAGGCCAAAAACCAGAGCGATAGCCCGTCTGTGAACTTCAAAAAGGCGGGGCCGCAAACGTTGAAACTGGCGCTGGTTTTTGATACCTATGAAACAGGTGAGGACGTGAGCCAGCAAACGCGGCAGTTGTGGAAATTTATGCAGCCCACCGAAGCCGCCGCCAACAGCGACAAGAAAGAGCCACCGCGTGTCGCTTTTAAGTGGGGGTCCTTTCAATTTGCGGCCGTCATCACCAACATGACCCAAAAATTCACCCTGTTCAAAAAAGATGGCACACCTGTCCGCGCTAAAGTGGACATTACCTTTACCCAATACAACGATATTGAGGATTACAAGAACCAGGCGCAAAACCCCACCTCCGGCGGCGGGCCGGTGCTGCGTACCTGGCAGGTCATTCGCGGCGACCGGTTGGACAACATTGCTGCCGATGTGTACGGCGACGCCACCAGATGGCGACAGATCGCCGAATATAACGGCCTGGATAACCCACTGGCGCTGCGTCCCGGTCAGCGCATTATTATTCCAAAGGATGTCACATAACGAGTAATGGGGTAATTGGGTAATTACGTGATTACCCAATTACCCAATTGCCCAATTACCCAATATGCCCGACCAGAAACCGCTCTCTACCCAGATAAAACTCTCCGTTGATGGCAGCCCGGTGCAGGCCAACATTCTGGCGCAGGTGTCTGAGTTGACGGTGGATCAACATGCGCACCTGCCGCATATGTTCACCATTCGCTTGCTGGACCCCAATCTGGAACTGCTGGACAGAGGGCCATTTAACCTGACCAAAGAGGTGAAAATTGAAGTGGGTGATGCCCAGGAACGGTTGAAGACGTTGATGACGGGCGAGATTACGGCGCTGGAGCCGGTTTTTGGCGAGGGTATGGTGGCTGAATTGTGGGTACGTGGCTATGACAAGTCCCACCGCCTATACCGGGAAAAGAAAAGTAAGGCTTATTTAAACATCAAAGATAGCGACCTGGCCTCACAGATGGCCGGGAATGCCGGTTTGCAGGCCCAAGTGGAAACAACCAGCACCGTCTATGACCATATTTACCAGCACAACCAGTCTGACCTGGAGTTTTTGATGCAGCGTGCCTGGCGTATTGGCTATGAATGTTTTGTGGAGGAAGGCAAGCTCTATTTCCGCAAACCACCGTCAGGTGGCGGTGGCGCGTCGTTGAAGTGGGGTGAGGATTTGTTGACTTTTTACCCGCGCATGACGCTGGCGGAACAGGTGGATGAGGTGATTGTCAAGGGATGGGATCCAAAGGACCAGAAGGCCATTGTGGGCCAGGCGAGCAGCGGCAAGCTATACCCAGAGATTGGTGAGTCGAGGAATGGGGCTGCCTGGGCGGGGGCCTTCGGCGCGGGCAAGATGGTGGTGGTGGATCAACCGGTGTTGAACCAGGCGGAGGCCAACACGATGGCTGAGGCGCGGCTGAATGAATTGAGCGGCGCTTTTGTGCAGGCGGAGGGGGTAGCCTTTCGCCGCCCGGACATTAAAGCCGGTCAGTGGATTAAATTGGAGAATCTGGGGACGCGCTTTAGTGGCAAGTATCTGGTAACGCGGGCGACGCACATTTACAGCCCGGAGGGGCTGCGCTGCCAGTTTGTGGCGTATGGCACGCGCACCGGGACGTTGTTGGAGGCGGCAAATGGGTCACGGCCGTATACCCGTTGGCCTGGTGTGGTGATTGGCATTGTCACCAATACCGAAGACCCCAACAAGTGGGGGCGCGTCAAGGTGAAGTTTCCCTGGATGGCCGATGACGCCGAAAGTGATTGGGCGCGGCTGGTGGGGCCGGGCGGTGGCCCCAAGGCCGGTTTTTATGCGGTGCCGGATGTGGGCGACGAAGTGGTGGTGGCTTTTGAACATGGGGATTTTTCACGGCCGTGCATTATTGGTGGCCTGTGGAATGGTAAACATGAGATTCCGCCGACGGCCGCAGGGGCAGGGAGTGGGGAACGGCCGCTCGTCCGCACCTGGCACTCCCGCACCGGCCACGCCATCACCATGCACGACAACAGCGATAACAAAGTGGAAATCAAAACGGCCGGCGGCCATACCATCACCATGGATGACGCCGGCAGCAAAATTGAGATCAAAAGCAAAAATGGCATCACCATCAACGTGGACGATGGCGGCAACAAACTGACCATTGAAGGCAGCAACGAAGTGCTGGTGAAATCCAGCACCAACATGACGCTCGAAGCCGGGGCTAATATGGACCTGAAGGCTACCGGCAACATAAAACTCCAGGCCAACGGCACGATAGATGTGCAGGCCACCGGTCCCGCCAGCGTCAAAGGCGCGGTGGTCAATTTGAATTAGGAGATCGGGAATTAGAGATTGGAGATCAGGTAATGTCTTTACTTTTTCGCCATAACTACAGCGGATAAAGAATGGAACGGATTCCCCTCTGGAAAAGCATCCGTTTATTTCCCCATCCGTTGTAGTTTCAAGAAGGTGAGATTACACAATATCCAATCTCTAGTCCCCAATAACAATTATGGCTCAGTTAGTTACAAACAGCGCCCAAATCATGTGCAGTTTTGGTACGATGCCGGGCACCCTGACCATCACGCCAGAGGGGCTTACCAATGCCAGCAATATGCCTGGGGCGACGATTATGGACAATGTGCCGATGAAAAACGTGCCGCCGTTTGGTATGTGTATCACCTTAAGTAATCCGCAGGTGGCGGCGGCAACCTCGGCGGCGCTGGGTGTGCTGACGCCGCAGCCCTGCATCCCGGTAACAACCGCGCCCTGGACGCCCGGCTCGCCCACGGTAATGATCGCCAACAAACCCGCACTGAACAACACCTGCACTTTGATGTGTGCCTGGGGCGGCGTGATCACCGTCGTTTCCCCCGGGCAAATGACAACGAATGTACCATAAAGAAATCTCCCGGAGGTTCAAAACCTCCGGGAGATTGTGACGATATGAAACAAGACATTATTGGCAAAGGGTGGGCATTTCCACCGCAAATTGACCGGCAGGGCGGGCTGGCGCTGGCGCAGGGCGACGCCGAATTAAGCCAGGCCATCCAGATTATCCTGGAGACAGCGCCTGGCCAACGGGTGATGCGCCCGGCTTTTGGCTGCCGTTTGCATGAATTGTTGTTTGCGCCCAATAACAGCCATACGGCCAGCCAGGCGCGGCGGTATGTGGAAGAGGCGCTCGGCCGTTGGGAGCCGCGCATTAACGTTCTCACGGTAGATGCCTACCCTGACCCGGACGCAGATAACTGCCTGGCTATTCGCATCGAATACGAAATTAAAGCGACCCATGACAAACGGAGCCTGGTGCATCCGTTTTATTTGATACCCGAAGAATGAATTAGGAATGATGAATTATGAATTATGAAAACCCTTCATAATTCATAATTCATCATTCATAATTGAGGTACCCATGCCCCTGGCAGCACCCAAATTAGACGACCGATTGTTTCAAGACCTGGTGGACGAGGCGAAGAAGCGGATTCCTCACTACACCAGCGAGTGGACAGACCACAACGTTAGCGACCCTGGCGTGACGTTGATTGAGTTATTTGCCTGGCTGACGGAGACGACGCTGTATCGCTTAAATCGTGTGCCGGAACGTCATTACGTGAAGTTTTTGGAGATGTTGGGTGTGACGTTGCATGCCCCGGTTCCGGCCAAAGCGCCTGTCACATTCTGGCTGTCGGCGCCGGTGGAGGCGGATGTGGTCATCCCAGCGGGCACAGAAGTGGCCAGCACGCAGACGGAGACGGAACGCTCCATTGTCTTTACCACCGATGCGGATTTTACGATTACTGCGCCGCAGTTTAGCCAGGTGTTTTCGGAGACGATGGGGCAGGACAGGAGTGATTTCCGTTCCTCACCCCGGCTGAGTGCGTTGGCGGCGGGATTATCAGAGCAGCAGCAGTTCCGCATTTTTTCAGAGACGCCGCAGGTGGGGGACGCGCTCTATCTGGGTTTTGAGAATGATCTCAGCCACCACATTTTGCGGCTGGAGACGGAGTGGGATAATGCCGGTGGGCGCGGGCCGAACCCGGATTTGCCGCCGTATGTGTGGGAGGCTTCCAGCCCGAATCCTGATCGCCCCTGGTCGCCTTGTTTTAGCGAGATGGATGGGACGCGGGCGTTGAATGGCAACGGCCGTATCCAAATCCACACCCCCGCCATGGGCCAGACCATTGTCAATGGCAAAAAGCTGTTCTGGGTGCGGGTGCGGGTGAAGGAAATTACGCGGGCGGAGCGGGAAGGGGGGATGCGGCCGTATACCAGTTCCCCCTTGCTGCGTAAACTGACCACCTCCACGCATGGCGGCGTCATCCTCAGCACCCATGCCCAGGCAATTCGGGACGAATTGTTGGGGCAGAGCGATGGCTCACCGGGGCAGCGTTTCTTTTTGCAGGTGACGCCCATTTTAGAGCGGCGAGATGGCGAGGCGTTGCTGGTACATGTGAGCGGTGAAGGAGCGCAGGTGTGGACGGAGGTGAAGGATTTTGCTGATTCCCACGCCGACAGCCGCCATTACACGCTGGACAGTGTGACCGGTGAACTGCGTTTTGGCCCGGCCATCCGCCAGCCTGACGGGGCGATTAAACGGTACGGGGCGATCCCGCCGCGTGGCGCGAACCTGGTTTTTAAGCAATACCGGTATGGCGGCGGCGAAGAGGGGAACGTGGAAGCGGGCATCATCAACACCCTGAAAACGGCTATCCCGTATGTGGATCGGGTGAGCAACCGGCAGGCGGCCTGGGGCGGCCTGGATGAAGAGACGCTGGAAGATGCCATGGTGCGTGCGCCGAAGATTATGCGCCACCGGGATCGGGCGGTAACGGCGGCCGATTACGAAGAGCTGGCGCTGCAAACGCCTGGTGTGACCATTGGCCGGGTGCGCTGTTTGCAGCCGGAGCCATCGGAAGGGGGGCGGGTGGCACCGGGGCAGGTGTATGTGTTGGTGATCCCGCGTGTGCGTAAACCGGAAGGCTTTTTGACGCCGGAGGAGTTGCAGGCTGATGAGACGGATGTGGCCCGGCTGACGGCGTTTCTGGATGAACGGCGGCTGCTGACGACCCGCCTCTTTGTGCGCGCCCCGGCGTATCGTTGGGTGGCGGCGCGGGTGCGGCTGCGGGCGAATCCTGATGCGGTGCAAACGGCCGTTGAGCAAGAAATCTTGGCCCGTCTCTACCGTTTTTTGAACCCGCTGACCGGTGGGCCGCGTGGTGATGGCTGGCCATTTGGCCGTGAGCTGTTCCTCTCGGATGTGTACCAGAGTTTGCAGGGTACGCCGCAGGTGCAGTTTATTCGCTCGGTGGAACTGTTCATCACCGAGCCGGGCAGTGGGCCACAGGGCGAACCGGTGGAGTCGGTGGAGGTGGTGGCGCATGGGGTCATTGCTTCCGGGACGCATGTGGTGGAGTTTGTGTGATCCGCGAAGAACGCGAAGTAACGCGCAGTGGAGAAGCAATATGGCTGGTAAAAAGCAGAAACGGCGTAAGGGTGAAAAACAAGGGAAACGGCCGTCAACCACTCCTCATTTGGCAGCACATCATGGTGAGATAGAGACGGCCGTTCTGAACCCGGTTGAAGGCACTGTGACCCAACGCGCCGATATAATTCAGGGACTATCCGATCACAGTACGGCCCGCGCCAGCTGCCAATCTTCCTTACTGCATATGCAAAACATGGTAGGCAATGCCCATGTCAGTCGGTTTATGGTAGGTCGGCAGGCACGGCCGTTTTTCGCTGTCCATTCAGCGAGCGAAGCCGTGCAGCGTTTTGGCAGCGAGGAACACCGCCAGTTAGGGGCGGAGGCATCCGGTAATGACACCACAGATATTGATCTGGGTGATGGCACACGGCTTAGTTACGGCGAAATGGTCGCATTGGCCGGGGATTTTTTTGGTAGTCTGGCAGAAATGCAGGCATTGGCGGCCACCCCCGCCGGGCAGGAAGAGCTGCGTTGGGCACGCTGGCAGGCGCTCCATTCCGGCAGTGAGCCAGATGTGAGCCAGGGAGCCAAAGATCGGGTGATGGACCGCTATTACCGGCTGGCGGCCCGCAATATCTCCCACTTTAGCGCGGGCGGCACAGCCCGCACCGAATATCAAAATTATCATGTTCAGGCGCTGCGCCAGGCATTTATGGCTGGCGCTAATGAGAATCTGGCTACCTGGGGCAGCGCCGTTACCACCGAAGCGTTTGGCAACCATTTTCTGACCGATATGTTCTCGGCCGGTCATGTGCGCACGCCGCGTGCTGCTATCCGCGAGTGGTATCAGGCCAATTTCCCCAATTCCGTTGATCAGTTTGTCAATTACGCCGCCGACACCATTACCGAGACGATGGATCGCAATGGCGATATTCCCTGGTATTGGCCTAATTCCAGTGTGGCGGGGCGTATTAGTACCCGAATCCGGGCGCTGGGTGGCAGCGCAATTGATAGTTTTTCGTTGGGGGATGTGGTGTCGCTGGCGTACCATGATCATGATAACGTGGGGCTGGGTGTGGTTTCGGAGGTAGACCCGGAAGGAAGCCGGGTGGATGGGGGGTATCACTGGACGGCAATGGGGGATTCGCACCTGGCAGATTCGCCGATTACGCGGCAAATGACGGTGGCGGCCGTGCGGGCATCGCTCAACGATCTGGAACTGATGCGCGTAGCCGGGCAGCAGGTGGGGGCCAATGCCTGCCTGACGCCAGAGGCGTTGGATCGTGAGTTTCAGTTGGCACTGGCTACGGTGCAACCATATGCGGCCGAAGCGTTTATCCCACGAGAGGACCCGACGGCGGGTAATGCTTATATGAGTTGGGAATGGGGGGGGATGAATGCAGAGATGCGCACGGCCGTAGACCATGCGGTGAAAAGTGAAATTGCCAACTCGTTGCGGGGAAAGGCGTCTGGCGTACCGGAAGAGTTGCGTTTTACCCGTACCGGCAGCGAAAACCCCGATGGCGCGGTGCGGCTGCGGGTGCGCCAGGCGTTCAATGCGTTTTGTGACCATCTAGCTTCTGATGGCATTGTGGCGATTGAAAATGCGATGAATGCACCGGCGTCGCCGTTGCCAGACGAACAACTGGATGCGGGTATTCCCTTACCGGCCGGTGTGCCAGCTATGGATGCCGGTGTGCCGTAAATGTAGAGGTGGGTATGGAGAAACAAAGTTCGCAAAAACAGAATAAACAGCAACGGCCGTCCCCCACCCTCGCATCCACCCATCCTACGCAAAATACGCCTGATTTTGTTGCTTTGCCAGACCATGCTACCAGCCGGACACTGAATCAGACAGCTTTATTGCGTAGCCAACACTCCCACGGCAATCGGTTTGTACAGGGTCTTATTTCCCGAAAACAGTCAACAGGTTCGGGATTATTGCAATTGCATCCTGAAGGAGCGGAGATGACGATTGACCAGGCGGCTGTGGCCACGGAAGTGACAGCACCGCCTGGGCAACAAGCACCACTGACTCCAGCAGCCGATACCACTACCGCACCACCATCACCGGCCTCGCCAGAAGCGATGAGTTTGGGTCAGGCTGAGAGAGTATTGCAAGATGCTTTTGGCAGTATCCACAGAATAGTGCCTGGTAACATTGTGTTGCTAGACGGCCGTGCGGCGGTGTGGGCCAAATATGATGAGGTTTGTATCCGGTTGGGTTGTGTCAATACCCATGTTACGCCAAACCGTCCCTGGCAAAATGGGGATGCTCAGGTGGTTTCCCCAGGGCTTGAAGGCTTTGCTGATGCTGGGACGGTCTATGTGAACAAACAGACACCATTAATTACAGCCACCGCTCATGAAATGCTGCACAATAATACGGCTGCTGATTATCGCGGCAAGGTGGGGGAAACGATCAATGAAGGTTCAACAGAATATCTGGCTATTAAGGCGTTGAATGCGGCCGGTGTGCCCACCCCTGGCGGGGCAACCGCATATCCCACCCAGGTAGGCATTGTGCAAAAATTGATTGGTGTGGTGGGAGAAAGCACCCTGATTTCCGCTTATTTTGGCGGCGCGGACACCCTGATTGAAACCTATAACACGTTACAAGGCTGGTTGGGGTTTACCCTGCTCAAACCGGCGGCTGAGGCATTAAACACGGCCGTGACTGATGTTTTGCTCACGCCCCCCACGACCGAACAAAAAATTGCCATCATCAATAATTTACTGGATGGGTGGGTTTCTGATGATGACCTTGACCACATTGAAATGGTAGTAAACAGCGCCGGCAGTGGCGAGAAAGAGGCCATTGCCAGAGCCATTCAACCGCGTATCAGGGAACTATGGAGCATTGGGCAGCGCACCCGGCTGCGGGTGATTTTGGGGACGGTATGACCATGAAAGAAGAATTGGAAGAACTGGCGCGGCGGGCAGGTGAACTGGCGCAGCAGGCGTTAAAGGGGGAGGGGGATTTGGCGACGGCTCAGTTGTTGGCTGCTCAATTAGAGAATGCGCGTGAGGCTGCTCAGGCATCACCTGTATTATGGCTTAAATGGCAAGAGGCTCACCGATATCTGGATGTAGCCATGGCGGCTATGCGGCCACAAGAGGAAACGGCCGTTGAAAAAGTGTTTCGTTTGAGCCAGATGGCATTCCAATTGGCGCAGTCAGTGGCCTCCGGGCATGTTGAGAGCGGCATCCATGAGCAAGCGCGGGAAATTGACGGGCAATTAAAAACAATAACTCTGGCATCCTTGGCGCCATCCGATCGCCTGACTCTTGAACGAACAATCTCAGAAGCGCAGCTAGACCTGTTGTATGTATTGGCTGATGGTAATGCGCCAACCAGCATTCGCCTGTTTCATTTTCTGCAGGCCCAGCCCACAAACGAATGAATGATCTGACCAGGTAATAAATTGATTGGTACCGGATTGAGCCCCGCCTGCAAGACAGTGTATGAGTAAAGAACAGAAAATAAAACAAGCAAACAAGAAGCAAATGCAACGGCCGTCCCCCACCCCAACTACCGCCCCCGTTGCCGAAACTATGCCTGCTTTTGGCGCATTGCCAGACTATGCCACGGCACGGCCGTTGCGCCAACAGGCTCTACTCCACCTGCAAAAACAGCGGGGCAATGCTTACGTGCAGCGCCATTTACACCCCGAAGACGTGCAGTTGACCGAGGAAGATGAGACGCCGCTAGATACAGAAGGGTTGGGCACACAAGAAGAGTTAGAAGGGCATGGCGACCAGGGTGTGCAGACGATTATCCAACGGCAAAATGGTGGCGGAACACCGACGGCCGCCCCCACGACAACGGCCAACATTACGCTGACGGTCAATGCGCCCACCATTGTCCGTTCCCCTGAAGCCGATATTTCCACCAATCATGGCACACCCGGTGTAGCTGGCTGGTGTACACCCCGTTACAACGTGCAGCCCACGGCCCGCACCGCCACCACATTGGGATTGGCTGTCAC
This sequence comes from uncultured Ardenticatenaceae bacterium, assembly GCA_964581605.1. Lineage (GTDB taxonomy): Bacteria > Chloroflexota > Anaerolineae > Promineifilales > Promineifilaceae > CAADGU01. The sequence continues at coordinate 9,667 of CAZOPF010000016.1, forward strand.
TCTGGACTTCACCATTGAACTGGCCAGTGAATATACCGGCGACCGGCTAGCGGTGCTGAGTGACCATGAAAACGGCCATGTGCGCATTGGCGAGCGGCTGGCGCGGCAGCATCTGGTGGACAACCTGCGCGCCCATTTACAGGCATTGCCCAATTTCTCTTCGATTCCACCCATACAGGCGCACATTGTGGCCGATACCAATGCCTTTACGACGGCCGAAGGGACAGAATCGCGGGCATATGACACGGCCGACTACCCCCGGATGCGCGAAGCCTATTTTGGTGTGCGAACGCCACTGGCTGATCTGGCGGCCGCTTCTGCCCCTATCCAACGCATGATTGATGCCCTGCGGGCGTTCAATACCTTTGTCACGAACATGACCGGGCTGGGCACGGATGAGAGCGGACTAGAGAATGTCACGCATCCGATCATTGAAGCGCGGACCGCTCTGAGCCAGACCGATATGTCTCGTTTGCAATATAACCCGGAATTTAAGACGTTGGTGGCCACTTCCCAAAATTTTGTGACCGGGCTGCATGATCATGTGGATGAAGCCGGGCGCGTTAATCTGCGCGAAATTGAGTTGACGTTGGGCACGTTTACCTGGACGCCGTCGGTGTGATGAGGTGTGCAGGTGATGAGGTGATGAGGTGATGGGGTGAAGAAGGACATCCCCATCTTCTTCATAATTCGTAATTCCTAATTCATAATTTCAGGAGTGACAGGGTGAGTAAGGAACAGCAGGCAGAAGCGAAACAGCATAAGGCGCAACGGCCGTCGCCCCTGCCTGAATCTCCCGTTGCCGAGGTTACGCCTGTACAGACCGGGTTGGAAAATCCGGGTCAACTGAACGGGCTGCCCGCCGTGCCGTCGTCGCGGGGAATTCGTCAGGCAACGGTGCTGCGCATGCAGCAGCAGCAGGGCAATACGGCCGTGCAGCGCATGTTGGCCCGTGCCGGTCATAGCAACGGCCGTGTTTACCCTCAACCCATCGCCGAAACAGAAAGTGACGAAAGTTCCGAATTTGCTAGTGCAGGTGTACCTACGTTGGCCCCCGCGCCGCCCCCGCCTAATGGCAATGGCACATCGCATCCGGGCAATGGTATTCCCACCATCCAACGCGAGGAAGAAGGCAGCAACGACGACCGCCCCACCGAGGCGGAAAAGGCAGCTGCCTTAGCCAAGGCTCGCGCCGCCGAAGCGTTGGCCGGGCAAAAAGCGGACGAAGCCCACCAGGAAACGGACAAGGCCAACACCGCCAAAGATGCCGAAAAACAGGTGGGGGAGACAAATAAGACCAAAGCAGAACAGGCTAAAGGAGAGGCCAAACAGATTGCGGCCGGGAGTGGGGCCGCGCCAACGGCCGTGCCCACTGCGCCAGCCAAACCGCCCACCGCCAAACCATCAGCCAATGGTGCGGGTGGGGCAGGTGGCGCGGCTGCCGCCCCCGTAGCCGCGCCTGATCCCACCGCCCCGGATTACGTCGCGCCCAAATCGCCTGAGGAAGACCCGGCTTTTCAGGGGGTGACGAATCGGGTGAAGGAGACGGCCGTTGCCGAAAAAGAACACGCCCCCGCCGCCGACAAAGCCAACGAAGCCGCCGCCGCCGCCGAAATGCCCGCCGCCGAAGTTGCCGGGCGTGCCCAAAATAACCAGGCCGGGCAGATGGAAAATGCGCCCACGCCAGAATTTGATGGCGCCGCTTTCAAAGCCCGCCTCATGCAGCGCATCCAGGAGATGGCCCCCAAAACGGCTGAAGAAGCGGACGAGTTTAAGGAGAGCAACAAACTCGATGGCATGAAAGGGGAGGCCAATAACCAGGTAGCGGCCGAACGGGACAAAACCAAAGGGCCAATGGAAGAAGCGGCCAGCGCGGCCCCGGATACCGGCGCAGTGCCGCCCAAACCCGTCACCCCCATCCCGGCAGCGAACCCCGGTGAAAATCCGCCACCCGTCGGTGCGGAATCGGCCGCGCCCAAACCACACGGGCAGGGTGAAGTGGAACAGCCGTTAGCCGAAAGCAGCCAATCGCTGGATGACCAGATGGCGGAGGCGGAGGTAACGGAGGAGCAGTTAGCCAATTCCAATGAGCCAGAATTTACGGGGGCGTTGGCCTCAAAGGAGGAGGCGCAAACCCATGCCAGGGAAGCGCCAGCCGAAGTGCGGGCCACGGAGCAGGAACATATTGCCAGCGCACAGACAGAGGCAACGGCCGTAGCCGAACAACAGACCCAGGCCATGCACACCGACCGCGCTTCCTTGCTGGGCCAGGTGGAGGGTCGCCAGGAAACGGCACAAACGGCCGACGAACAGGCCCGTGCCAAAGTGGGCACAGACATCAACGCCATCTATGAAGAGACCAAAACCAATGTCGAAGCCATTCTGGATCGGCTGGATGGGGAAGTGTCACGCGCCTTTGAAGCAGGCGCAGAAGCGGCCAAGAAGGCGTTTGAAGATTACGTAGACGCCAAAATGGAAGCATACAAAGAGGAGCGGTACGGCGGCTTCTTTGGTTGGGCGCAATGGCTGGCCGACAAAATCGCCGGGATGCCCTCCGAAGTCAATGCCTTCTACGCCGAAGGGCGCAATCTGTTTATCCGCGAAATGGATGCGGTGATTGATAACGTGGTCGCCATCATTGGCCGGGGCATGGCCGAGGCCAAAGCGGAAATTGCCAACGGCAAGAAGAAAATCCAGGATTACATCGCCCAGTTGCCCGAAGATTTGCAGGCGGTGGGTCAGGAAGCGGCCGATAACATCCAGAGCCGCTTTGACGAGTTAGAGCAGAGCGTTAATGACAAACAGAATGGGCTGATTGACACGCTGGCCAGCAAATATCAGGAGCATTTGCAGGCCGTAGACGCCCGCATTGAGGAGATGAAGGCGGCCAACGCCGGGCTGATTGACCGGGCGCTCAACGCGATTGTTGGCGTTATTCGCACTATCCTGGAATTAAAAGAGATGTTGCTCAATGTGCTGGCGCGGGCGGCCGAGGCCATTGGCAAAATTATCAGCGGCCCCATTGAGTTCCTGGGCAATCTGATTGACGCTATCAAACTGGGTTTCCAACAATTTGTGGATAACATCGGTACCCATTTGCAGCAAGGGTTGATTAGCTGGCTGACGGGCACGTTGGGTGGGGCGGGCATTACGCTGCCGGAGAATTTTGATCTGCCCGGCATTTTGCAACTGGTGATGCAAATTTTGGGCATCTCCTTTGAGCAAATTATGGGCAAGGTGTCCCAGGTGTTGGGCATAGACATCATGGGCATCTACAACCAGAT
>CAZOPF010000016.1:13050-20041 GCA_964581605.1 uncultured Ardenticatenaceae bacterium
CTGTTTAATCCGGCCGGGGCGTTCATCCGCGCCTGTAAGATGATTTATGACGTGGTGATGTTCTTCATTGAGCGTGGCTCGCAGATCATGTCGCTGGTGAATGCGATTATTGACTCTATCAGTGCGATTGCGTCTGGCAATATCAGCGCGGCGGCCAACTTTATTGAGCAGTCGTTGGCGCGGGCAATTCCGGTGGCGATCAGTTTCCTGTCATCGTTGTTGGGGCTGGGCAATATCAGCGAGAAGGTGCAGGAGATCATTCAATCGGTGCGCACGGCCGTAGATAATGCCATAGATCGTGTCCTCAACTCTCGTCCGGTGCAGATGGTGGCAGGATTTATTCGGCGGGTGATCGGCCGTATCACCTCCTTTGTGCAGCGTGGGGCAGCCCGCGTCGGCCGTGCCCTCGGCCTCGGTGGCGAAGAAGCGCCGCCTGAACCAGCAGCGGCTGGGGGTGCAGGAAGCTCAAGTGCTGTCCCTCCCAATTTGGAGGCTTCGACACAAATAGTGAGAACTGAAGAGGAGCAGCGTGCGGCGGAAGATGGCACAATTTCACCACAAGATGCAGCCGTGATTGCTCAAGTTGTACAATCACGCGAACCAGCCTTTGTCAGTGTAACCCCAATTCCGGATGGAGACAGGTGGGACTATCAATATGTCCTTCAGCGGGCTAATGCACTTAGTGGAACAATACTAAGAGAAGGCGAAATTCCCACCAGACGCTATTTGCCTCCTGGGATTGATGTGCGACAAGATTTGTATGAAAACGGTAGCGGCTTTGGGTCGATGAAGAAGAAAATAAAAGAAGATGATTTGAAAAAAATCACATCCGACTTAAGAGAAATACATAGAAGCAACACATCAGCGGCCAGAAAAAGACAGCTTTGGAACAACTTGAAACGAAAGGGACAGGTCCCAGATGTTGATCCTGAAACCTATACTGTGGCTGATGCAGAAGCTGCTGAGTATGACGTTGACCATATCACTCCTTTGGCACAACATTGGAATCAAACTGGATATAACTGTGCTGACCAATCCCGCCAGGAAATTGCTGGCGGTGAAGACAATTTAAGGTTGATGCTTTCTAGTGAGAATAGATCAAAAGGTGGAGAAGGTTATCATTATTCAGACAAACCATTTGTGGGAAAAAGCTTTTCTAGTATTTACAATGATTGCCCGCCAGATTCATTGCGGATAAAGGGTATGTGGTTTAGAGATGAAGATGGGAAAGCGTTAAGGTGATTGGAAGATGTATCCTAGAGATATTGTTGCACCTGGTAATCGAGCGATTTATTCGATATGTACCAATTCGGATAGTTCCGTTCTGGCTGTGGGGCAGTCCAGCGGAACTAACAACACCCCTACTTTGTCACTTTTGGATCTTAAGACAGGAAATGTGATAGAAGTTGTGGAAAAGACCCACAATCATTCCGGTTCTGTGTATCAACAGGCATTTAACCCTGCAACTAATAATCTGACTTATGTTCTTGAGGAATCTACTGGGGTGACATTGAGGGAATATGATCTTTCCCAAGACAATAAAATTACTCTATTGGAGTTGAGGGGCAGAACATTAGGTTTAGATTTTGATGTGAGTGGCGAGAATCTTATCGTTGCTGACTCAAATGTACCTTGGTTGAAAAATAGAAAACCTAAGGCGGAATTAAAAAAAGTAGAGGAAGATGTCCCTACCGCAGCTACGATATCACCCAACGGCAGATATATGGCTTACAGCGAAAGTCGGAAAATTGTATTGTATGACCCTTCTAACAGGGCTGTATTATTAGAACTAGATTTCCCGTTTGCGAAAATGGGGTGGATTGCATTCAACCACGATGCTACTTTGATAGCTGCTTCGGATAAGTTTGGGAGAGGTCTGTATGTATGGAGTGTTGAAACAGGAGATCGGTATCTGCCAGATATTTTTAATGATAATATGCCCTATATCTGTCGGCTCCGCTTCTCAACAGTTGCAAATTACCTGGCCGTGTCACTGGCGACATCCTATGTGGTTGTTTATGACATGGGAACTGGTTACGACCTATTTGAAGACAGATTACACAAAGGTAGAGTAGAAGATGTTTGTTTTACGCCAGATGGGCGTTATCTGCTTTCAGCAGGGGAAGATCATCATATTTTTGTACGTGACTTTGCAAGCCGGGGACACTAATGTTGTTTCCGAAGAACTGAGTCTCCTGAAAGAAGTTCAACTTTTTATCGTCAACCAGCAATTCCTGTCGAGAAGAAAAGTTGAACTTCTGGCATCGGAAGGCTTTTTTCAGAAGGCTCAAGAATTGAACGGATAAACAATGCGGGACGTTAATGATTCCACACAATCATTGGAGAACAAATCTACATTTGTAGAACGATTGTCTCCCAACAACGGCCGTCTCGCCACTGACCTCTTAGGTTTCACGGCCGTAGACATCACTGACAACCCTGACCTGGTGGCCCGTCGGTTGGAGGAGATGTTTGGCGGGATGAAGGCGTTTGTCACGGCCGTGACCGGCAGCGACGAAACGGCACTGGCTTTGGCCCGCCAACAGATGCGCGGTTTGCAGGATGTTTTAATCAGACATGGGCTGACGACCAATGAACAGATGGCCGAACTGCCGGATAAAATCCACGCCGCCTACCACCAGGATCAGGCCAGACGGCGGCAGGAAATAGCGGCTGGTTTAGAGGAGTTGGCGCGGGTGATCACGGAGACAGCGACGGCCGTGTCCCAACACCTCCAGAGCCAGGCCGAAGCCTATAGGCAGGAATGATCCGCGAAGAGCGCGAAGTTTTTTTTCTCGGCGCCTCCGCGTCTCTGCGTTAAAAACACGAGGGAAACTATGGCGGAAAAAACAATCATCCACCGTTTGCAGATTTCCGGCCCGGCCGGATCGTCTACATATGAGATACCAATGGGCACGGCCGTCATCGGGCGGCGCGATGCAGACCTGGTGTTGGACGACCAGTTGGTGTCGCGGCGGCATGCCCAGATCGAGTGTTCCGATGCGGGCTGCACCCTTACCGACACCAAAAGTTCTAACGGCACAAAGGTCAATGGTATTCGCTTAAAAGAGTTTGTTCCCCATCCGCTCACACCCCATGATGTGATTGAGATTGGCGCGTTTACGCTGACGTATGAGATGGAAGAGGTGGTTGTGGCTGCGGAACCTGTTGCGCCCCCGCCTGCCCCCGAACCCACGCCAGAACCAGCGCCAGAGCCAGCCCCGACCAAAGCGGAGGTGGTAGAACCGGCCGTCGTGCGTGAACCGGCGGCTAAACCCGCTCGCAAAAGCCGCGCCGAAACCAAAATCAACGGCGGCCCACCACCAGACCAGCCGCCCATCCCTCCCTCCCTACCGCCCATACCGGAGCCGGATGGCGAACCTGCTTATACCCCGCCGCCTGGACTTTCTCTCACGGAAAGCCGGTATTTGCAATATCTACCAGGCATTTACCACACCAGCTTCATGAAGCGTTTCCTGGCGTTGTTTGAGTCCATCTATGCCCCCATTGAGTGGACGGTGGATAATTTTGACGTCTTTCTGCACCCGGCCACGGCCCCGGCGGACTTTTTACCCTGGCTGGCAAACTGGTTTGATCTCACCTTTGACCAGAGTTGGGACGAAGCCAAACAGCGTACTTTGCTGGCGGAAGCACACCAGATTTATGCCCGGCGCGGCACCCGTTGGGCACTCAGCCGGATATTAGAAATCTATACCGGTCTTACCCCTGAAATTGACGATACCAGTGACAGTCTCGATCCTTTTAGTTTTGTGGTTACACTGCCTGTGCGCGAGTCTGAACTAAATGCTACGCTTATCGCCCGGCTGATAAACGTCCACAAACCAGCGCACACCAGCTATTCCCTCCGCTTCAAATAGACATCCGATTTTGAAAAAAAATCGGATGTCTGCCTCAAATTTTCCCGCTTTATAAATTGACAATGCCCTGTCCATCCAGTAACATCAAGCCAGAACAAAAAAAGGTGATGCCTCCCAGGCAGCAAACAGCGTAGGACAGGAAACCCGTATTCCTCACTCATCATATATCATATATCATATATAAGGCATGGTTGCCCTTAAGTCGCAAGTGTAACAAACTCCGGAAGTCGGGTTTCTCGCATGATTGAATCTTTTGGAAAGGGTGCATTGTGGCCCAATTACGAATTCGGGCATTGGGTAAACTTCAACTTCAGCATGAGGAGTGGGTTGTTTCCAGTTTTCCCACTCACCATGTGGAAGAGCTGCTTGGCTATTTATTATTATTCCCACGTACAAAACACAGCCGCTTAAAGTTGATTGATTTACTCTGGCCGGATTGTTCCGAAGAACAGGGGCGGGGGCGGTTGAACACGGCCGTCTGGCGGCTCCGCTCCCTTTTTCAAAACCTGCAATACACGGCCGATGACTTTCTGGTGACTTCACGTGACTGGATCAGCCTGATCCCGCAACCTGACACACAGATAGACTTTGTTACATTTCAATGGTGTGAGCGCCAGGCCAGAACCAGCATTGACCCGGTGCGGCAGCAAGAGCAGTTAGAGCAGGCTGTAGCGTTGTATCATGGTGATTTTTGTGAAGGCATTTATGCCGACTGGTGCTTGCTGGAGCGGGAGCGATTGGCCCGTTTACATCTGCGATTATTGGGTGAATTGATGTTTTGTGCCATGCAGCAAGGGGCATATGAGACGGCCGTTGAACTGGGCCAGCACATCCTCCAGATTGACCCCCTGCGCGAAGAAGTCCACCGGGCACTCATGCACTGTTACCGCCGCCTTGGACTGTATGCCCAGGCCATTCGCCAGTTCCACCTTTGCACCAACTGGCTGCAATCAGAATTGCGCATCATGCCATTGCCAGAGACAATTACCCTGTTCACCGAAATTGCGGCCGAGCAAACCATTGGCCTCCGCCAGCGACCAGAAACAACTGATCCACAGGCGGCCGAATTGCAAGAGGCCGTCTTCCAATTGCAAAAGGCCAGCGAACGAGTCAGCAGTTTGTTAGTGAAATTCAATTTATGATTCAATTTTAGGAGTACCATGCAGCGATCAAGGGGTCTAATCATCTTACTGGTATTGTCCATTTTTTTTGTTTTGACCAGAATCGTTATTGCTCAAGATAGTAGAGTTGACGAAATCATTATTACCGCCATTGACACCTCTGAATTCCCCGAAATTACGGTGTATGCCCGCGTGTTGAACGCTGATGGTCAGTTTGTGCCAGACCTGGGGCAGCCTGCGTTTCAGGTGGCTGAAAATGAAAGCCCCAAGGCTATTGTGCGTGGCCCAGTACCAGACAATTCACCAATCTGGGTGCAGATGGTCATTGACTCTGGCCTACGAATGGGGCAGTCGGACAATTGGGAGCAGACTAGAGAGAGTATTCTTCAATTCGTCAGTAGCCACAAACTGGAAGATGACCGTATTGCCGTTAGCATTCTTGAAGATAGTGGCCTTGCCCAATACCTTGACTTCACGAAGAATGCCGCAGATGTAGAGCCGTTTGTCAAAGATTACCGCCCACCTTGTAATTCTAACGATTGCATAACCGATCCTATTTCAGAGTTGGGTGATATGCTAGATAACTGGGATGAGCGGGAAGATGCGGATAACCTGCCTAAGTTTATGGTTTTGTTTACGGGGCAATTTGAAAAGTATGACCCGGAAGAAGCTTCTTTGATAGCGGCCGAAGCAAAACGATTGGGTATTCCCATTTATGCGGTGTTGGTCGCCAGCGACACAACAGGCCGGGTGGCAGACCTGGCTGTAGCGAGTGGTGGCCTGGCACTGGAATACACAGATGCGGACTCCATGGATGATTTTTTTACCGCCATATTAGAAATCCACCGCCCCGTTTATGAAATAGCCTATCGCTCTACATTTGAAGAAACCGATCCGCGTGTGGTGCAGCTGACGGCCGTCAACGATGGCGTCGCAGGCACAGGTGAATATAGCATTGCCGGTTTTAAGTTTGAATCACCGCGTGTAACTATTGAAAGCCCTGAAGAAACAGACGTGGTGACGCCGGATTCCGCGCAAGAAGTCATTGCTGGCGTCGTTTTTACCGATAATTTCCCGCGTGAACTGGAGCGGGCGTCATTAGAGCTGCGTGTAAATGATCAGCTATTGGGCGAACCTATCGAAATCACAGATATTCCAGACCACAGTTCCATTACCTTTGAACCTCCCTGGCAACTTTTGGCAAACCTGCCAGCTGAAGCGGACGAAGTTGAGTTAAAGGTTGTTGTCTGGGATGAGTCTCTCTTACCCCCAGGCCAGGATACGACCACTATAAGCTTTCTTGTGCCCACCCAGGAAGCGCCAACTGGCGTGGGTGAGCCGGAAATGGATGATGGCACGGCCGTGTCGCCCGCCGATAATAATAATGAGGCCACCGTGCCAACCGGCGCCGGTTCATCGTCAACTATCTTCCTGGCGATCAGTGTTATGGTGTTGGCTGTGGCGATGATTGCCATGGTGCTCACCCGCGACAGAGGCCCGGTGAAAGCCATGCGCCAGACCATCAATAACCAGATTGACCGCCTCACCAAACGCATTGAACGGCAAGCGGCCCCCCGTGCTTACCTGACCGTTATTGAAGGGGATGTGAATGTGGGCAAAAGGCTGGAAATTTACGGCACCACCACCATCGGCCGTTCCAAACAAGATGCGGAATTGCTGTTCCAACAGCATGACGACACCAGCCCCATCAGCCGCCGCCACTGCACCGTTATTGACGAGGAAGACCACTTCATGATCCGGGATGAGGACAGTGCCAACGGCACATTTCTCAATGGGGTGCGGCTGGATTCGATGGTGCCCAGGGAATTGCAAGATGGGGATGAAATTGAACTGGCGCGAGTGGAACGGGGCGGCGTTAAACTGCAATTTGAGGGCGGTACGCTCTCTTATGGCGGCTACGGCCGTGACCCCTACACCGCAGACACCTTTGATTCTGGCCGCAGCACCCGTGTGGTGAAGCGGCCCAATCAA
>CAZOPF010000016.1:20141-62134 GCA_964581605.1 uncultured Ardenticatenaceae bacterium
CGCAGACACCTTTGATTCTGGCCGCAGCACCCGTGTGGTGAAGCGGCCCAATCAACCTGGGGGAGATCGGTTTTGAAAGGCACCACCCTCTATCGCGGCCGTTACACCCTGGGTGAACCCATTGCTACCGGCGGATTTGCCATCATTTATGCCGCCACTGAAATAGACCGCCCTGAAGAAGTGGCTATCAAGATTTGCAACCGGCATGACGATGCTTCCTACTCTCGCTCCATTGTACGCGAGGCGGAACTGATTCAACGCTTTCACCATCGCAACATTGTGCGCCTGCACCCCATTCCCCGCCCCGGCAAAGCCAGTGTTTCTTATGCCAATGCTGTGGAAATGCTGGATCAGCCGGTCTTTTTTGTGATGGAGTACCTGAAGGGCGGCACTCTCTCTGATTATTTGGAGCAGGTTGAGCATCTGACGCCCCCTGAAGCAGCGACCGTCGCTCTGGAAATTGCCCGGGCGCTGGACCACATCCACATGCAAGGGTATGCCCACAATGATCTAAAGCTGGAAAACATTGTCTTTCGGGAGCCGGTAGAAGCCGGACGGCCGTTTGCCCCCGTTTTGCTCGATTTTGGCATTGCCACCCGCGTCCTGCCGCCACCCGGCATCACGCTTTATATCATGTCCCCGGAGCAGTTGCCACACGGCAGCATCTACTCTGCTCCAGAGATTAGCCAGGCAGATTCAGTGAAAATTGATGTCTGGGGGTTGGGGGTAGTGTTATACCGTATGTTAGGCGGCCGTCTGCCATTTAGCGGCCGTAACGAAAAAAGCCTCACCGAGCGCATCCGCGAATCCCGCCCCACCTCCTTACGGGCATTATCCCCTCTGGTCACGGCTGGGCTGGACGAAATTGTAATTGATGGTTGCCTGGCGAAAAACCCGGCCGACCGGCTAACCTTGTTGCAACTTGGCCGCGAACTCAGGCGCATTGCTGGTGATGGTGTTCCTGCCCAAAAAAGCGGCCGTAGTAACCAATCACGCCTCAGCCGATTATTTTCAAGGAATGGTTAGAAAAAGGTAGTTGAGTAATTGGGTAAATGCGAAATGACCCAATTACCCAATTACCCAATTACCCAATTACCGAATGACATGTCCACTCCGCTACAGCAGATAGGCCCATACACGTTACAGTCAGAAATCGGCTGGGGCACAATGGCAACCGTGTATCGTTCAACGGTTGACGGCCGTGCCGAACCACTGGCCGTCAAAGTGCTTTCACCCCGATTCGCCCACCACGAAGCCTTTTTTGCCCAGTTGCAGCAGCAGGTCACGGCCGTCAACCAGTTAGCTCATCCTCATATCATGCCTGTTTATGAACTGGGCACAGAGAAAGAGCATGTTTATCTGGTCATGCCCTTGTTTACCGGGGGGACGCTGCGCGACCGGCTAACACAGGCTCACCTGCCATCAGCAGAGTTATGGCAGGTAGCCAGCCAGGCGGCCGCCGCGCTGGACGCCGCCCATGCCATTGGCGTCATCCACCGGGACATTAAACCCAGCAACATTCTCTTTGACCGCGACGGCCGTGCCGCCGTCGCCGATTTTGGCCTCATTCAATTCCTGGACACCACCATTCACGCCTCTGGCCTGCCGGGTACGCTGGCTTACATGAGTCCAGAGCAATTTACCGGTGGGCAAATTGACGGCCGTACCGACCAATACAGTCTGGCAATTGTTCTGTTTGAAGCGTTGGCCGGGCGGCCGCCTTTCCAGGGGAACGTCACCCAACTTATGTTCAAACAGGTGCAAGAGCCGCCGCCGTTAGAACTGCTGCCGGAACCGGAGATGGCGCCCATTTTTGCCCAGGCATTAGCCAAGAAACCGGCCGACCGTTTTGCCACTGTCAGCGAATTTGTGCAGGCGTTACGGCCGTCTCTGTTCCCTGTCCCCCCACCAGTAGCCCCCGCCCCACCGACCACTGATGACACGGTAGTGTTAAACGTAGCGCAGGTAGCCGCCTTGCGCCAGCCGACCATCAGTGATGCCCCGTTTGACCCGGATGCAACCATGATCTCCACTGTGACGCCGCTGGTCTTTCCGGCGGTCACAGCGCCGCCGGAGGCTGCGTAAACACCCACATGGGCGGATACACCTGCTCCCACTGAGCCATAAATCCTCGCGCCGACTGAAGAACGGGCCGTTCCAGAAACGGCCGTTGCATAACCGGCCGTTTCTGCAACGGTGGTGGAAATTGAACCAACAGCTTCTGTTATGGCTGCGGAGGATGTAGCAGCATCAATCCCGTTAGCCGCAGACGCGGACCCTGGAGCAACGGTGATTGTGCGGCCACCGGCCCAGAAACCAGAAGTAGAACCGCCCCCCCCCGATGTGCCGCTGGCAGAAGAACCGTCTCCCGAACCCATGACGGCCGTGCCCTTAGCCACCGTCCTCAGTACACTTCCGGCCCAGCCAGATGCGACGATAGTTGTCGAGCCGCCGCCCCCACGTGCCGAGAGTAGTTGGCGTCCCCCGGCTGATCCAGAGGCTACTTTTGTGGTGGAGCCGCCATCTAAATCCTGGCCACCTCTACCCACGGCGCCCCCGCCAACAACGCCGCCGGTTCCCTCTACTACCTGGCCACCGCCCACCCCGGATATGACATTGGCAACGCCCATCAAACGAGGCGCGGGGGGGGCCATTGAGGAGTCCCCCCGGCGTGGCGGATTCAAAATCTGGTATGCGGTTGTTCCCCTTGTTTTATTGCTGGTGATCGCTGCTGTGGCTGTCTTGTGGCAGCAGGGGGTGTTTAGCGGCACGGCCGTAACCAGTACCCCCACACCACCGGCTACCACTCCTGCTCTCACCATAGCCGTTATCGAAGGCACACCCGGCGAAAATAACGGTTTATTAGATGACAACACCTTGCCCTGGCCTACTGCGGCCGAGCCGCTCCGTCTCGTCACGACAGATGCCCCGCTCGTTTTGGGTTTGCCTGAAAACGGCCAACTTTATTTGGCCCCAGGTACAGAGATTGCGCTCAAACCGGCGGCCGTGCCAGATCAACTGCTGGTGGAAATTGTATTCGGGCGGCTGTTGTTGTTCTCAGATACGCCCATGCCAGTGCAAACCCCATTAGATTCTATGGCGAAAGTGGCACAAGGGATGATGGGTGTTGGATATTCAGAAACGCCATTCTTGTTTGATGTGGATTGTTTTTCTGGCACGTGTACGGTGGAAGATTTGGGTAACGCCATTACGTTAGTGGGTGGTGAACGCAGCTACCTGGATGGCGGCCAATTGGCGGCCCCTGAACCGGCGCGGCATGAGTTGTATGAGTTTGCAACGGCCGTTGCCACTGCCACCACCACCCCCTTGCCCACTGCCACCGCCACCCCGGCCGATACCGCCACCGCCACGCCTACCCCTACCCACACCCCCACCAGAACGCCCACGCCAGAGCCAACCGCTACCCCTACACTTACGCCGACAGCCACCGTAATTATCAGCCGACCCACCCCCCGATTAACGGCCTTTACCTGTAACGCGCCGGGTAAATTTAACAAAACACAAATTATTTCCTTTACCTGGACATGGGCTGATGAGTTACGCAACAATGAGTATGTGGAAGTACGTATTGGGCCAAAGGGCAGTTCTGCTGGGTTTATGAGCAGTTTGGGGTCAAATACGGAACGGCAGGGGCAGCAATGGCTGATGAATGTAGCGGCCGGGCAATTTTTTAACCCGAACTTTTTTGATTATGAGTGGGAAGTAGTGGTTGTGCGCACAACGACCAGCGGCCCGGTAGCTGTCCTCCGGTCGGTGCGTGGCTGTTTGCATATTGAGCCATAACAAAGAGGCGGAAAGTCGTTGTATGAAAGCACAATTAAGCCGATTCGCCCGAATAAAAAACAAAAACCGGCCCATCGTGCCCAAACTGCACCTGGCAGCCATCCCGCAGGCGAACAGTTTCTTTAGGGTTCAATACATACCCGTCCACAATGGTGCCGTTGGCGCTGTTCTCATCCGTAAGCCAGTAGCCGTCATCCCGGCGCACCAGATTGGCATGGCGGCGGGAAACAACGTCATTGCCGGGCAAACGAGAGAGGTTAATGGCACATTCCGGCGAACGGCCGACCAGGGTGGATTTGCCCCGGCACAGGAAAACCTCGCCGCTCTCTACCGACTTCAAATAAGGCTGGGCAAACAAACCGGTCAGTGGCGCAATGTTGAGGGTGCGGTCAAAATCAATGCTGCTGCTTTGCACGGCCGTCAGTTCCACAATATCCCCATCCACCACGCCAGCCTGTGCCAGCGTTTCATTTGGCCGGATGATAACCCCACTCCCTTGCAAACGGCCGACAAACCGTTGGTTTTCGCTGTTCAACCCCTGATCCGCCCAACGCATCGTTTCCAAAACAATGGGCGCCAGCATAAACAGCGGCACACTCACCGGCGCTTCCAGGTCTGCCCGCTGCTGTTGGTAGGTTATCGTAATAACTGCATAATCCATCGCAAATTCCTGCCCAACAAGACCCAAAGGGTTTCAACCATGGCTATTTCAACTACCAGCGGCCAAAACCCTGCGGGTCATTATGGTTACAAAACAGCTTCTTAACTTTAATGAGGAGAACAAAAAATGGCAACATTGCATTTCGATATTGACGCCGGTTATCAAACGGCCGACCAGATCAAAGCCTTCCGCGAAGGTGTGCATGAACAATTACGCACCATTTCCGCCCGCATCAATAATCAGTTCATTGGCATGGAATGGCAAGGGCAGGCGGCCGAGGCATTCCGCACTGAATTTAACGATTGGGCCAACTACCAACTGCTGCCCCAACTCAATGCACTGGAAAGTCTGGAGGTTGCCTTGCGCACCCACATTGATAACTGGAGCCAGACATCCTCAACGTTTACGCCATAGAGGTAATGAAGTAATCAAGTGATCAAGTGATCAAGTGATCAAGTGATCAAGTGATCAAGTAATCAAGTAATCAAGTAATCAAGTGATCACGTAATGAAGTAATTGCTTACCCAATTACCCCGTTACCCAATTGCCATACTTGTATGATGCAAACACCTGCCCCCACCCACAAAGACCATTACATCGTCCGCCCGGAATCACGGCGGCGTGAACCACTGCCCGCCGATCCTATCGAAATTCGCGCCCCACGGCGGATGTCACCACCGCCCCCTCGCCCGGCACTCTCAGGACTTCTCCTAAAGGTGGGGGGCCCCATGTTGACGGTGGCAATTTTATTTGGGGTGTTTATGTTTGTCGGTAGCGAAGGTGGGTTTAGCCCCAGTATGTTCGTGATAACGTTGCCTGCGGTGCTGACCGGTTTTTTTGCCTATCTGGTAAATTGGCAGATGACCCGGAAGGCACAGGCCAAACATGTGGCGGATGAGGTGCAGCGAGAAAAAGATTTTCGGGCATACCTGGCCGATAAGGAGGAACAGCTTAAACGAGTGGGGCAGCAGCAGGGGCGTATTTTGTGGGAGCAAAACCCATCGGTGAATGAGATGGTGAAACGGGTGGAAAAGCAGCATCATTTGTTGTGGGAACGGCTGCCGTATGATGATGATTTTTTGGCGGTGCGTTTGGGCACGGCCGCCACCCCTCTTTCCGCGCCCATCAAAGTGCCACCTTTGGAAGAAGATGATCCACTTCATCGCCAGATTCGCCAATTGGTGCAACAGGTTAGCCAGATACCAGACGCCCCCTTTACCACCAATATCAACACATTAGGCACAATTGGTCTGCGCGGCCGTCAGCGAGATACCACCTGTCAAGTTGCCTATACCATGCTTGCCCACCTGGTAACACACCACAGCCCAGACACCGTGCAGATTTATCTCATCAGCCACCAGCCAGATGCGCCGCGCCGGTGGGAGTGGCTGCGCTGGCTGCCCCACACCGGCGTTTTGCACAACCCCCATGCTGATTCACCACGCATCTCTTACATGCCTGAAACAGATGACGATGTGTTGATCCCGCTGGGCAAAACATTGGAGCGCCGCCTGAATGTCCCTTACCGTGCCGGTTTTCAATATGGCGAACCAGAACCGCATCTACTCATTATATTTGACCATGTGGCCGACTGGCGGCGGCATCAGGCAGTTGGCATCCTGCTTGGGCATAAACCGGGCCGTGAGGAGAACCAGCTACACGCCAGTGCTCTCTTCATCGGCGTGACCCCGCCACAAGTCAATGCCCAAATAGAGATGGGCGATGTATCGCTGGAGTATCGAGAGCGGTGGATGGCCGATGCCAATCAGGTGGTGGTGCCTTGTAAGGCTGAACTGACCTCTGCCGAACAAATGGCTCATCTGGCGCGGCGATTAGCGCCCCTACGTTTGGAAGGTGGCTACAAGAGCACACCCGGCAGTTTGCCCGGCAGCGTGCGCCTGGTGGAACTGCTGGGCGCGACCACGCCTCTGGAAGTAAACCTTGATCTGCTCTACAGCGAGCGGTATGACCCGCAGAAGATCATGTCATTTCCTATAGGCATCAATAGTGACGCCCGGCCGCAAATGGTGGTCTTGCGTGAAGGGCCACAAGGGGGCAACGGCCATCACGCTTTATTGGCCGGGGCCACCGGCAAAGGCAAGAGTGTTACGCTGCTCTCTATTGTTCTCAGTCTGGCAGCGACCAATTCGCCATCCCACCTCAATTTTGTGCTGGCCGATTTTAAGGGAGGGGCGTCGGAACTGGCGCGGCTGCGGCAGCTACCGCATGTGGTTGGTTTTGTCACCGACCTGGATGAGGCGTATGTGGAACGGTTTCGGCAGTCGTTGGAAGGGGAGATTGAACGGCGCAAACGGATTTTTGAAAGTACGCCACAGCTTTTGGGGCGGCAAATTCAGAACATTTATGAATATAACAAGGCCAGCCCGGAAAATTTGCTGCCGCATCTGGTGGTGGTGATTGATGAATTTGCCCGCGCCTCTCAGGTGAACCCGGAGTTTAAGAAAACGGTGGAGACGAACATTGCCCGGCAAGGGCGGGCGTTGGGTATCCACCTGATTCTCAGTTCGCAAACGGCCGTAGATTTTATGTCCGTGCGCCCCAACATTGATGTGCGTATGAGTATGCAGTTGCAAACGGCCGAAGAGAGCCGCGCTATCTTCAACCGGGATGATGCCGCTAAAAAACTCACCCGTGCCGGGCAGGCCTATATCCAGGTGGGTGATAACCAGATTTTTGAAATGTTTCAGGTGGCACGAGCCGATACCCCATTCCGTGAAGAAGGGGCCAACCTGGATTTGCTGGATGATTTTACTATTCGCCTGTTCCGGCCAGACGGCCGTATGGAATCCCTCTATCACCATCAGGCGGCCGCCCCCGCTAATGGGCAGGCCAGCAGCAGTTACCATAATTCCCAGATGTCGGAAGCGGAAGTGCTGGTAGAACATATTCGCCTCCATTGCGAGAGCAAGCTGTTCAAACCGGCGCGTCCTATTTGCCTGGACCCACTGCCAGAGCCGGATAAAATGCCGCTGGGTCATTTGCTGCGGGAAGAACCGGTGTTTTGCCTGTGGCAGCCGGAAGTGGGGTGGGAAAGAGCCAGGCAGTTACCTGCGCGCCGCCTGATAGTGCCGCTGGGCATGCTGGATTTACCGGCACAACAAGAACAACGGCCGTACCTGCTTGACCTGACCCAACGCGACGGCCATTTTGTCATTGTTGGCCCACCTGGTTCTGGCAAAAGTATGTGCCTGCGCACGGCCGTGCTATCGCTGGCCGCCACCCATTCCCCGGCCGATCTGCTTTTCTTCTTTGTTGGCCGGGGGCCAACGCTCGCCATTTTTGAAGAGCTGCCGCACTGCCAGGCATTGGTACAGGCCAACGAAACCGAACGCCTGTCTCGCTTGTTTGGCTTTTTGTCGCAAGAAGAGTCCCAACGGTCGCAGCGTCTACGCGAGAACCGGGCCGATAACATGACGATTCTGCGTGCACAGCTTGGTGATGTTCCAATGCCTTCTTTAGTGTTAGTGTTTGACGATTTTGCCGGTTTTATGGCCGAGCATTACCAACATGCGGAGGTAATTGACCGCCTCATTGCCAAAGGGCAGCAGACTGACATTCATCTCCTCTTTGCCGTCTCCACTTTTCGGGGGGCACATGCCCGAAATCTGCAAGGAGTGTTGACCCGGCTGGTATTGGGCGTGAAACACGGCGGCGACACGATGGAGATTTTGGGCAAACGCAGCAAACCTTTGCCAGATATACCCGGACGCGGCTATGTTTCTCAAGAAGGGGAACTGCTGGAATGTCAGCTTGCGGCACCAGCACGCCTGCCCATCGTTACCACGAAGAGCACGCTTTCAGCGGCCATGCTCCTTGCTAATGCAACTGACGAAATTCAAGAGTGGGTGGCTCAGATGAAACAATCCTGGTCTTGGGCCGATGGCGACCGCCCCTTGCCGGCCATTACCGAACTGCCGACTTATCTGGAGTTGCCTGCTTTGTGGAAACGATACCCCACAGCGCCGGGGGCACTAGGCGAAGTGTATACGGCCGCCATGGGGTTGGATTATGACGCGCTGGAGCCGGTGCGCTTCTATTTTGGCCCGATGCAGCTGTATAATTTGGTGCTGGGCCCCTCGCAGAGCGGCAAGACGGACTTTTTGCTCAATTTATGCCTGAGCACGGCCGCCAGCCTGACCACTACACAGATAGAAATTGTCGTTATTTCGCTCAAACAATCCTCTACCTTGCGACTGCTTAATGGGTTACCGCATGTTCAATTTGCTGGCACTCATTCCAGCGCCAAAAAGCTGTTGGGCGAACTGCAAGCCATACTTAAAAACCGTGTTGCAGACCAGAAGGCATTTGATGACATTACCTACAGCGGCCGTTCCGAAATTACCCGCACCTTTCCCAAGCGTACACTTATTCTGATTGATGATGTGCAGCAGTTTAGCCACTATGACGATCTAAACCCCTTGTTAGACCGCTGCCTGGAATACGGCCGTGACCTGGAAATTCGCCTCTTTGTGGCCGATACCAGCCTGAACATCAACCAGGCACGTCAGAATTTCCAGCTCAAATATATTCAAAACGCCTGCAAATTTGGCAGCGGCGTCACCTTTTCCTTAGACGCTAATGATCTGACACTGCTCAACCTGACCGGGAAATTGACTAACCCCACACTGGCTTACCATCGTTCTCTGATGGGGCGGGGGCGGGCCGTGTTGGCCGCCGACGGCCGCGCCCACATTGTGCAGTTTGGCCGCGTAGGGCCAAAACAGCAATCACCGGCTCAATATGAAAACAACCTCCGTGAACTGGTGCGCACCATTGCTGAACCGTATGGCGCACCCGGCACGGCCGTAGAGGTATAGGCATGTCCATCATTCATATGGAATTTGAGGAAGTGCATAACCTTTCGTGGGAAATCAGCCAGCTTGTGGGGCTGATCCATGCCGGGCTGCCTCTCATTACCAATGCGACCAACACCTTGCAGACCAGAGCCATTGATGATGTGCAGCTTCTTAGCCTGATTGAAGAACTGCGTACGATTGTGGATGCCTTTACTGAGGTAAGCAATCTGGGCGACGGCTTAAGTCTGCGCTTGAGCAAAGAGGCCGCCCGATGGGAAACGGCCGATCAAGAGGGCGCTTCGGCCTTAAAGGGGGTGTGTGCCGTATCTGGCCCGATTGACCAGAGCAAGCTGGTGGCTTTTGCCCCTAAAACGCCGCCAACCGCTCCGCCATCGCCAGCCTCACAACCCGCTGCCCAGCCAGCCCCAACCACACCGGCGCCGGAAACGGGCACGGCCGCCACCACACCAGCGGCCGTCGCCGCACCAGATTTGCCACCCACCCCCGTTGTTTTGCACGAAAGTCTTTGGTCCCAACGAGCCAATGAGTTGACAGGCATCAACCAGGAAATCCGCACACTGGAAGCTCAATCACGCAGCAGCCTCTCTGTGGCCGATGCGCGCCGCCTGGAGGAGCTATATGACCGGCGCAGCGAGCTAGACAACCTGATGCGTGACGGTGTAACCGTTGGCAAGCCCGGGTCAAACAACTTTCCCGAAGGCCAATGTACCTGGTATGTGGCCTCCCGGCGGGATATTGGCCCCCTCCATGGCGATGCCCGTTATTGGGACGGTGTAGCGACGGAAACAGGCTATGATGTGGGCGATGTGCCCGTTAAAGGCTCCATTATGGTGTGGCAGCCAGGCGTGCATAATGCAGACCAGACATACGGCCATGTCTCCTTTGTGGAACGAGTAATCCCCAACCGTGATGGTACCTTTACGGTTGAATTTACCGATAACCTGAATATGGATTCCACTAACCCAACCCGTATCACCATTACCCCTGGCGAAGAAGGGGTAAGTTTTATCTATGATCGGGTTGGCACATAAAAGACCCTAAAAGACCCAAAGAGTTTCACAAAACCCTTTGGGTTTGCAGTGAGGATCTGAAAATGCAACACGAACTGGAAGGTCAAAAAATAAACCAATTCCGCATCATACGCCTGCTGGGTAAGGGGGGAATGGGTAGTGTATACCAGGCGTTGGATGAAGACCTGAACCGGCCGGTGGCGATTAAAATCATCCACCCGTCTCTAATGAATGAGCCGCAGTTTCAATCCCGTTTTATGCAAGAAGCGCAAACGGCCGCCAACCTGGACCACCCCTCCATCATTCGCATTTTTAACTTTAATAAAGAAGGTGACCGCCTCTTTATGGTAATGGAACTGGTGAGCAGGGGCAGCCTCATTGGCTATTTGCAGGAATGGCAAAAGAAACGGCAGCACATGCCTCTGGATGAGGTGTTGCACCTGGTGGCACAAACGGCCGATGCTTTGGGTTATGCCCACCAGCGCAATATCGTGCATCGAGATGTGAAGCCAGATAACGTGCTGCTCAAAGAATTAGAACAGCCGGAACATGCCGGTGAGCCGCGCCTGCGAGCGGTGGTCACAGATTTCGGTCTGGTTAAATTGAAGGAGGGTGGGCTTCTACAAACAGAAGCTTCGCTGTTGTTAGGGACGCTGCCATACATTTCACCGGAACAGTTAGAAGGCAAAAAGATAGACGGCCGTACCGACCTTTACTCTCTGGGTATTGTGTTATATGAGCTTGTCACCGGTCAGTTGCCCTATGACATTCGCACAGTGGATGAAGCGTTTAAGCAACATCGTGTTGGGCAGGCAACCCCACCCGGCCGTATCCGGCCCGAAGTGCCGGCCAGCGTGGAGGAGATTATTGCAACAGCAATGGCCAAGGAGCCGTCCCGGCGTTTTCAGAGTGGGGCCGAGATGGCGGCCGCGCTGCGCACTGCTTTGCATAGTTGGCGAAACCAGGATATTACCCAGATGGCAGCCATGCCGGAAGCGATACCTGTGGTGGCAAACCGGCCCTCACCACCCGCTCCGGTTGCCTCCCCCCCACCGCCTGATCAGCTCTCAATTCACCGGGAGGGGGAAAGCGGCCGTACCCATCCTTTGCTCAAACCCAGCCTCACCATCGGCCGTACCAATGCCAACGATATTGTGCTGCCAGAAAGCTCCGTTTCATCCCGCCATGCCCGCCTGGAAAAAAGCGGCAATGGCTGGCAAGTGGTAGATTTGCAAAGCACGAACGGCTCATTCCTGGCCGGTGTAGAGTTGAATCCAAACAATCCCACTCCCTGGCCGGCCGGGGAAAAACTGGTGATAGGCCCCTATACATTGATGTGGCAGGCCACCGGCGCACCGGCCGCCGGCGCACCCATCTTCCAACCACCGCTTTATCAGCCACCGCCAGCGTCGGATCGCCCGGTTGTCATTCAGCCAGCCCCTCCACCGCCCATGCCGCGTGAACCAGCATTTGCTTCCATAGCCGAATTGACTCACCTCAGCAGTATCCGCCTGGAACCTATGACTATTAGACTGAAGCCTGGGGCACAAACAGTGGTGCAAGCACACATGTATAACGAATCGGCGCGCGTAGACCATTTTACGGTGGAACTGGAAGGGCTGCCGCGTGACTGGGTGCGGATGGCCGACCCCAGCGTTCAGTTAATGCCTGATAAAGAGACGACCTTTCGTTTTACCATTCTGGCCCCAATGGAGGGAACACGTGCTCAAACCTACCCTTACCGCCTCATCTTGCGCTCCTCTTCCGATCAGCGGATTGAAGGCCACGCTTTTGGTAATTTGCTCGTGGAACCAGCGCCCCGTTTTACAGCCAGCCTGAACCCCGTGCGGGTGAAAAACAGCGGCAGCACCCAGGTGGTCATCCAAAATTCAGGCAATACGGAACAAAGGTTCACGGTGTTGGCGCAGGATGAGAATGAAGCGGTGTTGTTTGACCAGATGGCCTGCCGGGTGACGGTGCCTCCCGGACGAGAGGAGCGGGTTAACTTTAAGGTAGGGTCAGCCGCACGGCCGTATTTTGGTTCTGGCAAAAAATCCCACCCCTTCCAATTTCAGATCCTCCCGGTTGGTGGCGAACCCAAAACCCAGGCCGGACAGCTGGAAGTCTCCCCCCGTTTTCCCAAATGGATGATCATGTTTGTTATAGCCATCTTTGGTATCTCGCTCCCTTTAGGTTTACTCTCTGCCAACAATTTGAAGAAGGTGGCTGCCCAAAACTTACGCAACGAAGTCATGCAGATTGATAATACTGCGATGACTGCGGAGGCAGCTCGTGTTGCCACAAACCAGGCAGTGGGCACTGCCACCGCTACGGCACAGATCTTTCAGACAATGGTTGCAGCCGAAGCGGCAACAGCAACAATCGAAGCATCAGACCTTGATGGGGATGGGCTATCACTTGCCGAAGAACGCGAATTTGGCAGCGATCCTGCAAATTCTGATTCTGATAATGATGGACTGTCAGACATTGAGGAAGAAGAATGGGGGTCAGACCCCAATGTAAACGATACCGATAAAGATTCTCTATTTGATGGCGATGAAGTGAAATGTAACCCAAATTCTGACCGGCCGGTAGCGGGAGAATGTACTTCCCCGGTCAATGCAGATTCAGATGGCGATACAATTCCAGATCCTATTGATGAAGATTCGATCCTTCCCCCAACTCTTACCCCCACGCCAGAAGTGAATTTGTTGAATGACAACGATTCATTTGAAAGTAGCACTTACGGCTTCGTTATTCGCTCTACAGGGGACGGTTCGCACGCCAATGAAATTATGGTTCCCGTGGGTTGGCAATTCCTGGTAAATGACAATGCGCCGGTTGATAACAACCCGTCGCTTCTCTATTTATTCCCAGAGATGAAACCCCAGGAAAGGGCAAATTTGAACGAATGTAGTGATGATGATCCCACTAATGACGCTATTTGTGAGATTTTCCACCGCGACCAGGTGGTCAAGGTGTTTAAGGGGGGTGCGCCGATTCGTTTTGCCTTGTTTAAGACCATGCCCCTGCCCCCCGGCCAATACCGCTTTACGATAGACTTTTTTGCCGATACGGTTTGGGGGTATGGAGACGGCGGCGAAAAAGAGTGGGCACCGGAGGGGTTTGCTGAACTGCATTTGTGTGTGGAAAACGCCGTTTACCAACACCTGGATTGGCAGCCGGTGCCAATTGGGCAGGTCAGTTCCCGTTTTGTGGAATTTTTGGTGCCTGAGGGCCAGGTTACGCTGTTTGCCATGTTTCGTAATAACTTTGTGACTAAGAATAATGGCTGGTTTTTAGACCATTTTAATCTACAAAGAATAGGGGATGTGCCGGCCGAATTTACCTATGTGCCGAATGACCTGAGCCACAACTGTACTGCTTCGATGCCCGGTGCTCATGAAAGCAGGTGAGGGAATTTAGGAGGAAGCTGATTGATGCACGAGTTGATTGGTAAACGAATTGGCGACTACCTCATTGAAGAGAGTGTTGGCTCTGGCACGGTTGGCCATGTTTTCCGCGCCAGAGATGAAAAGCGGCCGCAGGTGGTGGCGCTCAAAGTGATTCATTCACATCTGGCTAACCAGCCAGCATTTCGGGAAAAGCTGTTGAGTAATGCAACGGCCGTACCTTCATTGCAGCACCCGGCCATCGCCCGTGTTTACCAGGTGGGCGAAGCTGACCGGCAGTTGTTTGTGGCCTCGGAATGGGTGCATGGGGAAACAGTGGGTCATCTGCTGCAAAACGGGTCACTGCTGGCGCTACGCCTGGGGGCGAAAGTGGTGCAGATTGTGGCTGACGCTCTGGTTTATGCCCATCGGCAGGGTGTTATTCATGGCGGATTACAGCCGTTTAACATCCTGCTCACGCCACAAGGGGGAGAACTTCCCTGGCGGCCGTTGCTGACGGACTTTCAACAGGCCAGCCTGCTGCCGGGAGAGCCACCCCTGGCGCTGCTACCCTATCTTTCACCAGAGCAATGTGATGGCAAACGGCCGAACGGCCGCTCCGACGTATATGCTCTGGGGATTATTCTTTATCAGCTTTGCACAGGCCAGCTTCCCTTTCAGCCACAATCAGCGCGGGATGTGTTAACAGGTGGCGTACCGGCACCACCGCGCTCATTACGCCCGGAAATACCGGCTGTGCTGGAAGCCATCATTCTCAAAGCAATGGCCCGGAACACGGCCGAACGTTACCGTTCTATGGAAGAATTTTTGCTCTTTTTGCGCCGGGAAGTGGATAAGCTGCCACCGGCTGGCGCGGCGGTGGCAGCCGTGGGGCCGGCCGTACCTGTATCAGCGCCACCTGCTGTATCGCCATCCCCGGCACGGCCGTTGCCACCTCCGGCCCCTCCGGTAGCTGCCATCCCTGCGGCCGCCCCTGCCACCTCCTCCGATGCCGATTACCTCATCATTCGTCATCCCCGGCTAGAGCCGCAAACATTTTTGCTGCACAAATGGCTTATCACCATTGGCTTACAGGGGGACAATGATCTGGTGCTGAAAGACAGTGGCATTGCCGCCAAACATGCCCGGCTGGAACGAACAGATACCGGTTGGAATGTAATTGACATGGGCAGCCTGAATGGCACGTTTCTGGAAGGCAGCCAGTTGTTGCCTGATATGCCAGAGCAATGGAAACCAGGTCAACAGGTGATGCTGGGGGATTACTCTCTGGAATGGAAGTCCGGGTTGGCTCAAAAACAGGTAGAAAAGGTGGAGGTCGTATCAGTAGCTGATGCCGGCCGCCTGTATATGTCTATCCAGCCCACCCAACTCACCACACACCCTGGATTACCCGCTCAGGCCGTATTAGAACTGGAAAACCAGACAGGGCGGAGCATGAATATCCTGTTGGGGGTGGTAGGGATTCCGCCGTTATGGGTGGCGGTGGAGCCAGGGCTGGTTCGCCTGGCCCCGCAGCAAAAGGTGACAATTCCGTTTACCATACAGCCACCTCACCACCATGCGGCCCTGGCCGGGCCGCATCAATTTAAGATGGAAGCGCGGGCCGAAGGGGGCAGCGAGTCGGCCGTAGCCGCCGGGCAGCTCACCGTGCAGCCATTTAGCCAGGTGTTTGCTGAGATGAGGCCAGGTACGCTGCGGCATGGCAAGCCTGGCGAAGTATGGCTGACAAATGAGGGCAACAGCCGCAGCCGCTTTTCGGCCAGTGTGGCCGATGTGAATAATGATATTGTGTTTGAGCTTTCCCCCACCGAAGTGGATATTGTGCCCGGCGAGACCCAAACGATGAGGTTATTGGGGCGGGGACGTAAACGGCCGTTCTTCCTGCGTCCTGTCATTATCCCCTTTGAACTGCGGGTAGCAGGAGGCGCGGCCATGCCACCCCAACCGGGCCGTTTGATTGTACCTCCCCGCTTTTCGCTGTGGATGCTGCTGGCGGTGCTGTTTCCGCTGCTTTTTATTGCCCTCTTTTTGTATTATCTGGTATTGGTTGATCTGCGTGATCCTTGTACGGGCCGGTTAAGAGATCGTGATTTAGAACCGGCCTGCCTGGCAATAAATACAACGGCCGAGGCCTCGGCCGTTCTCACCACAACAGTCCCGGCTGGCACGCCCATACCCACCACAGCCGCCGTCATTCAACCAACGGTCACCGTATCGGCAACAGTGGGGGTGGTGGCTGTGCCGCCAACGGCCGCCGGCGCCCAAAGCCTTGTCATTGGCGAATCGGTAAATGGAGAGGAGATTCTGGCCTGGAAAATTGGGGACGGCCCGAATCGCATTCTGTTCGTGGGCGGGCTGCACGCGGGCGCATCCCCTGATTCCATCGCTCTGGCCGAAGCGTTGCAACTGCGGCTGACGGCCAACCCGGAATTGATTCCACCTGACGTCACTGTCTACATTGTGCCGGAATGGAATCCGGATAGCGCCCGCACAAGCGGCGGCCGTGTCAATGCCAATGGCGTAGATTTGAACCGGAACTGGGGGTGTGGCTGGGAACCGCTCGATAACGGCCGGGCTGGCGATGCCGCTCTTTCTGAGCCGGAATCCCTGGCCCTGTCTGAGTTTATTGCCACTATTCAGCCAGTAGCGGCCGTTATCTGGAATACGCCCATCAGCCCTGAAAATGCCGGGTTGGTCTCGCCGGGGCGTTGCCAACAATCACAAACGGCCGCTTCGCAGTCATTGGCCGATTTGTATGCAGGTGCGGCCGAAGGATACCAGGCCGGGCAGGCAGATACCGCACAGCGCATCTCTGGCGATGTGACGGATTCCATTGCGGAAATGGGCACCCCTTCCATCTTTGTGCTGTTGAACAGTGCCGCTGATGTAGATGCGCATTTACCGGCCGTGCAGGCGATTTTAGCTACGTATGGCAATTGATGATTGACAATAGATTGTTGACAATGGATTGTTGACAATTGCCAATTGTTTTGGAGATGGGAATGGCAGAGCAAACAAACGGCCAGATGCTTGTTGGCAAGATACAAAACCAGGGCGGGCGGCCCAATATGGAAGATCATATTGAGGTACGGCCGTTGCAAACAGCCCAGGGTTTGCCCATGCTGGTGGCCATGGTGGCAGATGGCATTGGCGGTAACAACTGTGGCGAAGTCGCATCGCAGATGGCCGTAGAGACTGTTTTTGGCGAGATAGAAAAAGCGGCCGTGGAAAACCCGGAACAAATTCCCCAATTGCTGGCTTATGCCTTAAAACAGGCCAATGAAGCGGTTTTCCAGGCGGCCAAAGCAGATAAGACAAAAGAGGGCATGGGAACAACGGCCACTCTGGCTGCCATTCACCAAAATAAGCTGTATCTGGCTAATGTGGGGGACAGCCGGGCGTATCTGGTGCGCGACGGCCGTGTGCAACAACTCACAGTAGATCATACCTGGGCACGGGAAATGGTGCGCTTGGGACATCTGTCAAAGGAGGATGCCGAGGCCCACCCCAAAGGGGAAGCGCTGGTACGCTCCATTGGTTACAGTGAACGATTGGAAGTTGACCTGGGCATCTATCCAAACGGCGATGAAGAAGAAAGGCAGGCTCGCTCGCGCCAGGGATTTCCTTTACAGCTAAATGACCGTCTATTACTTTGTTCGGATGGATTGGTGAAGGAGAGGTACAAAGCCAGTGGGCATTATGTGGAACCAGACGAGATTGTCCAGATTATAACCCGCTATCATGCAGATAAGGCGGCCAATAAATTGGTGCAAAAGGCGGTATCACGCCAGGCCGACGATAATGTGAGTGCCATTGTGCTGGAAATGCCTGGCAGCCAGATAGCGGCAGGTGTGCCACGCGGCTTGTGGGTGGGCATGGCAATTTTGTTTTTATTGTTAGGGGCGGGGGTGGCGTGGGCTTTGCTCTTTAGCGGGCAGCAAGAGGCGATAGTAACGGCCGTGCCTTTTACACCAACGCCAACCACTGTTGTTTCCACGGCAACGGCCGTGCCAGAACTGGCGGTGTCTGAAGCGTTCGCGGACCTGCAGTTAATACCTGGCCCCGCTGGGGTGGAGTGGCAAACGGAGGGGGGTGATTGGTACCCAACCAATGAAACAGAAAACATCCAATTTTTAGCTGACGAACTGTTGTTGCTGCTGAACGGCCGTAACCCGGCCGACGATCATCACAATATCACCCATCTCATCTTGCCGGCCCAGGTGGTACTATTTTTAGATGGGGGGACAGAGGTGCGGCTGACGGCCGTGCAGGGAGTGAACGATAGTGAAACAACCCGCATCAATCTGGAAAACGGCCTTTTGGCGGTACACATACCTGAAGGCGAGGCGGTTGGCGCGGTTGTAGAAAGCCCATTGGAAGACGAAGCCTGGTTAGATAATGCCGGTTTGATGGCGGTGCAGTACCAGGAATCCCCCTTTGTTTTTATGATGGCCTGCCTGGAAGCAGAACTATATTGTACGGTGACATATCGTGGGGATACACATGATCTGGTGGCCGGACAGCGCATTTGTTTTGGTGGCGGCTGCCCGATGGTAGGTGTGGTAGAGACAATAGACCCTGGTTTATATGCCTACTTAGTGCCAGGAGTGTTGATGGTGGCTACGGCCGTGCCTGCTGAAACTGCCATTGTTACCGACACACCCACCAGCACACCTCGCCCTGGCACTCGTCCTCCGGGCGCCACGGCAGAACCAACCGTCACAGCGGAAGCCTCGACTACGGCCGTGCAACCTGGAGAACCACAACCGCCAACCAACACCCCACCCCCTGGCACTACCGCTACCCACACGCCCCGGCCTACGCTCGCCAATACCCCCCCGCCAGGCGCTACCGCCACCAACACGGCCCGGCCCACCAATACACCTCAGGCCACGAACACATCACAACCGCCCACCAGCACACCGCGCCCAGCTACCAATACACCGTCGCCTACGAACACACCGCCGCCTACGAACACACCGCCGCCTACGAACACACCGATACCACCCACGAACACGGCCGTGCCCCCAACCGACACACCTATACCACCCACCGACACCCCTGCCCCTGCCGAGACGGGTGGCCCGCCATGCAGCCCCCCAGGAACGCCTGGCCCTCCCTGCACGCCGACGCCAGCACCAGTTCCTTAGCTGCGGGCCGTTTGTAACGCGATTTGTCAAATCGCGTTACACTTGACTGTATGAGTGCAAAACATTTTATCCTGGTTGCCGGGAACATTGGCGCGGGTAAAACTTCGCTGGCAGAACGGGTGGGAGCGCGTCTGGGTTGGCGCGTGGGGTATGAATCAGTCAGCGACAACCCTTATTTGCCTGACTTTTATGCCGATATGGCCCGGTGGGCTTTCCATTTACAGGTGTTTTTCATCGGCCATCGGGCGGCACAGCACTGGGAACTGTTTCACGATCCCCGCTCGGCCATTGCTGACCGCAGCATCTATGAAGACGCCCACATTTTTGCCCGCGCCCTACACCATTTGGGCGCATTAGCAGAGCGAGATTATCTGGCTTATCGCCATACGTTTGATCTGGTCGTTAACGGGTTGCCTCGACCCGATTTACTGCTTTACCTGAACTGCCCGGTGCCGGCACTGATGGCGCGGATTCGGCAGCGAGGGCGAGCGATGGAAAGTGGCATTACGGCCGATTACCTCTCCCTGTTGGAATCATTTTATGATGAGTGGCTGCATCAATTTGATTTGTGCCCGGTATTGGTGATTCCTAGCGAGAACCTGGACTTTGTGAACCGGCCACAACATTTGGATATTGTGGTAGACCGGATTCAGGCAAAGCTGGCGGGGCGGGAAGATGTAATCTTTCCCGATTAATTAATAAGTAACCGTGCCGTAATTATGTAATTGAGTAATTTGGTAATTAGCCGCTTCAATTACTTAATTACCCAATTACCCAATCGCTAACTAATTTGCAAACGATCACTAAGGAGCCGAATTAACGGGGCGTCTATGGTGGGAGCACGGCCGTGTACACTATGCTGTCTCTATGAAAAAGCGAATAGTTCATTACCTGTTTCTGGTTGGATTGTTACTCTTTCTCTGGTTCCACTGGGTTCGGGCCTTACCACAAGGACAGGGTAATGGAACACAGCTTTACCTTCCCCTGATCGTCAAACCTATTCCCCCACCGCAAATCCTCTCCTTTACTGCTAACGTCGAAATCGCCGATCCCGGCGATACCATTGAACTGAGTTGGGTGACGACCCGGGCGGTTACTGTGACCCTATACCACCTGCTGCCCACTGGCCAATTGGGCCAGTTTTGGAACGTACCCATCACCGGGACAATGCCTTACACCATTAGCGAATCGGCACGCAACATGGAGCGATTCATGCTGTTTGCCGCTGGTGACGTTGAACCCTATGCCAGCGCCACCGTGGGGGTTACGCTTACCTGTCCACACCCCTGGTTTTTTGCCCCCGCGCCCGATGTGTGCGCCCAAGATGCCGCCCTGCTCTCCCCGTCCGCAGAGCAGCAATTTGAGCACGGCTGGATGATCTGGGTGGGTGAAGAAGGCATAATCTACGTGTTGTTTGATGATGAGCTGTATACGACCGGGTGGCAGGCGTATACCGACGAGTGGGATCCAGGCGATCCCATTAGTGACACGACCATCATTCCGCCCGATGGTTTTTACCAGCCATTGCGCGGATTTGGCCTGGTGTGGCGCGCACAGCCATTAGTACGAGATCGTTTGGGATGGGCGGTGGTGTTGGAAGCTGGGGGCGATACGGCCGTGCAGCGTACCTCCTATGCCCGCTACAACCACACCTACATCCGCGCCCTGGATAATGACATCTGGCACCTCCTTCCCGAACACAGCGCCTGGGAGAAATTTACCCCTCTGCCTTGAACGAGTGAACCCGCGCCAATTGGAACGCGGATGGACCCAGATTGTGGGGATTTTCAAGTAAAAAATCCGCGAGAATCTTGTAAATCCTAAAAATCCGCCTTCCATTTCTTTCGCCGATTGCCCTCACACCCCAATTGTTTATCGGGTACAATTTCTCCTGAGTTAACCGGAATCTGAAGAGTTCGCACGCCCACGTGCAAGTTTTGGTACAGATAAGCAATGTCACAAACAATCAAGGCTTTATTCCAGCTAAGAGAATTGATCCTGAACGGCGAATTGCAGCCTGGAGAACGTTTACTTGAAGTCGCTCTGGTGGAGCATCTGAGCGTTTCCCGCACCCCTATTCGCGCCGCCCTGGCCCGGCTGGCCGAAGAGGGACTGCTGCAAAGGATGCCCAATGGCGGTTATGCCGTGCGCGAGTTCACCGGGCGCGATATCCATGATGCCATTGCCATGCGCGGCGAACTGGAAGGGATGGCCGCTCGCCTGGCGGCCGAACGAGGAGCAAACCCACAAGCCCTGGGCAAAATTAAGGAACTTTTGGCACAATTTGATGCCCTGTTGCTGCAAACTGACCTGGTGGATACGGACCTGGCCCGCTACTTTGATCTCAATCATCTGTTCCACCGGCAGTTAATTGGGCTGGCCGAAAGTTTTATCATCGAACGCACCCTGGAGCATGTGCTGACCCTCCCCTTTGCCTCGCCCAATGCCTTTGTGATGGCTCAGGCGGAATTGGGTCAGGCGTGGAAAGTGTTTTACGTGGCCCAGGAACAACACAAAAATATCATTGAAGCCATTGAGAACCGGGAGGGGGCGCGTGCCAATGCGTTAGCCCAGGAACATGCCTACCTCTCTTTGCAGAATTTACAAAGAGCACTCAAAAACAAGACAATTCTGAGCCAGTTACCCGCCTTCAAACTGGTGACAACTAATGGGCTAGAGGGTGAAAACGGGTAAATGAGGTGGCGCGTTGCTATGGGCATGTGGCAAGTAATCGGCTATTACCAACATCCTGTATACAAAAATTTCACCCCAAGTTTTATTCTCAAAGTAGGATGAGAGGAAAGCGGCCCAAAAACTTGCGCCAATTCCGCAAATAATGTATACATGCCGCATCCGTTCATTCACCATATGAAACGATTCAACAGCCTCCTCAACTCTATTGAGGACAAAATAACGACAACTTTGTAAAACCCGGCCTGGCCATGTTGTAGCCCGATTTTCTAAATCGGGTGGCGATTTGGAAAATCACCATACATTTGGAAGAGAAAGGATGATGCCACAACAAAGGTATAACTGGCTTGATTGGTCTGTACAGCCGCCTTATCTGTATTCACCCTATCGTTCAACGGTTTTTCGCTCGCCGCAAAAGCCTTTAATCTCCCTGAAGCAAAATCTATCTGAACTGACCGGCCCGGTGTATGGGCAGGATGAGATTGCGCCGCTGGACAATGATCTGACGCGCAATGCCGTGAAAAATGGCGAGCCGTTGGGGGAACGGATTATCGTCACCGGGCAGTTGATGGATGATATGGGCAAACCGATCCCCCACGCATTGATCGAGATATGGCAGGCAAATGCCGCCGGCCGGTACATGCACAAGGTAGACCAACATGACGCGCCGCTAGACCCTAACTTTCATGGCGCCGGCCGGGTGCTGACTGACAAGGACGGCCGTTACCGTTTCACCACTATTCGCCCCGGCGCCTACCCCTGGCAGAATCATCCCAATGCCTGGCGGCCGTCGCACATTCACTTTTCCGTGTTTGGCGTCAATTTCCTGCAACGGCTGGTCACGCAGATGTATTTTCCCGGCGACCCTCTGTTGCCATTAGACCCGATATTTAACGGTATTCCTGATGTGGACGGCCGTAACAGCCTCATCTCCCTCTATGACCATGAAGTGACCACGCCCGGTTGGGCCTTAGGCTACCGCTTTGATATTGTCGTCTGCGGCCCCCGCCAGACCCCATTTGAATAAAGAGGCCTCAGGATGAAAAAACAGACCCCCAGTCAGACCGTTGGCCCCTATTTGCACATTGGCCTCATGTACGGCGAAACCCAAAGCGATCTGGTGCAGGACGAGACCATCGGCGAACGCATTTTGATTACAGGCACAGTTTTTGATGGCAATGGTGAGCCGATCCCTGATGCGATGGTGGAAATCTGGCAGCCAGACGCGCAGGGCATCTTTAACCATCCCGCCGACCCCCGCTGCCATCAGGCCGATCCCCATTTTCGCGGTTTTGGGCGGGCAGATACGCGCCTGGGCGGAAAATTCCAATTTCGGACAATCAAACCGGGTAGTTCACAGGAAGGACACGCGCCAACGATCAACGTCACCGTTTTTGCCAGAGGAATGTTGGTTCACGCTATCACCCGCATCTACTTCGCCGACGAACCGGCCAATAACGATGACCCGGTGCTAAAAACTATCCCCTCCGAGCGACGCCACACGCTGATTGCCCAACGAAATGACACGGCGTTGGGTGCAACTTATCATTTTGATATTCATTTACAGGGACCGGAAGAGACGGTGTTTTTCAATCCTTGACCCTTATAGGAGATAAAAGAGAATGTCTAAAGTAAACCCACCTTTTCGTGCTGACCATGTAGGGAGCCTGTTACGGCCGTCCGAACTCCTCGCAGCCCGGCAGCAATTTTTCAATGGGGGGCTGTCGGCTGAGGCGTTGCGGGCAGTGGAAGATGGGGCGATTGCTACGGCCGTGACCAAAATGGAATCCCTCGGTCTACGCAGCATCACCGATGGGGAGTTTCGCCGTACCTATTTCCACCTCGATTTTCTGCAACAGCTACAAGGCGTCACCGTCACCGGCAGCATTGCCGCCAGTTCCGACGCCCAGAGCACAGTGGGTTTTACGCCGCCTAAATTGAGCGTTACCGGCAAACTGCGCCACGTCAAAAACATTCAGGTGGATGACTTCAACTACCTGAAATCGCAAGTCACACAAACCCCCAAAGTGACCATTCCCTCGCCGACGATGGTGCATTTTCGCGGCGGCCGTAAAGCCATTGATATTGAAGCTTATCCCGACATGGATGAATTTTTTGCTGACCTGGCCCACTGTTACCGGGATGAGATCAACGCTCTGTATCAGGCTGGCTGCCGCTACATTCAAATGGATGACACCAATCTGGCCTACCTGTGTGATGCCAAAATGCGGGCGGGCGTGGTGGAGCGCGGTGAAGACCCCAACGAACTGCCCCGCACCTATGCCGCTTTGATCAATTCGGTGATTGACGGCCGTCCGGCCGACCTGACCATCTGCGTCCATCTCTGCCGGGGGAACTACCGTAGCACCTGGTTTGCTGAAGGCGGCTATGAGCCGGTGGCCGAAGTGCTGTTTAACGAACTCAACGTGGACGCCTACTTCCTGGAATATGATGACGAACGCTCCGGCGACTTTGCCCCCCTCCGTTTTGTGCCTGACCACAAAACGGTGGTGTTAGGGCTGGTCACAACCAAATCAGCCCAACTGGAATCGAAGCAAGAGTTAATCCAGCGCGTCCACGAAGCGGCGCGGTATGTGCCTCTGGAGCATCTGTGCCTCAGCCCGCAGTGCGGCTTTTCCAGCACCGTCGAAGGCAATGCCATCACCGCCGATGACCAGTGGGCCAAGCTGTCCCTGGTGGTAGAAACGGCCCGCGAAATCTGGGGGGAATAGCCGCAAGCACAAAGAAGGCGCGGGGGAAGAAAAACGGTATTCTCAGAGGTCAGTTTGCCCAACCGAGGCCAATGCGATTGCGCTCTTTGTCCACGGAGAGGATGGCCACTTCCAGCACATCGCCAACGTTGAGAGTGGCGCGGCGGGGGATCTGGCTGCGGTGCAGCAGGCCATCTTGCTTGACGCCAATATCTATAAATGCACCAAAGTCCACCACGTTGCGCACCGTGCCGTTGAGCCGCATACCGGGTTGCAAATCATCCAGCGAAAGCACATCACTGCGCAGCAGGGGGAGGGGCAAATCTTCGCGGGGGTCGCGGCCAGGGCGTATCAGTTGGGCGAAGATGTCTTGCAGGGTGGGCAGGCCGGTCCCCAATTCGGCGGCGAGGGCGGCCGTCGGTTTGAGTGCCGCCAATGCCTGTTCGCGCTGGGTGGGGGTGCTGTCTGGATTCAGGCCGACGCGGGCGAGCAGGGCGATAGCCACGCCGTAGCTTTCGGGGTGGATGGCGCTGGCGTCCAGCGGATTGTCGCCGTTGCGGATGCGTAGGAAACCGGCCGATTGTTCAAATGCTTTGCTGCCCAGGCCGTGTACTTTTTTGAGGGTGTCGCGGGTGGGAAAACGGCCGTGTTCGTTGCGATATTCCACCATACTTTTGGCCAGCTTGGGGCCGATGCCGGAAATGTAGGTTAGCAGGGCGGGGGAGGCGGTATTCACGTCCACGCCCACCTGGTTGACCACCGATTCCACTACCCCGGTGAGCGATTCGGAGAGCTGCTTCTGGTTCACATCGTGCTGGTACAGCCCCACGCCGATAGACTTGGGATCAATTTTCACCAGTTCGGCCAGCGGGTCCTGGGCGCGGCGGCCAATGGAGACGGCGCCGCGCAGGCTCACATCCAGGTCGGGCAACTCTTCCTTTGCCAGGGGGCTGGCGCTGTAGACGCTGGCCCCAGCTTCGTTGACCATCAGGTAGTGGACGGTGTGGATTTGCCGGGTCAGGTCGGCCACAAGCTGTTCGGTTTCGCGGGAGGCGGTGGCGTTGCCGATGGCGATGAGGGTAACGTGGTGGCGCTGCACCAACAGAGCCAGTGTTTTCAGGGCGTCGTCACGCCGGTTTTGTGGCTGGTGGGGGTAGATGGTGGCCGTTTCTAGCAGTTTGCCGGTGGGGTCTATGACGGCCGTCTTACACCCCGTTCGGTATGCCGGATCAATAGCCAGGATGGTGTGCCCGGCCAATGGCGGCTGAACGAGCAGCCCACGCAGGTTGTCGGCGAAGACGTGGATGGCGTGGGTTTCGGCCGTTTCGGTGATGGTGCGGCGGATGTCGCGCTCGATGGCCGGGATGAGCAGGCGGTGGGTGGCGTCGTCCATTGCTTGCTGCAACTGGTCGGCCAGAGGAGAGCGGCGGTCGGGGCGGTAGCCGGTGCGCACGGCGAGTATCCAGTCTCGTTCGGGGATGTCTATGGTGACGCGCAAGATTTTTTCCGCTTCGCCGCGATTGATGGCAAGCACCTGGTACGGTTTGAGGCGGTCGAAGCGGCTTTGGAAGTCGTAGTACAGTTCATAGACACGGCGTTCGTCTTTGGCATCCTCAATTTTTTGGCAGGCCAGTGTGCCGTATTGCATTGTCTTTTCGCGCAGGGTGTGGCGGACAACGGCCGTGTCGCTGATTACCTCGGCCGCAATATCCCGTGCCCCGGCCAGGGCGTCCTCCGGCGTGGGCACGTCGTCGCTGAGGAAGGGGGTGGCAAGTTGCACGGCCGTCTGGTCAGAGTGCATTTGCGCCAGGATGAGTTGGGCTAACGGTTCCAGCCCTTTTGCGCGGGCGGCGGAGGCGCGGGTGTGCCGTTTAGGTTTGTAGGGTTGGTACAGGTCTTCGAGTTCGGTGAGGGTGGTGGCGGCCTGAATTTGGGCGGCCAGTTCGGGGGTGAGCTTTTCCTGTTCGCGGATGGTGTTGAGGATGGTCTGGCGCCGTTCGTCCAGGTTGCGTAGCCGGGTGAGGTGGTCGCTGATGGTGCGGATTTGCTCTTCGTCCAGGCTGCCAGTGGCTTCTTTGCGGTAGCGGGCGACAAAGGGGATGGTATTGCCGTGATCAAGCAGTTCGATGACGGCCGTGACCTGGCTAACTTTCACTTTCAAAAAGGGGGCAATCTGGTCTGCGTGTGTCATGGGGCGAATTATAGCGGGGAAGGGGGCGGGCGGCAGGTGGCAAGTTGCAAGTGGCAGGTGGCAGGTCGCAGATGGCAAGTTGCAAGTTGCTTGTGGCAAGTGGCCGGTCGAAGGTAATTTAACGATGGGTCAACGGTTTGGGTCTATGCTGGCGGCAGATTGTTTTGCAGGGACGATTAAAAATTGGACGCGGACGAACGCAGATGACGCGGATTTTCCCGATTTTATTGGTGTTTGTCCGTGTTCGTCCGCGTCCTATTAACGAAGGAAGTTTGTAATGGAAAGCTATTTGATCTCAGGACAGCCACAAGGGGTCATGTTACATGCCGTTGTCACGACGGCCGTTGGCGATGATTACGGCCGCCAGATGTTGACGGCGATGTTTGCAGAAGTGAATGCGGCGTTTGCGCAGACGGCGCGGTTGTTGTCGCCGTATGAGATGCACATGGCGGCGTTTCATCTGCGGCTGTTGCAGGAGGAGTTGCTCAAGTCACCGGCAGACGGCCGCCCCAGTGCCGACATTTTGATGCTGGCGGCGACATGGCTGCTGGCGCGGGTGCGCGGGTTTGCGCCAGACCTGAGCCGGTTGCTCTTTTCGGTAGTGGCGGCAGAAGTCATTAGCCGGGCGGGGGAGACGGCCGTGACCTGGCTGGAAAACCGGGCGGCCAATTATGAGGCGGAGGGCCAGCGGCTGAATCTGGTGCAACTGCGTCATGGATTGGCCCATTTTGCGGAGAGTGATCTACGGGAATTGTGTAGCGACGTGGGCCTGGTGTATGACCAGCTTTACGGCCACAGTAAAAGCGAGAAGGCGCAGGAGATGGTGGCCTGTGCGGTGTGCTACGGCCGTGTGCTGGAACTGGCGGCGCGTTGTCTGGAGCGACGGCCGTATAGTGGGAAAAATTGACCGTTGTTCATGGTAAGCAAAAAGGCGCATGGCAACACGCCATGCGCCTCTTTTTCTTGCTTTATGGTTTGCTGATGAGGGGCAGATAGAGAGTGCTGAAGTGGGTCAGGCCGTAAAGGGTGGTGGTGCCGCTTTCTTCATTGGCGACTGCCAGCAGCGGCTGCCCGGTAGGGCTGTTGGCCGCACTGATGAAATGCAAGCCTTCCGGCGCCAGGTCTGTTTCTGGCAACCGTTGGTAGCTGACGAAGATGGGTTGGTGTGGGTTGGTGATGTCGTAGACGATAATACCACCAGTGCGTTCAAAGCCGATGAAGGCGTAGGTACGGCCGTGAATCTCGCCCAATGTCAGCGCTTCCGGTTCTGGCCCTTTGTCGTCGCTGCGGCTGTCGAAGGTGTCTGTGAGGCCGTTTGAATTGAAGATGTCGGGGGCCAGAACGGCCGTAATCTCTTCAAAATCTGCGCCGCCGTCAAACACCAGGTTGCCAAATTCATCCCAAATGGTGAAGGAGCGCGCGCCATAGCTGTATAGCACATCAAAGTCGCCATCGCCATCCAGGTCGCCAAACTGGTCAGAGGTTTTCAACCGCCCCATGTTTTCATCAGCCAGCAATATGGCCGTGCTGGTGAACATGGTGCCCAACAACACGGAATCATCCACCGCCAGGTCGCTCATGCGGTTATCTTCTGAAAAGCCATCATAGTCGCGGGCATCCCCTTCATTAGCCGTGATGTAAAAGGTATTGGTTCCAACATGGTAAGCGGCCACGCTATCGGGCTGATACATGCCCAAGGTGGGCCAGCTTTGCAGGTTAATGCCGTCGTCCCGGTCGCTGGCGTCCAGCATGTTGCCGCCGTCAAAGGGGATGATGCCCAATGTGGGCATGCCAGGATTTGGATTGAGGGGGGCCGTGCCATCACCGGCAATGGGTTCATCCAGCAGGCCAAAATCATTGTCGTTTAGAACCGCCAGACGGCCGTCTGGCAGCAGCGCCAGCCCTTCCGGTTTGTCACCAGCCAGGTAGCCCAATGAGGGCAAATTGGTCACCTTGCGTTTGAAAACAGGTTGGATGCCAAGCGCCAGGAGGTCGTCTGGGGTTTGTTGTTCCAATGTGCCGCCGAGCAGGGAAGTGACGCCGGGCATGCCCATCGTGGGGGTAGTAAAGGTCAGGACATTGGTGGCGCCTTTCAGGTCAATCTCAAAGATGAACTTTTTGCCAAAACTTTCGCTGGATGAATCACGTTCGATGACAAAGAAACGGCCGTTGCCCGCATACACCGCATCGCCAATTTTATCTACCACCGAATCACGGTAATCTACCCCTTCCAGCAAATAGACATACTCCGCTACCGGATCGCCAGTTGTTGTATCAACTGCCAGGATGCGGATGACCTGGGAGTTGGTGGAGGTGGGCACATCTGGATTAGCCAGGGGGGATTGGATGAAGGCGTAGAGCAAGCCGTCGTCTGCATTGAGGGCCACTGCCTCGAAGCCACGATTGGCGCGGCGGCTGGAATAAACGGCGGGCAGCGTTTCATTACCGTAGTCGCCCGGTGTGCCTCCGCCCATGACGGCCGTACCCTCCGGCACCAGCCGCGCCACCAACACACCATCCGCATCAAAGTGATAAATCGCCGGGCGGTATTCGTCCACCATCCAGAAGTGGCCGTTAGGAGCAACGACAATCCCTTCCAGGTCTGCGCCAAAGGGGTCATAGGGCAGCGGGTCAAGGAAGAGGTCCACAGGCGTTTCGTCTACGCCAGGGATATTGGGCAGGCCGGTGATGGGCGTGACGCCATCCTCGCGGGTGAGCATGATTTGTTCGGTGATAGTTAGTTCGCCGGCGGGCGTTAATTCAAAGCGAACAACCCGCGCCTGATAATCTGGCAAGACAAACGGCCGATTGCCATTAGTCGTTGCGCCATTAGGCCCTCGATCGGGTAGGGTAACAAACTGCATATGGCCGTTACCGCTATTGATGCCTTCATACCACAGACCGGAGAATCCACCCAGGTAAATGGTCTGGCTCATGGGGGTCATGCCTAACACAGGCAGGTTGGTGAAGGGGTATTGGGTCAGCAAGGGTTCGCCCCGCAGATGGTCTTTGTAGCCCAGCGGCAGCACATCTTCTACGGTGGCGGTGGCAATGTCTATAACGGCGAAGGCGTTGTTTTCTTGCAGGGTGACAAAGGCGATGGTGTTGTCTGGTGAGACGGCAATGTATTCTGGTTCCAGGTCTTGGGCGGCGCTGGCGTTGGGGCCGTAGATGCGGATGCCGCGCTGGCGCAGTTCTTCTTCACGGCCGTTGAAAGCGGTGAAGTCGGCGTTGACGGCCGTCGCCGCAGCCACCCCACCGCTCATATCTACAATGGTCACGCTACCTTCGGGGTCTACCAGGTAGTCGTCATCTGGTTCGCCCTCGTTAGCGGCCAGGACATAGTTGCCATCGTGGCTGAATGTGACCATATCAGGTAGTGCGCCCGCCGATACCTGCTGGAGGTAGCCGCCGTTAGCGTCAAAGAATACGATGAGACCGGGGTCTTGGGCAGGGTCGGCTTGAACGGCCGCTGCCAGGATACCGGTAGTGGCGTCGTAGCGGTAGAACTCTATGCTGTTGACGCCGCCGCCATAGGGGGTGATGGCGATGGTAAATTCCAGGGTGGGCGTGAGCGGGTTACTCACATCCAATACGTCAATGGTGGGCGCATGGGCATTGACCACAAAGAGGCGTTGGGTTTCGGGGTCGTGGGTGACTATTTCGGCGGCGCTTTCACCGCTAACGCCGGAGTCGTATGTGCCGAGGGGTTCTAACAGCAGGGTATCGGTGGGCGTGGGCGCACCTTGGGTCTGGTTGTTGGCGGCAGCGGCCATGCCTGACCGGGCAGTGAGCAGGGTGATTAGTAAAAAGAGGGTGAGGGTGGCAACGGCCGTTAGCCCCCACAGGTAATGAAGTCGCTTCCAATTCATATCGTTCTCCTTATCCTTGAATCTATTGATGTGGTCAGGCGCATCAGCCAGGAAGCAAGGCAAACTGTTCCGGCCGTCAACACCTGTTCCGGCTATGATAAGGAGCGGGTATTAAGGGGAAGTCAACAGCATGTTAATGGATTAGTTAACAGACGGCTAAAGTTTGGTTAACAGGCAGGAGAAGTCAAGACCTGAACGGTTGAACAGCTAACCACCTGACCACATAAGCACTATAATACCGCCATGTTTGATATCCTGATTCGTGGCGGCGAGGTGATTGACGGCCGTAACCACCCCCGTTATTTCGCTGATATAGGCATTCAAGGGGATCGGGTGACGGCCGTCGGCAATTTACAGGATGCCACCGCCGCCCAGATGCTGGACGCTACCGGCCACTTCGTCGCCCCCGGTTTTATTGACGCCCATACCCATTCCGACGGCTGGCTGCGCCAGGAGCCACACCAAATCGCCAAGACCAGCCAGGGCTTCACCACCGAATTCCTCATGCTGGACGGCATCTCCTACGCCCCCGTGAATGAACTCACCTGGCGGGAATGGATACAGTACCTGCGCCCGCTCAACGGCCTGCAACTGAGCGACTACACTGGCTGGCGCACCATTGGCGATTATATGGGGGGGCTGCACGGCCGTACTGCCCAAAACGTCGCCACCTTCATCCCCTATGCCAACGTGCGCACCCTGGCCTGCGGCTTTGGCCAGCGCCTCCCCGACGACTTCCAACAATACGAAATCAAACGGCTCATTCAGCAAGGCATGGAAGAGGGCGCATTGGGGCTTTCCACCGGGCTGGATTACGTGGATGAATGTTTCGCCACCACCGCCGAACTGGTGGCAGCTTGCCGCATGATGGCCCCGCACGGTATCTACGTCACCCACGTTCGCTACAACCTGGGCACACTCGCTGGCGTGCAAGAAGCGGTCCACATTGGGCGGCAGGCGGGTGTGCCCGTGCATATCTCCCACCTCAAAGCCAACGACCCCGCCGAAGCCGCCGCCATCCTCCACTACCTGGACACCGTCGCCGTCAACGAAGTGGACTTCTCTTTTGATGTCTACCCCTATCTGCCCAGCTCCACTATGCTCCAATACCTGCTGCCCCATGAAGTTTTCCGCGAGGGACCCCTGGCTGCTCTGCCCAAACTGACTGACCCCGGCTTGCGTGCCCGCTTCGGCCGTGCCCTGCAAGACACGCCCCTGGAAAAAGTACGCATCGCCTGGGTCGCCAGCCGTGCCAACGCCCATTGGCAAGGCCACACCCTGGCGGAGTACATCGCCGCCACCCACCAATCCCCCGCCGACGCGCTCTGCGACCTGCTCATCAGCGAAGGCATGGCGGTGCTGCTGGTCTTCCACCTGGGGGATGATGAACGAGTGGCGCCTTTCCTGGCGCACGGCCGTTACCTGATGGGCAGCGACGGCATTTATTTCCCCGACGGCCGTATCCATCCCCGGCAATACGGCTCGGCTGCCCGGCTGCTCGGTTGGGGCGTGCGCGAAAAGGGGTTGTTTTCCTGGGAAACGGCCGTTCACAAGATGACCGGTTTCCCCGCCGCCCAGTTTGGCCTGGCAAACCGGGGCGTCATCGCCGAAGGCCACTTTGCCGATCTGGTCATCTTCAACCCCCACACTATCGCTGACCGGGCCACCTACGAACGGCCGTATGAACTGGCGGTGGGGGTGCAGGCGGTATTGGTGAACGGCCGTGTCATTCTGCAAAACGGCCAGCCCACCCCCGAAACGCCAGGGCGATTTTTGGAGGGAAAGTGATTGGGCAATTGGATAATTACCCCATTACATTCTGTAACCCCCACGTAACATTTTCCGATTAAAACAGAGGCAGCATGGTACTCAATCAACGATTAACCCAATTTGGCGATATTTTAGTGGTGGATGATGAAGCGTCGGTGGTGGAAGTGGTAAGTTTGTATTTGCAGCGCGAAGGTTTCACGGTGCGGGTGGCGCGAGACGGCCGTGCCGCCATCAATACCATCCGCGAGCAGTTACCCGCCCTTGTTGTTCTGGATGTGATGCTGCCGGAAATTGACGGCATGGAGATCATGCGCCGCCTGCGCGCCGACCCCACCGCCAACGTGCCCGTCATCCTGCTCACCGCCCGCCAGCAAGAGATTGACCGCATCTACGGCCTGGAACTGGGCGCAGATGATTACGTGACCAAACCGTTCTCCCCGGCCGAACTGGTTTCCAGAGTCAAGGCGGTGTTGCGGCGTACACATGGGCAAACGGAGCCCGAGGGGGGGGAACGGCCGTATCACTTCCCCCATCTCACCATTGACCCCAAAACCCGCCTCGTCACCGTGCGTGGTGAAACGGTTGAATTGACGGCTACCGAGTTTAACCTGCTTTACTTCATGGCCGCCCACCCCCGGCAGGTCTTCAAACGCGACCAACTGCTAGAGCGTGTCTGGGGTTTTTCTGAATACGTAGACCCCAGCACCGTCACCGTCCACATCCGCCGCCTGCGCGAAAAGATAGAAGCCGACCCCAGCAACCCAATCTGGCTGCTCACCGTCTGGGGCGTGGGCTATAAATTTGACCCTGGGTAGTGAAGAGGTAATTGAGTAATTGGATAATTACACAGTTACCCAATTACTCAATTACCCACTCACCCACTCACCTATTTACTATGATTACTTCCCTTTCCTCCCCCTCTTACCTCGGCCGTTTTAGCCGCGGGTTTAGCCGCGCCCCCTGGCGGTTGTTTGTTGTCGGTATTTTGGCCGCTCTCGTCGTCGCCGTCTTGCTCATGCGCGTCCTGATGCAGGCCCCGCTGCAAGACATTACCGTGCTGGTGACCTGGCTCTCTGCCACTTCATTGTTATCGCTTGTCATTGGCTACCTTTTATATCGGCGGGGGCTGGCGCGTTCCCCTTCGCTCAGCCTGACATTGCTGATGACCTATGCCTGGGCCACCTTTGTGATCTTGTTCAATGTCTGGATGATGTCTCGCCAGATGTTTTTTAACAGCGAACATGATCTGATTTTAAGCGGCGTTCTGCTGCTTTTTGCCGCCATCATCGCCATGACCTTTGGCGTCTTTGTGGC
The DNA here is from genome assembly GCA_964581605.1 of uncultured Ardenticatenaceae bacterium. Lineage (GTDB taxonomy): Bacteria > Chloroflexota > Anaerolineae > Promineifilales > Promineifilaceae > CAADGU01. Next base: position 53,567 of record CAZOPF010000016.1, read on the forward strand.
CGCCAGTGTTACCGATGGGCTGAACCAGTTGGCTGCTACGGCGCAGGCCATAGCGGCCGGGGATTTGCAGGCGCGGGTGCAGATTCACGGCCGTGACGAAGTAGCCCAGGTTGCCTATGCCTTCAACAATATGGCCGCCCAATTGCAGCAGGCGGAAAAGGAGCGGGCCGAAGTGGAAAAGATGCGCCGTGATCTGGTGGCCTGGGCCTCGCATGATTTACGTACACCTCTCACCAGCATCCGCGCCATGATTGAGGCATTGCATGATGGTGTAGTTAGCGACTCGGAGACGACCCACCGCTATTACCGCACCATGCGTGGCGACATCATCGCCTTGAATGGATTGATTGATGACCTGTTTGAACTGGCACAAATGGAGGCGGGTGGGCTGTCGCTGACAAAATCGCCCCACTCTTTAAGCGACTTAATTTCTGATACGCTGGAGAGTTTTCAGGCATTGGCTGAACGGCGGGGCATTGTGCTGCACGGCCGTGTGGCGGTGGATGTAGACCCTGTGCCTGTGAATGCCCCCAAAATTGGGCGGGTGCTGACAAATCTTATTGACAATGCACTCCGGTATGCACCAACTGGCGGGGAAGTGCAGGTTACGGCCGTGCGCACGGTTCATACTGTTCAGGTAACAGTGCAAGACAGTGGCCCTGGTTTTAATGCTGATGATTTACCGCGTGTCTTTGAACAGTTTTACCGGGGTGAACAGGCGCGTAGCCGTAAAACAGGCGGAGCCGGTTTGGGTTTAGCCATTGCGCGGGGCATTGTGGAGGGGCACGACGGCCGTATCTGGGCCGAAAACACCCCTGATGGTGGCGCATTGGTGGGCTTTGAACTACCTTATTTTTCTTAGCATTTTTCTTATGCGCAAACCCTTGACATCCCTTCCTCCTCCCGCCTAAAATGGCAGTAAGTGGCTTTTCCTCAGCCACTAAACAGTTGGTATTTCATGATCCGCAACCTGCATAAACCCCTTTGCTTTCTTGTTTTTATTCTCTTTTTCCTGGCGCTAGCCTGCCAGGCTACGGCCAACCCGGAAAGCATTCTCCCTGTGAGTACAGTTGATACCCAGGCCATTGTGACTGACGTGGTGGCGACGGTGCAGGCGGAAAGTGTAATGTTGGAACAGGTGTCATTGCCAGATACGGCCGTTAATAACCAGATCAGTACCGAATTGGAGCAGCGGCTCATTCAAATCTACCGCCAGGTGAACCCTTCTGTCGTTCACCTATTTGTTTATGTCCAAAATGACTTTCTCGGCTCTGGTACCGGTTTTGTGTTTGACGCTGCCGGCCATGTTGTTACCAACAACCATGTCATCGAGCAGGGCGAGGTGTATGAAGTCGTCTTTCCAGACGGGCAACGGCGCTACGGCGAGATTGTTGGCACAGACGTAGATAGTGACCTGGCGGTATTGAAGGTGGATGATTTACCAACCAATGCGCCGCCAGTTACATTGGCCGATTCGGGCACACTGCAAGTAGGCCAGTTTGTGGTGGCAATTGGCAACCCATTTGGCGAAGCCAGTTCCATGTCGGTGGGCATTATTAGCGCCCTGGGGCGGACGTTAGAGTCGCAGCGATTGGTATCCGGTGGTTTTTTCTCTATCCCCCAAATCATTCAGACGGACGCAGCGATTAACCCTGGTAATTCCGGTGGCCCTTTGCTGAATCTGGATGGTAGCGTGATTGGTGTGAACAGTGCTATTTTGTCTCGCACCGGGGCCAATTCGGGTGTGGGGTATGCGATCCCCGTCAATGCCGTCAGAAATATCGTGCCATCGCTGATTGCCGACGGCCGTTACCGCTATCCTTATATGGGCATCAGTATGCGCTCAGAGCCGTTTACGCTGCGGGAATTGGAAACCTTGTCACTGCCGCCGCAGGGTGTCTGGGTGACCGATGTGGGGCAGGGCACACCGGCTGAAGCAGCCGGTCTGATTGGTCATAATCTGGATGCAGAGTTTACACCGGATGGCGATTACATTATTGCCATCAATGGTGTGCCGGTCAGTAATTCTGACGAATTGCTGAGCTATCTGGTATTTGAAACACAGGTTGGGGAAACGGTAGAGTTGACCTTGATCCGCCAGGGTGAAGAGATTCAGGTGCCGTTGACGTTGGGCGAACGGCCGTGACACACTTAGAGTGAGAGTTCAGGTGTTGTGACGCTTTACCGAGGATGTGCATCAACCAGGTATTCCTGGCTGGTTTGTTGTGGTGGAACATTGCTACCCATTCCACTCAAATAAACTGGCTTTTTATCATCCCCATTCAACCATCACTGCGTACATTGAACCAAACTAGAGAGGTTTTGTAGGAGGTACCATGATAACCCATGAGGAGTTGCAAGAGTTGTTGGCGTATCAATCGAATAATGGTGTTGTTATTAGCCTTTATCTGGATTCAGATACGGCCCATGAGAATGCGGAAACAATCAAGCATCAAGTCAAAAGTATGATGCGAGAAGCAGAGGTAGACCATGAAAAAGCGGCCGCTGCTATTGAACAATATCTTGACCTGGGGTATGACTGGACGATGCCGGGCCTGGCTGTGTTCAGTGGGCGTGGCGGCGATTTTTTCCGGGTTTTCCCAACGGCCGTTGCGTTTCGCAATCGAGTCAGAGTGGGCCATAAGCCCTATGTGAAACCTCTGGCGCATTTGCTGGATTTTTATGCGCATTATGGGGTAATTCTGGTAGACCGGGTGGGTGGCCGCTTTTTTGAGTATCACCTGGGTGAATTGCAAGGTATGGAAGGGTATATGGGCGAGGAGGTCCATAAACTCAAACAAGGAGCCGGGTCTTCAGCCGTGGGGATGCGTGGTGGGGTGGGTGGCGGCCGCCATGAAGAAGAAGTGGCGCACCGTAACTTGCGAGATACGGCCGCTGCTGCCGCCCACTTCTTCCAGGGTAAACCTATTCGCCGCCTTTTCCTGGGCGGCACCTCTGAAACGGTAGCTGAGTTTCGTGAACTGCTGCCTAAACAGCTGCAAAGCTGCCTGGCTGGCACCTTTGCAATGGACATGAATGCAGGCGAGCATGAAGTTCGTAAACACACGTTGCGATTGTTGCAGGCCGCCAATGCCGAGCGCGAGGAAAAGCTGGTAGATAGCTGGGCTTCCACTGTTGCGCGGGGTGGCACGGCCGTAGCCGGTTTGGATGATACATTACAGGCCGTCAGCGAGCGGCGTGTGCAAACCCTGATCATCAGCGATGGGTATCGTTACCCAGGTTATGTGGATGAGCCATCGGGCTTTTTGGTAGCAAACCTGGCTAAAAGCCCCCTGAGTGCGGATGAATTGACGGCCGTTGCCGATGTGATAGACGCGGCCTGCGCCAGCACCATAGATAGCGGCGGCCATGTGGAAGTCATTCGAGATAATGCCAGATTAGAGGAATACGGCCGTATAGGCGCACTCCTGCGTTACTGACAGGCAAAAAGGGAAAAGGTGACGATGGGGTTTGCCCATTCCATCGTCACCTTTGCTCACGACTGGTAGTTTGCCAAAAAAAAAGAGTGGTGAGAAAATTCGTGGCGAATACCAAATTGGCCTGTTTGTAGTCTAAAACGGGCTAGGGAGTCCAGTAAACGTATCGTAAAACAATTCCCATACAGTATGGTAAGCGGGAGACGCTTTCCTGTTATCTTGTGTGGGCTTGTTCAAAGGAGGTAAAACAGCGAGAAGTAACTGACATTCATCTTTTGTACAAATGCTGTTGCAGTTGGCAGCATTCGTCTTACAAATCTGGGACTCAACCTCTGCAACTTTACTGCACAGGTTATTGTAAGGAGGATACAAGTGAAAACAGCGTCCCGTATTTTCATTACTTTATTTGTACTATTAGGTTTGGCGGGTTTCATGCTTGCCATTTCCGAAAGTGGTCTCCAGGCCCAAACGCTTACCCCCCGACCCGAAACGGGTTCTCAGGTAACAGTACAGGCCTCAGAGCCAGTTGCGGCCGTGCTCAGCCAGCCGGTGCGCGACCTGCGACCCGCCCCCCAAGAGCCAATGCTCAATCGTGAAGTGTATATGAAATGGTTAGGTGAAGGAATTGGTGTTGAAGGCACTTCCATTGGGCTTGATCCACTCCTTTCCCGAAGCAATAACAATGGCTTCTCCCCTGACCCCCTGGTAACTTTTGAAGGGGTTCCTTCCTTATCTGGAGTCACTCCCCCCGATACAAATGGAGATGTTGGGCCAAATCATTACGTTCAAATGACCAACTTTTCATTCCGCATTTGGGACAAAGGCGATCCAGATAACGGCGTTCCCCCTACACCGCTAATCCCGGCCACCCTTGTGGGTGATTTGTTTGCTCCCCTGGGTGGGCAATGTACAAGCAACTTTGGCGATCCTATCGTACTCTATGATGATTTAGCCGACCGCTGGCTTCTCAGTCAGTTTGGATTAAGTGGGCCACTTGGTATGTGTATTGCCATTTCCGAAACTCCGGACCCAACGGGAGCATACTACTTGTATTTCTTCCCCACGCCGGACTTTCCTGACTATCCTAAACTAGGTGTCTGGCCCGATGCCTACCTCATGGGTACTAATTCCGGATTCCCCAATGCCTATTATGCGTTTGCTTTTGATCGTGAAGCCATGCTCGATGGCGATCCCGCAACCGTTCAATCTGTTGGTGGTCTGGCCAACTTGATGATGCCGGCCGATGTGGATGGTCAAACGCCGCCTCCTGCCGGAGATCCGGGTATCTTCTACACCTTCTATCATCCAGATGGAACCGGGCACCCGGCCGGGGCAGAACGTTTGGCACTCTATGAATTTGACGTTGACTGGACCAACCCTGGCAATTCCACCTTCACCCTGGTAGAAGAACTCCCCATCGCTCCATTCAACTATACCATTTGTGGTTTCTTTGCCGGCGGCTGCATTTCCCAACCTGGCACCGGCCAGGTGCTGGATGATATTGCCTGGTGGCCGATGTTCCGCTTCCAATATCGTAATTTCGGCAGCTATGAGGCCATGGTTGGCAACTTTACAGTGGATGCTGATGGTAATGACAATGCAGGCATCCGTTGGTTTGAAGTCCGCAAAGAAGCTGGTACTTATAGCCTCTACCAGGAAGGGACACAATTCCCGACCACAGATTCCCGTTGGATGGGCAGCATTGCCATGGATGGTAGTGGCAATATCGCTCTGGGATACAGCGTCTCTTCATCCTCCGTTGTTCCGTCCATTCGGTATGCCACCCGCCTGCGCACCGATGCTTTGGGCACATTAAGCGCCGAAGCCGAAATGTGGACAGGCGGAGGTGTGCAGACCGGCATCCACCGCTGGGGTGATTACTCAAACATGTCCGTTGATCCCGTGGATAACTGTACGTTCTGGTATACAACGGAATATCATGATTCCGATGACACTGGTTTTGATTGGAACACCCGCGTTGGTGTTTTCCGCATCCCAGAATGTACCGGATCCATTGGGCCGGTCGGGGTGTTGGACGGCCGTGTCACGGAAATTGGCACGGGCAACCCCATTGAAGGTGCCTACATCTTCGCCACTGATGGCATAACCGGCACCGGCAGCGCCTTCACCGACGCCAATGGCGATTATCGGGCTGTCCTGTCCGAATCAACCTACACGGTCACGGCTTCAGCTTTTGGCTACCAGCCCGTACAGGTTTCGGCCGTCTCCATCGTTTCTGGCACCACCACTACAGTAGACTTTGTTCTCGACCTGGCAACTTATTATCTGGTAGATGGCTATGTAACCGATGTGAACACCGGCTGGCCGCTTTACGCCCGTATAGACATTGACGGCTACCCCGGCGACCCCATCTGGACAGACCCCGAAACCGGCTACTACAGCATCTCCTTACCCGAAGGCATTGCATACACCTTCAATGTGGATGCCTGGGCAGACGGTTATATTGGCGACAGCCGTGCCGTTGGCCCGCTCACAGGAGACACCCAGGAAGATTTTGCCCTGGATGTAGATGTGGTTAGTTGTACCGCGCCCGGTTACGGTGGCGCTCCGGGCAGCTCCGTTTTCGCCGATGATTTTGAAGCTGGTTTGGGTAACTGGACGGCTACTGGCCTTTGGCATCAGGAAAGCCAGACCGATGCCTGTGGCAGCCTGGTGGCGCCCTTCCCCAGCCCGGTGGAAAGCGCATACTTCGGTCAGGCGGGCATCTGCAATTTCGATATAGGCACTGCGCAGGGTAGCCTGACCACAAACAGTTCCATGGCCATTCCTGCCTCCGGTGTGTTGTTCCGTTTCTGGAGCTTTGAGGAAACGGAATGTGGCGGCAATTGTAGTTGGGATAACCGGTATGTGGAAATCTCCACAGATGGTAGCTTCTGGTCAACATTGGGCGAAGGCGATACCGAGACCACCTGGTACCAACAAACCTACGACTTATCGGCTTATGCCAACCAAAATGTCTGGCTGCGCTTCCGCTTTGATTCTGGCGATAGCATTGCCAATAACTACTTTGGCTGGATGATTGATGATGTAGATGTGAGTGTGCCCACCTGTGTGCCTACGCCCGGTGGCGGTCTGGTGGTTGGTAATGTGTATGACGATGCCGGTACCCCGCTTTCTGGCGCAACGGTTGCCAATGAAACGGGTGAATCAGTATCTACCTATGACACCCCGGCCGATCCCAATGTAGATGATGGCTTCTATACCATCTTCTCCGATGGCGGCAGCCAGGATCATTGGGCCAGCTACACCAGCGATTACGGTGTGGATACCCAAACCGTCTCGGTTGTCGTTTCCGATACTGTCAGCCAGGACTTTTATCTGCCCTCGGCCTACCTCTATTACAGCCCATCGGAAATTGAAGAGTGGATGAGCATTGGCGATATCGTTACCAATACGGTGACTGTCACCAATACAGGTTCATATACATTGGACTTCACGGTGCACATTGGCGATTTTGCCGGGCCAGGTAGTGTAATGATACGGCCGCATGTAGAACCCGTCTCCATTCCCGCCAGCAACGGCCGTTTCCCCATGGGCAACTACGCGCCTGCCATTGGGTTAGCCCCGGCCGATGGTGAAGCCGTGGCTAAGAGCGACGCGCCGATAGTGCGTGTTCCCTATGGCAACACTGCATATGCGGTAGACGCAGCCAACGGCTTCTACACCGCCTTCGACCTGGACATACCCGAAACGCTGCCGAACATAGCTCCATACAGCGTTGTGGACTTCCCCGGTGCGGGTGAAGTAGTAGACGGCTACTCGTATGTGATTGATGGCAACGTCATGTGGCAGCTAGACCTGGCAACCGGTGCGCAGGTGGGCAGCCTACCTGTAACCCCACCGCCCGGCGCGCAGAGCTACACCGGTATGGCGCTAGACCCAACCTCTGGTGTTGTCTATCTGGCAAGCTGCGACATCAGTTCCTCTATCCTGTACACACTGGATATGAGCACCGGCACAGCCACCCAGGTTGGCCCCATCACCAACTCACCCTGCACCATTGCCATTGCCATTGATGGAAATGGCGACATGTACGGCCACGATATTGTCAATGACTCGCTCATTGGCATAGACAAGAACAGCGGGGCCGGCACAATCATTGGCTCGTTGGGCTTCGACGCCAACTACGGGCAAGGCATGGGGTATGATGCCACCACCGACCAGATTTACCTGGCCGCCTTCAACAACGGCACGTTCCAGCCGGAACTGCGCATTGCTGACCGCAGCACAGGTAACACGACGCTGGTAGGTGTGTTAGGCTCCAGCAGCCCTGGCGTGTTGGTGCAGCTACCCTGGCTGGGGACGGAACTGAGCACTGGTGGCGGTTGGGCCTATGCGGTACCTGAAGAAGGCACCGTGCCGCCCGAAAGCACAACGACCTTTGATGTGGTCTTTGATGCCCGGTCACTGTATCAGGTAGGCGACTACACGGCCGTCCTCGAATTCGGTGGCAACTTCATCAACATAGTACCCACTATGCCGTTGACCATGCACCTGGACTGCCCCACCTGTGGTTTCCTGGAAGGTGAAATCACCGATTCGGTGACGGGCGATCCGGTGGATGCCAGCATCCGCATTACCAATACCAATAGCTTTGACGTTACCCTGAATGGCAGCACCTATGCGGTGGCTGTGCCGCCGGCTACTTACTATCTGACGGTAGAAGCCGCCGGGTATCTGGGCGAAACGGGCAGCGGTGTTGTCACACAAGGCAATACCACGACCGTTGACTTCGCCCTCGATCCGGCTATTGCCATCCTTTCCTACAGCCCGGCCGAGATTGAAGAGTGGATGAGCATTGGCGATGTTGTTACCAATACGGTCACCGTCACCAACACCGGCTATATTGACCTGGAATTCAGCGTCAATATCGGTGGTTGGGGCGGGCCGGAACTGGTGGTACGGCCGCATCGTCCAACCTTTGTTCTGCCACAGTCAGCCAATAACTATGTGGCTGGCAACTACGAGCCATCTATCGGGTTGGCCCCGGCCGATGGTGAAGCCGTGGCCAAGAGCGACGCGCCGATAGTGCGGATTCCGTATGGCAACACCGCGTATGCGGTAGACGCAGCCAACGGCTTCTACACCGCCTTCGACCTGGACATACCCG
>CAZOPF010000016.1:62234-70018 GCA_964581605.1 uncultured Ardenticatenaceae bacterium
AGCTACCCTGGCTGGGGACGGAACTGAGCACTGGTGGCGGTTGGGCCTATGCGGTGCCTGACGGTGGCACTGTGCCGCCATTTAGCACCGGTACCTTTGATGTAGTCTTTGATGCCCGGTCACTGTATCAGGTAGGCGACTACACGGCAGAGTTGAGCTTCTCTGGCAACTTTGACAATATCGTGCCCACTATGCCGCTGACCATGCACCTGGACTGCCCGACCTGTGGTTTCCTGGACGGTGACATTACAGACATCACCACGGGTGATCCGCTGTCGGCCGACGTGCATGTAACCAGCGCGGCGGGCTTTGACGTGACGGTCACGGGTGAAAGCTACAGTCTGGCGGTTCCGGCCGATACGTATGACATCACTGTTTCTGCATCGGGTTATCTGAGCGATACGGCGACAGTGGTTGTTACCCAAGGTTCGACCACAACAACCGACTTTGCCCTCTGGCCGATCTTCTCCGAGCTGGCGTATATGCCAGACTTCTTTGAAGCGACGGTTGGCCTGGGCGGTGTGGTAACGCAGACGATGACCATCAGCAATCCCGGTACGGTGGCGTTCGACTTTAGCCTGGCAGATGTGGAAACGGGCAATCCGTTTGGCATGAATCTGCGAGCGCCAGAAACTGTCTGCCCGCCAGATGCGTTTGGTTACAGTTGCACGGACTCTACCGAACCGGATGGCCTGGTGACGTACAACTTTGAAGACATCTCTGGCACAGGTACAAGTGTGAGTTTGAGCGATGATGAGGTCAGCGGGCCAATTCCGGTTGGCTTTGCCTTCAACTACTATGGCACGGATTACAACGATGTTTACATCAGCTCCAACGGCTTCCTGACAGTGCTGCCCGGCCAGTACAATGGCTGCTGCTCTGGTCAACCGATGCCTACGGCAGGTAATCCGGATGGTGTCATTGCCGGTGCCTGGAATGATCTGTACCCACCAGGAGGTGGCTCAATTACCTACCAGACGATGGGAACTGCGCCGTTCCGGTATATGATTGTTCAGTATACAGATATTACTCACTATCCAGGAGGTGGTTTCCCCATTACCTTCCAGTTCAAGTTGTTTGAAGGCAGCAACAATATCGAAGTCCACTATATGGATGCGCCTTCGGATGGCAGCAATCAGTCGGCGGGTATTGAGAACCAGAACGGTACCGTTGGGTTACAGTACTACTATGGGACAGGCAATACCGGCCAAAGTGTGGCTGTCTGTTATCTCTATCCCGGACAGTTCTCTTGCGGCAGCGGTGGCTCAGATGCGCCGTGGCTGATTGAGACGCCAGATAGTGGTACGGTTGCCGGTTTTGGTGGGACGATGGATGTGAACATTGTGTTTGATGCCACTGGCATTACGCAGACAGGTACGTATACGGCAAATATCTTCTTCAGCGGTACGTTTGACAATGCGGTGATGCCGGCAACGGCCGTGTTGCATGTGGAAGATGTGGCCTATGGTCTGGAGATGTCTGGCGATATGGCCGCTTCTGGCGCGCCGGGTGAGATGGTGATGTACACCATGACCATTACCAACACCGGTAATGTTGCAGACACCTTTAATCTGGTAGCGACCGGCCATGACTGGACGACCACACTCTCAAACAGCAGTGTTTCGCTGGGCGTGGGTCAGGTGGCTACGGTGATGGTGCATGTGACTATTCCCACCGGTGCTACCAACGGTGAAACGGATACGACGACTGTGACCGTTACATCTGTTGGTGATCCTGGCATCAATGGGACGGCGGATATGACGACTACGGCCGTTGTGCCGCCACCACCCACCTACACCCTCTTCTTGCCCATCATCCTCAAGCCATAACCCCCTTATCGCCTCTCAAGAACCGGCTTTGTGCCGGTTCTTGAAGCCCTTAAAGCAAGAGGGTATCTGATTTCAGATACCCTCTTCCTTTGCCTCGCCAGGGATCATTTCCTATAATTCCCCACTTGAATGCTTACAAACACCTACATTCCCCGCTTTCCCAAGATGCAATGATATGAACTCATCCTTTTTAAGACGTTGGTCACCACGGCGTTACAACGTGCAGATCCGGCTGTTTGTGCTGCCCTACCTGTTGGGCGCATTGATATTAACGGTGTTGCCCGCACTGGCTACCATTTCTGTGGCTTTTGCTGATTATAATGCGATCGCTACACCCACCTGGGCCGGGCTGAATAACTTTGCCCGGCTGTTGGATTCCGCTTATGTGCGCATTGCCTTGCGTAACACCATCTTTTTTTTGACATTGGCTGTGCCGCTGCGCTTGTTGGGCGCGTTGCTGCTGGCGTTGTTATTGCAATCGGAGCGGCGGGGGTTTGGAATGCACCGTGCGGCCGTATACCTGCCTACCGTCATCCCTGAAGTAGCGTATGCCCTGATCTGGCTCTGGCTGCTCAACCCACTTTACGGGCCATTGAATATGCTGCTGAAAGCGGTGGGGCTGCCAGGCCCGGCCTGGCTAACCGAACCGTTCACGGCGCGGTTGTCTATTGTGCTGCTGTCACTTTTTACCATTGGTGAAGGGTTTGTCGTTATGCTCACCGGGCTGCGCACCATTCCCCGTTCTTATTTTGAAGCGGCACGGGTGGATGGGGCTTCTGTGTGGCAGTCATTCTGGCGCATCACTCTGCCGCTCATCCTGCCCTGGCTGCTGCTGCTCACTTTTCGGGACATGGTTATCAGTTTGCAGAACACCTTTACACCGTCGTTTGTGCTGACGTATGGCGGGCCGTATTATGCCACCACGTTTGTGCCGCTGCTGCTGTATGAACTGGCTTTTGACTTTTTTGATTTTGGCATGGCGGCCGCCTTGCTGCTGTTTACCTATGTTGTTATTGGTCTGGTGATTATTGGCATATTAAATCTGGTTGGTTCAGAAGGGGGAGCAGATGATTTCTAAGATACAGGCATTGTTTCATCATGGGGCAGGGTGGATGCTGACGGCCGTATTCATCCTCCCCCTGCTCTGGGTATTGGTGGCCTCCTTGCGTGAAGTCGGTTTGCCGCCACCGAATACGGTGGAATGGTGGCCGGCCGACCCACAATGGCAAAATTACCAGACTATTTTTGAGCGCGTGCCCATGGCTCGCTATCTGCAAAATTCGCTGTTGGTGGTGGCAACGGCCGTGCCCATCACCCTCCTCATCGCTTCTCTGGCCGGTTTTGGCATCAGCCAGTTACCGGCCCGGCCACGCCGCCAGTTTGTCTATTTCAGTATTGCCCTGCTCATCATCCCGGCGGCCGCCGCCTGGCTTTTCCGCTTTCAGATTTTGCGCTGGTTGGGGTTGCTGGATAGCCTGTGGGCGCTCATCTTACCCGCCTTCACCGGCAGCAATGCCCTCTTTGTGCTGCTCTTTTACTGGACATTCCGGCGTATCCCCGGTGAGATGTTTGAAGCGGCTCAATTGGATGGCGCTACGGCCGTAACCATCTGGTGGCGATTGGCCCTACCTCTTTCCCGCCCCACCATCGTTGGCGTCACCGTCCTCACCTTCGTTATGTATTGGAGCGACTTCATCAGCCCCATCCTCTATATTTTTAGCCCTGAAAATTACACCCTGGCCGTGGGCCTGCAAATCCTCAACCAGCTTGATCGCACCAATTGGCCCCTGCTCATGGCCGGTGCAGTGGTGATGACTGCTCCCATCATCCTCATGTTTGCCATCTTGCAGCGATTTTTCTTACATGATCTTTCTTTATCAAATCTGTTTGAAAAAAATTAAGGAGATTGGACATAAAAAAACCAATAGCGTTAATGATATTTTTGCTGCTGCTGGTGGCTTGCCAGCAAGACCCTGGCCGCCATACCGTTTCCTTTCTGGTTTTTGGCGATCCGGAAGAGTTTGCCGCTTATGAACAGTTGGTGGCCGCATTTGAAGAGGAACACCCGGACATAAACGTTGAACTCGGCCATATCCCCAGTCAGGGTGAATATCGCCAGCGGTTAGCCACGGATTTCTCAGCCGGGCAGCCACCAGACGTGATGCTGCTCAACTATCGTCGCTTTGCTACCTTTGCCGCACAAGGGGGGCTGGAACCATTAGAACCTTATCTGGCGGAGAGCGAAATCATTCAGGCATCTGATTTTTTTGAGCCAACTATCGCCGCTTTTCAACTGGATGGAGAACTGTGGTGCATTCCACAGAACATTTCTAGCCTGGTTGTTTATTACAACAAAGATCTATTCGATGCGGCTGGCGTGCCTTATCCTGCTCCTGGTTGGACACGCGATGATTTTCTGGCCGCCGCCCGGGCGCTGACGAAAGATTTAGACGGTGACGGTGTCACGGACCAGTATGGCGTTGGCATTGAACCGACCATTTTCCGGTTAGCTCCGTTTGTGTGGCAAAACGGCGGTGATATTGTGGATGACCGTGAACGCCCCACCCGGCTGACATTGGATAGCCCGGAAGTGTTGGCCGCCTTCCAATGGTTTGTAGATTTGCAACTCAAAGAAAAAGTGGCCCCGGATGCGGTGGCTGAATCGGCCGAAGACCGGGAAACACGTTTCTTGAACGGCCGTCTGGGCATGATCTTTGAAAGCCGCCGCGCTACCCCCACTTTCCGCACCATCACCGACTTTGAGTGGGATATTGCCCCCCTGCCACGTGGCGACCAGGAAAGCGGCATCTTGCACAGCGACGCTTATTGTATGGCAAACCTGACTGAAGATAAGGAAGCTGCCTGGACGTTTATTGAGTATGCCAACAGTGAAGCCGGCCAAACGGTAATTGCCCATTCGGGTCGAACAGTACCTTCACTCAAAGCAGTGGCGGCTTCGGAGGCCTTCCTGGACCCCAGCAAACCACCGGCCAGCAGCCAGGTATTTTTGGATACCATTCCCATGCTGGGGCAGGTGCCCCTCATGACCACCTGGGTAGCCATTGAGGAGGCTTCTAGCCAGGAAATCGAGCGTGCCTTTTATGGGCAGGCAACGGTTGAGGAAGCGGCCGCCACTGCTGCGGCCATGACCCAGGAATACTTCAATCAGGCCAATGCTGATCAATAGGGATACGGCCGTCAACCATACCTGTTGTTCGACGGCCGTACCAATTCCTCTATACTTCATTATATGCGCACGCTGCTTCTGTTGATTGTTATACTGGGTGGGTTGGCGGCTCTGGTAGGGTGTGCTTTGTTTGAAGCTGGCGACGGCGAAGCGGCCGCCACACCCACCAGCCCACCCGCCGCCACACCCACCAACACACCCGGCCCCCCATTAACGCCCGATGCGGCCGTTGCCACCCCCATTACCCAGACCCAAACCACCCTCACCGTCTGGATTCCACCGGAAATCTGGGCCGCCTCAGAATCCGGGCAGGCTACCCTCAATGCCCAGCTAAACGCCTACCGTGCCGAACATCCCGAACTCGATATTCGCGTGGAGCCTAAAGCAGCGGCCGGGCAGGGAGGGATCCTCAGCTATCTGCGCACCGGCCGCACCATTGCCCCCACTATCTTGCCGGATCTGGTGGCCTTGCCGTCTGAACAGGTAACGGCCGCTACCACCGACTCCCTGATTTTCCCTCTGGATGACGCTATCGTTTCAACTTATCTGGAGGATGTATTTCCGGCCGGCGTAGAATTGGCTACGGTTGGTGAGAATTTGATGGGCTATCCATTTTTTCTGACACAACCCCCCCATCTGGTCTATGATAATACCGTTTTTACCACCTCCGTTCCCCTCACCTGGACACAATTTATAACCTTGCCTGACCAACAGTTTGTGTTTGCGGCCGGTGGCGTGCCAGGGGCAACATTGCTGCTGGAAATGTATCTGGATCACGGTGGTCAACTGGTGAACGAAGCAGGGCAGATTGAATTACAGGTAGAACCGTTGGCGGCCGCATTGCAAGCGTTGAGCGATGGCCGTGCCAATGGTTTTATTCTGCCCCAAAGCAGCAATATGCAAACATTGGAGGACTCCTGGCAGGCATTTCAATTGGGGCAAAGTTCATTTGTGCAAACAACGGCCGACCAATATCTGCGCCAGCGCGAAGCAGACCGCCTGTATAGTGTAGCCGCCATTCCCGGCCAGCAAGAACCCTTACATCCCCTGGTTGCCGGTTGGGTTTGGGCCATCAGCACCCCAGATACAGCCAAACGGCCGTTAGCAGCCGACCTCTTGACCTTTTTGATAGACCAGCAAAATTTGGGTGAATGGAGCTACAGCAGCCAATACTTACCGGCACGGCAAGGCGCTTTTTTTTATTGGCCCACGGATGATCCCTCTGTGACTTTTATGAGCGACCAACTCCTGACGGCCGCTGCCCACCCCTTCCCGCCCGGCCACCCTGTCATGGGGGCGCTGACAGACGCCGTATTCAATGTTGTCTCCCTGGCAAAATCACCCCAACTGGCAGCCGAAGAAGCTATTGCCTCTTTGAACCCTTAAACAAAATGCCCCCAGCCGCCGTTTATCCACACGTCACCTCCATGCTCAACCAGGCAGTCACGGCCGTACATCCCACTTGCCTCATGCCACCCCATCTGCAGCGGCACGGCCGTCGCCTGGCTATTGGCCCCGTCGAGTTTGATCTGGACACCGGCCATCCGCCAAACGGCCGCCTCTTCCTCGTCAGCATAGGCAAAGCGGCCGTGCCCATGGCCCAGGCCGCCGCCGAAATTCTAGGCGACGCCATCTTTGCCGGTATCGGCATCGCCAAGACAATGCCCAATGATCAATTGCCAATTGACAATTTTCAATTGACAATTGGCGAACATCCGGTCGCCGGGGAAAAGAGTGTGCAGGCGACAACGGCCGTGCTGAAGTTACTGTCCCAAACCCGCCCTGGCGATCTGGTGCTTTGCCTCATTTCTGGTGGGGCTTCAGCATTGTTCACCCAACCGCTCATCCCTCTGGACGAATGGCAACTACTGAATCGTGCCCTGCTTGCTTCGGGCTGCACCATTCAAGAATTCAATACCGTCCGCCGCCAGCTAGACCGCGTAAAAGGGGGAGGGCTGGCGCAGCTGGCAGCGCCCGCGCAGGTTGTCAGCCTCATCCTCAGTGATGTGATTGGCAACGATCTGGCAGCCATCGGCAGCGGCCCAACGGTACTGACCGATGAAACGCCGCAGGATGCGCTGGCCGTGCTGAGTAATTATGAGTCAGGAATCAGGAATTATGAAGGAGGGGCGGCCGTTTATACCCACATTCACCATACCCTCGCCCAATTACCAGTTACCCAATTACCCAATTACCAGTTATCGCCCCCCACCAACCTCCTCATTGGCAGCGTGCGGCAAGCGGCCGAGGCGGCCCGGCAGTCAGCCGAAAATTCAGGATACACTGCCACAATCCTCACAGCACATTTAGAAGGAGAAGCGCGAGAAGTGGGCAAATTTGCGGCCGCTATTGCCAAAGAACTGCCGCCCGGCCACTGTGCCATCCTCGGGGGTGAGACGACGGTGACAGTGCATGGGCATGGCATAGGCGGCCGTAACCTGGAAGTAGCACTCGCGGCCGCAATAGCTCTGGATGGTTGGCCGGAAGTCGCCATTGCTACCTTTGCCACCGATGGCGAAGACGGCACAACGGGCGCGGCGGGGGCCGTGGTGACAGGAGAGACGGTGGGTAACGGCCGTCACTTTTCCCTGAACGCCCGCCAATTCCTGGACAACAACGACAGCCACACCTATTTCCAAAAGCTGGACACGGCCGGTTATGGCCCCCACCTGCTCATCACCGGCCCCACCGGCACCAACGTCAACGACCTTATCTTCATAATTCATAATTCATAATTCATAATTCATAATTCATAATTCATAATTCAT
>CAZOPF010000017.1:0-44943 GCA_964581605.1 uncultured Ardenticatenaceae bacterium
CTGGGTGTGCTGCTGCTGTTTGCCGCCGGTATCTCCTGGGTGGCCTGGAATTGGGGCACATTCCCGGCGGCGGTGCAGATCGCGTTTTTGGGTGGTTTCACGGCCGTCTTCTATCTGCTCGGCTGGTATGTGCATCAACGTATGAAATTGCACGGTTCCGGCATCGCCCTCATCGCTGTTGGTTCTCTGCTGGTGCCGCTGGACTTTTATGCCTTTTATCTCTCTGGCGGTTTCCCGCCGGGAAGCTGGCCCACCATCTGGCTGGTCGCTTCGGCCGTCTGCCTGGTCGCTTATTTACTCACGGCCGTCTGGCTGCAAGCCCCCTTCTTCGGGTATCTCATCGGGTTGGCGGCGAGCAGTCTGTTGGTTTCCTTGCTCAATCTGGCCGGGGTGAACCAGGCGTGGTGGCAGGTGGGGGTGATGAGTACGGCCGTGACCCTGGCGCTTTCCGGCGAATGGCTGCATTATAAACCAGGGCGCTGGCATTTTCTGGCACGGCCGTTCGGCCAGATAGCATTGGCGTTGACCGTACCCACGTTGTTGGTTGGCCTGGGTTGGAGTTATTTTCGGGATGTGAGTGCCGTGTTACACACGGTCGCCTTCCACATCGCATTGGCGCTGGATTGGTGGTTGGGTGGGCTGGTGTTTGTGCTGCTCCTGCAACGCGCCCGGCTGCGCACACTTGCCTGGGCCACCGCTTTCGTTTTTCCCGTCGCCGTCTGGCTGACGGCGCGGGTCTTGTTCATCCCCAAAGAGATTCCATCCGCGTGGGCGGCCGTTGGTTGGGCGCTGCTGCTGCCTGTTTATCTGCTCCTGGCATGGCGCTGGCAGCGGCAGGAAGGGATGGTGATTTACGGCCGTATCTTCCTGCGAGCAGCTTTTATTTTGGGCGCGGTCACGGCCGTCTGGTCATTGCAGACCGTTCAGGCGGCGGCCGTTACTCATTTATTGCTGGCGGGGGTGATGGTGCTGACGGCCGTGCTTTGGCAACAACCCCGCGCCCTGTGGGGCATGAGCCTCTTCCTGCTTACCGCCTCTGCCGCCTGGCAAGGTGGGCGTGGCGCCACCCCTGCCGAACTGATTTTGCCCTGGACGTTATTGGCGATTTTGCATGTGGTGGCGGGCGTGAGATTAGGCGACTGGGAGATTAAGAGATTAAAAGGGGATCAATCTCCTGATCTCTCATTCTCTCCATTCACCATGCCCCTTTTCGGCGCGGGCTATCTTTTTGCCGCCTTATCCATCCTGCCGCCACTGCTGCTAAATGACCGGCCGCTGCTCAGTTATGCCCTGCTCAACTGGATTGGCGTCAATGTCTGGCTGGCCTATCTGGTGCATACGGAAACGGCCGGGGTGCTGGCGCTGCTGGCGCAACGGCCGTTAGCCCGTTGGGGCGCAAATCTGTTTCATGGGGGGGCGGCGCTGGCGATATTGCCCTGGGTATGGGTGTGGTGGACAAACGGCCGTGCCCCATCACCCACCTTATCGTTGGCATATACGGCCGTAGCCTGGGGGCTGCTCTTTATCTCCACCCGCATCCAGATGGGTAGACGCGCCTGGTACACGGCCGCACATCTCAGCGCGGTAACAGCCTTGCTCATTGGCCTGGTTACCGGCACACAGTTAACAATGGGCTGGCTGCTGCTGCCAGTAGCCGCCTTTTATCTGGCGGCGGCCTGGATGCCCCGGCCACAAGAAGATTTGGCGTTTATCGGCGTCTGGTTGGGTGTGGCCGGGGTGGGGCTGATTGTGGAAGCGTATAGTCATGGCACGGGGCGGTCGGCGGCGTTGGCGGCGCTGCTGGCAGTTGGCCTGGTGTTGGCCGAGCGGGGGTTGTACTGGCTGATGCAGCAGCGGGGCGGGCCGTGGCGGTTGGTGTGGCCGGTATACCGACGGCCGTTGCTCTATACCGGCTGGCTTGTGTCCGTCGGCGCTATGGTGCTGGCGCTGGTGCGCAATCTCATCTGGCTGCGCGGTGGCGTCACGCAGCAGACGTGGAGCATGGTGGCGCTGCTGCTGCTGGTGGGGCTGTATGCGCTGGCGGCACGGCTGTATCGGCAGGAGCGGTTTGGCTGGCTGGCGGCCGTGCTCATCATTGCCCCCTGGACGCTGCTGATTGGGCGGGGCTGGTATGTCTGGTCGCCGCCCATGCTGCGCTGGTACGGGCTGAACTGGATGGTGTTGGCGCTGCTGTTGTTGGGCGTGGGCATTCTGCTGAAGTGGCGGTTGGGGCCGGGTTGGTGGAGCCGCCCGCCGCTGGTAATGGCGCATCTGATCGCGCCGGTTGCCTTGCTGTGGGGATGCTGGAACGCGCAGGTGTCGGTAACGGCCGTGACGTTGGGGCTGATTTTTTATGGCACGGCCGTGTGGATGGACGCCCATTTTCGTGAGAAAACAAAACCGCCTTCAGCCCGTTTCTTGTACCCGCTGCTCTTTTTGCTGCCGTTGTGGGCGGCGTATGGGCTGGCGTGGCTCTGGTCGGGCTGGACGTGGACGGCCGTTGGCCTGCTGATCCTTTCCTTCGCGCTGCCCCTGTTGGCGGTGGGACGCTGGATTTCCCGACGTGTGCCCGGCTATCGGCTGCCGTTTTACATCATGGCGTATGGCACGGCCGTTGTGGGCACACTGCTTGTCATGGGCGACCGGCCCGTTCTTATTGGCGCGTTGCTGTTTGATACCGGGCTGGCGGTGCTGTCCGTCTGGCTGTTCCGCGAGCCGCGCTGGTGGTATCCGGGCACGGTCACGTTGCCGCTGGCCGGGGCATTCATGCTGGCGCAGTTGGGCATTTACGACGAGTTTGCCTATGGCTGGCTGTTCATCAGCCTGAGCGCGGCGTATCTGATAGTGGCCGGATTACTGACGCGGCGTGGTTTGGCGGTTTATGCGCCGCCGCTGCTGGTGATGCTGTTTGTGTGGAGCATCATCGGTCTGGTTCTTAGCGACGAAACGCGGCTGGGGATGTTTGTGGGGTATGGGTTGGCGGCGGGTATTTGGGCGGCAACGGCCGTGTGGCAGCGTTGGCCGGTGGTGTACCATCTGGCAGTGGGGATGACGGCCGTTTGTTACGTCACTGGCTGGCTGTTGTTTGGCGCACGAGATGAAGGTTTGGGGGCAGCCTTGTGGCCGGGCATCCTGGCCGCGCTGGTGCTGGCGCGCTGGCTGGACGCGCGTTGGGGCACGGAACCAGACCTGGCTGAGGCGGAGAAAATGGGGCGGCTGCGCATGATCGCCACGCTCTGGCAGTCGTCTGGGCCACTGCACTTTTGGCAGTGGTGGAGCTGGGCGCTCTATGTGGTGGCGCTGGTGGGGGTAATTGCCAGCGCCCGGTTGGTGATGACGAGTGCGGGCTGGTGGCTGCTGGTGTTGGCGGCAGGCACGGCCGTATTCACCTATTACCTGTTCCGTTTCCGGCGGCAGGTATGGCTGCTGCTGGCCTGGGGCTGGCTGCAATTGTCCTGGTTTGCCGTCATCCGCTGGTCTGGTTGGACGGATGCGCCTGGAGAAGTGGCGCTGGCCTTTTTGCCCATGACGGTGTTGACAGCGGCGGTGGCCTTGACGTTGCAATGGGTGGGTGGCGAAACTCCCTGCTTTTTGGGGTCACGGGATGGCTGGTCACGGCCGTTGTATATGCTGCTGGTGCTGAATGTGGCCTTGGGGCAGGCGTTGGCAGTGGTGGCGGGCGGGGCGGGCACGGCCGTGACGCTGACCCATACGCTGCTGCTGGCCGGTCTGGCCACGCTCTGGCTGGATAACTTTCTGGCGCTGGTTACGCTGTCATTGGGTGTGCTGGCGTTAGCCCAAGGAATGGCCTGGTTGCGTATTCCCTTTCCGCAGAGCCTGCCCGCCTTTGCTCTGTTGGCATTGGCATATGGTGTGCCCGGCGGCTGGCTGCGTTTGAAGCAGTACAAGAGGATTGATCCCAGGCTCAATTTGCCCGTCACCCCCACGCTCCCGTATGTGTGGACGTGGCCGCTTTATCTTAGCGGTTGGCTGTTATCGGTGGCGGCGCTGGTGGTAGCTTTCAACGACTTCCTGGGCAGTTTCATGTTGTTTGACTGGATAGTGGATGCGGGCACACCGGTAGCGGATATTCAGGCCTGGCTGCTGACGTTGGCGTTGGCCGGGTTGTTTTTTCTGACGGCGGCGCTGGTGGAGCGGTGGCGCTGGTTGGGGTACGGCGCGGTGTTCATGCTGCTGGCGGCGTGGAGCGGTTGGCTCTATTTCCTGAGCGGCCGTCAGGAGTTGCAATTGTATGCCATCCCTGCCGGTTTTTATTTGTTGGGCGTGGGCTGGGCAGAGTGGAATTGGGGCAGCCGGGGTCTGGCGCGGTGGATTGACCGGGCGGCGCTGCTGCTGCTCTTTGGCTCGGCCTTCTGGCAATCATTTGGGCCGTATGGCGGCGTCTATGCCCTGGTGATGATGGCTGAGGGACTGCTGGTGGCCTGGTTTGGCAGTATGCGGCGGCTGCGGCGGCTGTTGTATGCGGGTGTAGGTGGGGTGGTCACGGCCGTAGCTGGACAACTCGTTGAACCCCTGCTGGCGGCCAATACCTACGTCTTGCTGCTGCTCGGCGCGTTCCTGGTGGCGGTGGGCATCGCTCTGGAACGCCGCCTGGACAAGGTGCGCGGCTTTTCCAAAGAGGTGCGGGCGTTGTTGGAACATTGGGAGTAAGAGTTTGAACGCGGAGACGCAGAGGCGCAGAGAGTTGGGTATTGAAGATGAAACGACGATTTTTAGCGAGTAAGAATTTGTGGATCGCGCTGGCGCTGCTGCTGGCGAATGGGCTGGCCTGGCTGCTGGTGGCGGGGCGGGTGGATTGGCCGCAGGCGGCGCCGATTTTGCACCCGGAGATTGCCGAGGTGCGCGCCCATTGGCGGGCGCGGGATGCGGTGGGCCAGCCGTTCCAACTGGTGATCACGGATCAGATCGCGGCCGAAACGATTGCCTGGTTTATTGAGCCGCGCCCCAATTTGCCGTTCAGCCATCCGCAGGTGGAGATTCACCCGGACGGGGTGGTGGGGCGCGGGCTGCTGCATGTGGGGGGGGTGCGGACGCCGGTTTACGGCCGTGCCACCGTCACCGTAGTAGATGGCAAACCGGTCGGCCATATTCAGGAGTTGGGCATGGGCGGCGCGGCCGCGCCCGATTTCCTGGTGGAGATGGTGGCAAGGGCACAGTCAGCCTATGACAACCTGCAACTACCTATTGAATTGACCCGATTGGAACTACGGGAGGGAGAGGCGATTATTGAAGGGGTGTACCGGTAATCGGTAATCGGTGATGGGTGAGAAGACGACTGATAACCGATTACCGTTCGCCGATGACCCCTCGTATAATCGGGGGCATGTACCGACGATTTGTTTTTCCATTATTGAGCCAGGTGGACCCGGAAACGGCGCATGAGCGCACGTTATCATTGTTGGCATACGGGCAGAGTTGGGCGGGGCGGCCGTTCCTGCATCGTCTGGCCGGTAAGATTCCACACCAACCGGTCAAACTCTTTGGCCTGACTTTTCCCAATGTGCTGGGCATGGCCGCCGGATTTGACAAGGATGTGCGGGTGGCGGCCGGTCTGGCGGCGCTCGGTTTTGGGCATGTGGAAGTAGGCACGCTCACGCCCCGGCCGCAAGCGGGCAATCCCCGTCCGCGCATTTTCCGTTTGCCGCTCGATGAGGCGCTCATCAACCGCATGGGCTTCCCTAACGAGGGGGTGGAGACGGCTGTGCCCCGCCTCAAAGCTCTTTCTCAGCAAAAGCGCAACTTCATTCTGGGCGTCAGCCTGGGCAAACAAAAGGAGACGCCTCTGGCCGAGGCCGCTCAAGATTACATCACCGTCATGCAGGCGGTATACGCTTATGCCGATTATCTGGCGGTGAATATCAGTTCCCCCAACACGCCCGGGCTGCGCGATTTGCAGGGCGGCGATTATCTGGGCCATTTGTTGGGTGTACTGACGGCCGAAAATCAAAAGCTGGCGTTTCGGTTGCAGCTATCGCCCCGGCCACTGCTGGTGAAAATTGCGCCTGACCTGGCCTGGGCCGAGCTGGATGAGATATTAACGGCCGTGCAAGACGCGGGCATTGACGGTATCATCGCCACAAATACGACCTTGAGCCGGGACGGATTGTTGTCGGCGGCATCAGAGGAGACGGGTGGGTTGAGTGGACGGCCGTTAACCGACCGTAGCACCGAAATCATTACGCATATTCACAAGGAGACAAACGGCCGTCTGCCCATTATTGGCGTCGGTGGCATTTTTACAGCAGCGGACATGTGCGCCAAATTGGACGCGGGCGCTTCCTTAGTCCAGCTCTACACCGCGCTCATTTACGAAGGCCCCACCTTGCCGGGGCGGCTGCTGCGGGAAGTGGGGAAGAAGTAATTGGGTAATTGGGTAATTGGGTAATTACCTGATTACCTTTTGCATTGGTTTATGAAACGACTAACAGCGATTGTGTACGGCCGTGTGCAGGGCGTCTCCTTTCGCCATTACACCCGGCTGGAAGCGCAGCGGTTGGGGTTGGTGGGCTGGGTGGCTAACCGGCCCGATGGTACGGTGCAGGTGGTGGCCGAAGGGGATGAACCGGCCTTGCAGCAGTTGGTGGTTTTCCTGCGGCGCGGCCCGGCCATGGCCCATGTCACCGATGTAGCCATGCAGTGGCAAGATGCAACCGGCGAGTTTAACCGGTTTGATATTCGATGGTGAAAGATGATATTGAATGAAAAGTCAAATCTGGAACGGCAGCGCACGGCCTGGACGGTGTTGATTGTCAGTTTTGCTATTTTTACGCTGCTGTGCATCAGTACGCCGGTGCTGGTGAATGCTTATCTGCAAAACGCGACACGGCCGTTGGATGTGCTGGTGCAGGCGAATCAGGGCACGGTGGGCATTGATGATGAGGCGGGCGGCCGCCGGGCGGCGATTGTGGGCGATGCCGGGCAAGCTATGGCAGTTGGCGAGCATGTGCTGACCGGTAATACGGCCACGGCGCTGGTTTCTGTGCGGCCGCCTGAGAGTGAGCAATTGCTGGCTTCCTTCCAGATTTATAGCAACACTGATTTTCACTTGTTACAGGCGGAGACGCCCCGTTTTGGGGTAAGCAACGATGGCCGTACCCTGAGTGCGCGTCTGGATGACGGCCGTATTCGGCTCAATGTGGCTGAAGTTGCGGAACGGCCGTTCACGGTGCAACTTATCACCCCTCAAGGGGAAGTGTGGATTGCCGAACCGGGCCAATATGCGGTGGTAGTAACGCCGGAAGATGCTCAGGTAACGGTGCAGACCGGCCAGGCAGATATTGTGGCCGCTGGTGAGCTACTGGCGTTGCAACCGGAGTCTCGCGCCCGCATTCCCACCGGCGCACCACCCGAAGGCCCGCTGGGTAAAGAGCGCAATCTGCTCCAGAATGGGGATTTTTCTCAAAGTCGTGAGCAATGGATTTTGAATCCCTGGATTGTGGAATTGGCGGCACAGCCGGAAGGGCAGGTGCGGATATTGGATGTGGGCGGCAAACCCCGGCTAAATATCGCCCGCCTGGGTATTGGGCACGCCGAAGTGTCGCTGCGGCAGGTTATCAACCAGGATGTCAGCGAATTATCTTCGCTGCGGCTGCTGCTCACTTTCCGCATTTTGAACGAGACGCTGGGGGTATGTGGCGTGAAGGGTAGTGAATGTCCGTTGTTTGTGCGGGTGAATTATGTGGATGAAGCCGGGGGCAGTAACACCTGGCAACAGGGATTTTATGCCACCGGTGAGCCAGACCCTGATCTGACGCCGGATAGTTGTACCACTTGTGCCATGGTACAGGGGCCACATATTCGTGTGCCCATGCAGCAGGATTATTTTTTTGAGATCAATGATTTTCGGGAGGAGTTGGCGCGGCACGGCCGTTTGCCTCCCCGCTACATTGAAAGCATCAGCCTGGTTTTCTCGGGCCACGGTTTTGAAGTGGAAGTGGATAATGTGGCGCTTTTGGCAGAAGAGTAAGATGATGCGGGAAGATGAGGTGCGGGGACAGCATGAAGTGAATTGGACGCCACTGCCGCCGCGAGCTTTTGGGTTCTCTGGGGATTTTGTGATGCGTGCGGCGTGACCCAGAAGTCCTCACGCCTCACGTATCACGTTGCTGCATAACTCTGGGCCAAAACCTGAGCGGTGTGCCAGACGGGGAGAGGTTGTTGCAGGTGAGTTTGTATCTGGGTGATGCAGCCGATATTGCCGGAAATGACGGCTTCGGCCCCGGTTTGCGCGATGCGCTCCACTTTGCGGCGGCCCAGTTCGGCGGCGATTTCCGGTTGATCCAGGTTATACGTGCCGGCCGAGCCACAGCACAGCCCGCCGTCGTCCAATTCTAGCAAGGTCAAATTGGGCACGGCCGTGAGCAACTGTCGTGGCGCACTCATCACCCCCTGGGCATGGCGTAAATGGCAGGCGTCTTGATATACGGCACGCACAGGTTTTGCTAATCCGGGTGGTGGCTGCAAACCCAATTCGGCCAGAAAAACAGCCACATCCTGCACTTTGTGGGCGAAGGTGGCGGCCTGTTCGGCAACGGCCGTGCCCGCAAACAGCAGCTCATACTCGTGCATCCCAGAACCACAACCAGCAGCATTGGTTAACACGGCCTCTACATCTGCCGGGAAGTGTTCGATATTGCGCCGGGCCAATGTCTGTGCCCGTTCCAGTTCACCAATGTGCATCAGAATCGCCCCACAGCAGTTTTGCCCGGCGGGGATGACCGTCTCCACGCCGTTGGCGGCCAGCACGTGCAGCGTGGCCCAGTTGATGTCTGGCGCTAACACTTGCTGCACACAGCCTGCCAGCAGCGCCACCCGTGCCCGGCGCGTGCCTTGTGCCGGATAAACAGCGGGCAATGGTTTGGCGGCGGGCAATTGGCCCGGCAGCAGATTTAACATGCCCTGAAACTGAGCCGGCAGGGCACGCTGCACCGTTTTGCCAATTTTGCCGGTACGCACGGCCGTGCGGAAGCGCGTGGGGTAGGGCAATGTTTCAATGATGAGGCGGCGGGCGGCGGCGTCCAGCAACGGCCGTGAGCGTTCCGCCTCCACTATGCCCCGGTAGCTCATCAGCAGATCGCCATAGGGTACACCAGACGGGCAGGCCGGCACGCAGCCCAGGCAGCCCAGACAGCGATCAATATGCGGTTGGGCGGCGGCGACGGGCAGGGCGTGTTCCAGTACGTTTTTCATCAGCACAATGCGGCCGCGTGGGGAGTCCATTTCTTCGCCTAAGACCTGATAAGTGGGGCAGGCGGCCAGGCAGAAACCGCAATGGACGCAGGACTGTACCGCGTCGGCCATTGCCTGCCCGCGGGGGCCAAATTCAGTGGGGTTGATCTGGTGTTGCATCGTTAGATGATGGTGGTAAGTGACAAAAACCCGTCACTTACCACCATCTACAAATTCGCGCAGGGCGCGGATGTTGCGTTGTGGGGTAGTGGTCATTATCACACAGCCAGTGCCCAGGATGAGGCGACGGCCGTTGGTTTGCAGCAGGGCGTCCTGGGCTTCGGCCAGGGCGGCTTCGGGTGATTCCTGGTGCAGTGTCCAATGGTCTACGCCGCCGCTGGCAGCCCCTTGTATCCATTGCAGGCCATCGGCCAGCCGCCAGCCCGTTTCGCGGTCATGCCAGTTTACCGCCGCTGCCGGATATTCACCCGCCAGGTCAAACATGATGTCGGTGCTATGTAGATGGACGATGTTTAGCCAGAGGTCGCTGGCGGCGGTGAGGATGCGGCGGTCATAGTCACGGCCGTAACTCAAAAACTCCTCCTTGCTCATTTGCGAATAGCGGGCATGTTGCACGGCGTAGTAGATGCCGCTGATGCCGGTGCTTTTGGCAGCCTCGATAAAGCGGATGGTGCTTTCGGTAATCACCTCCAGGGCGCGGCGGAAACGTGGCGGGTGGGCGCGCAGGTGGCTTAACATGCGTTCATTGCCTGCCAGATGTTTGGCCTGGGAGAGGGGCGAGAAGACGGTGGCGATGAAGGGCGTTTCTTCGCCCAGGGCCATGCCCACCAGCCGCAGCGCCTCAATCTGTTTGGCCAGCATTCCCTGGTGGGGATCGAGCGGTTGCAGTTTGTCCCAATCCATGGGGTTTTGGATGGGCTGGTGGATGTATTCCCGTGTGCCCTCGATATGCCCTACCCAGCGGTCTTGCACGCCCCAATCCACTACCGAATAGCTGCTGGCGGGACCAACTTTGAGGAAGTCCCAATCCCAATCTTGCTGCCATTTCAGATGCGCGGCCGCCAGGGCATGGGCGTCTTGATCATCGCCGGGCCAGTGCCGCCACAAGGCTACCGGCAGGCGGTCAGGTTGTTGCTTGTTAATTGTTGCTTCTAATCGTTTTCGTTTGCTCCAATCTTGCATATGCTTTTCTCCTGAAGCGAATTGTAACGCAGCGGCGCAGAGTAAATTTCGCCTTCCCTGGCGTCCTTCGCGGATCAATGTTGGCTGGCTTGTGTGGGTAATTGTGGCTAGAAAGGTGGACGATGGCAACCCCAAATGAGAGATGAATGTTTAGGCGTGTGCGAGAGGGACTAACGGCTGTGGCTTTGGGTTATTCACCTTTCATACACGCGCACATAATCCACCAACATCCGCTGCGGGAAAGTGGTGGTATTGTCCGGGTAGCCGGGCCAACGGCCGCCCACAGCCACATTTAGCAGCAAATAAAACGGATGGTCAAATACCCAATCTGCTTCTGCTGGCAGATCAGACGGTGTGAGGGTGTGATATAGTTCATCATCTACGTACCAGCGGATTTCTGCCGGCTCCCACTCGATGGCAAAGATATGAAAATCATCGGCTACTGGCTCATCTAAAACAATCGAGTCACCAATGCCATTGGCGCCGGAGTAACCAGGGCCATGAACGGTGCCATAGACGGTATTTGGCTCACGGCCGATGTGTTCCATGATGTCAATTTCCCCGGCCGTGGGCCACGCTTTTTGGAAAATGTTGTTGCCCAACATCCAGAAGGCGGGCCAGATGCCCTGCCCAAAGGGAACTTGAATGCGAGCTTCCACACGGCCGTACTCCACTTCCACCTTTTCTCTGGTGATGAGGCGGGCGGAGGAGTACGGCCGTCCGCCGGAAAGCTCCTCCAATGCCTGGATCACCAGTTGGCCATCTTCAATGAATGAATTCGCCGGCAGATCAGTGTAATTTTCCCACTCCGCATTACCCCAACCGCTGCCACCGGTTTCATGTGTCCAGTATTCAAGATTGATCTCCGGGCCGTCAAACTCATCCTGCCAGACCAACGTCCAGCCTTCTTTCATCCATTCGGGGGTGGGTGTGGGCAATGGCGTGGCCGTGGGCGTCGGTTCCGGCGTGGGCGTGGGTTCTGGGGCTAATGCTCCACAGCCAACCAGCACCAGGACGGGCAAAACCAGAAGAAGAAGCAAAAAATGGCGAGGGAATGTGTTGTATTTCATGAAATCATTTTCGTAGGGGCGGGACAGGCGAGTGCGGCCTTGCTCATTCACCAACACCTTGTCTCCCGCCTGTCTCGCCCTTTCATAATGGGTTGGTACAGGCGGGTGCGGCTTTGCCCATTTACCAACACCTTGTCCCCCGCCTGTCTCGCCCCCGTTTTGCTATACGGCGCGGGAGCGAGATGGCGCGGGATGACGTTTTGGGCTGCGGCCACGGTGTTACCGCGCCATCCCGCCCCTACCGTATGTCATTCGATATTCAACCACCGCGCCGGGCCAGGTCGGCGTTGATGGCCACCAGTTTTTCGTGGGTGATGATGTTGGGCACAAATCCGGCGATCTGCTCTAGCGTCAACTCCATGGCCATTTGCGCCTGCGGGTGATCAGCCATGCCGCTGAGATGTTTGTTCAGCACCTGTGCGCCAATGTCATCATCCAGCAGGGTGCGTAAGGTCAGGCCCACGTGCAGCCGGGTAGATTTGTCCAGCGGGTCCAGAACGCGGGCTTCTCCGGCCCAGTTGAAGGCAGCCGTCAGGCGGATGTCTTGTGACGAACGGCCGACATGCACTTCAAACTCACCCGCTTCGGCCACCCAACCCGGTTTAGCCGGGTCGTAGTAGGCCAGGGCGGATTCGTCCAGCGTTAGGGTGACGGTTTGGGTTTGTCCCGGTTGCAGGCTGATTTTGGTGAACGCTTTGAGTTCTTTGGTCGGCCGTGCCAATTTCGCCGCCACATCCCGCACATACACCTGCACCACTTCCTGCCCGGCGCGGCCGCCTGTGTTGGTCACGTCCATGCACACTTCAATGGTGTCGCCCGGTTTGAATTCACGGCCGTTGAGCCGCAAATTGCTGTATTCAAACGTGGTGTAAGACAGCCCATGCCCAAACGGGAAGAGCGGGGCCACCTCTTTCTTTTCGTAGTAGCGGTAGCCGACAAAGATGCCTTCGCCATACAACACATGGCCGTTTTCGCCGGGGTAGTTGATGTAGGTGGGGTTGTCTTGCAGGCGGACGGGGAAGGTTTGCGGCAAACGGCCAGAGGGATCAGATTCACCAAACAGCACATCGGCCAGGGCGTTGCCCGCTTCCTGGCCGGGGTACCAGGTCTGCAAAATGGCGGGCGCGTCATTGACCCAGGGCATACTGACGGGCGAGCCGGTGTTGAGGACGACGATGGTGCGCGGATTGGCGGCGAGCACGGCCGTGATCAATTCATTCTGCTCACCCGGCAAATCCATGTGCGGCCGGTCATAACTCTCGCTCTCCCATTCGCCAGACAGCCCGGCAAAGACAACCGCCACATCACAGGTAGCGGCTAATTGGGCGGCCTGGGCGATGGGGTCATCTGGCACGGGGGGCAGGCAGCCCACGCGCCAGACGCGCAGCCCGGCGTTGCGGGCGCTGTATTCCACCACCAGTTCCGCCGATAGCCCTTCTTTGAGTTCTACCTGTCCGCGCACTTCGGTGCTGGCCTGGTGGAAGTACAGCTCGCTCTTGGTTTGCTGCGTCCAGTTGTCAATGAGCAGGTTGCCGTTGACCAGCAGGCGCGTCAGCCCGCCGCTGACCAGACTGAAGGTGTACACACCACTTTCGGGCGGGGTGAAAGTGGTGGTGTAGCGGATGGAAAATTGTTCGCCAACGTGGGCGGGCATGTCATTCATGGGGAAGATTTCTGCTTTGCGCGCCGGTTGGCTCACCGTGGGCTGACCTTCCAGGTCGTAATTATTAAAAATGTCGGCCGTCCAGTTGTTCGTCCAGCCAGTATCCAGTTTGGGCAGCAGTTTGAAGGTGGTGGGGGTGCCGATGGCGTAGTGGACGGCCGTCGTTGCTGCAACGCCCTCTCCTGCCGCGCCCTTGATCCCTTCCAGATGGGAGATGGCGTAATGGGCGGCTACCTGCGCGCTGCCGCCGCCCATAATTGGCGTCCAGCGGGCGTTCGCGCCAATCACGGCGATGGAGTGGACTTTCTCTTTGTTGATGGGCAGGATGTTGTTGTCATTTTTGAAAAGGACGATGGCTTCGGCCCCGGCGCGGCGGATGAGATCGCGGGTTTCGGGGCGGTCGTCGGCAAATTCGGGCTGCAATTCCGGCTGGTCAAAGACGCCGGTGCGGAACATGGTGCGCAGGATGCGGCGCACTTTGTCGTCAATCAGCGCTTCGTCCAATTCCCCCTTTTGCACCATCTCCACCAGATGCGCCCCCATAAAACGGGCCGGGCCGGGCATCTCTAAATCCAGCCCACCGGCGGCGGCGTTGTGGCTGTAGCTGCCCCACCAATCAGAGATGACCGCGCCGTCAAAGCCCCACTCTTCTTTGAGGATGTCGCGTAAAAACAGTTTGCTTTCGCTGACGTAGGTGCCGTTGACCCGATTGTAGGAGGACATGATCGTCCAGGTGTGGGCGTCTTGCACGGCCGTCTGGAACGGCCGACAATAAATCTCCCGCAGCGCCCGCTCGCCAATGTCTGAACTCATGCTGTGGCGCTCAAATTCGGAGTCGTTGCCGACGTAATGTTTGACGCAACCCGCCACGCCCTGGCTTTGCAACCCTTTGATGTAGGCGGCGGCCAGTTCACCGGAGAGCAATGGGTCTTCGGAGTAGCACTCAAAGTTACGGCCGTTCAGCACCCCGCGATGTATGTTGACCGTTGGCCCCAGCAAGACATGTGCCCCTTTGGACTTCACTTCGGCGGCCAATGCGACGCCCACTTCGTGCAGCAGGTCACTGTTCCAGGTGGCGCCCAGGGCTATGCCCACGGGGAAGCAGGCGGCGGTGGTATCCCCGCCCATGTCCGCGCCCCGCGCGCCATTTGGCCCGTCCGTCACCTTCATCTGCGGAATGCCGAGCCGCTCAATCGGCACCGTCGTCCACATATCCTTCCCGGCCACCAGGGCCACCTTTTCTTCCAACGTCAGTTGGGATAGCAGTTCGTTAATTTTTTCTTCCACTTCTTCTCCTTGTAAGGCAGAAAGCGCTTCGCCTTATGCTCTTGCCGACGATTAAAATTTAGAGTCAGCTCACCTGTCATTCCGAGCCGTCTCCGGCGAGGAATCCCAGTGCAGTAGTCACGTGAACGGGATTCCACATTCCGCAGACTCCATTCGGAATGACAATGGATACACGGATGACACGGATTATGCGGATTTGCGCGGATTTTTATCCGTGAATAGCCGTCCCATCCGTCAAATCCGTGGTCAATTCTGTATGATCACTTGAAATCATTGAGCCAGCGAATCTGGTTCGTTAGTTCATTGGCCGAGAGCGTGTTGAGCAGCCGCAGCAACCGCCGCCGGATGACATCCGGGGTTTCTTCCGTCGAAAAGATGATGCCTGCATGTTCTTTGCCTTCGGCCATGTATTGCGCATGGAGTATGGCAAAATCTTTATGATTAAACGTGACAACCGTTCTCTGTTCGGAAACAGCAAAGGCTAAGAGTACATCATCGGTGGCTGCCCCCATGCCTGATTCATAGGCTGACGTGACATCAAAACCATACTGTTGCAGTTGGGCTGCCAGGCGGTGGGAGACATGCTCATCCAGATAAAGTTTAAGGGAGGACATAAGCAACTGGTTCTGGCTGCCAATTTTCGTAGCTGTTCTGGGCACGCACGGCGTCTATCTCTTCTTTATTGTCGTGATAGTAAGCCAGGGCGCTAAAAAGCTGCGCCGGTTTCAAATAATCCCACTCGGCTAGAATTTCTTCAAGTGACATGCCAGCCTTGTAGTAGTAGCCGACGATATGCCAGACAGCGATGCGCGTCCCTTCAATAATTGCCTCGCCGCCACAAATGCCATCCACTTTCACAATGTGGGGATAAGCTGTGTGGCGAACCTTTTTTTGTTTTGCGTTCATTTTGCCCTTCCTTAATTGGTTGCATTATACGGGAGCAAAAAACCAATCGCAATGTGAGCAGAATTTAGCCACAGATGAAACGGTTGATACAGATAGGCACTGATTTTTATCCGTGAAATCCGTCTCATCCGTCAAATCCGTGATCCTATTCCCCTAAAACCACATGCACCTGATGGCTACGGCCGTCCAACCCACCACCCTCACCTATCATTCCGAGCCGCCCCGGTGAGGAATCCCTTGCGACTAACTGCCCCTGTGAGACTCCTCTTCTCGTCTCAGCTTGATTCGTTCTGCAATGGCTTCTACCGGTTGTTCTTTAAGCCATAAGGTGCGCTCTTGAGAATAATCACCGTATCCAGTTTCAAACATTTGTAGAAAACGCACCATCCCCACCGGCCCCAATTCACGGGACAATGCCGCCAAACCAATTTGATGTATTTCATTTAAGGTCATGGTCGTCATCTTAATCTATCTCCTGCTGTGCCGTGAGCCAATTCAGGGGATTGTCCATAGTCACGCGCAACTGCTTCTGTAATCGCATCGCCCGACGTCTCAATTTATCATCTGTGGTCAAGAAATAATCACTGTGGCTGCTTTCAGCACAGGCCAGATGCAAGGCATCCATACTGTTAAAACCTGATGTTTTCAGCGCATTGGCTCTGGTAATATCCTCATCTGTCAAAATATGGAAATGTTGAGCATACGTGACCAATTGGCGGACGCGCTCCCGGCGTTTGGGGTCAGGTGTTTGTTCGATTTCATCAATAATGACTTCACTGCTTACCCACGCCCAATTTCCTGCCGCCATTCGGGACAGAATCAACAAGATGGCCTCTGCTTCTAGCCTTATTCTGTCTTGTGCCTGATCATCAAACGGCCGATTCAGACAGCAAACGTCCAGGTAAATTTTCATTAAGTCCTAAATGGCGTCACTAACGCCCGGCGTCACTAACGCCCGGCGTCACTAACGCCCACTTCCTTTAAGATGCGAAAATTATAACACACGCCTAGGCGGCCAGGGTGACGTATACCTGATGTGTACGGCCGTCCTCAAAAACAGGCGCTATATTCCCGGCTACCGGTTGGCCGTCTACGGTCATCGTCTTCACCCCTTTGCAAACGTGGGCCGGGTTCTCCACCGTGATGTGGTAGATGGCGTTGCGGAAGTGGCGAATGGCGGTGAAGCCATCCCACGCCGCCGGGATACACGGGTCTACGATCAGCCCGTCATAATCCGGGCGGATGCCCAAAATCCACTGCGTGCCCGCCTGGTACGTCCACGAGGCGGTGCCCGTCAGCCAGCTATTGCGTCCCAGGCCATGCTGCGGATGCTCGTCGCCCAAAATGTTTTGCGGGTAAGCGTAGGGTTCCACCTCAAACAGGTCAATGATCTCGTTTTTAGCCGCCGGGTTGATTTGCCGGTAATAGGCATAGGCGCGGTCGCCGTCCCCCAACAGCGTCTCGGCAATCATCACCCAGGGGTTGGCGTGCAGGAAGATGCCGCCGTTCTCCTTTGCGCCCGGCGGATAGGTGGTCACGCCCCCTTTGGTGGGATCAAAGCCGTTGAAGCCAGGGGTGCTGAGTTTGATGCCGTGCGCGGTATTCAAATGTTTGTGTACGGCGTCCAGCGCCAGCCGCGCCCGCTCCCCCTCGGCAAAACCAGACAGCACCGGCCACGATTGGCCGTTGGTGTAAATCTGGCCCTGTTCGTTGGTGTGGGAGCCAAGCGGTGTGCCATCATAATCAAAGTAACGGATATACCAACGGCCGTCCCAGGCCACCCGGTTCACAATCTCCTTCATCTCGTCATACTGCGCCTGGAATTGGGCAGCCGCCTCGTCAAATTGCAGGTGGTGGGCCAGGGCGATCAGGTCAAGCAGGGCACGGCCGTACAAATTGGCCGTAAACAACGATTCCGCCCCCTTACGCAAATTGACCGTATCATTCCAATCGGCAAAACCGGCCAACGGCAGGCCATGTTGCCCCCGGTCGCCATGCGTAAAGGCCACTGCCCGCCGCAAATGCTCCCACACGCTGCCCGATTCCAGGGGCTGCCCCTTTTTGTCCTTGTCGTAAAACGGGATTTCCTCGTGCAGGAATGCCATATCGCCCGTCTCTTTCAGATATGCGGTGACGGCCAGGATAATCCACAAATGGTCGTCGCTGTAATAAGTGGGGCGGTCGTCGTCCGTCGCTTCGCCTGTTTCGGCGATCATCGTCAATGGGTTGAACTGGTGCATGGCCGAGCCGTTGCGCTTTTGGGTGCTCAGTAATTTGCGAATCAGCGCCAATCCTTCCTGCGGCGCGGAGGCCAACACGCCCAACACGTCCTGCGAGCTATCGCGGAAGCCAATGCCCCGCGACCCCAACCCCAACTGGTAGAGCGACAGATAACGTGACCAGTTGAGGGTGATGTAACACTGGCGCGGGTTATGCACATTCAAAATGGCGTTGGTGCTGGCGTCGGGCGTGTCTACCTGGAATTTGCTCAGGTAGTTGTCCCAAAAGGCGGCCATCTGTTGCAATGCGGCCGTCACATTTTCTGGCTGGCGGTATTTTTCGATGAGCGGTTGGGCGGCGGCCACGTTTTCCGCCTGGCCGAGCAGGGTGGTGAATTGGGCGCTCTCGCCCGGCTGCAAAACGCCCAGATGGTGCAGCAGTGCGCCCACAATATCACCGCGTACCGCTTCATAATTACTCAGTTCCGGCTGTTGCAGGCTGAGTGGGTTGGCCCACGTGCCATATTCGTTGTCGCCCAGGAATTTTTTGCGGTCGCTCTCAAAGCTGCTGACGGGGTGGCTGCTGGTGAAGTAGTTGATGCGCATATCGCGCAGCATGAAGGGGTATTCGATGAGGATTTTACGGCCGTCCGCCTCTGCCACCACCTTACTCGTCATCGTCTGCGGAATCCAGTCCGCATTGGTGAACTGTTTAAGCGCGTCAAAGTGGGTGTATTCGATGACCGGAATGGCGTCAATTTCCCGCGCCGCCGGGCCGCTGTTGGTAATGGTGATGGCCTGCACCACCACATCTTCCCCGGTGGGCACAAAAATGGTCGCCTCCGTGCGAATCCCATAAAACTCAGACACAATGCGCGTGTACCCCAACCCGACGTGACATTCGTAACGGCCGTATTTGTCGAGAGTAGGAACAAAGAAGGGGGAGAAAATGTGATAAGGTGAAGGGGTGAGAGGGTGAAGGGGTGAAAGGTTGACCGTTGAATCCTCTCCGTTTTCTTCGTTCCATTTGAACCGCAAATACAAGGTTGAGCCTTTGAAATCGCTGGCGGGCATTTGCGGGATGTATTTGGTGATGCGGTTGAGGCTGGGGTCTTGTTTGCAGATGAGCAGGCCGCCGGTGTGGTCTACAAAGCCGCCAAAACTGAGGCCGCCAATGTAGTTGATCCACTTCACCGGCGTCCTCGGATTGGTGATCACATACTCCCGTTTCTCGTCGTCAAAATAGCCATAACTGGTCATAGGTTTGCTTAAAATGGATACACGGATGACGCGGATTTGATGGATGCTCGCGGATTTTTTATCCGTGAAAATCCGTCTGATCCGTCCAATCCGTGTATCTATTTCCCTAGCTGAACATGGACGGCAACGGCCGTCACCCCATCTCCTGGTAACGGTACGATATTGCCGATAATGGCACGGCCGTCAACCGTCAGCGCCACCTCATTACCTGCACCGGCTCGTTCCACCGTGATGTGATAATCCACACCGCGGAAGTGGCGAATAACGGTGAAGCCTTTCCACTCCAGGGGAATACAGGGGGCAATAATCAGGCCATTGTAAGACGGCCGTATGCCCAAAATCCATTGCGTGATAGCGACATAGTTCCAGGCGGCCGTGCCCGTCAGCCAGGAATTTTTGGCCTCGCCGTGCGTGGGGGCGTCCTTTCCGGCAATCATCTGCGCATAGACGTAGGGTTCGCAGCGATGCACATCACTGATCGCTTCGCGGGCGGACGGGTTGATGCGCAGGTAATAATCTAACGCCTGCTCGCCATGGCCGACGGCCGTTTCCGCAATCATGATCCAGGGGTTGTTGTGGCAGAAGATACCGGCATTTTCCTTGTAGCCCGGTGGGTACGAAGAAATCTCGCCCAGGTGCAGATAGTATTGCGAATAGGCGGGCTGCTGCAAGACAATGCCGTGTGGCGTGGCTAAATGCGCGGCGACCGAGGCCAACGCCTGCTCTGCCTGGCCATCGTCCAGCCCAATCCCGGCCATCACACACATGCCCTGTGGCTCGATGAAAATCTTCCCTTCTTCACATTCTTTTGAACCCACGGGATGGCTGTAAAAATCATAGGCGCGGCGGAACCACTCGCCGTCCCAGCCATGCGCCAGTGTCGTTTCTGTCATGTTGGCGGCGTGCCAGCGGTAGGTTTCCGCTTCCTTCGTTTTGCCCAAATGGTCGGCTAAGGCGGCCATTTCTTTTGCCGCCAGCACAAACAGCCCGGCGATGAAAACGGATTCGGCCGTTTTGCCATCCTTGTTCGTCGTCGTCTGGAACGATTCGCCGGGATGTTCGGAAAAGGTGTTCAAATTGAGGCAGTCGTTCCAGTCGGCACGGCCGATGAGCGGCAAATTGTGTGGCCCCAGCCTTTCCAGCGTGTAGCGGATGCTGCGTTGGAGGTGTTCGTAGAGCGGTTCTTCCGTGCCGGGGGCGTTGTCATAGGGCACGGGTTCGTCGAGGATGCTGGTATCGGCCGTTTCCTTGATATAAGCCGTCACTCCCATCACTAACCAGAGCGGGTCATCATTAAAATTGCTGCCAACGGCATCATTGCCTCGTTTGGTGAGCGGCTGGTATTGGTGATAGGCGCCGCCGGTGGGCAACTGGGTGGCGGCAATGTCCAGGATACGCTCGCGGGCGCGTTCGGGAATCATATGCACGAAGCCCAGCAAATCCTGGTTAGAGTCGCGGAAACCCATGCCCCGGCCGATGCCCGATTCGTAAAAGGAGGCGGAGCGGGACATGTTGAAGGTGACCATGTTCTGGTAGGCGTTCCAAATGTTGACCATGCGGTTGACGTGTTCATTGGGTGATGCCACCTGATAACCGCCCAATAGCCGATCCCAATATACCCGCAGTTGGTCAAAGGCGGCCTGCACCTGCGCCGGGTCAAGAAACTGCTGCAAAATCGGCCGAACCCGCCGTTTGTTGATGGTTTGGGTGCCGGGCGGGTCAAATTTCTCATCCTGCGGGTTCTCCTGATAACCCAATACCAAGATGATACTCTTTGACTCGCCCGGCTGGAGGGAGGAGAGATGAAAACTAAAGGAACCAATGGGTGCCCAGCCGTGGGCGACGGAGTTGGTGGAGTGCCCCTGGGCCACGACAAGCGGGTTATCGTAGCCGCGATAGGGGCCGAGGAAGGATTCGCGCTGGGTGTCATAACCGGCAGGCGGCGTAGAGCAGGCGAAGTAGGCGAAATGGTTGCGTCGTTCGCGGTACTCGGTTTTGTGGTAGATGACGTTCTCTTCAATTTCTACCTGGCCGATGCTGAAGTTGCGCTGGAAGTTGGTGGCGTCGTCGTGGGCATCCCACAGGCAAAATTCAATGTAGGAGAAGGCGGAGAGGTTCACGGCCGTACTCCTCTCATTTGTCACCGTCATCTGCCATACTTCCAATGTCTGATCCAGCGGCACAAAGTAGCGTGTCTCTGCCCGGATACCTTTGTATTGGGAGGCGATGATGGTGTAGCCCATGCCATGACGGCAGGTGTAACTATCCAACTCTTTGCGTGTGGGCTGCCAACTGGGGGACCAGAAGTCACCGCTGTCATTATCGCGCAGGTAAAGGTAACGGCCGCCAAAATCGAAAGGCACATTGTTGTAGCGGTAGCGGGTCAGCCGCCGCAGCCGGGCATCTTTGTAGAAGGAGTACCCTCCGGCCGTATTGCTGATCAAACCAAAATAATCCTGGCTGCCCAAATAGTTGATCCAGGGTAGCGGGGTATCCGGCCGGGTAATCACGTACTCCCGGTTCATATCGTCAAAATGTCCGTAGCGCATTTTCTTCTCCTTGTGAAGATAATCCACAGATTCCACAGATTACGCAGATTTGATCCGCGTTTGTTTGTGTTCGTCCGCGTCCTGTTTTCAACGCAGAGACGCGGAGGCGCAGAGAAAATATCCCTCTGCGTCTCCGCGCCTCCGCGTTAATCATCTGTTGTTAAGCCATGTCCGAAAGGAAACAGCGGTTCACCGCCAGAACCAAGCGGTAGTTGCTCCGTGCTGGCGGGCCAGGTGTAGGGCAGTGTGCCGGTGAAGGGGTGGTCGCCGAAGAGGTTGTCGGCAATGCCCTGCCCTTCTGTGCCGGGCAGCCAGGCGGCAATCCAGGCATCGGCCAGGGGGAGGGCGTCGGTGATGAGCAACGGCCGTCCCGATAACAAGATCACCACCACTTTGTCCGTCTGTTCCCCCATGCGCCGAATCAGTTCCACATCGCTGTCACTCAGGCTCAGGTCGGCCGCATCACCCACTCCTTCGGCATAGGGCAGTTCACCCAAGACGACAATACCCACATCGGCCGGGGGATTAAACTCCTCAAAACGGCCGAACTTGTTGAACTGCACTTCGCCAGTGGCAGTAGCCTGAATTGCTTCCCAAATGGTTGTGCCCTCAGTGATGTTGCCGGAACGTCCCTGCCATTCAATTGTCCAGCCGCCCGATTGTACGCCGATGTCATCGGCAAATGGCCCGGCCACAAAAATGCGGGCGTCTTTGGGCAGGGGCAGGGTTTCATTCTCGTTTTGCAGCAGTACCAGCGATTGGCTGACCGCTTCCTGGGCCAGGGCGCGATGTTCGGGGGAGCCAATCAGCCCGATGTGGGTGGTGTCGGCGTAGGGGTTTTCAAACAGGCCCAGGTTGAATTTGGCAGTGAGGATGCGGCGCACGGCGTCATCTATGCGGGCTTCGGTGATGTCGCCATTTTCGACGGCCGTCAACATCGTATTGATAAAGCGCATATAGTCATAGGGCACCATGTTCATGTCTACACCCGCGTTAATCGAGGTGACGACCGCTTCATAATAGTTGGGCGAAATCTGGTCAATGGCCTGCCAGTCTGAGACTAAAAAGCCTTCAAAGCCCAATTCGCCTTTCAAAACGTCCATCAGCAGATATTGTTGGGCGTGCATTTTGGTGCCGTTCCAACTGCTGAAGCTGACCATGATGCTTTGTGCGCCCGCGTCTACGGCCGCCTGATAGGGCGGTAAAAATAGTTCGCGTAGGGTGGCTTCGTCCACCTGCATATTGCCCTGGTCGAGCATGTAATCCCCGGTGGTGGAGCTGCCCCAGGCCGTGCCGCCGTCGCCGATGTAATGTTTGGGGGTGGCGAGTACGGCCGTGATCGCCGCCAAATCTTCCCCTTGTAAGCCTTGCATAAAAGCTACGCCCAGTTCACTCACCAGGTTGGTGTTTTCGCTGTACGCTTCATACGTCCGCCCCCAGCGAATGTCCTGGGGCACAGCAATGACGGGGGCATAATCCCAGGGGATGCCGGTGGCGCGGGTTTCTACGGCCGTGATGTGCCCGATTTGCCGCAGTAGTTCCGGGTTGCGCGTGGCTCCCAGGCCGATGTTGTGCGGGAAGAGGGTGGAATTTTTCAAATTATTGTGGCCGTGTACAGCATCTACGCCGTAAATGATGGGAATGGCTAAGGGGGTACTGAGGGCCGCTTCCTGGTAGCTATCCACCATGGCCGCCCAATTTTCGGCGGTGTTGCCTTCGGCGGGATAGCCACCGCCACCACTGAGAATGCCGCCGATGAGGTAATTGGTGACGGCCGTAGGCTGGATGCTATTTTTCTCCACCAGCGTCATTTGCCCAATTTTCTCTTCCAGCGTCATACGGCCCAGCAAATCTTCTACCCGTTCGGCGGTAGGCAGTTCCGGGTTGAGATAGGCGGGAACGGGTTCGGAACTGGGGGAGGGTTCAATGGTGGGCGCAACTGCCGTCGGTGTAATCGCTTCGGTGGTGGCTGTATCGGGGGGGCTGGTGTGGGATGGGGCAGGTGGTTGCTGGCAGGCAACGGCCGTGAGCAGCGCGATTAACAACACCATTCTTTTGTACATACGGTCCTCTATCAAGACTACAGCGGATGGGGGAGAGAACGGATGGGAAGGAATCCGTTTATTCCTCCGTCCGCTGTAGTATCAACAGCGAAATAGACTGCCCTGGCAGGGTGATCGTTTCACCATTGGCCCATTCGATTGCGCCTAAATTTTCCGCCTTGTGTTCGGCATCAAAACGCCACAATTCGGCGCTGCTACCTTCGTACCCATCCACTTGCAGAGGCACAGTCACCTCGTCTGGCCCGCGATTGACCATCATCAATGTCACCGCGCCATCGTCACGTTGGGCAGCAAAAATGGAAACATCCGCTACACCGGAATCGGCATGGAGTTTTTCATTGCCAAAATGATCGTACATCTGGTAAACGTAGTACGTCGGGCGCGGTTCGCTGCGATCAAGAATGCCCGTCCCGTCGCGTGGGTGGTAGAGCATCCAGTGGTTGACGATGTCCACGTTCTGGTTAATCATGCGCCCCAGCGCGTCAGCCCACCAGATGGCGTTGTAGAACGAATCAGGCGTGGCTTCACCACCCAACGTGTTTGACCAGTTGGAGTTGACTTCGGTAACGGCAATGGGCAGGTCGCGCCCCGTTTCTTCCTGGATCATCTGGCGCAGGAAGGGGATGATCTGGTCCCATTCCGGGCTGTTCTGGCGCAGATCATCAATAGAGGGGTTGGGATTTTGCCTGTCAGTGGGAAAGGGGTAGCGGTGCATAGAAACAATATCCACCAGATCGCCGTTAGCCCGCAGAAACTCACGCATAAAGTCAAGCCCCTGGCTGTCTTTGGGGTTGTTGGCATCTACGGCCGTGAACTGATGCACATCTGGCCCCACCAGCAAAATCGAAGGGTCTTGGGCCTTCATCGCCTCGGCAAATTCACGCCAGCGCGCATTGTAATAAGGTGCATCCCACTCACCGGGCGTGACAGATGGTTTGTTGTTATAGAGTGTCGGTTCGTTGCCGATGCTCCAATACTTCACCCCATACCCTTTTTCCTCATTGGTATAACGAAGTAGTTCCACCGCTTCTTCTGGTGTCCCGCGCAACAAGTTGACGTGAATGAGTGGTTCAGCGTCAATCATGCCCACGATGTCCATGAACGAATCAATATGGAAGGGGCGCAGGTCGTTTTCATCGCCCCAATTGCCACCTGGAAAACGAAGGAACGTGATATGGGAGTTTTGATAATACTCCAGGCCGTTCGCCGGCAGGCCAGCCCAGGGGCCGTAATTGGAGCCATATACCAGAGGGTTGATCGGCCCTTGGGAGATAGCACTGTTTACGTAGAGGTGATTGGGCACGGCCGTAGCCAGGACAGATGGCGAGACGGTAGTGGTGGTGGGTACGGCCGTGGCTACCTCATTTGCGGTTGGTGGCTGCGAACAGGCAACAAAAACCAAAAGCAGCCCTGCTACTAACCAAAACTTGTTCATTTTTCTGATGCCTCTGGGACTTATTGCTATGTAGCGTATGGCGTATATTGATACGCCATACGCCATACACTTCTATTTCTCCACGCCCGTGATCACAATGCCCCGTACAAAGAACCGCTGTGCCAGAATAAAAAGGATCAACGGCGCAATCAACGCCATTAATGCACCCGCCTGAATCAACTGCGGTTGCGAACCATAGATCCCATTAAATGTAGACAGCGCCACCGAGATGGGCCACGCGGCGCGATTCGTCGAGAGGTAAATCAACGGCCCAAAATAGTCATTC
This sequence comes from uncultured Ardenticatenaceae bacterium, assembly GCA_964581605.1. Taxonomy (GTDB): domain Bacteria; phylum Chloroflexota; class Anaerolineae; order Promineifilales; family Promineifilaceae; genus CAADGU01. Next base: position 25,131 of record CAZOPF010000017.1, read on the forward strand.
CAGGCATACACAATGTGGAATACAGTTACAGCCAGCAGCGCCGGGTAAGATTGAGGCAAAATGACCGACCACAGAATACGGAATCGGCTGGCACCATCCATCATCGCGGCCTCATCCAGTTCTCGTGGGATCGTCATAAAATACTGCCGCAGCAAAAAGACATCAAACGCATTGCCAAAGAAAGTGGGCACAATGAGCGGCGCCCAGCTTCCTACCCAGCCAATTTTTTGGAAAAATGTATAGGTTGGAATAAGCGTCACAAATGCGGGTAAGAAAATAGTGGCGATCAGAACCATGAACAAGAAATCCCGCCCTGGAAAATCAAAACGTGAAAAGCCATAAGCCACAAGCGTACAAGAGAATAATACGCCAATGGTACTTAAAATGGCATACATGGTGGTATTCCACATCAGGCGCGGATAATCAATGGATTCCCATACTTCCTGATAATTTGACCAGGTAGGAGCGAACTGCCACGGCCGTGCCAATGCGCGCCAGGATACCGCACAGACAAACTCACCTCGTTCAGGATTACCCGGATCAACAAAGGTACTCTCTCTCCGCCCCTTCTGCAGCAGTGCCAGACTTCCCTCAGAGGCATCATCTTCACTACCCTGACATGTATTCATAGGCACTGTAAACATCTCCAACTCTTCGCCGTTATACTCATACACCGCCGGTTTCGCTGGCCATACCGGACCACCAATCACAGAAATTTGCTCCTGAGTTTTCAGCGAAGTAAAAACCATGAAGGCAAATGGAGAAAGAAATAGAAACAAGAGAAGCACAGTGGAGCCGGTTACAGTAAAGCTCTTGGCTGTTGAACGTGGATTGCGTAGGGGGGATGCTCTCATGATTACACCTTCTTAAGAACGCCGTTCACCGGCATAATAGACCCAGCGCGGCGCGGTTCCGAATAAAAACAATGTGACAGCGAGAATGATCAGGAACAATAACCAGGCCATGGCTGAACCATAAGACATATTCTGAAAAGTGAAGAAAGTCTTATACAAATAGAGGTTATAAAACATCGTGGCTCCGCCAGGTCGCCCCGTGCCATTATTCACCACCAGCGGCACCAGGAAGTATTGGAATAACCCGATAACAATCAATACCAGGTTGAAGAAGAGCACCGGGGAAATCATGGGGAAGGTGACATTACGGAATTGTTGCCAGGTATTAGCACCATCAACTTTAGCCGCATCGTACAACTCAGTAGGCACCCCTTGTAAACCAGAGAGCATAATGAGCATGGCATTTCCGATCCCCCAAATGCCCATGATCACATAAGTTGGATAGACCCAGTTAACATCATTCGCCCAGTTGGGCAGCATCTCTCTGGGAATGCCTAACCCCAAGAGCGCCCGGTTGATCCACCCTGTTTCTGGGTTGAGCATACCGCCCCACAAGAAGATAGCAGCGACAAAGGGGATAATGTAAGGCATATAAAACGCACTGCGGAAGAACATGGAACCTTTCAAGTACGGGCTGTTCATCAACAATGCCAGCCCTAACGGCAGAAATAGGCCCACCGGCAAGGCAATCAACCCAAAGCGGATCGTGATCCACATGGAGCCGCGTGTACCGCTACTACCCGTCCATATCTGCGGATCAGTGAATACCTGTTGGTAGTTTTTTAGCCCTACAAATTCGGGTGTACTCAAAATGCCATCGGTGATTTGCAGATCCATAAAACTGAAGATCAAACTGGCAATAATAGGCAAGAAAGTAAACACCAAAAACCCGATAAGCCAGGGGGAAATAAAAAGCAAGCCTTCACGCATTTCACGACGTTTTATAGACGACATCTGGCGATATGCTCGCAGTGATGGTAGTTGAATTCTGCTGCTGCTTAATTGTTCAAACATAACATCTTCTCTCCTTTGGTCCTGGGTCTAAATCACACCTGCCCGTTCCAGTTATCCTCAATCTTCCCGCCTACTATTATGGAAACTGACTAAAAGTATAGCGGCAAAAACACATTAGGAAAATGGGCGGGATAGCCATTGACAACTAACCCGCCCATTCATCATATCAACCGTTTATTTGTTGTAGATAGCGGTGAGGTCTTCTTGTAATTTGTCAAATTCGGCATCGAAGTCCAGGTCTTCGGTGTTGCTGAGCAGGTCACCGAAGGTCTGGATGCGGGCGAAGGCTTCATTCCACTCTGGCAGATATTGTTCTGCGCTGGGATTGTCGGGGTATGCCAGGCCTTGTATGAAGACATTCCAGCTTTCTGGGGTCACAAACGGATAGTCGTTTGATTTGACCTCAAAAAAGGCTTCTGTCTTTTCGGCAATAGCAGGCATAGCGCCATAGATAGGCAGCAGTTTGTCGCCGCCAGTGGTGATGAGGTAAGACAAGACAGCAAAGGCTTCTTCAGGGTGTTGGGTACCTGTCCAGATGCGGAAGGTATCGGCGTCAATACGGCCCTGAACAGTGCCATCGGCCATCGCGGGCTGGATGCCCAGTTGGAATTCATTGCCAGCATCGCGGAATTCGCCCAGACAGCAGGTGTACCAGGTTTGGGTCAGGCCCATGGCCGCTTTGCCGCTGTTGAAGACGTTGCCGCCACCAAACTCTGGGGAACCGGCCAGCGGGCCATTGGCGATGAAGGGTTGGTCACCCCACATGCCTTCATAGTACCAGCGCCAGGCTTCTTTCCAACTATCAGGAATGGCGGAAACGAATGAGCCTTTTTCCTCACCTTCGTAAATTTTAGCTGCGCCGCCATAGAAGGTGGCGATAGAGTTGGGGTGTTGCCATTGCGGGCTATAACCTAGCTGTACGATTTGGGTGGGGTCGAAGCCTTCTTCGGTAGCATTATTGCCATTTACGTCAACGGTTAACAGTTTGGCAAGTTCGGTCACGGTTTCCCAGTTCCAGGGAACTTCTTCACCGTCCAGGACATACGATTCACCATAGACTTGTGGTGGATATTCCAGACCTGCTTCGTCGAACATGGCGGGCACATAGTACATGGCACCCGGGAACACAGCGAAGGGCAAACCTACCTGGCCTTCTTCGGTCTGGTAGAACTCAACCAGGGCTGGATCGAAGATGGAGGTGTCGAAGCCAGTGGATTCGATCAGGGGACCGATGTCCAGCCATTGGCCGTAGAAGGCGTTGGAGCCACCCCAACCGACAGGGCCGATGATGTCAGGGCCGTTACCAGAGGCAATTTGCGTAGCCAGTGTGTCGCGGGCGGCGTCGTAGGGCACGATTTCCAACACGAGTTCGATCTCATCCTGAGAAGCGTTGAAATCAGCCACAACTTCTTCTTGCACAGCAATTTGTTCGGGGTTGGTGCCGGTGCCCAGACCAACGAACCAGCGAATTTGCACTTTCTCGCCCATGGCTTCTTCAGCAGGTTCTTCGGCCGGAGCTTCTTCTTCGGCCGGAGCTTCTTCTTCGGCCGGGGCTTCTTCTTCCGCCGGGGCTTCTTCTTCGGCTGGGGCTTCTTCTTCCGCCGGGGCTTCTTCTTCAGTGGTGGCAGGTTCTTCAGCCGTTTCTTCGGTGGCGCCGCCACTGCACGCGACTAATACCATGCCCAGAATCAGGGCCAACAAAATTAACAAATAACGTGATGTACGCATGTTCTTCTCTCCTTGTGCGTATCTGAATTTGAATGTAACGATTCTAAATGGTTATGGTTCTGATGAACCATGCCTGTCTGGGTGTGATGAGCGGATGACGGTAGACAGGTGAAAGATGGAATGTGTTGTGCTATATGCTTGTGCCTGAACCTCACCTCCTTTAAGTGGTTATGAGTGGTTGTGGTGTTTTGTGGGCCACTATCTGGCGCACAAGAGCCACGCCACCCCAGGCGCCAGCGTTGATGTTGGCTGGCGCTATTTCTAATTTTGCAGGCTTTAACATTTCAGCAGCCAGGGGGGATTGTTGTGATTGTCGCTGCCATTCCCGCAAGATGGCCTGACGGAGTGTTTCGCCGGCGCGGGCTACGCCGCCACCGAGGATGATTTTGTCTACGTCGAAAGCCATGATGAGACTCTGTAAACCGCGCCCCAGGTAGGCTCCGGCCCGGGTGATGATGGCCTGGGCGGTTTGGTTGCCATGGTGTGCGGCCTGGAAGACCTCTACGGCCGTCACCTCTTCCACCTTCCCTGGCAACGCCAACAACCCTGCGGCGGCCGCCTGCTGCCCGGCGTGGGCGATGGCTGGCCCGGCCGTATACATTTCCAGACAGCCAAAATTGCCACAGTTGCAGCGGGGGCCGTCTGGTTCCACCACCATGTGCCCAAATTCACCGGCCATGCCGTGTGCGCCCCGGTATAGACGGCCGTCCAAAATCAACCCCGCTGCCAGCCCGGTACCAATACTGACGTAAGCCATGTGCTGAATGGATGGGTCGGCAAAAAAAGTGTAATAGCCCAGGGCCGCTACGTGTAGATCATTTTCCAAAAAGCAGGGCACACCCTGAAGCAATTCGCTGAGTAACGCCCCGGCGGGAATATCATCCCAATTGAGGTTAACGGCCAACTGGACGACGCCTGTTTCCGGGTTTACGCGCCCCGGAATGCCGATGCCCACGGCACTGACCTGGCTCAATGATAGTTCGGCGATGGATAAAACCTGGTATACGGCCGTTTGCATACTTTCCAGAGTATGCTGCGGTGAGCGTTTGTCGGTGGGGCAGGTGGCATAACCGCGTGGCTGCCAGGTATTATCTACCACCATCGCTTTAATGGTGGTGCCACCGACATCTAAACCGACGACGGCCGTTTGCACCTGTTCCCTACCGTTCAAAGCATTCATAACCCGATTAACTGAGAATAGATGATTCTCGCACCACCAACTCCGTGGGCAGAATCATCCGCCGTGCCGGTTTAGAGCCATTTTCAATAATGTCCAATAACGTTTCCACTGCCAGCGCCCCCATGCGCCGAATGGGTTGGCGAATCGTCGTCAGGGGGGGAATGGCCAATACGGCCGGAGGCAAATCATCAAAACCAACCACCGCCACATCTTGGGGAACAGAGACCCCTGCTTCACGCAGGGCACGCATAGCGCCCAAAGCCATGCTGTCGGAGGCGACAAATACGGCGTCAATCTCTTTGGCGAGCAACCGGTACATCGCTTCATAGGCGCTGGCCTCGGTATAATCGCCAATTTCCATTAAGGTAGGATCAACCATCCGCCCCCGGTCGCGCAGCGCATTCCGATACCCTTCCTGACGGTCCAGAGCAGAACGGTTGTTGAGATGGCCGGAAATATGGGCAATACGCTGGCGCCCCTGGCGAATCAGATGGGTCACGGCCGCGTGCCCACCGGCCAGATTATCCGTATCAATAAAATTCACATCAGGATGTTCGTGACGGCCGATAGCCACAAAAGGAATATCATTGGCAATCAACTCTGGCATCAAAGGATCATCAATATGATTCCCCGCCACAATCAACCCGTCAAATAAGTTGTTCCGCAAAATCCGGGGGTATAAACTGGCTTCTTCTTCTTTGGTATGAAATAAAAAGAGAGATAAGGTGAGGTCTAGTGGGTTACAGGCCTGGGTAATACCTTGAATCAAACGTGGAAAATAAGGATCAGCAAATAGAGCCTGGGCTGGCTCGGCAATGACCAACCCAATGATGTTAGCCCGTTGACCGGCCAGACGGCGGGCAGCCAGATCAGGCTGGTATCCCGTCTCTTCAATAACCGATAAAACACGTTCGCGCACTTCCGGGCGCACACTGACGTGGTTATTGACCACTCGTGACACGGTGGAGCGCGAGACACCAGCCAATTCAGCTATCGTTTCCAGGGTCAACCGACTCATAAGCCTTTTGCCTGACTCAACAAGACTTTAGATAACTCGTTACAAAATAATTTGTGAACAAAACAGGGATAAAAATGCCAGATTTGTGGAAGCGCTCCCAATTGCGCCCGCAATTCAAACCAAACTTCAGGCGGAAAACCTTCCGCCAGGATGGGATGTGGGTGTAAACAATGGCATTCTTCTCCTCAACCCTTCATGGGAGCGCTCCCATGAAGTGCCAGAACTATATCAGAGCCATTATTGTTTGTCAACGGATTGAACAAAATCACTGGGTACTAATTTGAGCACTTTATACCTGGCAACGGCCGTATACCGATACATAACCCGCCCCTAACGCGCTTTCGCGCGTTTGTGTCTATCAGCCTGGGGATGGAATCCCCAGGAGAGCTGCGGGGGTTGCCTTACCGCCGCCAAAAACGTACCAGCAAATTATCTTTGGGGCGCGCCGTCGGCACACGGATGATGGTGGTATCCTGTTCTGGCAAAATCTCCCAGGCATACTCGCGCAAGAGACGAGCGGCTAACAGCCGAATTTCCAGCAGGGCAAAACTTTTGCCAATGCAGGTGCGTGGCCCGCCGCCAAATCCAACCAGGCTAAAATGAGACCGTCCCGTTCTGTTTTCTTCGCTAAATCGCTCAGGATCAAATTTTTCAGGCTCCGGGAAAACGGCCGTGTCGTAATGCGTATTCAAGATGTTGTATTGGATCTGAAATCCCTGCGGAATCTGGTATCCGGCAAAGCTAAACGCTTTGGTAACGCCACGAAACCCGCCAGCTACTGGCGGATAAATGCGTTCTGTTTCCAATAGCACCTTTTCCAGGTAAGGCATCTGCCGAAAATCGGCCAGTACGGGCGGGTCAGAAAGGGGGATATTGGCTTGCTCGGCACGCAGTTTTTCCCAAACGGCCGGGTGCTGGGCCAGTAAGAGGCAAAATGAGGCCAGCATAGAGGTAGTGGTCTCGTGCCCGGCAAAAAGCAACAAAACGGCCTGGGCAGCCAACTCGTCGTTGCTAAAGGCACGGCCGTCTTCATCCTGGCTATGAACAAGCATACTCAACGCATCTTGGGTGGGGTCCGCCCGCCGGATTTCAATTTGTTGGCCGACAAACTGGAGAATAGCGTCTCGCGCTTTGATCGCTTTGTAAAATGGTGTTCCCGGCAGGCGCACAGGCAATGTGAGCAGGCCATTGGTAAGGTCTGTGAAATGCTGGCTTAACTGGGCTGTTTCCGGGCCAGGCGGCGCGCCAATGAGCAAAGTGCAGGCAATATCAAAGGTCATCTTCTTAAATTCGGTAAACCAGGCAAATGTTTCCAATTTTTGCCAGCTTTGCAAATAACCACGCGCTATACCATCTATTGTAGAGAGGTATGCAGCCAGGGCACGGCCGTGAAAAGCGGGCGCGATCAATTTACGGTTATGCCGATGTTCCTCCCCATCCTGCAAAAAGAGCGAGCGGCCCAATAACTCCTTAAACGTATTCGGCCAGCCGGCTTCCCAGGAAAAGTGATCCATACCGCTGCTGAGTAAAAACTCATTGGCTTCTGCACCGCTCATCACTATCGTTGGCCGGCCCAGCAAATGGGTGCGGTAAATGGGGCCATATTGCCGGAATCGTTTCAGAGAAAAATCATTATCGCGCAGCAAAGTGAGTGTTTCGCCTACCAACGGCAACCCATAGCGACCAGGTGGCAAGGGCAACCGGGAAATATCTTCTACGGTATCAGCTATCATTTCTGTATTAGCCATCGTTTGCCTCAATGATGTCATGTGTGATTTGTTCGACTTCGGTCAAGGATGCGCCCCGCGCTCGCTCAATCCGCTCCAGCCGTTTTTGAAACTGATTCATGGCAAAGTCGGTGAAAATGGCCGGGTCTAAGCCGAAGGGAATAGGATCGTAAAAGGTAAATGTTTCGCCCACCGTGGCCAGCGCGTAAGGCAACAACTCATTCATCGTCTCTTCCACCACAGCCCACAAACTATCATCGGCGGCCAGCAGCCGGGAAATGAGAAAAACGCCGTAGGCGATATGGCGGGATTCGTCTTGTTTTAGCAGGGTAATGCCTTGCCTCATGCCTGGCAGTAATTTTTCCTGGTCCAGTACGGTGAAATAACCGTGATAGCCGGTTTCGGCCAGCACACCTTCTACAACCATGTTGTAGGTGACAGAGGCACGAATGAGAGCGGCTGGTGAAGGGTCTTTTTGTAGAGCCTGCAAGGTTTGGGGTAAAACGTGATAAAAGATGTGGCGGTAACTTTCCGAATGGTAACGGCCGAGATTGACACCCATACCATTTTCATTTTGATTTGTCACTTCAGTGAGGAAGCGGCTGAAAAAGTCAGTGTGTTTGGCTTCTTCAAAGAGGAAGGTGGTAAGGTAGATTTCTTCCTCCACACGGCCGTCGCGTCCCACCGCCATGATCAACGGTAACAGATCAAGCGTGACCGCCTCTTCTCCGGCCTGGAACATAGCAGTAAGCCGCAGCAACAAATCTTGTTCATCCGGCCGTAAAGCCCGCCATTCCTGCGCATCCTGCACCAGGTCAATATCAGATGGATTCCAAATGCCTAACCGTTTCGCCTTTTCATAGAGCCGCATGGCCGGGAGTTGCCGGTCGAGGCCCCGTTGGGTAGTCGCAAATTCGTGGTGGATCATATAACACCTTCCTGCTTATTCAGGGGTACAATAAAGAGGAGTTTATCCTATTTGCCCTTTTTGTGGTAAACAAGCCAAAACTGTATTGGAGGTGATAGTAATGGAAATGACAAATAACGGTGCGGTGCAGACAGAGGTGGCACAAACGATGGCCATTCAGCCCATTAAACCGTCCGGGCATCTGGATCAAATGCTGCGCCAGACGCGGGCTTATCATGCGCAGTTGAGCCAGATGGCGGATGTGAAAGCCAGTATGATGTTTACGTTGGCTTCAGTCATAGCCACGATCTCCATTCGTTATCTGGAAGACCCATATTTACGCTGGCCGGTGCTGGTGTTGATTTCCTGTTCGCTGGTGACGATTGTTGCGGCCGCTTATGCTGTTATGCCCAAGCTAAACCTGAAATCAAAGCCGGATTTACGCAATCCTCATTCCAATCTGCTCTTTTTCGGTACTTTTGCCAATCTGGAGTATGATGAATGGGTGGCCGAAATGGACCCCATTTTGCAAGACCCCACACGAGCGTATGAAGCCATGCTGCGCGAGATTTATGAAATGGGCGTTTATTTAGGACGGCAAAAGTATCGGTATATTCGCATTGCTTATATTGCTTTTTTGGCTGGCCTGATGCTCAGTTCGCTGGCGTTTGTTTTGGTGGAATTGGTTCGGAACAGTACCGGGTAATTATCTGGTAATAGATTCCGGTTGTGAAGGTTGACTTGAAAGGATCATTATGAAATTAGGTATTATTGGCCTGCCCGGAGCAGGCAAAACGACGATTTTTAATGCGCTGACGAAAGGGAATGCACCGGTCGGGCTGAGTATGGGGGGGCGGTTTGATGTATTAACGGCCGTTGTGGATGTGCATGATGCGCGGGTAGATGTTCTCAGCCGCATGTTCAACCCCAAAAAGACGACCTATGCCCGCATTACCTACACAGATATTGCCGGGCTGAAAAAAGGGGCGACGGAAGGGGGCGGGCTGCCCGGCGAACTGCTCAACCATCTGGCCGGGCTGGATGGCTTTGTGCATGTCGTCCGCGCTTTTGAAAGTGACCTGCACCCGCACCCGGAGGGGAGCGTGAATGCCGCCCGCGATCTGGCCGCCTTAGACACGGAATTTATCCTGAACGATTTAGGAGCGGTAGAGCGACGGCTGGAAAAGCTGGAAGCGGGACTGCAACGCGGCGCGTTCAAGAACAAGGCGGAAGCGGAGGCGGAGTTGGCGTTGTTTCAGCAGATGAATGAGATGTTGGCTGCGGAACGGCCGTTGCGCACCCTTCCGCTCACCGATGAACAAATCAAATCGGTACGTGGTTATGGCCTGCTGACGCTAAAGCCCATTGTCCTCATCTTCAACATTGGCGATGACCAGGCAGAGGTGGAATTGTCATATGATTATCCACAAACCGTCGTCACCAGTTTACGTGGCAAATTGGAGATGGAACTGGCGCAGTTGAGCGCGGCCGGTGATGAAGAATCATTAGCCATGTTCATGGAAGAGTATGGCGTTACCGAACTGAGCCTGGACAAAATTATTCGCCTGAGTTATGACCTGATGGGGTTGCAATCATTCTTTACGGTGGGGGAAGATGAGGTGCGGGCGTGGACGATCAAGCGGGGGGCAACGGCCGTAGATGCCGCCGCCGCCATCCACACCGACCTGGCCAAAGGGTTTATCCGCGCCGAAACCGTGCATTACGATGATCTGCTCACCCTGGGAGGCATGAATCAGGTGCGGGCGGCCGGTAAGATGCGCCAGGAAGGCAAAACCTATCTCATGCGCGATGGCGACATTATCAACGTCAAGTTCAATCTGTAAAATTCATGTTCCTCTGACGAGACATTGAAATAGTCCAAAATTGTGTGGCGCACCCGCTTCACCCGCTCCGTCATCGCCAGAGACGTGGGATTGTGGAAAATGACTGATGATTGGGTGGTAACGTTGGTTATTTTGGCAGAATTGAGGTCACGGCCGTTGACAATCCCCCATCCCCTGCTACACTTCCGCGCATGATGAACGCAAACACATCCATTTTTGCTTCCAAGAAGGACAAGAAGGGCTACAGAAACCGGTAGGTTATCTGGATGTTGTGCGTTCCCCATAGTTCTTTGCACACGAAGCCCCGCCAGATAACCGGCGGGGCTTTTTTTGTAATTGGGTAACTGGGTAATTGCGTAATTTCCCAATTACCGAATTACCCAATTACCCAATTGCTCAATTACCTGTTATGGACACAACCTTTTCGCCAGAATTGAAGAAGGGCAAGAAGACCAAACCACCGCCGGTTCTGGTGTGCTGCGCTGTGCCCTGAAAGCGAAGAGGTAAAAGGGTGTATCAGGCGGGCTTACCGGAACAGCGGTAAGCCCGCTTTTTTATTTTCCAACCATGTTCGTAGTAGGCGATTCATCGCCTTCTGAACGGCGATGAATCGCCTACTACAAGCGAAACGATTTTAAGGAGTTGAACGATGAACAATTTTGAATGTCCCGAATGTGGTGGTGGCGTAGTGGTGGGCACGGCCGTGCTGCCCGGCGAAATCCTGGAATGTCCCGACTGTGGCGTGGAACTGGAAGTGACCAGCACCCACCCGCTGCAATTGGAACTGGCCCCGGAAGTGGCGGAGGATTGGGGGGAGTGAATGGCAGTGAGTGGCAGGTGGCAGGCTGCAAGTAGCAGGTGATACGTAGCCACTTGCCACTTGCTACTTGCAACTTGCAACTTGCCACCAGTGGAAGGCTGGTAAAGTGATGCGAATAGGTATTCTGTATTCCCGAATCCGTGTAGAAGAAAAGCTGCTCATCGAGGCGATGGAGCGGCGAGGACTGGCGTATGAGCTGATTGATGGGCGCACGGCCGTGCTCAACCTGTTCTGCCCGTCAGAATGGACGCGCTTTGATGTCATCCTCGACCGCTGCGTCAGCCACACGGCGGCGCTGGCCTGCCTGCAAATCTGGGGCGCGTGGGGGATTCCCTGCGTGAATACGGCCCAGGTGGTGCAGGTGTGCGGCAGCAAATTGGAGACGACGCTGGCGCTGGCCCAGGCCGGTGTGCCCTCGCCGCGCACGCAGATCGCCTTCTCGCCAGAGAGTGCCCTGGACGCCATTGAGCAGATGGGCTACCCGGCCGTGCTGAAACCGGCGGTCGGTTCCTGGGGGCGACTGCTGGCAAAAATCAATGACCGGGAAGCGGCGGAGGCGATCCTGGAACACAAAGCCACCCTGGGGTCTTACCAGCACTCCGTTTTTTATATTCAGGAGTACGTGGACAAACCGGGGCGGGACATCCGCAGCTTTGTGGTGGGCGACGAGACGATTTGCGCCATCACCCGCCATTCGGCGCACTGGATTACCAACACGGCGCGAGGTGGGCGGGCGGAGAACTGCCCGGTGACGCCGGAGATTGACCAGTTATCGCGGGCGGCGGCGACGGCCGTTGGTGGTGGCATTGTGGCGATTGATTTATTGGAAACGGCGGACGGCCGTTTGCTGGTGAACGAGGTCAACCACACCATGGAGTTCCGCAACAGCATCGCCCCGACGGGGATGGATATTCCGGGGCGGGTGGTGGATTATTTGATGAAGTGAGCGGTGGGCGGTGAGCAGTTAGCAGTAAGCAATCAACCGCTAACTGCTAACTGCTTACTGCTAACTGATTCCTAAACACGGGAGAAGGACAATGATACGAGCAAGCATCGTCGGTGGTTCTGGCTACGTGGGGGGGGAACTGCTGCGGCTGTTGCTGGCGCATCCGCAGGTGGTGGTGGCGCAGGTGACGTCGCAGCAGCACGCGGGGCGGTATGTGCATGGGGTTCATCCCAACCTGCGTGGTACCACCCGGCAGCAATTTTGTGCGGTGGAGGAGTTGCAGCCTTGTGATGTGTTGTTTTTGGCGCTGCCACACGGCCGTGCCGCCGCCCAGATCGAACAGTTTGCCGCCCTTGCCGAACGCATCATTGACCTGTCCGCCGATTTCCGGCTGCGGGACGCGGCCGTGTATGAGCAATGGTACGGGCAGCCGCATCCCCATCCGGGCTGGCTGGCCGATTTTGTGTATGGGCTGCCGGAACTGCACCGGGAACGGCTGCGGGGGGCGCGGTATGTGAGCGGGGTGGGGTGTAATGCCACGGCCGTGAATCTGGCGCTGGCCCCCCTGGCCCAGGCCGGCTGGATGGAGCGGGTGGTCGTTGACCTGAAAGTGGGGTCGTCGGAAGGGGGGAACAGTTTCAGCGCCGCCAGCCATCACCCGGAGCGGAGCGGGGCGGTGCGCTCTTTTGCCCCCACCGGGCACCGGCATCAGGCGGAAGTTTTGCAGGCGTTGGGGGAGATGGAGCTGCATTTTTCGGTCACGGCCGTAGAGCTGGTGCGCGGTGTTTTGTGTACGGCCCATGTCTTTTTGAACCGGGACGTAGACGAAAAGGCGGTCTGGCAGTTGTACCGGGCGGCCTATGGCGATGAGCCGTTCATCCGGCTGGTGAATGAGCGCAAAGGGATTTACCGCTACCCGGAACCGAAAATCCTGGCGGGCACGAACTGGTGCGACATTGGTTTTGCCCTCGACCCACACAGTCGGCGGCTGGTGGTGATCAGTGCGCTGGATAATTTGATGAAAGGGGCGGCGAGCACGGCCGTGCAATGCCTGAATGTGATGATGGGTTGGCCGGAGAAAATGGGGCTGGAGTTTGCCGGGTTACACCCGGTGTGAATGAATTATGAATTATGAATTATGAATTAGGAATTATGAAGGGTAGGGGCGAGGCAGTTGGGTGTGGCCTTGTCTGGCAAGAGGTGGTTAACCCCAACTGCCTCGCCCTTACAAACGAGTGAGGCGACCATGATCGTGATCAAAGTGGGTGGTAGTGAAGGAATTGATTATGAGGCGGTGTGTGCGGATGTGGCGCAGTTGGTGGCGGAGGGGCAGCGGGTGGTGCTGGTGCATGGCGGTTCGCACCTGACCAATCAGGTGGCGGCGGCGTTGGGCCATCCGCCGCAGTTTGTCACCTCACCGTCCGGCTATACCAGCCGTTTGACCGACCGGGCGACGCTGGAGATTTTTGAGATGGTGTATTGCGGGCAGGTGAACAAGAACATTGTGGAGCGGTTGCAGCGGCGAGGGGTGAATGCGATGGGGCTGAGTGGGCTGGACGGCCGTCTCTGGCAAGGCACACGCAAACCAGTACTCAAAGTGGTGGAAAACGGCCGTACCCGCCTCATCCGCGACAATCTGACGGGACGGGTGGAGCAGGTGAACACCGCTTTATTGAACGGCCTGTTATCGGGTGGTTTTGTGCCCGTGTTGACCCCCCCGGCCATCAGCTATGATGGCGAGGCGATGAATGTGGATGGCGACCGGGCGGCAGCGGCAACGGCCGTCGCCCTTCACGCCAGCGAACTGCTCATCCTCTCCAACGTGCCCGGCCTGCTGCGCCATTTTCCCGACGAAAGTTCACTCATCCGGCAACTGGCGGCGGGTGAAATTGAGGCAATCGCCCAAAGCTGCGCCCAAGGCCGAATGCGCATCAAACTGCTCGGCGCACAAGAAGCCTTACAAGGCGGCGTCCGCCGGGTGATCCTGGGGGATGCGCGGGGGGAACGGCCGGTGTTACGGGCGTTAGACGGGCAGGGGACGGTAATCGGTAATCGGTTATCGGTGGGCGAGTTACCGATTACCGATTACTGATTACCTCTAAAAAACATGGACACAATCACACTAGAAAACACATTCACCAGTGGGGTTTACGGCAAACGGGAGGTCGCCCTTGTGCGCGGGCGGGGGGCGACGGTTTGGGATAAGGACGGCCGTGCCTATATTGATTGTGCGGCGGGTACGGCCGTAGCCAGCGTGGGGCATTGCCATCCGGCGGTGGTGGCGGCCATCACCCGGCAGGCGCAGACGCTGATCACCTGCCAGGAGATGTTTTACAACGAGCAGCGGGCGCAGTTTATGGCGCGATTAGCAGCCGTGCTGCCCGGCGATTTGAACCGGGTTTTCCTGTGCAATTCGGGCACGGAGGCGGTGGAGGCGGCGTTGAAGTTTGCCCGGCTGAGTACGGGACGGACGGAGGTGGTGGCGATGATGCGCGGGTTTCACGGCCGGACTCTTGGCGCACTTTCGGCCACGCACAAACCAGATTACCGGGAGCCGTTCCAGCCGCTCGTGCCCGGTTTTAGCCATGTGCCCTTTGGCCATGTGGCCCGGTTGGACACGGCCGTGACCGAACAAACCGCCGCCGTCATCCTGGAGATTGTGCAGGGGGAGGGGGGCGTGCGGCTGGCCGACCCGGCCTTTTTCCAGGCGGCGCGGCGGCTGTGTGACGAACGGGGGGCGCTGTTGATTGTGGATGAGGTGCAGACGGGTTACGGCCGTACCGGAACGCTGTTTGCCTGCGAGCAAATGGGCATCACGCCTGACCTGATCTGCCTGGGCAAGGCGATAGCGGGCGGCCTGCCCATGGGCGCGGTGGGCATTGGCGGGCGGGTGCAAAATCTGACGCCAGGTGTGCATGGCTCCACCTTTGGCGGCAATCCGCTGGCGTGCGCGGCGGCCCAGGCGGTGCTGGAGGTGATGGAGATGGAGGGGTTGCACGGCCGTGCGGCCGAAATGGGCGCGTACCTGATGGAACAATTACGGGCTATTCCCTCACCGCTCATTCGGGAAGTGCGCGGGTTGGGTTTGCTGGTCGGTGTGGAATTGAAAATCCGGGCGATGGAGGTGGTGCGTGGGCTGATGGAACGGGGTGTGTTGGCACTCACGGCCGGTTCCACCGTCCTACGCCTGACCCCGCCATTGGTGATTTCAAAGGAGGAAATTGATCAGGTAGTGGAAGCAGTGACGGCCGTGTTGTGGGAATTGGAAGGTGTTTAGACCCAAAGGGTGTTTGAAACCCTTCGGGTCTTGGATGGCTAGGCGCTCCGTTCGGGAATGAGGGCAATGAGCGAACGCAGGGTACGGTTGACCGATTCGGAATCCGGGAAATACCGGCGCACATCGGGATCAAGGGCAACCCAACCCTCATCCGGTTCATACTCTTTGACGGTCATAGAACCATCTTCGTTATGAATGGTGACACGATAACCCTGCCTCATTTCCCGGAAATGTTTGCCACGAACGCCACCGGAAAAATCGTATTGTGGTCGAATTTCTATCAAATCGTCATTCATCTCGTTCATAAGATTCCTGTTCAGCCTTGTGGGCAACACGGCTGCTAATGATCCGAATATGGTCGTCGCGTTCAGTGTAAACCACCACTAGCAGGCGTCCCTGATCAGAAAAACCGATGTCAATAAAACGAGTTTCGTCATCAGAATGGTCGGGATCGAGAATGGTTATGGAAAAAGGGTCTTTGAAAATGGTTGTCGCTTCATCAAATGAAATACCATGTTTTTGCCTGTTGCGCCTGGCCTTTCTTTCGTCCCACTTAAATTGTTGCATGATGCGATTCTACTTGTGCAAGCCATAATCAGAATGTATTGCTTCAGGTGGCTTCTGATTCAGGAATCAAGGCAATGAGCGAACGCAAGGTACGGTTGACCGATTCGGAATCCGGGAAATACCGGCGCACGTCGGGATCGAGCGTAACAAGCAGTGGCAGTGGCTTAGGCGGTGGCAGTTCATATGTCACGGCCGTGCCATCTTCCTGGTATTCGGTTACGACAATTGGTTCGTTGGGATCAAACTTGATTCCCCTCTCCTTAAAAAACTGGGCCACCGGTTTGGCTCGTTTGAAATCTTCTTCTGTGAGTTCGGGAATGTCTGACAGGTCAATGTCCTCATCATCCATTGCTTCCAGCCGCTCCCAGTTGGTTTGGGATTCAAGAGAAGTATTTTTGTTGTTCATATCTCGTCGCTTTACGGGCGGAGACGATGCGAATGACATCATCTCCAATATAAGTGTGTACGATAATGGTAGGTTGGCCTTTAACAAAACCAATTGCCCAAAATCGTTCGTCTTCATAATCAAAACGTTCGTCTTCCACGATGAGGTGGGGCTGATAAAAAAGCTCAGTCACGTCGGCGAAATCAATGTTATGTTTCTGGATATTTGTCAGCCGTTTCTGTTTGTCCCACTCAAACTTCATGGGATGAGTATATCGGCGATGTGAAGGGCATGTCAATTGCGAGGGAAGGTGTTATGAGTCTGGAAAAGTTTGCCATTATTGAGTCTACGCTGCGGGAGGGGGAGCAGTTTGTGAATGCTTTTTTCAGCACGGCCGAGAAGGTTCAGATTGCCACGCTGCTGGATGCCTTTGGCGTGGAATATCTGGAATTGACCTCGCCGTTGGCCTCGCCGGAGAGTTACAACGACTGTGTAACCATCGCCCGGTTGGGGCTGAATGCCAAAATCCTGACGCACACGCGCTGTAACCTGGAGGATGCCAAAAAAGCGGTAGATACGGGCGTGGCGGGGGTGGATGTGGTGATTGGTACCTCGTCGTATTTAAGGGAGTTTAGTCACGGCCGTACCATTGACCAGATTCTCGATATGGCGCAGGAGGTGGTGGCATACCTGCTCAGTCAGGGGGTGGAAACGCGCTTTAGCACGGAAGACAGCCTGCGCAGCGATGTGGAAGATATTGTGCGCGTTTATCGGGCGGTGTGTGAGCTGGGTGTGCATCGGGTAGGTATTGCCGATACGGTGGGGGTGGGCACGCCGCGCCAGATTTATGAGCTGGTGGCCTGCCTGCGCCGGGAGCTAACGTGTGATATTGAGTTTCATGGGCACAATGATGCGGGCTGTGCCATTGCCAATGCGTATGCGGCGCTGGAAGCGGGGGCTACACACATTGACACCAGCGTCTTGGGCATTGGCGAGCGCAACGGCATTACACCGTTGGGTGGCCTGATTGCCCGGCTCTATGCCACCGACCCGGCGTTGGTGCGGAAATATCACCTGCCGCTGCTGCGCAACCTGGACAGTCTGGTGGCGCGGCTGGTGCGGGTGGACATTCCTTTTAATAACTACATTACCGGTTTTGCCAGTTTTACGCACAAAGCGGGCATTCATGCCAAAGCGGTGCTGAATAATCCGGCGACGTATGAGATTTTGCGGCCGGAGGATTTTGGGCTGACGCGCTATATTCATGTGGCGCACCGGCTAACGGGCTGGAACGCGGTGAAGGGGCGGGCGGAGCAATTGGGGCTGTGTCTGGATGATGAGCAGCTGAAGTATTTGACGAATGAAATCAAAACGATGGCCGATCACGGCCGTCTCACCCTTGACGATGTGGACTCCTTGTTGTATCAAGCGGCGCATAACGGAGGAGATTAAGAGACTGAGAGACTGCGAGATTGTCAGTCTCCCAGTCTCTCAATCTCCCAATCTCATCCATTAAAGGAGTAAACGATGACCAAAAATTTGAATATGGCCGAATTGGAAGCAGGGTTGGGGCCGGTGCAGGATTCACCAACCGATGGCGGTGTGGTGCAGATGATTGTGGCCCGGCCGGCCGATGGCGAGCGACTGGTGCTGACTACCGGGGAATTGACGGTGGCGGATGGGCTGAAAGGAGATAACTGGCGGCCGCGGGGCAGCAAACGCACCGATGACGGTTCAGCGCATCCAGAGATGCAGCTCACGCTGATGAACGGCCGTTTCCTGAATCTGGTGGCGGGCAATGACCGGGAACGGTGGCCGCTGGCTGGCGATCAGTTGATTGTGGACATGGATTTGGGCGTGGAGAACCTGCCCGTGGGACAACGGTTGCAATTGGGTACGGCCGTGGTGGAAGTGACGGCCGTGCCTCACACCGGTTGCGCCAAATTCACCGACCGCTACGGCATGGACGCCGTCAAATTCGCCAATTCCGAAACCGGCAAGGCGCTGCGCCTGCGCGGCATGTATGTGAAAGTGATCAAATCGGGGGTTGTAGAAACCGGTGATGCGGTCTTGAAAATGTAGGGTCAGACATCCGATTTCTCACAGAAATCGGATGTCTTGTTGTCGAACAAGGAGGAGAAGTGGGACAGA
Source organism: uncultured Ardenticatenaceae bacterium (assembly GCA_964581605.1). Taxonomy (GTDB): domain Bacteria; phylum Chloroflexota; class Anaerolineae; order Promineifilales; family Promineifilaceae; genus CAADGU01. The sequence goes on from CAZOPF010000017.1 coordinate 43,549, forward strand.
CTTTAACGGAACAGATATTGTCACAGAAAGCGGGGCGGCGGGTGCAGCCGGGCGACCTGGTGGTGGTGCAGCCGGATGTGGCTATGGGGCATGATTCGCTCTCGCCGGGCATCATCAAGGTGATGCAAGAACGGCTGGGCATGAGCCACGTGCATAACCCCGACCAGGTGGTGCTGGTGCTGGATCATGTGGCCCCCGCCTCGACGGTGGGTGTGGCCGATAATCAGAATGTGGTGCGCCGGTTTGCCGGGGAGCAGGGGATTCGCCTGTTTGAAGTGGGGCGCGGCATTTGCCATCAGGTGTTGGTGGAGGAAGGTGTTGCCCGGCCGGGTATGGTGGTGGTGGGGTCGGATTCGCACTCCACCAGTTATGGTGCGGTGGGGGCTTTTGGCACGGGCATGGGGTCTACCGATGTGGCGTTGGTGTGGGCCACGGGCAAGACGTGGCTGCGGGTGCCGGAGACGTTGTGCATCATCAGCAACGGCCGTTTCCGCCCCGGTGTAGACGCCAAAGATTTCGCCCTCAAGTTGGGCCGCGAATTGACCATTGCCGGGGCCACCTACATGGCAATTGAGTATCATGGGTTGGAGTGGCTGCCGCTGCCGGGCCGCCAGACGATTAGCAGTATGGCGATTGAGTTGGGGGCAAAGGTGGGCATCTTCCCGCCAACCGGCGCGGCGGCCGCAGATTGGGATGTGCCGGAGTGGCTGTTTGTGGATCCTGAGGCGACGTATGCCCAGACCATCACCATTGACCTGGATGCGTTAGAACCGCAGGTGGCGATTCCCCATTCTGTTGATGATGTGGTGGATGTGGGCGCGGTGGCGGGGACAAAGGTGGATGTGGTCTTTCTGGGGACGTGTACCAACGGCCGTTACGAAGACATGCGTGACGCGGCCGATATTTTGCGCGGGCGGCAGTTGGCCCCTGGGATGCGCCTGATCCTCAGCCCGGCCAGCCGTGTGGAATTGCAGCGAGCGATTGCTGATGACACACTGAATACGCTGCTTGAAGCGGGGGTCACGCTGACCACGCCGGGTTGCGGCCCGTGCATGGGGCGGCACCAGGGCACATTGGGTGAAGGGGATGTCTGCCTGTCAACGGGCAATCGCAATTTTAAGGGGCGGATGGGGCATCCGTCATCGCAAATTTATCTGGCAAGTGCGCGTGTGGCGGCGGCAACGGCCGTTACGGGGGTGATCACAGACCCAAGAGAATTAGGAATTAGGAATTATGAATTATGAATTATGAAGCAAGAGTGTGGAAATTTGGCAGAGATGTGGATACGGATCAAATTGTGCCGGGGCGGTATGCGCCGTTTATGTTGAAGGAGGGGCAGGATGTGAAGGATTTTGCTTTTATCGAGGCGCGGCCGGATTTTGCGCGGGAGGCAAA
>CAZOPF010000017.1:45043-47791 GCA_964581605.1 uncultured Ardenticatenaceae bacterium
GCCCAGGAAATTGTGGCCGCGGGGGGCATTGTGGCGTATGTGCGGGAGTACGGCCGTTTTCCGGGTGAACAGTAATGCGGGTTCGGGTGGAAATTTGTGTCAATTGTGTAACGGCTACGGCCGTGCAGCAGAATGTGGCGGCGGCCTATCGTAGTGGGGCGGACACGGTGGAACTGTGCAGCCAGATGGAATTTGATGGCCTGACACCTGACCGGGAACATATCATGGCGGCGCGGGCGGCTTTTGGGGATCGGCCGGGGCTGATGGTGATGATCCGGCCCCGTGCCGGCGACTTTTGTTATACACCGGATGAAGTGGATGAGATGAGGCAGCAGATAGAAACGGCCGTAACCGCTGGCGCCAACGGTGTGGTATTGGGTCTGCTGGAGGGGCAAACGCTGGCAGTCGCCAAGATGCGCCAGTTAACCGAAGCGGCGCACACTCTGGGGCTGACCGTGACCTGCCACCGGGCCTTTGACGCCATAGCCAACCAGACTGATGCCTTGGCACAGTTGATTGAAATGGGTGTGGATCGGGTGTTAACCAGCGGTACACCCTGGGGTAGTTCATTACCGGCGGTGGCTGGTACATCCCCATTAGCAGAGCTTATTCGCCAGGCGGATAATCGTCTGGAAATTGTCATGGGGGGTGGTCTCAACCCAGATAATGTGCCCACGTTACTGGCGCAGTTGCCAATGACGATTGGTCGGTTGACCGTACATTCCTATTCCGGTGTGTTGGAGAGGGACAGTGTGAGCGAAGAGAAGGTATTACGGTTAGTGCGGGCAGTGCAGGAAGGCAAGGAGAGACAATGATCCAGTTTGAGAAATCAAGACCCATTGTGATTGTGCCCTACCAGCCCCAGTGGGTGGATGAATTTCAGCAAATTGGTGGGCAATTGCGGCAGGTGTTGGGGGACACGGCCGTGCGTATTGACCACATCGGCTCTACATCCATTCCCGATCTGCCTGCCAAAGACATCATTGACATCCAGGTGACGGTGGCTGATCTGGATGACCCGGCGATTGTGGAAAAGCTGGTGGGGGCGGGTTATGAGATGCGGCTGGAATACGGCCGTGACGACTACATTGGCCTCCCCGACCCCGATTCGCCGGAACTACGCAAGCGGTATTGCCGCGAACCAGAAGGAAGTCGGCGGACGCATATTCACATTCGGCAGGACGGCCGTTTCAACCAGCGTTACCCCCTTCTCTTCCGCGATTATTTGCGGGCGCACCCCATCATGCGCGATGGTTACGCCCTGATTAAGATGCGCCTGGCGGAAATTTTCCCGGACAGCATTGAAGGCTACCTGTATATCAAAGACCCGCTGATGGATATGCTCTTTGCCGCGGCGCAGGAGTGGGCGCAGGCTATCAACTGGCAGCCGGATGAGGCGTATTTGTAAATGAGCCAGACAACTGCGCCTCGATTGTGTGTGATTCCCGGCGACGGTATTGGGCAAGAGGTGATCCCGGCGGCGGTAGAGGTGCTGACGGCCGTCATCCCCCACCTGCAAATCATCACTGCCGAAGCAGGCTGGGGCACGTTTGAAAGAGTTGGCGTTTCTGTGCCCGATGAGACGTTAGCGGCCATTCGGGCGTGTGGCGCGGGATTGTTTGGCGCCGTGTCCTCGCCCTCACACAAAGTGGCCGGGTATCGCAGCGCCATTTTGACCATGCGCCAGGAACTCGACCTGTATGCCAATATCCGCCCGGTGCAAAGCCTGCCCGGCGTCAGTCCACGACCGGACGTAGACATGATCATCGTGCGCGAGAATACGGAGGGGCTGTACGTGGGGCGGGAACGGTTGGAGGACGGGGGAGATACGGCCGTAGCCGAACGCCAAATCACCCGCCGCGCCAGTCGTCGCATTGCCCACAAAGCGCTGGAATTGATGCAGCGCCAGAACCGCCACAAACTCACCATTGTCCACAAAGCCAATGTGCTACCCCTGACGGATGGTCTCTTTCGGGATACGGTGCGGGCAGTTTTTAATGGGGCGCGGATGGACGCCGATGGACGCGGATTTGTAGTGGAGGAGTTATTGGTTGATGTGGCGGCGCTGAAAATGGTGGCGGCCCCGGAATCGTTTGATGTGATTATTACCACCAATTTGTTTGGTGATATTTTGTCGGATGCGGCGGCGCATTGGGGCGGGGGATTGGGGCTGGCAGCCTCGTTGAATTGGGGAGATGGGGTGGCGCTGGCGGAGCCGGTGCATGGCTCTGCGCCAGATATTGCCGGAAAGGGGATCGCTAACCCGATTGCCGCCATTTTGAGCGGGGCGTTGTTGGCGCGGTATGTGTGGGGGTTGGAGGAGGTGGCGGGGAGGGTGGAAACGGCCGTAGCTCACACCCTGGCCCATGAAAATTATCCTGCGCTCACCACTACCAAAGCGATTACCCGGTCACTTGTAGGAAATTTGGTAACTACTACGGCCGTTGTCTGAGCCAGTTGTCTGAGCCTGTCATGTTCAGTACCCGACATACAAATTAACGCATTTAGCGCCACATGAAGCCCTTCACTTTATTGGGTGGCATGTGGCAAGTGGCAAGTTACTCTGGCAAAAGTTACCGGCAACCGGCAACTTGCTGCTGGCAACCAAAGGACAAAATGCCAGTTTATGGCCTTTGACAGTATAAATGTGACTACCTCCCATTAATCATTGTAAACGCGGGCGATGCCGGAGATGAGGCGGAGAGCGTCGAAGAGTTCGGGGCAGCTGCGGGTACGGCCGTGCCCCAA
>CAZOPF010000017.1:47891-66319 GCA_964581605.1 uncultured Ardenticatenaceae bacterium
GGTGGTTCGGCGATGAAATCGTCTTCTGGCGGTGGTGGGGTGTAGGTGGTTCGGCCGTTGCCGTTTTCATGGCCGGTGCTGTACCCGTTACCATGCCCATGCCCATTCCCATTCACCAGCCCCAGATAGGCTGGCTCCTCCTCGGCCGCCAACGCCACTTCCGCATTGGCCGACACGCGATCCACCAGGACACTCAATTCGTCCCCCTTAACCTGCACCTTGCCCATCACCAGCAGCACCTGGTCTACCGCTACCACCTCCCGACACTCCTTCCAGGTGCGCGGGAAAAAGACGAGATCAATTTTGCCATCCAGGTCTTCCAGCACGGCAAAGGCCATCGGTTCGCCCTTTTTCGTCGTCAGCGTGCGCAAATGGCTGATCATGCCTGCCAGTTTGACCGTCTTGGTGTGCCAGTTGGCGTCAATATCGGGGATAGCGGCCGTAGTCAGGGTGGTGAGGCTGGCTAACGGCCGTTCCAATGGATGCTCGGACACATGCACCCCCAGCGCCTCTTTCTCCCATTCCAACAGCACTTTGTGGTCAACTTTCGCCACCTGTTCCGGCGGATGCAGCAGGTCAACGGCCACCTTCAACGTCGGCGTGCCGGTCGCCCCACCAAACAAACTCATCTGCCCAATGGAAGCGGCCGCGTGTTCCGTGCCGCTGTAGCTGACCAGCCGATCCAACGCATCCATCAACTGCGGCGGCGTCCCCCAACAATCAAAGACGTGTGCTTTGATCATGTATTCTAACGGCCGTTTGCCCACCCGCTTCAAATCCACCCGTTCACACAAATCAGCCACGCTCTGAAATGGCCCATGGGCCGCCCGCTCCGCCAAAATCTGGTTCAGCGCCGCCTCGCCTGCATTTTTAATCGCCCCCAACCCAAAGCGGATGAGATGCCGCTCACTTGTATCCTCTATCGTAAAATCAAGCGCGGAGGTATTGATGTCCGGCGGGGCCACATCAATACCCAATGTCTTCGCCTCCGCAAAGTAACGGCGCACCTTATCCGTATTGTCCCGTTCCACCGAGAGCATCGCCGTCAGGTACTCCACCGGGTAATGCGCCTTCAAAAACGCCGTCTGGCAGGTCACTTTGGCATAGTCGGCCGCATGGGCGCGATTAAAACCGTACCGGGCAAAAAACTCAATATCCCCCCAAATCCCCTCGCACACCTCCCGTGAATAACCACGAGCCATCGCCCCTTCGGTGAACTGAATGCGGTGTTTCTCCATCAAATCTTTCTTCTTCTTGGACACCGCTTTGCGGATCATGTCCGCTTCCCCCGGCTCATAGCCCGCCAGATTGGAGGCAATCTGGATAATTTGCTCCTGATAGATGGTGATCCCGTAGGTATCACCCAAAATCGGTTCCAGATCGGGGTGGTGGAACTGCACCGGCTCCTGCCCGTGCATCCGGCGAATATAACCGGGAATCTGCTCCATTGGCCCCGGCCGATACAGCGAAATAGCGGCCACAATATGGTCAAAACGGCGCGGCCGCATGTCGGTCATCAGCCGTTTCATACCTGCCCCTTCCACCTGGAACACACCGGCCACGCGCCCCTGTGCCAGCATCTCAAACAACTTCTCCGGCTTCTTCGTCGGGTCTGGCCCCACATGCCCGGTGTCGTAGGGGATGTTATCCATGGTGTAGCGCACCCCATACCGCTCTTCAATCAACCTGGCGGCGCGGCGCATGACCGTCAGCGTACTCAGCCCCAGAAAGTCCACTTTCAGCAGGCCAATAGATTCCACAATTTCCATCGGCCACTGCGTTACGCGATCCAGGCCGCCCAGCCCTTCCTCGCCGCTGGTGGGGCGGTTGAGGGGCACGTATTCCTCCAACGGCCGATCGGAAATGATCACCCCGGCCGCATGGCTGGAGGCATGGCGTGTCACTCCCTCCAAACTGCGGGCCGTATCCAGCAGCTCTTTTACCGCCTTCTCCCCTTTGTACCGTTGCTCTAATTCGGCCGAATAAAACTCGTGATCTTTGCTCAACACATCGGCAATGTGCGCCGGTTTGCCGGGGATGGCCGGGATCAGCCGGGCAATGGCGTCCACCTCTGGCAGGGGCATATCCAGCGCCCGCCCCACATCCCGAATGGCCGCCCGCGCTCCCATCGTGCCAAAGGTGATGATTTGGGCTACTTTTTCCGCGCCGTACCGTCGTTTGGCATAAGCGACCATCCAATGGCGCACGTCGTCGGGATAATCCAGGTCAATATCCGGCATGGAAACCCGCCCCGGATTCAGGAAACGCTCGAAAATGAGGCCGTTTGCCAGAGGGTCCAGGCTGGTGATGCCTAAGGTGTAGGCCACCACCGACCCCGCGCCGGAACCACGCACATTCCACCAGATGTCATTTTCTTTCCACTCCTGGTAGCTTTCATGCGGGAACGGGTCTTGATGTAACTGCCACCAACGGTCGGAGCGGGCGGCCCATTCGCACAAATCCCAGACAATGAGGAAGTAAGTCTCAAACCCCATGCCGTTAATGATGCGCAGTTCGTGGCCCAGCCGGGCGTGTAGGGCAGCATCGTTTTGGGCGCGTTCGGCCCCGTACCGCCAGGCCAGCCCTTCTTCGCATAACATGCGTAAATAACCGGGGGCATCATATCCGGCCGGGACCTCAAAATGGGGCAGATGGTAATTTTTGTCGTCCAGTTCAACCGCGCACTGTTCCACGATGAGCAGGCTGTTTTGCAGTGCGTTCTCCACGACGGTTTCGGGGTAGCCCTGGAAGAGACGCCACATTTCGTCGTAGGATTTCAGGTAGTACCCTTGGTCAGAGAAGCGCAATTTGGGGTTTTGTACGGTGGAGCTGGTCTGGATGCAGAGCAGCACGTCGTGAGGGGCGGCGTCGGCGGCACGGACGTAATGCACGTCGTTGGTAGCCAGAAAGTTGTGTTCCAGGCCAAAGTGGGGCGCCATTTCGATTAGCTTTTTGTTGACCTGGCTGAGTTCGGGAATGGAATGTTCTTGTAGTTCCAGAAAGAGCCGTTCTTTGCCGAAGATGTCCAGATATTCGCCGAGGAGCTGGTGCGCCAGTTTCAGGTTGCCATTGCTGAGGGCTTGCGGAATTTCGGCGGCCATGCAGCCGGTGGTGGCGATAAGGCCGTTGCTGTGGGCGGCCATGAAGGGGCGGTCTATGCGGGGTTTGTAGTAGTAGCCGTCTAGCTGTGCGGCCGTAGCAATGTGCAGCAGATTGCGGTAGCCGGTCTGGTTTTGGGCCAGCAGCAGCATGTGGTAGCGGGTTTTGTCGAGTTGGGGGTCTTTGTCGCTCATGCGGCGGCGGGCCAGGTAGGTTTCGATGCCGATGATGGGTTTGACGCCTGCTTCTTTGGCGGCACGGTAAAATTCGAGGGTGCCATACATCGCGCCGTGGTCGGTGAGGGCGACGGCCGTTTGCCCCAATTCCGCCGCTCGCCTCACCAGATCATCCACCCGGCTCAACCCGTCGAGCAGGGAGTATTCGCTGTGGCAGTGCAGGTGGACAAATTGCTGGTCATCTGACATGGTGTGGCCTTTTTCAGTGAACAGTGAAGGTCTACTGTTTACTATTTACTTCCTAATTGTTGTATTATCCCGCATGGAGAGGAGTATACCACAAACGGCCGTAGCTGCCGCGAATTGGCAAAATTTTAAGGCGTTTTTTGGGGGGGAAGTATCTGGCAGACATCCAATTTCTCAAAGAAATCGGATGTCTAGGGGACAATGAAGCGTTACGGCCGTGCAAGCCAAATGGAGGAGCGTATGGTTATATGCCCTTACTAAACGGCATCGGCCGTTAAAGATTCTTCCACTGGAGGTTTTGTCTGGCCGACTGGCTCCTTGCCCGGTGGTTTGGCGATGGTGTGCCGCCGCCGCTCTCTGGTAAACAGGCTCTGCACGCCAATAAAGATGAGCGTCAGCGCACCCACGGCAATGCGTGTCCACCACGAACTCAGGTTGCCGTTGAACTGGATGAGCATCTGGATCAGCCCGGTGACCAACACGCCAAAGAGGGTGCCAAAGACGTAACCTTGTCCGCCGGTCAGCAGCGTTCCCCCAATCACCACCGAGGCGATAGCGTCCAATTCCACGTTGGTGGCATATAGCCCATGCCCGGAAAGCAGGGAAATGCTAAAGACGATACCGGCAAGAGAGGAACAAAACCCGTTTAGAGCGTAGACAGAAATTTTGATACGGCCGACTGGCAAACCCATCAACAACGCCGACTGTTCGCTCCCACCAATGGCATAAATGGAACGGCCGTAGCGCGTAAAATAGGCCACATACATCCCCACCACCAACACCGCCAGCGCCACCAACGCCCCCAGGCTGATAAACGCCTTCTCCACCCCTGGAATAGGCAGCCGATAAAGCGCCATCGCCCGATACAACTCGTGCCGGATGGGAATGGCGTCCAGGCTGATGAAAAAACACATACCCCTGGCAAAAAACATGCCCGCCAGCGTCACAATAAACGGCTGCACCTTGAACACATGAATAATGGTGCCCATCGTCGCGCCGAGTAAAGTACCCATCAGCAGCATGAGCGGGATGACCACAAACGGGCTTAGCCCTACCTTTTCCAGCAGCGCGGCCGAAGCCACCGAAGTCAGGGCAATCACGGCCCCCACCGACAAGTCAATCCCTTTAGACAGGATCACAAAGGTCATGCCAATGGAGGTGATGAGCAGGAAGGCGTTATTGACAAATAAATTCAGAAACGTCTGCGGCTGGCGCATCCCCTTGTATTGCAGGTAGCCATATAGATACAGGACAACAAACACCCCAATCGTCGCCAGCAAAGGCATCAATTTCCGGTCAATTTTGAGTCGCTCCATCATGGCTGGACTCCTTTGCGCTCAAACACCCGGCTGAGTACCAGCTTGGTCTGATCAGAATAAAGCAAGATGACAATGAGCACCACCAGGGCTTTGATGGCGGAGGCGGCCATAGCCGGGACGCCCAGCGCGTACATGGTGGTGGTGGTGCTTTGAATGACCAACGCGCCAATTACACTGGCTAACAGGGAAAATCGGCCGCCCGTCATCAATGTGCCGCCAATCACCACCGCCAGAATGGCGTCCAGTTCCAGATTTAGCCCGGCGTTGTTGGCGTCCGCACTTTTGACGTTAGAGCTATAAATCAGCCCGGCCACACCGGCGCAAAAACCGCAGATGGTGTACACAATCAGCTTGATGTTTTTCTCGCTGATGCCGCTGAGATAGCTGGAACGGCCGTTAATGCCCACCGACTCCACAAACAAGCCAAACGCCGTCCGCCGCGCCAGCAGCCAGGTGAGCAAAAAGACCAGCGCCACAATAAAAAGCGGAAATGGCAGCCCCAGCAAATGTCCATTGCCGATAAAAAAGTAGCGGCTGTAATAAACGGTGATGATCTGGCCGTTGGTGATGAGTTGGGCAATACCCCGGCCAGCCACCATTAGCACCAGCGTCGCCACCATCGGCTGGATTTTGCCTCTGGAAATGAGCAGCCCATTCCAAAAACCGCAGGCGGTGGACACGGCCAATGCCGCCAGAATGCACAGCCACAGCGGTGTATACGTGACATCCTTAATCAATTCTTCTGAGCTAATCAGCTGCCGGGCCAGAGCGGGATTGATGAGCACGGTGGCCGTCGCTGCCGAGATCGCTACCACGGCACCGACGGACAGGTCCACACCACCAGTGGCAATGACCATCGTCATGCCGATGGCCAGCAGCATCAAAATGGAGCCACGATTGAGAATATCAATGAGAAAGCCGGAGAGACGGCCGTCTTTGATTTCAATGTCATAAAAACCCGGCGTAAAGAACAAATTGAAGAGCATGATCAACGCCAGGGCCAGGAGGGGCCAAAATAACTGGCTGTCACGCAGCCGCTGCCAGGAAAACCGTGATTGCTTCATGTTGCACCACTCCCTATGCCGCTCACGGCCGTGCCACCCCCGGCCATCACTTGCATGATGGTGTGTTCGTCCACTTCACCGGAAAACTCGGTCACTTTTTGCTGGTCACGCAAGACGGCGATGCGGTGGCTGGTGCGCAGCACTTCTTCCAATTCGGAGGAGATGAAGATGCACGCCTTGCCTTCTTCGGCCAGTTCCAGCACCAATTTTTGAATTTCCGCCTTCGCGCCAATGTCAATACCGCGTGTTGGTTCATCCAGGATGAGAACCTGCGGATTGGTGGCCAGCCAGCGCGCCAGGATCACCTTTTGCTGGTTGCCGCCGCTGAGATTTTTAACGGCCTGCTCGGCCGATGGCGTGCTGATGTTCAGCATTTTGATGAATTTGTCCGCTAACTGCTGCTGCTGCTGCCGACTGAGCCGTTTGAACCAGCCGCGATTGGATTGCAGAGCCAGGGCAATGTTTTCTCTGACGGTCAATTCATCCACGATACCATCAGCCTTGCGGTCCTCAGGACAAAAAGCGATGCCTCTGGCAATGGATTCGGCCGGGGAAGTTTTGTGTACATCATTACCGGCGAAGGTGAGCGAACCGCTGTCTGGTTTGTCTACGCCAAAGAGCAGGTGCGCCGTTTCGGTGCGGCCAGATCCTAACAGCCCGGCGAATCCCAGCACTTCCCCGGCGTGTAGCTCTAAATCGAAGGGGTGGACTGAACCACGACGGCCGTACCCCTTTGCTTGCAATATCGGTTCTTCTTGCTGATGCTGGCCGCTCATCAATTTGATCTGGGCCATGTCGTTAAAGTCGCCAATCATGCGGCCAAGCATCAGGGCAATGAGTTCCAGGCGGGGCAGTGCGGCCGTTTCATATGTACCCACCAACTGACCATTACGCAAAATCGTCACCCGGTCGGTCACTTCATAAATCTGGTTGATGAAATGGGTGATGAAGATAATGCCCAGCCCCTCTTCTCTCAATTTGCGCAAGACAGCAAACAGGTTTTCTGTCTCATGTGTGTCCAGGCTGGAGGTCGGTTCGTCCAAAATGAGGATTTTGGCAGAGGAAATTTCCAGAGCGCGGGCAATAGCTACCATCTGCTTGACGGCGATGGAGTAATCGCCTAAATCCCGGCGCACGTCAATATCCACGTTTAGGCGAACCAGGATTTCTCGCGCCCGCTTTTGCATCCCGCGCCGATCAATACGGCCGAACTTACGCGGTTCACGGCCGATCAAAATGTTTTCGGCCACCGGCAGGTTATCGCACAGGTTAATCTCCTGGTAAACGGTGCTGATGCCCAGCGATTGGGCGTGCTGCGGCGACTTGACTTGAACAGGTTGTCCCAGGAGGGTGACACGGCCGTGATCCGGCCGTTCCACCCCGGTAATAATCTTGATCAACGTAGATTTCCCGGCCCCGTTTTCCCCCACCAACGCATGAATTTCGCCCCCATTCAGGGCAAAGTCCACATTTTCCAACGCCTGCACGCCCGGAAAAGCCTTGGAAATACCTTGCATCGTCAGGAGGGGAATGGCTGGTTCTGTGGGCATGAGAATCCTCGTTAACGCAAAACGTAAAACGTAACCACCTTCATTACGTTTTACGTTTCACGTTTCACGTTTTACGCTTAATACTTCCGTTCCGGCAGCAGTTCGGCTGCGTTTTCAGGATAGTATACACTCTCTTCAGAAGGCACCCAATCGGGCAGTTCTTCGCCGTTCACAGCACGCAGTGCCAGATCATAGAACTGCGGGCCGAGCAGCGGGTTACATTCCACCGTCACATTCAGTTTGCCGTCAATCATTGCTTCAAATGCCCCGCGTACCGCGTCAATAGAGACAATCTTGATGTCTACGCCGGGTTGCAGGCCGTACTCTTCAATCGCCTGAATGGCCCCAATGGCCATGTCATCATTGTGCGCATACAGCCCCACAATTTCGTCGCCGTAATTCTTCAAGAACGCTTCCATTACTTCTTTGCCTTTAGCGCGGGTGAAGTCGCCGGATTGAGAATCAATGATTTCAATGTTGTCGTTAAGTGTTTCCCGGAAGCCAGCATAGCGGTCATTGGCGGGGGCGGAGCCGACCGTACCGACCAGTTCCACAATTTTGCCACCTTCTGGCAGCAAATTGTTCATTTCGTTGCCCGCTTTGCGCCCTTCTTCCACAAAGTCAGACCCTAAATAGGTGGCGTATAGGTCGCGGGGCACATCAGCGCGGCGGTCCACCATGATGACGGGGATACCGGCGTCTTTGGCTTCTTGCAAAACCGTTTCCCAACCCGTTTCCACGACGGGTGAGAAGCCAATCACATCCACGCCTTCAGCGATGTAGGAGCGAATGGCGGCGATCTGGTTTTCCTGTTTCTGTTGGGCGTCAGAGAAACGCAGATCAACGCCTAATTGTTCGGCCGTTTCCTGAATGGAGGCGGTATTGGCAGTGCGCCATTCACTTTCCGCGCCAATCTGGGCATAGCCGACGACCAAATCTTCCATCGCCTTAGGGCCAGCGGCTGCTTCTTCGGCCGTATCGGCCGTATCGGCCGTATCGGCCGATTCTTCGCCTCCCGTTGAAGAGCAGGCCACTATCCACAATGACAACAGCAATAAAATAATGAGTAAACTGAGCTTTTTCATCTTATTCATTCTCCTTTCCTTTGCAGGTCTGAATAAAGTGGGTCTTTAAGAGTTCGGGGCGGTAAAACGTAAAACGAAAAGCGTAATGAGAGAGATGATTACGCCTGACGTTTTACGTTTGACCAACGAACCCACAAAATCCCAAAGAACCCATGAAACGGTTAATGCACAAGATCATAAGCCTTAGCCCAGGCTCAACTCAATCCACTTTTTCAGGAGGTTCTTGTAGAAAAATTGTGACTTTTCTGGCGCAAGAAAAGCCGTCATCCGGCAGATGTAATTTTTTTAGATGGAAGTTGAAAAATTTGCCAGGAGTAAAAAGGGCTTTAGCCTTTATTACGAAAAGGAAGCGTGGATCAGCAATTTTCGATAGCGATGATAGGCTTCTGTCCACACGGCCGTGTCCTGTGGTTCATATCGCTGTAAATCTGGCATTTCGGCCAACATCTGGCGCGCTTCGGGCAGGTCTCGCAATTCCCCCAGAGTAATAAGCTGCACAATCGCATTGCCGATAATGCTGGCTTCCACCGGCCCGGCGATAACCGGCAGCCCTGTGGCATTGGCCGTCATCTGGTTCAACAAAGCGTTCTTGCTGCCGCCACCGACAATATAAATGACCTGGGGCCGACTGGCAGAAACGGCCGTTAATTTTTCCAGAGTGTCACGATAAGCCAGCGCCAGGCTTTCAAAAATACAGCGAATGGCGGCCCCAGTTGATTGGGGCACCGGCTGGTTTGTTTGCTGGCAAAAGCGGCGAATGTGTGCCGGGTGATCGCCAGGGGGCAGAAAAATCGGTGCGTCCGGGTTGATAAAGGAGAGGAGGGGGGAAGCGGCCGTAGCCAACAGTTTCAGTTCATCATAACTGTACGGCTGGCCTGTTTTAGCCCAACTGTCGCGGCACTGCTGCACCAACCATAACCCCATCACATTTTTGAGCAAACGAATGCTCCCATACACGCCGCCCTCGTTGGTGACGTTGGCACGTAAAGTGGCTTCGGTGATGATAGGCTGGTTGACTTCCAACCCGACCAGGCTCCATGTGCCGCTGCTGATGTAGGCAAAATGGGGATTGGCGGCGGGCACAGCCACGGCTGGCACAGCCGCTACCGCACTGCCTGTGTCATGGCTGGCCGGAGTGATGACCGGGATGCCCTGGTACTGCCCCAACTCTGTTCCGGGCGGGACAACCTGGGGGAAGATGTGGGGGGGAATACCGGCGGCGGCCATGATCTCAGTGGCCCAGCCCTGGGTGTGGGGATTGAGCAGTTGGGTGGTGGAGGCGATGGTAAATTCGCACACGGCCGTGCCCGAAAGCCAATAATGAAACAGGTCAGGTACCGTCAAAAAGGTGTGGGCGATTTCCAGTTGGGGAGATTGGCTCTGGACCATGCTGAGAAGCTGATAAAGGGTATTGACACGGGCAAACTGAATACCTGTCTGGGAGTAGATTAATTCCCGGCCGATGTGGGCAAAGGCCCATTCCATCATGCCCTGGGTACGGCCGTCGCGGTACTGCACCACATGGCCAATCAACTGGCCCTGCCGGTCAAGCAGGCCAAAATCCACGCCCCAGCCATCCACACCCACGCTGGCCGGATGCAGCGGTTTGGCTTTTTCAAGGCCTGACTGGATTTCCCGCCACAAATCCAGCACGTCCCAATAGAGCGTACCCTGTAGGGAGACTGTTTTGTTGGGGAAGCGGTAGAGGGGGGTGAGGTGGAGGGCACGGCCGTTGAACTGCACTGCCATCACCCGCCCCGATTCCGCTCCCAAATCTACCGCCAATACCGTTTTACTCGCCATCTTGTTCTGAACGAACGATTAACCGCAAAGGGCACAGAGAGCGCAAAGATCAAAAAGAAAAACTTTGCCTGCTTTCCGTCCTTCGCGTTCTTTGCGGTTAAAAAATAAACAGAGCTTTTCGTTTTGACAAAACAAAAAAACATCCATATAATGCCCAAAAATGTGGAAACGTTTCCATATATTTCTCACATGTTTCCACATTTATGCCCGATTTTTTGACGATATTTCGACCTTTTTCGCTAATAAACAGTATAAATAGAAGCAAGTCCCTAATCTGATGTGGCAACATTTCCACACACATTCCACTACTTTGACATGCAAGCCACTGTTAGAAGATCATGACTGTTACCATTAAAGATGTTGCCAGACATACTGGGCTTTCCCAGTCTACGGTCTCACGGGCATTGAACCAAAGTGGTTATGTCAGTGAAGAAACTCGACGCCGTGTGGACACGGCCGTTGCCGAACTGGGCTACGAACCAAATTGGCTGGCCAGAAGTCTGAAGGGCCAGCCATCCCGTCTGGTAGGGCTGATTGTCCCGGAAGTAACCAGCCTGTATGACAACCTGATCATCCAATCCGTCTCTACCATGCTTCACCAAAACAACTATGGCATGATGCTGTGCATCAACAACGAGGATGCTGAGGTTGACCTGTGGTATTTGAAAGCTCTAAAGGAAAAGCATGTTGATGGCATCATCTACGTTCATCCTTTGGGCGGTAATAACTCATCATTTGTCCGCGATTTGGTTAAACAGGGAATTCCCATTATTGAACTGAACCGCCGCCGCGAAGAAGATCTGCTGGATGGTGTATTGGCCGATAATGTGCAGGGCGGGTATCAGATTACAAACTATCTGATTGGTCTGGGCCACCAGCGCATTGGGCTGATCATGGGTCAGAGCGAGTTGACAACCGGCCAGAATCGGTTGACCGGGTATCGTCATGCCCTCAATGAAGCAGGAATCCCCATAGACCCGGCGTTGATTCGCATCGGGTCGTTTACACAAGAACATGGTGAAGCGGGTA
Organism: uncultured Ardenticatenaceae bacterium; assembly: GCA_964581605.1. Taxonomy (GTDB): domain Bacteria; phylum Chloroflexota; class Anaerolineae; order Promineifilales; family Promineifilaceae; genus CAADGU01. Next base: position 59,263 of record CAZOPF010000017.1, read on the forward strand.
CCAGGGAGTTGTTACAGGTGGAAACACGGCCCACAGCCCTTCTGGCCGGCAGTAACCGCATCCTCCTCGGTCTGCTGAAGGTTCTCAACGAGCAAGCTATCTGCATACCCGATGATATGTCGGTGGCTGCATTTAACGATACCGAATGGTTGAGCATGTGGCGTCCCCCCATCACCACAGTTGACATTGCCACCGAAGAGATGGCCAGACTGTCGGTTGAATTGTTGTTACGCCGAATCTCTTCATCAGCCAAAGAGTATAAGCCGAGAACGTACCTGTTGAGTACCACATTGATTGAAAGAGAGTCTTGCAAAAAGGTGAACCGCTCCGGCGGATAAACGGTGCAGCCTGGAAATCAGGCTAACTGGTAAAAGAGAGGCTCGCTCCAGCCGGCAAGCATGGCGAGCCTCTCCTGAATCGCCAGATCAATCTTGAATGGGCACCTGGTTTGCCCGGCAAAGAAAATTTTGCCGGAAAACGGGCAGGCCATTGTGGTTGATCCGCCAGGTAGTTTTATCACCTTAAGATATGAAAATCAAAGATTACGCAGATTTCGCAGATAAAAAATCGGTGTAATCCTTCGGCAAGCTCAGGACAAGTTCTGCGCAATCTTTGATTAGCTTCAAAGGAGGTGGATGTAGCGGAGAAAAGAATAGAGAAGAATGAACCAATTTTGCCCTTTTGCATTGTAGGAATGGTGTCCAACATTTACTCATTTTACTGTGCGTACAAAGTCGTCAGGTTTGTTTTGTACGCAGGCTTAATTGCAAGGAGGATTGAAGTGAAAACAAAAAATAGTGTAAGAATTGTTTTGTTGTTACTCACGGCCGTGACCCTGTTCATCTTAGCCGCCTGTTCCGGTACCACAGCCGAACCGACCACCGCCCCGGAAACAGTGGTGGAAACCGTCACCGTTACGGTAATAGCCACTGCTGAAACCGCAGCTGAAGCCATGCCCGCCGCCGAAGACAATCCCTACCGGCCCAATGAACTGTTTGCGGCCGTTGAAGATTTGAGAGCGGCCACCGAAGGACAAAGCGCCCCGGCCGGAGCCAAGTTTGCCTTTTTAGCCAACAATCTATCCCCATTCTGGACGGCCGCTCAAATTGGCGTCGGCCGGGCTTCGTCAGAGCTGGGTGTGCCCATCGCCTTCCAGGCCCCCACCGCCTCTGACCTGCTCAGTCAACAGCTTTCCATGCTGGAAACCTTCGTCAATGATGGTTACACCGGCGTCACCTTCTCCGCCATTGACCGCGAAGCGCCAGCCCCCATCATTGAACGAGCAGTAGAGCAGGGCACTATCATGCTCACCATGGATTCTGACGCCACCGGCAGCGACCGCGCCATGTACATCGGCATGTCGGACTATGACGCCGGCCGTGCCGCTGCTGAAGCTGCTCTGGAAATCATTGGCTCAGGCAAGGTGGTGGGCCTGGTTGGTTTTGCCACTGCCCAAAATGCCCAGGATCGCATCCAGGGTGTGAATGATGTCTTTGAAGGCACCGACATGGAACTGGTGGAAGTGCTGATTGATGACATCAAGCCAGAGGTAGCTCTGAGCAATGCCCAGACCTCCATCCAGAAATATGGCGACGATCTGGCCGGTTTCATCACCTTCTACTCCTACGATGGCCCGGCGGCCTGCCAGGCCATTAAACAGGCGGGCCTGGTTGGTCAGGTCAAGCTGATCGCCTTTGACGCCGAGCCGGAAACGCAGGCTTGCATGGAAGAAGGTGTTGTGCAGGCGATGATTGGGCAGCGTGTGTACTTCTACGGCTATCTGGCCGGGTATGTCATGCACGCCATGTCCATTCTGGGTGTGGAACGGACGATGGAGATTTTGGCTCCTTACCTGGATGAACTGGGTGATGAAGGCCAAATCCGCCTGAACACGGGCGTAGATGTCATCAAAGCTGAATCGCTAGACCTGTATAAACAATATCTCGATTCCGTCGGTATTGCTTCGCAGTAACGTCAGAATAACCAGACCTGACAGGTTTCCCAAACCTGTCAGGTCTAAAAGTTATGGTCATGGAACAGCAACCGTTACTGGAAATGGCGCATATTTCCAAAGGTTTCCCTGGGGTACAGGCGTTGGATGACGTGGATTTTGAGGTGTATCCCGGCGAGATTATTGGCTTTTTGGGCGAAAATGGGGCGGGCAAATCTACGCTGATCAAAATTTTGTCGGGTGTTTACATGAAGGATGCGGGCACGATTCGGTTTGACGGCCGTGACATCTCCCCCCAATCGCCACAAGAAGCGCAAAGCCTGGGCATCAGCACCATTCACCAGGAGTTAGCCCTCATCCCTTACCTTTCCGTGGCCGAAAATATCTTCCTCAACCGGGAACCACGCCGGCTGTTGGGCCTGGTGGATTTTCGGCGTATGAACCAGGAGGCGGAAGCCCTGTTGCATGACCTGGGAGCCGATATTCCCGGCAAAAAATTGATACACCAGTTGAATGTGGCCGGGCAACAAATGGTGGAAATTGCCAAAGCGGTTTCCCAAAATGCCCGGCTGATCTTAATGGATGAACCCACTTCGGCCCTTTCCAGTAAAGAGGCCGACGCCTTGTTTGCCCTGATGCGCCGGTTGCAGGGGCGGGGGGTGGCGGTGGTCTTTGTCAGCCACCGGCTGGAGGAAGTGCGGCAGATTGTGGATCGCGTGGTGATCATGCGCGACGGCCGTCGGGTAGATATGCTCCCCATTGCCGAAGCCAGCGAAGAAAAAATCATTCGCCTCATGGTCGGCCGCGATGTGGGGCTGTTCCCCAAAGAAAAAGCGGCCATTGGCGAGCCGGTGCTGGAACTGCGCGATGTGAGCGGCGAAAATGGTGTGGCAAACGTGAACCTGACGGTGCGCCGAGGGGAGATTGTGGGGCTGGCCGGGCTGATTGGCGCCGGCCGCACCGAACTGGCGCGCCTCATTTGTGGGGTTGATAAAGTGACGCGGGGGGAACTGTTGGTGGACGGCCGTGCCGTTCACATCAAATCCCCGGTAGACGCTGTGCGCCAGGGCATTGGCTGGGTGCCCGAAGACCGCAAACTGCACGGGCTGGTGCTGGGCATGGATGTGCAAGACAACACTACCATGACCATTTTGCAGCGTATTTCTAACGCCCTGGGAGCTATAAAAAACAAGGAAGCGAAACGCATTACGGCCGACTACGTGCAAACCCTCTCCATTGCCACCCCCAGCCTGGGGCAAACGGTGCGCCATCTCAGCGGCGGCAACCAGCAAAAGGTGGTGCTGGCGAAATGGCTCAGTATGGGGCCGAAGTTGTTGATTATGGACGAACCAACACGTGGTATTGATATTGGCGCCAAGGCCGAAGTTCATGCGCTCATGAGCCGTCTGGCGCAGCAAGGCATGGGCATCCTGATGATTTCTTCGGAAATGCCAGAGATTATTGGTATGAGTGACCGGGTGATTGTGATGTGCCAGGGGCGGATTACCGGGGAATTTGGCGACGGCCGTTTCGACCAGGAAGAGATTATGACCTGCGCCACACAATTTCTGACAGTAGGCGGCGATCCGTTTGTCGTAGGCGATTTATCCCCTTCTGACAACCCTAACGTGCCTTCTACAAACTAATGAAGAACATGGGAGAAGATGGAAATGGATAACACCGTCACCAAATCAAAATCAGGCTCCGGCCGTGCCCTTTCCGGCTGGACAAAACTTTTTGCCGCCCCGGAGTTCCTTATTTTTCTCGTCGTCATCATCCTGTTTATCATCGGTGCGGTGGTCAATCCCCGCTTCATCGGCATTGAAAACCTGAAAATCCTCACCCGTGACACAGCCATCCTGGCGATTGTGGCTATTGGCGTTGGCTTCACCATTATCACGGCCGGCATTGACCTTTCCATTGGCTCGATCATTGGCCTGGGCGGGGTTCTCACCGCCTACTTCGTCGTTAAAATGGGGCTGCCGCTAGGGGTGGCTATTTTGCTGACCTTTGGGGTGGCGGTGGCCATTGGCACGTTTCACGGCCTGTACGTCACCAAATTGCGAATGCATGGTTTTTTGGTGACGTTGGTGACGTTGGGGGTGGCGCGGGGCGCAATTCTCGTTCTGACCAACGGTTTTCCCATTACCGGCGTCCCCGATTCCTTTGCTTTTTTGGGGCAGGGCTTTCTCTTTGGCCTCATTCCCATGCCGGTTGTCATCTGTTTGCTGGTGGCCTTGTTGGCCCATTATTTGCTGCGTTACACCTATGTGGGGCGGCAAATTTACGCGGCCGGGGGCAACATGGAAGCGACCCGGCTGTCTGGGGTGAATGTGGATGCGCGTATCATCCTTTGTTACATCATCTCGGTGGTGTGTGCCAGCCTGGTGGGCATTATTCAGGCCGGGCGATTGAGTCTGGGGCATCCGGCGGCGGGTGAAGGGTTTGAACTGCTGGCGATTACGGCTTGTATTCTCGGCGGCCTGAGTTTGATGGGCGGGCAAGGTTCGGTGCTGGGCATTCTGGTAGGCGCGTTGCTCATTGGCGTCTTGCAAAATGAGATGGTGATGTTGAACATCAACCCGTTCTGGCACCGGATTGTAATTGGCTTTGTGCTGTTGCTGGCGATTACATTTGATTACGGCCGTCGCCGCCAAAGAAGCTAAAACCTGGCACTAAACTTTATTTAACGCAAAGGACGCAAAGAGACAAAAGGACAAAGAAAAGAAAGAAAAAGCTTTGATTCTTCTCTTCAACCAACATCTTTACAACTTTGTGCCTTTGCGTTAAAAATTTCTTGTGCGTCCAAAGAGCTAAGTAATGACAGACACCAAACGAATTTTAGTCACCGGGGCCACCGGCAAAGTAGGGCGGGCGTTCATCGAACGCTTTCTGGCCGAACCGTCATTTGGCCATTTTATGGTGCGTGCCTTATGCCATAACCGGCTGTTGGAGGCACACGGCCGTGTAGAACTCATGCGCGGTTCCATTGAAGATCGGCCGTTGGTGGAGGCCGCCCTGACCGATGTGACCCACGTGTTGCACCTGGCTACCAGCAAAGAGACTCCGGAAACAATTATGGATGTGGCCGTCAAAGGGCTGTTCTGGCTGTTGGAAACATGCCGCGTCAGCCCCACGTTTGAGCAGTTCATCCTGATTGGCGGTGACGCGGCCGTCGGGCATTTTTATTACCCACACCCCATCCCGGTGACGGAAGCACAAAGACACAGCGCCTATCCCGGCTGTTACGCCCTCTCCAAAGTGCTGGAAGAGGTCATGCTGGAACAATACATTCTGCAATATGACCTGAACGGCTGCTGCTTACGCGCCCCCTGGATCATGGAAAAGGATGATTTTAAGTACCAGCTTTCTTTTGGCGAGGATGTTTTTGGTGGCCCACGCTGGCGTGACCTGGTAGGGTCGGAACGGGCAGACGAGTATATGCGCCTGGGGGCCGTGCCGGTGATGCTGGGGGTGGATGGCACGGCCGTGAAACGCAACTTTGTTCACGTACAAGACCTGGTCAGCGCCATCATGCTGGCGATTGATAACCCTCGTGCACACCGGCAAACGTTCAACATTTGCATGGATGAGCCGGTGGACTACGGCGAATTGGCTGCTTACCTGTCCCAAACCAGAGGGTTGCCCACTGTCGAAATTCAAACCCCGTATCACTCCACCTGGCTGGACAACGCCAAAGCCAAATTCCTGTTGGGCTGGCGGCCGGCCTATACCCTGCAAAAAATGACCGAAGCCGCCTGGGAATATCAACGCGCCGCCAACGACCCGCGCATCATCTGGTATCCGGGGTAGGTTCCGGCTAAAGCCTCCACTCCGTTGGTAAGGGTATCCTTTTCTTCTCTTTCCCCACTTTGCCTCTTTGCACCTTTGCGATGAAAGTCTAATATCGGCGCGAAGGCATGATTTCGGCGGCGTTTTCGGGGAAGAAAATGCCTTCTTCAGACGGTATCCACTTGGGCACCGGCTCCCCGTTAACCACCTTCAAGACTAAATCGAAGAATTGCGGGCCGAGGAGTGGATTACATTCGATGGTGGCGTTTAGTTTGCCGTCAATCATCGCCTGGAAAGCATCGCGGATGGCGTCAATGGAGACGATTTTGATGTCCTCGCCCGGTTTCAGGCCATATTCCTCAATTGCCTGAATGGCCCCAATGGCCATGTCATCGTTGTGGGCGTATACCGCGTCAATCTCATCGCCGTAAATTTGTAGCAGATCGCCCATCACTTCTTCCCCTTTGGCCCTGGTGAAATCGCCGGATACGGAGGCGATGATTTGCATCTCCGGGTAATTCTGGATGATCTCGCGGAAACCGGCATAGCGGTCAATGGCGGGGGCAGAACCAACGGTGCCCACCAATTCCACGATTTTGCCCTGCCCCTCCAGTAAATCTACCATCACCCGCGCCGCGTTTCTGCCTTCCTCCATAAAGTCAGACCCCAGATAGGCGGTGTAAAGGTCTTCTGAGACGTTGGCGCGGCGGTCAACCAGGATGATGGGGATACCCGCCTCTTTGGCCTCTTGAAAGACCGATTCCCAGCCATCTTCGACGACGGGGGAGACGCCAATGACATCCACTTGCTGGGCGATGAAGGAGCGGATGGCTCTGATCTGGTTTTCCTGCCGCTGTTGGCCGTCGGCAAAAATCAGTTCTACGCCCAGGCTTTCGGCCGTTTCCTTGATGGAGGCGGTATTGCCGGTGCGCCAGTTGCTTTCTGCGCCAATTTGGGAGTAACCGACGACAATTTCCTCATACGTTTTCACGCTGTCATCGGGCACGGCCGTGCTTGTAGCATCTGGCAGTACCGGGTTGGCCGTGCAGGCGAGCAGTGAGAGGGTGAACAGGAGGAGCGTGGTTAATTTTTTCAGTGGGGTGGCAAGGGGATGGTTCACGGCCGTATTCCCTCCCCTTCTGGTGGTGCTGTATCCGATTGGCAGGGGATGGTCACCGTGACCTGCGTCCCGCCGCGATATTGGCTGTGGATGGACAGGCCGTATTGACGGCCGTAATACAGCCTGATGCGCTTGTTCACATTTTCCAGCCCAAAACCGCTAAAGCCACTCTCTTTCATTGAAATTTCGCCGCC
>CAZOPF010000017.1:66419-69496 GCA_964581605.1 uncultured Ardenticatenaceae bacterium
TCCTCGGCGCCGCCATCCTCGGCCAATGCGGCCTGAATTTGCGCCAGTTTGTACGGTGTAAACCCCACACCATCATCCTCCACCTGCAACAACACCATATCATCATCGGTACGCCGCACACGCACCACAATCAGCCCGCCGTCCCGTTTCGTTTTGATGCCGTGATAGAGTGCATTTTCCACCAACGGCTGCAACGTCAGCTTTAAGACCGTGTTGTTCAGCAGCGTCTCGTCCACCTCAATCCGATAATCCAGAATATCCCGGTAGCGCAATTTTTGGATCGCCAGATAGCTGCGCACATGCTCAACTTCCTGTTGCAGCGGAATCCACTCCTTGCCTTTGCTGAGGGCAATGCGGAAAAAGCTGGACAGGGCGCAGACGATCTCGATCACCTGGTCGCTTTTGTTCGCCTCGGCCATCCAGACAATCGTATCCAGTGTGTTGTAGAGAAAATGGGGGTTAATCTGGGCTTGCAGCGCCTTCAGTTCTGCCTTTTTCAAGTTGTCATGTTCCTCAATTTTGGCGTGCAGCAGTTCGCGGATTTTGCCGATCATGATGTTGAAGCTGATGCCCAGTTCGGTGATTTCGTCCACGTTGTTGTTGGTCACTAAACCTTGCAGGTCTGCGCCGGTGATGGTGGTGGTCACGTCGTGCAGCTTTTTGATGGGCAGGTAGATGCTGGCGGAGATGATCCAGGCAGCCAGCACGGAGAAGGCGATCACGCCGGGCAGCAAAATCATGTAGAGCAGGGAGAGGCGGGTGAAGCGGGCCTGGTTGGCTTTGTACTGAATTTCGGCCTCGTTGACCTCAAAGAGCATGTAATCCTGTACGCTATCTTCGACAACGGCCGTGACCCCCCGAATGTTCTCTAACACTGCCTCATTTTCCGCCACCCGGCTACCCTGGGCGATCTGCTCGCCCATCACGTCCACATAATGGGTCAGCGTGCCCATCGTGCGCCGGATTACTTCCAGCTTGATGCGTGAACGGTCAGAGCGGGCGTTAGCTGCCAGAAAATCGAGTTGGGCGTTCACTTCCGCTATGATCTGGTACTGGTTGCCCTCCGCAAATTCCGTCTTGCCGGAGACGATGTTCCACATTTCGGCGTCAACGGCCGGTTTGATGTACCCATTCAAGCTGTTGGCGGTGGTGATGTTGGCCATCAGGGCGTCATACTGGCGGTTAAAACGCAGCACTTCCCAGATGAGCATGACGTTCACGGCCGTGAGCAGCAAAATGACCGTAAAAAATGCCAGCAAAATTTTGGCCCGCAATGACAGCCGCACACTGGTAAAAAGCGTGACAAACTTCCCCATGTGCCGGGGAATAAATACAGGTTCACTGGCAATCAGTTCAGCGTTCATACTGGTTTCCGTTTCCAAAAGACCCTAAGGATTTTCTGAAACCCTTAGGGTCTTTTCTTGCCTAATAAGGCTGCTGCCGGAACTGCTGCGGGGGAAGGCCAATGCGCTTGTGGAAAACGTGGCTGAAATAGTGGGGGTCATTGTACCCGCTCTGATAGGCGATTTCGGCGCATTTTAAGTTGGTGGTACGCAGCAATTCTTTAGCCCGCTCCATGCGGATGCGGGTGAGATAATCTTTGAACGATTCGCCCATTTCCTGGCTAAAAATGACGCTGAAATGGCTGGGACTCAGATTTACTCTGGCCGCCACCTCGTTCAGCAGCAGGTCAGGGTTGGCATAATGGGTGTCCAAAAAGGCTTTCACTTGATGCACAATCCGGGTGCGTTCAGGGTTGGCCTGGCTGGTTCTAAACGAGATTGCCTGGGCAAAGATGCGGCACAGCACCTCTCGCATCTGATCCTCGCCGTGCAAACCAACCAGCAGCTTTTCCATCTCTTGCGCTTCAGGAATGATGACTGCCGCTTCCCCGCCCAGGTCCGTGATAAACTGCACGGCCGTCACCACCACATCCACAAACAAATAATGCTTCACCAGGTCAGACTGCACCGCCGCCTGGCTGAGTGGCCGCAAATGGGCGGCATAAAAGGCGTCCCACTCGCCCATCAGGCCACATTTCAGGAAATGTTCCACGGCCGTCTGATCCAGCTTCAACTTTTCAATGGGCGCATGTTCAGTGGGTACACGGCCGTTTGTGCCACCAACCTGGGCCAACGCCTCCGCAAATGATTGCGAAATCTCCGTCAACCGCTGTTGCGGCGACCCCAACCCGGCCACAACCGTGCAGGGCAAAACCTCGGCCACATCCTGCGCCATCAGTTGCGCCAGAAACGCGCCATCCTGCCGCAGTTGTTCCGGGTTCTCGCCGGTCAAAATCAGCAACAATTCCTCCGCGCTCTTTTGCGTCAGGAACGTACCGGGGTGAGCATAGGTGAGGTCGGCAACCAGGGTGCGGATGTGCTGATAATCGCGGTATTCCAGATGGGATACGGCCGTGTCCACCTTCACCTTCAGCAGCACCACCAGATAATACGGGGCAATGATATTCAGCCCCAACTGCTGGCACTGTTCAATCGCCTCGCAGGAAGAAACCCCGCCTACCACCAGTTGAAACAGCAGCCGCTCGCGCTGCCAGGTTACATTATCGTGAAGCTGGCTTTGCAACTGCTTAAGCTTTTCGCGCTCTGCCTGCTCCCCATCCAGCAGAGTGGCAATGCGTTGCAAGACATGGTGGATTTCTACGGCCGTGATCGGCTTGAGCAGATACTCCGACACCCCCAGCTTCACGGCCGACTGCGCATAATTGAACTCATCGTGCCCGCTCAGAATCACAATTTTCACCCAGGGCATCCGCTCGCGCACAATTTTGCTTAACTGCAAGCCATCCATAAACGGCATTTTGATGTCCGTAATCAGCAGATCGGGTTGCAAATTTTCAATTAGCGGCAGCGCCACCTCCCCATCCGGCGCTTCCCCCACAAACTCAAAACCGGCCGCCCCCCAATTCACCTTATCCCGAATCCCCTCCCTGGCTACAATCTCGTCTTCCACCAGAAAAACCCTGTAAGCCACGTTGCACCTCCTCTGCTAAAGGTGGCAAGTTGCAGGTTGCAGGTTGCAGGTTGCAGGTTGCAGGTTGCAGGTTGCAGGTTGCA
>CAZOPF010000018.1:0-30435 GCA_964581605.1 uncultured Ardenticatenaceae bacterium
CCCACATGAATGAAAACAGGACGCCTGTTATCTCGTTTTATCCGCGTCATCCGTGTCAATCAGCGTCCTATTTACACAGGAGAACCAATGGCAAGTTTACTGCAAGGGATTCGTCAGGATTGGCATGGTTTTCGCGCTATGTTTGGCGACCTGCCCCGCCCCACGCCGGGCATGCACACCTTTCGTGTGGCTTTGCCCGGTGGCCAGAAGCGCATCCATTTGCGCGTGGAGCCGGATGACAGTGGTGTCCTTTTTGTGGATGTGACAGACGCTATTCACCTGAACCCGACCGCGCTACATATGGCTTATCTGGCGCTGTGTGATCTGCCGCAGCCGCAGGTGCAGGCCAATTTGCGCCGCCGCGTCCACCGCCAGGATTGGCCGCAGTTGCAGAAAGAGTTGGGGCAGATGTATGAGATGGTACACCGTTTCCGTGAACCGGAGACGGGCTGCCCCACTTGCGCGGTGGAAGATTTGCAGCGCACGGCCTTGTTCAGCCATCGCGCCGACGCGCCGTACAAAGCAGATTTAGCCATTACCTATGGCTGCAATAACGGCTGCAATCATTGTTACAACGAACCGGCCCGTTTTGACATGCCGTCGTTGGGCAAAACGGAATGGTTCCGGGTGATTGACAGATTACACGAGGTAGGTGTACCGCATTTGATTATCACGGGCGGTGAGGCCACGCTGCACCCGGATTTGCCGGAGATTATCCGCTATGCGGATAGTTTGGGGCATGTGGTGGGGATGAATACAAACGGCCGTCGCCTGGCCCATCTCCCCTACCTGCACGAACTGGAAACGGCCGGGCTGAACCATGTGCAAATCACCCTGGGTTCTAATCGCTCCGACGTGCATGACGCAGTAATGAATGCCAAATCCTTCCACCAGACCGTGCGCGGCATTGAAAACGCCGTCGCCAGCAGCCTGCACACCATCACCAACACCACCCTCATGCGCCGCAACATGGATCATGTGGAGGAGATCATAGATTTTCTCTACGACCTGGGCATCCGCACCTTTGCCATGAACGGCATGATTTACAGCGGCGGCGGTTTTGCCGACCCCCACGCCATTCCAGAAGATGAAATGCCGCCGCTGCTCATCCGGGTGCGCGACCATGCCCAGGAGAAGGGGATGCGCTTCCTCTGGTACACGCCCACCGAATACTGCCGCATGTCGCCAGTGGAGTTGGAAATTGGGGCGAAAAGATGTAATGCGGGCGAGTATTCCATCTGCATTGAGCCAAACGGGGATGTGCTGCCCTGCCAGTCGTTTTATGTGGCGGCCGGCAACATCTTGCGCGACCCCTGGGAACAAATCTGGCGCAGCGAACTGTTCCGCAGTTTCCGCGAGCGGGAAGATGACCCGGTGTGGGCCGGCCTGCCGACCAAGTGCCACCACTGCCCCGACCTGCCGTTGTGTGGTGGCGGCTGCCGCATTGAGCGCGAGGCACGGGACGGTGTGCGCATTATTGCGAGTGAGGATCATGCCTTGACGGATGGTCACGGCGAACCTGGAACGGCTTCGGGCCGTGCCCACAGCGATAAACGACTCGTCAGCTTCATCCCCCTCAATATGATTTCGTCATAGGAGTTCGTGGCCGGTGACTGCTCCAAGCCGTCAGCAACCAACCCTACTTACACACGTACTACCCATTAACCATTTGCCATTGACAAGGAGTGGAGAGCGATTATGGACAGAACACGTCTTATTTTTATTGCCATTGTGGGTGTGGCGGTGTTAGCCATTTGTGGGTTCATCACTTTTAGCGTGGTGAATAATGCGCTGGAAGATCAGGTGGATGAAGATGTGGCTACGGCCGTTGCCCAATCCACCACCGCCCCTGCCAGCACCCTACAAATCCCCGTAGACCTCACCTCGCCGGAGCCAATTTGGGGGCCACATTATGACCCCAACGACGGCTTGCCTACCTATATCTGTGGCGCCGATGCCTTTGGCAGTTACTTCACGTTGCAACAAATGCAAATATCCGGGCAGGATATTGCCAATGGTTTCCATCTGGGCATTGTCCCCTTTTTCCTGGACGAGAACCCGGCTTATGACGTGTCCGAAGAGCAGCGCACCGCTCTACTCAACGCCGGGATTTGGGATTGCCTGCTGACCACGTTGGACTCGGTGGCGCTGAGTAGTCCGGGGGTGGTCACGGCCGTAGTAGATGAAAGCGCCGGCGCTGACCAATTGTGGGGGCGAAACACACCCACCATCAACGACCTGCTCAACAAACGCATCGCCTTCTCACGGGGCAGCGTGGGTGAATACTTTGTCTACTACGTCCTCTCCATTGCCCAACTCAGCCCACGTTCCCAGGTGACGCTGGTGCCCCAGGACAGCGTGGCGGATGCGGTGGCCGCCTTCAACAATGGGCAGGCGGATGTGGTCTCTGGCTGGGAGCCAGATATTTATGACGCCGAGCAAAGCGGCGGCCAACCACTGCTCAGTTCCAACCAGCTACGTATCGTCATGGATGTGATCGTGACCTCGCGGGACACCATTGCCAAAGACGCCAATCTGGTGCAAAACTTCCACAATGCCTGGTTTGCCACGCTGAAAAACCAGGTGGAGAATTTTGATACGGCCGCCGCCCAAATTGCCAGTTGGGGGCACAACGATTGGAGCTTTGTCTATCCCGAAACGGCCAGCGACGACCTGCGCCTCTGGCTGGAAAGCGTGGCGCAGGCCGACCTGGGCGATAACGCTTTTGTCATGCGGGATACACGCCCGCTGCTTAATCGGCTCTCCATTGCCCGCCGTGTGTGGGCGGCGTCTGATGTGCCCGTGCCCGGCGATAATGTGGAAGAACTGGTCAATCCCGGCTTCGTGACCCGTGCGGCTGAACAGGCCAGTTTGCAGCCGAATGGCGCGCCGGTCAATGACACCTTCTCTATTTCCTCCCAGCTCGATTTAAGCACCGTCGCTACCGGCGATGCGGCCACATTGGCCGTGCTGCCTTGCCGCACCTTCACCTTCCTGCCTGAATCTACCGAACTCACATTGGAATCACGCCGGATTCTGGATAACTGCGTGGTGCCGACGCTCTCGCAAAGCATTGGCCTGTTTTTGCGCGTCAAAGGCTCGTCGGCCTGGCCGGCCAATGACCCGCCCTGGACGGAAGCGGACATTCTGGAAATTGCCGAAGGGCGGGCGCAGTCGGTGGTGGATTATCTGGTGTCGCAAGGCATTGATCCGGCCCGCTTTGTGGTGGAAGCAACGCTGCCACCGGAAGATCATCGGAATACGGATGATCCGAACGTTCAGGCAGAAGACCGGTATGTAGAGTTGACGCTGGTGACGGCGGGACGGTGATGAGTGAGCGGTGAGCGGTGAACAGTGAACAGTAGGGGCGAGGCAGGTGGGAAATGGCTACTCTTGCGGGACGTGATTTTCCCCACCTGCCTCGCCCGTACAATGAGTTGTTACCTGTCATTCCAAAACGAGGTCCGCGGCGTGAGGAATCCACTTTGTTATGGCTGGTGAACGGTTAGAAATATGCCGACCGGGCTAACTCAGGAACTATGTTATGAAAGATAACCGAATCAACGGTATTCTGGTTTTGGTGCTGATGTGGGGGTTGATCTCATTGGCGTGTGGGGCAGAAAACGCAGCCACCCCGGAGCCGCCGCGTAATGCAGCGGTGGTAGATGTGGTAGCGAATACGAGTTTGGAGCCATGGTTGCGCACGGCCGTGACCCAATTCAATGCCAGTGAAACCCTTACCAGCGATGGCAAGCCCGTTTTTGTGGAGCTAACCAGTGCTGATGCCGGGCAGGCAGTGAGTGATATGCTCACGGCCGTTGGCCCAACTGTCTGGATTCCCGACGATATGGTGTGGGTCAACATCCTGGCCGACCAACGCGATAGCAGTTTCCAGAGCGATTGTGTCAGCGTAGCGCAAAGCCCCTTAGTCATTGGCATGTGGCGCGAAGTGGCGGAGGCATTGGGCTGGCCGGGTCTGCCCTTGGGCTGGCTGGATGTGGGTAGTCTGGCTTCTGATCCCGCGTTGTGGAATTACTACAGCGGCGGCGAATTGGGCGACGCTTTTCGCCTGGGGCACACCCATCCTGGCCTCTCCGGTAGCGGCGCAAGTACATTGCTGGCTCTGGTACAGGCCGCTCAATCCAAAACCGAAGCGGTGAATGAATCAGACATTCAGCAGCCGATTGTGCAGGCTTCGGTGGGTGCATTTGAAGGGGGCGTCACCTGGTTTAGCCCAGACACGCGCGCCCTCAGTACGGCCATGAGCAATCGCGGGCTGAACTATTTGAGCGGCGGGGTGATGTATGAAAGTGATGTGGTTAATACGGGAAATGGGCAGTTGGTGGCGGTGTACCCCTTTGAGGGCACCTTTATGGCGACCCATCCGGCTTGCATCAATCGGGCAGCCACACCAGAGCAGGAGGAAGCTGCTCGTCTGTTTCGGGATTATTTGTTGAGCGAGGCAGGGCAGCAGTTGGCAGTGGCGGGGGGATTAAGGCCGGTGGACACGGCCGTGCCCCTCACTTCCCCTCTTGATGCCGCTCACGGCGTAGACCTGACTCAACCAGAAGTTGTATTTAATGCGCCCTCGGTGACGGCCGTGTATGCCGCCCAAGAGTTATGGCAGGCAGCGCGGAAAGATGTAAACCTGGCGCTGCTGCTGGACACATCTGGCAGTATGCGTGGCAGCAAGATGGAAAGTATGCGCGCGGCCGCTATCCAGTTTGTGGAGCAGATGGGGGATGATGATTACCTCTCCATCATCTCTTTCAATACGGAGCCATACCTGATTATTAACCATGCGCAGGTTGGCCCCAACCGGCAAAAGATCATCACAGCCATTGAAGAGTTACGCGCCGAAGGGGATACCACCCTATTTGACGCTATTGGTGATGGGGCGGCCGTGTTGCAAAGCACAACCCAACCACAAACCACCAACGCCCTGGTGGTTTTGTCTGATGGGCAAGACACACGCAGCTACCGCTACGACGCCAGTTCCGCCTCTGGTATGGCACTGGCAAACAACCTGACCGTTTTCACCATCGCCTACGGCAGCGACGCCGACGATAACACGCTACGTACCTTAGCCAGCCAGTCTAATGGCAACTTTTTTGAAGGGGATGAGGCCAGTATTGCTGCGATTTATGAAGAAATGTCGGCCGCATTTGGCGGCAGCGTGGGGGTGGGAAGGTAAGCAGGTGGCAAGTGGCAGGTTGCAGGTGACTTGCCACTTGCCGATACATGATAAACCTCATTCCATTCCTGTGTTGAATATCACTGTCTTGCCGTTCCAATAGCTACTAAACTTGGGGAAGCGGATGCTGTCAGCGTAACCAGATATAGTTGTGTCCTTATTTCTACCGCTCCCGCACTGACAAAAGGCCAGAAAAATCTAAAGTTAAAACCAGGCGTTTCATTTTCATGGCATGAGCCGTTGCTCAGTCATGTTAGTTCAACGCGCCACATACTGGGAGATTTGGAGATGGCAAATCAGATATTTTTGGTTACAGGGGGGTAACTTTGTCGCTTTAAGCAGGGCTTAAGCGAATTTAAGCGTCTCCCTATTTCATTGCCACCGGGTCACTCCTATGCTGAGATCAGCCGTTGGCTGATGGTAAAGATGGAAAAGGAGTCACGGCGATGAACGAGAATCTGGCATGGAGTGATTGGAGATGTTGGCTCAACTGGTTCTTATTTGGCACATTTGGCTACGGTGGTGGGATGATGGGTTGGTACTTATGCCTCTTCATGTGGCTCTTGCTTCATGTGCCTTTGGTGATGGCAACAATGATGGTTATCGGAGGAACTATTGCCGGAACAGGATCAGAACCTATAAGTTGGGAGGTCATACAGTTGAACGCACCTCGGCCCAATTTAACAACCTGGACGGCCGTAACCACAATGACAACCAGTTGCGCCGTTCTCCTCGGAATCATGATGAATCAATCGGGAATCGGGCGTGGTTTTTGCGGAAATGAAACCAGCCGGGTGGGAAAGATGGGTATGGACTGGCACGGTAACGGCCGTTACCCACCCCATTCTCAATTAACTTTAAGGAGGTCTTTCATGGCCTGACCAGCCAATAACATCCACATCAGCATTGTTGTTCACATGGTTTAGCGCTCCACTTCATCAACCCAGTCACTATGTTGGTGGAAGCTCAAAAGGAGTGTATGACATGAAACCGTTATTTGTCCTTCTCATTGTGTTCAGTTTGGTGCTGGCAGCCTGTGAGGCAGGGGGGAAGGTTGTTGAGCCGGAAGTGGCTGTTGTGCCTACGAATACAACCGCTCCAACCGCCACCTTCACACCATTACCACCGACGCCAACGGCCGTGCCACCCACTGCCACCCCCATTCCACCTTCGCCCACACCCACCGCTACGCCAGTTCCACCAACACCAACCAATACCCCGCTACCGCCCACACCTACCCCCACACCAGAACCAACCGCCGCATTACCTGAAGGAGCAGCGATGACGCTGCTGGGTATTGCCAATTCCATGTACGAGGATGGCGCGTATGAGATGGCCGAGGTGCTTTATTCCGAACTGCTGCAATTCGATTCGGACCCAATGCTCTATGCGTATCGCGCGGATGTGTATGACAAACTGGGGAATTTTGCAGCAGCCATTGTGGATTACCAGACGGCCGTTGACCTGGGAATGGCCGATGCCAACATTTTGAACAACCTCTGTTGGGACATGGCTATCACCGGGCAGGCCGAACTGGCGCTGCCCTACTGCGAGCAGGCTGTCGCCGCCGACCCTTCCGCTGCCCATCTGGACAGTCGCGGCGTGGCTTATGCCCAGCTTGAGATGATCCCAAAAGCCATCGCCGACTTTCAGGCGGTGGTGGATCAGGCTGGTACACCCGCGGCCATTGTCAGCCAACGTCAGGAATGGGTGGCAATGCTGGAAGAGGGAAGCAACCCGTTCACGCCGGAATTGCTGGCGGAACTGCGCGCCGAAACGGCTGTGGTGGTAGCTACGACTACACCTGTGCCGGATACGGCCGTTTCTCGTTCCGCTGTTCGGCAAGCGGCTGTAGACATGGGCTTCATCTTTGGGGAGGCGCAAACAATTGACGGAAAGGAAACCGCCATGGGCCTGTATGCGGACGGGGAGTGCATGGTGACGATGGGTCTCATTGGGCCGGAAGCCGGTCTAACCAAAGCCATGTTACAGGTCATGAACTGTTCAGGTGACACCCAATCGGGCGTTATGTACTGGTTCATGAACACCGTCCTCGCCAGTGACAAAGAGATTGCCCAGGCGATCATTTACATGGTAGAGGATGTTTACTACGTCATTGAAGGCGAGAAGGAAACAACAGGCGAGAAAGTGATTGGTAATGTGACCTTTGAGGTGAGACACGTCGAAGATGGGTCTATTCTTGAACTTACGGCGCAGTTTAGTGAGTGATTTAGTGATCTAGTGAGTGAGTGATTTAGTGAGTGGTTGAAGGAGGTTTATCATGGCACAGGCAGGTATTCACAGTATGGTTGGGGTGGCCGTGCGTAAATGGTCGCCGGCGCGGCAATGGCTGGTGCTGGGCATCGTGTTGGGCAGTTTGCTGCCCGACGCCGATAACCTGGCCGTAGCCATCGCCACCGTCACCGGCGGTTCTACTGAAGGGCTACACCGAACCTTTACGCACAGCCTGATAACGGCAGCGGTGATTGTCATTGTGTTTCAGATTATTGCCCGGCTTATAAAACGGCCGTCCTGGGGCAACCTGGGTCTTGGCCTGGGCATTGGCGTGGCGCTCCACGCCCTGCTCGATCTGCTCATCTGGTTTGATGGGGTGCAGATTTTGTGGCCACTGCCGTTGTGGGTCAATTTGTGGGCCGGGGTGACGCCGCCGGAATGGTTCAGCCAGTTGATGATGCCGCTGGAGATGTTCTTCATCGCACTTTACTTTGGCGGACTGATTGTGCTGGCGCAGCGGCAGGGCACAGATTTGGGCCGGGTAAGGTCGTTGCAGGTGTGGACGGCCGTACAAACCCTCCTCTTCCTCATCTTCCTGGTGCTGGTCTACACAATGGAAAGTGGTTTTATGACCATTTACGGGGTCGTCTACTTGCTGTCGTTGGGGCTGGCAATGGTAATAACCGTGCGCATGCGCCAAACCATTGAAACTACCGCTAAAAGCCCCGAAAGAATTACGCAAACGGTTCAGGTCTAAATCGGATGTTGAATCCAAAGGAGGGCATCATGGATACGCTTTATGAATTGCAATTGAAGTGGATCATCGCCCTGCAACAAGTGCATGGGCCGGTGATTGATGGCTTTTTTCGGGGGATCACGTTTATGGGCGAGGAGATGTTTTTCTTGCTGGCTATTCCCTTCATCTTCTGGTCTGTAGACATGGTCATTGGCGCACGGGTGGGCGTTGCCTTTTTGCTGTCCGCGTATCTCAATCCCGTGCTGAAGGAGTTTTTTCAGCAGCCACGGCCGTTCTTCCTCGACTCGTCTGTCAAATTGTCAGCAGCAACCGGCAGCGGTATGCCCAGCGGCCACGCGCAGACGAGTGTGATGTTTTGGGGGGTGTTGGCCTGGCAGGTGGGCAAGAAATGGTTCTGGGGCATTGCCATCGCGTTCATGCTGCTGATTGGCTTTTCCCGCATCTTCCTGGGGGTGCATTTTCCCCATCAAGTGCTGGCCGGATGGATGGTGGGCATCGTCATCTTGGCGGCCTACCTGCTGCTTGATCCCCGTGTTGAACCGTGGCTGGGTGGATTACCGCTCTGGCAACAATTGGCGGTAGCTTTCTTCGTGCCGGTGCTGATGGCTGTGGCTTTCCATGCGGATGATTCCTCGGTGTCGGCGACGGCCGTGATGGCCGGGTTTGGCTGCGGACTGGCACTCGCGCGGCGCTATGTCCACTTCTCCGCCAGCGGCGCCTGGTGGCTGCGTTTACTGCGCTACGTCATCGGCGCGGCCGTGATGATGGGCATCTATCTGGGCCTGTCGGCGCTCTTTTCCAGGGTGGATGGCGACCTGGAATACCTGTTCCGCTTCATTCGGTATGGGTTATTGGGTTTGTGGATCAGCCTGGGTGCGCCCTGGTTGTTTGTGCAATTACACCTGGCACAAAAACCCATCCTTCCCAAGCCACAGGTGGCTTAATGCTAACTTAAACAGCACTTGAGCGAATTTAAGTGTCACCCTGTTCCCTTCTCATTTCCTGCTCTTTATGCTGGCCGCAACTTAATTTTACCAGTCATTAAGGAGGGTCATATGAACATAGGAAACGTTATCGGCTCATTACAACTGGCACAGCAACACCCGCAAATAATACGGCCGTTTAGCCAACATGTTTATCATCGGCTGGCACACCCCATTAGCAAACATCACCACAACCATATCCACGCGCCCGAACAGATCACCATCATTGTCACAGACATCTGCAACTTGCGCTGCAAAATGTGCCAATATGCCTACAGTGACGCCCCCGGTTATCAACTGAACCAGGCCGGCCATATGCCCCTACCACTGTTCGCCAAAATAATGGACGAGCTAGATGGCTTTCCTATCCTATCATTTACGGGCGGGGAACCACTGTTACATCCGCACATCGGCGAGTTCATCTGTAGGGCTAAAAGTAGAGGTCTGGTCACCACCTTAACGACCAATGGTTGGATGCTGACGAAACGATCTGAAGAATTATGTCAGGCGGGCCTGGATGTCCTGGTTATCTCGGTGGATGGGCCGCAAGAAGTTCACAATATGATTCGCGGTGGCAAATCGTTTTCCCGATTAACATCAGGCATCCAAACGGTTCTACAACATGAGCAACGCCCCATTGTCTATGTCAATATGACCATCTCAAACCTGAATTATGATCAGCTGCTAGTCATCTATGAACTGGCGAAAGCATGGGGTGTAGATGGGCTGAACTTTAACCATTTGTGGATGCAAACCGACGAAATGATCACTTGTTTGCACCAGAAGTTTCCTGATTTTGAGGCAGATGAAATAGCATGGCAAGTGCAGCCAGAAGCCGTTGATGTGGACATGTTGGCCGATCAATTAGAGACCATTCGCAGCCGGAATCAGTTTGAGCCAATGCTGGTGACAGAGCTACCCCAATTAAACCGGGACCAAATTGTTATCTGGTATCAACATCCAGCAGAGTTTGTAAAGTATCAATCAACCCGATGCGCCTGGACACGAATGAAAATCTGGCCTGACGGCCGTGTAAAACCTTGCCGTGAGTGGGTAGCTGGAAATGTGGCTGAACAAAACTTAATGGAGATATGGCGTAACGGTGCATTTACAGGGTTACGCAACCTGTTAACTGAGCAGGGCGTAATCCCCATCTGCTCTCGCTGCTGCTACATGACTCACCGCTAAATAATCACTGAAGCTATCCACATTCGCGGCTGATTGCTAAGGCAAGGATAGAAGGAGGTTTGGAATGAAGATCGTGCAGATAAGCCAATCCTATCCGCCCATGATTAGCGGGGCGGCGATCATGGTGCAGAATCTGGCGCAAGGGCTGGCCGCCGCTGGGCATGAGGTGTTGGTGCTGGCCGCCAGCGACAGCGGCCATTCTTACCTGGAAGAGGTCGGGCGGCTGCGTGTGCTGCGGTTGGCCTCGATCCATAATCCGGCACGGGCAAAACAACGCTTTTTATTCGCACCACTGCCAGCCATGCGGCGAGCGATAGCGGACTTTCAGCCCGACATTATTCACCTGCACGAAGCATTAAGTCTGGGATTGTGTGGGTTACATGTCGCCCGCGAGAGGCAATTACCGACGATCCTCACTCTCCACCAGTTACCCTGGTTTCCGGCAACGTATCTGCCGCCGTGGCCAGGGCTGAGAGAGGGGGTCACGGCCGTACTGTGGCGATATGGCGGCTGGTTTTTGCGGCAATGTACGGCCGTGACCGTTCCGTCCGTGACCATTGCCCACATCGTGCAAGCGCATACCGGCATCTACCCAACCCCTATTTACAACGGCCTGGACTTGCGCAAATTTAACACGCAAGTGGCCGCCACCGATGAACAAGAAAGGCTGCGCCAGAAATACGGGTTGGCGGCCCATAGCCCGGTTGTCTTGCATGTGGGCCGCCTGGACAAAGACAAACGGGTAGACCTGGTGCTGCACGCCTTTGCCCAGGTGCCGGGGGAGGCGCAGTTGCTGGTGGTGGGCGACGGCCGTTGTCGCCCATCCCTCATCCAATTGAGCCAGCAGCTAGGCATTGCCCAACGGTGTGTGTTTCCCGGTTACGTCTGTGCCGATGGTGACTTGCCGGGCCTGTACCGGCTGGCCAGCGTTTTTGTCACGGCTTCCGAAATTGAGCTGTTTCCACTGGTGATCGTCGAGGCCATGGCTGCCGGTCTGCCGGTGGTGACTGTGGCGGCTACCAGTCTGCCGGAACTGGTTGGACATGGCATTCATGGTTATCTGGTCCCGCCCGGCGACTATGCCGATTTGGCCACACATATCAACTGGCTCTTGCAGCACCCCGACGAAGCCGCCCAAATGGGCCAATCATGCCGGGAGAAGGCGATGAACTTTAGTCTGGAACAGGTTATTTACCAGTACGAGCAACTTTACAGCGAAATCGTGATGGCTTTTCGTAATCCGATGGGAGTGATTCTTGCCTGGCAAAAAGTAAAGCAGCCGGGTGGATCAAACAAGTATGTGCTGGCAAAGTAACGGCCGTTGCCCACCCACTTAAGCTATCACCGAGCGATTTCAAGCGTTACCCTCTGTTCTTCACGGATTCGGTTTTATATGATGAAGTGGCAATGATATTTTGGAGGCGAAATGATGGAACAACTAACAGCCGTTCAGCCAGACCTGTTCATTGAAGCCGTGCAAAGTTATGGCGTCAATCGTAGGCAGGGCAATCTGGTGGGCATTCAGAGTTATATGACGGCCGTACACTACGCCACGGCCGCCCAATTCCACACCCACCTGGATGGTTACATGGCCGCCGCCCGGGCCGAAGGCTGGTTACATGACAACACCATCGTCATCTTCCCCGAAAACATCGGCACCTGGCTGCTGCTGGTCAATGAAAACGCCAGCATCATCGAAGCCGAAACGATGGATAGCGCCAGCAAACGCATGGTGCGCCACCTGGTGGCCCATCACCTGCCCCGCTTTTTGTGGACGCTGCCGCATACGGCCGGGCACAACCGGGCCGCCTGTGCCCTGTTTCGCATGAAGGCACAGCCGATGGCGGCGGCCTACCAGGAAACTTTCAGCCAACTGGCAGCCACCTATGGCGTGACCATTGTCGCTGGCTCTGTTTTTCTGCCGCAGCCGGTGTGGGAAAACGGCCGTCTGCACTGCACCCCCGGCCCATTACAAAACGTGTGCTGTGTGTTTGCGGGTGACGGCCGTGCCTACCCCGCCATCACCCACAAAGTCCATCTGGTGCCCGACGAAGGCGCACTGCTGCAAGGTGGCACTCTGGCCGAACTACCCATCTACCCTACCCCCGCCGGGCGGCTGGGCGTCCTCATCTGCGCCGATTCCTGGTATCCAGAAAGTTATGAAGCGTTGGCCGCCCAAGATGTAGACATCATCGCCGTGCCCAACAATCAGGGCGGCTGGCACAAACCCTGGGGCGGCTACCTGACGCCGCCCGTCCCGGATGATGTGGATGCGGCCGACATCGGCCGTCTGACGGAGGAGGAGGCCTGGCTGAAATATGCCCTGGCGGGGCGGATGGGCCGCAGCGGGGCCAGGGTGGGGATGCAGGTGTTCTTTCACGGCCGCATGTGGGATCAGGTCAGTGAAGGGCAAAGCATCATCCTGAAGGAGAATCTTCTGATGGAAGCGCCTGATGTACAGGGCGCGGCACTTATCAACGTCTGGTTATAAGTCGTAAGGCGATTTGCTAAATCGCGGCGATTTGCCAAATCGCGTTACGGTCGAGGAGGTTTACGATGATCGCCACACATAAATTACCCATTGAACAGGCGGAACCAATCCACAAACTCTCGTTTGTGCGTAAGCTGGCCTATGGCGTGGGGGACGTGGGGCCGGCCCTGGTGGCTACCATTTCCGGCTTCTTTCTGAATGTCTTTTTGCTGGATGTGGCCGGTCTGGAACCGTATCTGGCGGCCATTATCTTTCTCATTGTCAAAGTGTGGGACAGCCTGAATGACCCCATCATCGGCACCCTGACCGACCGCACCAATACACACTGGGGCCGCCGACGGCCGTGGCTGCTGTTTGGCGCAATCCCCTTTGGCCTGGCCTGGTTCTTGCAGTGGCAGGTACCGGAGTTGGGTACGGCCGGGCTGTTCATCTATTATCTGGTCATCGCCTTGTTGCTGGACACATCGCTCACCTGCGTCAACGTACCCTACACCGCCCTCACCCCGGAAATTGCGCCCGACTACAACGAACGCACCAGCCTGAACACCTTCCGCTTCAGCTTTTCCATCCTGGGTGGCATGTTTGCCCTGCTCTTCCACGACACCATCTTAAAATCCTTCCCCGATATTACCACCGGCTACACCGTCAGTGCGGCCGTGCTGGGCGCGGTCATCATCATCACCAACTGGATTACCTTTGCCGCCATCAAAGAAACCCATCAAAGAACCGAAAATGAAGACGAACCAGGGTTTATTGAAGGGTTCAAGATTGCGTTTGGCAATCGGCCGTTCATCATGGTCACCGGCATCTACCTCATGTCCTGGTTAGCCATCCAATTCATCCAGGCCAACATGCTCTTTTACGTCCGTTACTGGATGAACGATGAAGACAACTTCATCTACCTGGCCATGTCCCTGCAAATCGCCATCTTCCTGTTCCTGATCGTGTGGGCGAAGGTGAGCGCGCGCATTGGCAAGCGCCACGCCTACTTCTGCGGCGTTGGCCTGTGGATGTCGGTCATGGTGTTCATCTTCTTCATCCAGCCGGGGCAGATGGAGTTGTTGGTGGCGTTGGCGGTGCTGGCCGGGGCCGGCGCCAGCGTGGCTTACCTGATTCCCTGGAGTATGCTGCCCGATGTGGTAGATGTGGACGAACTGAATACCGGCTTACGCCGTGAAGGGGTGTATTACGGCTTCTTTGTCTTCCTGCAAAAACTGGGTATTTCCCTGGGATTGGCCTTTTCTAACCTGATTTTGCAGGTGGTTGATTACATTCCGGCCACACCCGGCGAACCATTACCGATGCAAAACGACACCGTTTTGTTGGCGTTCCGCCTCTTCATCAGCTTTGTGCCGGTAGTCATTTTGCTGCTCAGTCTGCCCATCGCCTACAAATACCCCATCACCCGGCAGCGCCACGCCGAAATCCGCGCCGAACTGGCCGCCCGCAAAAAATCCTAAAGTTTCAGTATCAGGTTTGAACCAAACCAACATTCCAAAATGGAGAAAAAGATCATGATACTCGTAGTTGGAGCCACCAGTCGAGTGGGGATGCATGTGATTCCCACGCTTATTGACCATGGTCATGCGGTGCGCGCCATGACGCGCACGCCGGAGAAAGCCGAAGCGCTCCAAAAGCTGGGGGCCGAAGTAGTCCAGGGCGATTTGCGCGACCCGGCTTCGCTGGCGCGGGCCTGCGCCGGTGTGGAATCTGAAGGCCAGCGGCTTGAGCTACACCATTTTGCGGGCGGCCGCCTTCATGGAGTTTTGGGGGGCAATGGTCGGTGAACCGATCCTCAAGAGCAACAAGACCACCATCTTCGGCAGTGGTAACAATCCGATCAACTTTGTCAGCGCGGCCGATGTGGCCGCGTTCGCCGTCATCGCTCTGGAAGACGCCAGCACCAACAACCAGACCATCAGCGTGGGCGGGCCGGAAAACCTGACCCTGAACCAGGTGGCCGCGCTTTTTGAAAAAGTGAGCGGGCATCCGGCGAAGAAGAGCCATGTGCCACTGCCGATGATGCGGATGATGCGGGTGGTGGTACGGCCGTTTAACCCCCTGCTCAGTCTGCAAATCACCGGCGGCATTCTCATGGACACCGAAAATCAGACCTGCGACATGACCGCCACGCTCCAGCAGTACCCGGTAAAACTGCACCACATGGAAGAGGTAGCCCAGCAAATGGCAGCCAGAGTCCATTAGACCAGAACTAATGGTATATTTGTGGCTGGAGGTAGAAACTAATGAGCCTCTCAATGGAACGATATGTTCGCCACCCGGCCGGAGTGGAGATAGATATGGATCTACTGCGGCGGTTTGAGGATGGGTTGAATCCCAGCGCGCCGGAGACTCATGCGATTCCCAGCCGGGTTTTGGGATATGGCGAAATCAGCACGGTGTTTGAAATTGAGACGGCCCCCTTTGCCGGTTTTGCGTTGAAGCGCCTGGCAATTTTTGAAACGGCCGTTGAACTCGACGCCTATCTCACCATCTACGATGAATACCATTGGCTGCTGGAAGAAGAAATTGGTATCCTCCTGCCCCCGCATGGGTATGCTGCCTTTGAGAACAAAAACGGCCGTCCCATCTTCTACATCATGCAGCAAAAGGTAGACGGCCGTGCCATCGGCAACCACGCCCTCGCCACCCTCTCTCCCAGTGATGCGGCCATCCTCTTCCGCCAGGTCTTGCAGGAAATGAACAAGGTGTGGGCCTATAACCAGGCACAAACCACCTACCAGGTCGCCCTGGACGGCCAAATTTCCAACTGGGCGGCCGCCCCCTTTGACCCTACGCAATCAACCCTGCTTTACATTGACACCAGCACCCCGCTGTACCGCATCAACGGCGCGGAACAAATCAACGCAGAGTTGTTTTTGCGTCCCGCCCCCTCCTTCCTGCGCTGGATATTGCGCCGTTTCTTTCTGGATGATGTTGTTGCCCGCTATTACGACGTGCGGCGCGTGATCATTGACCTGCTCGCCAATTTATATAAGGAGCAGTTGCCTCACCTGATCCCGGACTTTCTCCACATTGCCAATGAATTCCTGGCGGCCGAAATGCCTGACCTGTCACCCATCACCCAGGCAGAGGTGGACGCCTATTACCGGGAGGACAAACAAATCTGGTCTTTGTATGCCGCCATGCGCCAACTGGATCGCTGGTTACACCGTCGGGTCTTTCACAAACAATACCCCTACATCCTGCCCGGCAAAGTCCACCGTTAGCGAAAAATCAAAGATGACGCAGATTGCGCCGATTATTCTCTGCGTCCTCTGCGCCCTCTGCGGTTTAAAAAAGGAGACTCAAGATGTACATTGCACAAGATGAAAAATCTGCCATTACCAACCGGTTTGCTGCCCATGTGTCAAGTGGCAAGGTGGCGTTCTACGAACAGGCGGGCATCAATTTTGTGATGGGCAAACGAGAGGGCATTTATCTGTGGGATGTAGACGGCCGTCGCCTGATCAACTGCCACAGCAACGGCGGCGTGTTCAATTTGGGGCATCGTCATCCACGTGTGGTAGAGGCATTGCAAACGGCCGTGACCGAACTAGACATCGGCAACCACCATCTGGTCAGCGAAGCCCGCGCCAACCTGGGCGCGCGTCTGGCGTACCTGTCACCCGGCGACATCAACCACGTCATCTTTGGCGTCTCCGGCGGCGAAGCCATAGACATGGCGATTAAACTGGCCCGCGCCCACACTCGCCGCCAAACCATCATCTCCGCACAAGGCGGCTATCATGGGCATACCGGCCTGGCGTTGGCAACCGGCGACGCCCAATACCGCGACCCCTTTGGCCCGTCCTCACCCGACTTCATCCAGGTACCGTTTGGCAACCTGGCGGCATTGGCACAGGTGATGAATGAAGAGGTTGCGGCCGTCATCTTTGAAACCATCCCTGCTACCCTGGGCATCACCATTCCCCCCGACGACTTTTTCGCCGGTGTGCGCCAGCTATGTGACCAGTACGGCGCGGTGATGATTGTGGACGAAGTGCAAACGGGGTTGGGACGCTGCGGCGAAATATGGGGCATTGACCTATACGGCGTCGTGCCGGACATCATCGTCAGCGGCAAAGGGCTGTCCGGCGGCCTCTATCCGATGTCGGCCACACTCTACCGCGATCATCTGAATCCGTTTATGCACGAAAACCCCTTCATCCATGTCTCCACCTGCGGTGGCGCAGAATTGGGCTGCGCGGTAACGCTGCAAGTGCTGGACATCTTAACAGAACCAGACTTCCTGCCCCATGTGCGCCAGATGGCCACGCTTTTTGCCGAAGGATTTGCTCATTTGCAGAACAAACATCCAGCAATCATCATGGAAGTGCGCCAAAAGGGGCTGATGATGGGGCTAAAACTGGCGAATCCGATGCTGGGGCCTATGATGACGGTGGCCAGCGTGTCAGCCGGGCTGCTGATCATCTACGCCAACAATGACACGTCGGTGATTCAGATTTTACCGCCATTGATTATTGAGGCAGCCCAGGTTGGTGAGGTGTTGCAGCGATTAGATGGGGCATTGACGGCCGTGACCTCGAGGATGAAGTGAGCAGTGAGCAGTGAGCAGTGAGCGGTGAGTGGTGAGCGGTGAGTGGTGACAAGTGGCAAATCGCCGTATTCACCCGCCGTTGGCACTTTTTATTTCGCTTGTAATTTGCTTACAAAGGCAGCGTGCTCTGGAGATTGCAGGCCCGTATGAAGAGTGGCGAGTACGGCCGTTAAATCCCCCCGTAAAAACGCCTCTACCGACAACCACAAACCGGGAAATACCTCGCTCCGCAGCACCCCGTTTTCGTCCGGTTGCAGTTCGGCATACACCCCCTCGCGCAAAACAAACCAGACAACTTTTCGCTCATAAGCCAGCCACACCAGATATTCCTGAACGCCATTTCGGGCATACGCCTTGCGTTTGTCGTGCATATCATAACTGGCACTACTGGCTGCCACTTCCACAACCAACTCCGGCGCCCCTTCTAAATAATCATCCTCAGTCAACCATGATTGTCCCCCCACCTCCGGCTCCAACCGCAACAAAATATCAGGTTGCGGCTCGTTTTCAAAATCGAGGTGCAAGGTGGCATTATCGCCACCAACGACTCCGGGTGTGGCGGCCTGGTAGGCAGCCAACCAACCAATGAGAACAAAATGTGGGTTTGCATGTTTGTTGAAATGGACAGGCGAGGACACGTAAACAACTCCTTCTATCAATTCAGCTTTTAACTCTGGGTGTGCCTGATAACGCCGCTCAAATTCCGCACGCGAAAGGCGATCACCGGATTGTAAGGGTAGCGGTTGCACGGGCGGTTTATTGCCTGTTTTCGTCTTTGGTTTGGTGACAAGAGTAGTCATATGCGCCTTCCTTTTTTGATGCTCACGGCCGTAATTGTAACATGAAACATCCCATCAACGCGCAACCATACTTCTCTCTCCTGCGTACTCCCTGGCATGGCAAACCCAATTCTCTTCTTTTCTTCACCATCTTTGCATCTTTGCACCTTTGCGTTAAATTTCACAGTGAGGCGCTATGTTCAACAACCTGAATCCCCAAACCCGTAAACAGCTTGGTTTTTTACTTTCCATCCCCGAACGTACCATTCGTTCACTGGCGGCCGTAGGCGGCGGCACGGCCGTGCTGCTCACCGAAACGCTCATCCCCCCCACCCTGCAACAATCCACCCTCTACCGCGTCACCATTGGCGACTTGCAGCAGTTTTTGATTGAACAGGTGGCGCAGATGGACCGCAGTGTGCTGGCGGGACTGCCCACCCGCAACCTGGAAGGCAACTTCATGCCCCGCCGTATGGCTGGCTCCTTTGTGGATATGGCCGGGCTGCTGTGGATGCGTTTTTCACCGCTATGGGTCTTTGCCATTGCCAGCGATGCGGCTACCGGCAGCAAGGTATTCCTGCACCGGTTGACGGCCCAGTTAAAAGAAAACGGCGTCCTGGCCGAAGAGACACAAATTGACAGCCTGGATGAACTGCTAGATGCCCTCCATGCCGCCTCGGACAAAAGCGCACAAACAGTTAACATTCCACCGCTGGCCGCTGCCGACATCAAACAAACGGCCGACGAGCTACGCCAGAGTTACGGCCGTCTCTTCAGCAACACCACCAACCTCCTGCCCCGCCTGGAAACGCTCTGGTCGCAAATGGAAACAACAGCCAATGAAGAAGGAACCAGCCCGGCCAAAGTGAGTGGGATGATGGCGTTAGATTTGGTGGAATGGGGTAAACGAGGAGTGGGCACGGTTACGGCCGTTGGCCAGACCGGCGGTGAATTACTCGACGAACATATCCTGCGCAGCTACGCCCAAACGCTGGACAACCTCTCCGCCGAAGGGCTGCCCCGCTACTTCAGCCGCAAAATGGCCCCGTTTGCGGAAACGGCCGTATCCCATTTTGACGCGAACCGGGTAACGTGGACAGAAAAAATGGTAATCGGCAATCCGTAACCCCTCATCCGTTCACGGATTACGAGAAACATGCCACTGCATCATGCCAAAAAAGAGGGCGAGCAACAGCCAGCCAACCGCCACCGCGCCAATCCAATAAGCACCCTCACGGCCAAAGACAACGGCCGTATCCATGGCTGGCATCACTTCCCCATTCGCATCCAGCCATCGCAGGCTAAACTGATACATAAACCAGAGCCAGAACAGCCCAATCAGGCCGCAGCACACGGCCGCAAACGCAAAAATCACCTGTCGCATTGCATGAAACATAGGCGGATTATGGGCGTGTGGTACGGCCGTCGTCAATAGCCTATTCATACCTGCTCCTCTTCCCCTTCTCCCCAGTTGGCAAAGTTTGCAAGATTACGTAAACTTGCAGCATGGATCGCCTCGATTTCCGTTCTGACACCGTTAGCTGGCCCACTCCGGCCATGCGCCAGGCCATGGCCAATGCCCCGGTAGGCGATGATGTGTACGGCGAAGACCCTACGATCAACGAACTGGAAGCGTTAGCCGCTGCCAAAACGGGCAAAGAAGCCGGCCTCTTTGTCGCCAGTGGCACCATGGGCAATCTGGTAGCCGTTCTCACCCACGCCACGCGCGGGGATGAAGCTATCATCGGCCAGGACGCACACATCTACTGTTATGAAGCGGGCGGTATGGCGGCGTTGGGGAATGTGATGCCCCGGCCGCTGCCCACCGACCATACAGGTCGTATGTCCCTGGAGCAGATTGAGGAGACGATTGCCCCGGATGATGCCCACTACGGCCGTACCCGCCTCATCCTCGTTGAAAATAGCTACGGCAGCCGCGCCGGGTATCCCCTGCCGCCCAATTACTTTGCCGGTGTGCAAGCTATCGCCGCCCGCCACCAACTGCGCACGCACATGGACGGGGCGCGGCTCTTTAATGCCGCCGTCGCCCAAAACCTCGATGCCGCTGCCCTCACCCAACACGTAGACAGCGTCAGCTTTTGCCTGAGCAAAGGGTTGTGTGCCCCGGCCGGGTCCGTGTTATGCGGTACGGCCGAATTTATCCACCACGCCCGCCGCACCCGCAAAGTGGTGGGTGGTGGGATGCGCCAGGCGGGTATTCTGGCCGCTGCCGGGATCGTTGCTCTACATGAGATGATCGAGCGGCTGGCCGACGACCACCAACACGCCCGCCAACTTGCCGCCGGGTTAGCTGAGATTCCCGGCATTCACGTAGAAGTTGAGACAGTTAAGACCAACATGGTCTTTTTTGCGCTGGACGAGGGAGTGCCGCTCACGGCCGTTGACTACCTCACCCAACTCCGCCAGCGCGCCAACATCTGGCTGGGGGACATCGGCCCCCGCCACTTCCGCGCCGTCACCCATTACTGGATTGGCCCCGCGGAAATTGAACTGTTTGTGGAAACGACGAGGGATATTTTGAAAAGTGAACAGTAAGCAGTAAGCAGTGAGCAGTGAGCAGATAAACTGCTTACTGCTCACCGCTCACCGCTCACTGGTATGGAGGGCACATGGCCAGTCTGATTGGTCATACCATCAACAATCGCTACCGGCTGGAGGCGCTGCTAGGAGACGGCGGCATGGGCACGGTTTATCGCGCTTACGACGTGAACCTGGATCGCCAGGTAGCCGTCAAGCTGATGCACGCCCATTTTGCCCGCAATGAAGAGT
Organism: uncultured Ardenticatenaceae bacterium; assembly: GCA_964581605.1. Lineage (GTDB taxonomy): Bacteria > Chloroflexota > Anaerolineae > Promineifilales > Promineifilaceae > CAADGU01. Next base: position 20,979 of record CAZOPF010000018.1, read on the forward strand.
TCCGGCAGCGGCTCATTCAGGAAGCACGCACGGCCGCCCAACTGGATCACCCCTCGGTGGTGCGGGTGTACGATTTTGGCGAATCGGATTCCGGGCTGTTTATTGCCATGGAATACGTGAATGGCGGCAGCCTGCGTGACCATCTGCGCCGGTTGCAGCGCATGGGTAAATATCTGCCGTTGTCCCAAAGTCTACAAATTGGGGCGCACATTGCTGACGCGCTGGACTACGCCCACCAGCGCGGCATCATCCACCGGGACATCAAGCCGGGCAACATTATGCTCAAGCGGCTGACGCGCCCGGACGAGCCAGGCGAACAGCCCTTCCGGGCCATGTTGACCGATTTCGGGCTGGTGAAATTGCAGGAAGGGGCAGAATTGACCCAGAGCGGCACCGCATTGGGCACGCCCATTTACATGTCGCCGGAACAGTGCGCGGGGGAAACGCTGGACGGCCGTTCCGACCTCTACGGCCTGGGTGTGGTGCTGTATGAACTGTTCACCAACCGCCTCCCCTTCAACTTCCAGACATTGGCCGAAGCGCTCGCCGCACACCAGCGCGGCGACATGCCACCACCCGCCCGTGAATACCGCCCCGATGTGCCCGCCATCATAGACAACCTCCTCAACCGTGTGCTGGCTAAAAGCGCCGATGACCGCTACGAAACCGGCGCGAAGATGAACGACGCCCTGCGCAGCGCGATTATTTCTCTGGAAGGTGCGCCCACCCAGGTGATGGTACGCAACGAAATGGATATTTTGGAGCGCGTCAGCGACCCGCCGCCCGGCCACGAACTGATCATTGAAACGCCCGGCCATCCGCGCAGCGTGGTGCAGTTGTCTCAGGCCGTCATCACCATGGGGCGGCAGGCGGACAATGAAATTGTGTTGCCGGCCGAAGGCGTTTCCCGCCACCATGCCCGCCTGCAAGCGACCGCGCTCGGTTGGGAAGTGGTAGACCTGGGCGGCATCAACGGCACGTATCTCAATGATCGCCGCCTGCGCCCAGACGACCCCACCCCCATTTTGCCCGGTTCGCATTTGCGCGTGGGGCCGTATGAACTGACATTGCAAGGGCCAGAAGTGGCGCTGCATGAACCAGATCCGGCCGAAGCCCGCACCATGATGGGCGGTACGGCCGAACAGATCACGGTCCCGCCATTGGTGGCTGCTGCCGCTACCGTAGCCGTCCCACAAGAGCCGTTGGCTATTTTCCTGGCCAATGACTCCATTTCCGTAGACCCCGGCCAGCAGGCGGAACTGGTAGTCGAAGTGGTAAATCGCGGGGATACGGATGACCGCGTGAGTCTGCGGGTGCAGGGCATTCCCGCTAATTGGGTGGCTGTGCCGGGGCAGTTTGTGACTGTGGCTGCTGGCGCGACTGTGTCCATTCGGGTAGCAGTACGGCCGCCGCGCCACCGCAGTACCCCCACCGGCCGTCAACGTTTTCGTATTGAATTAGTCTCGCAGCAGCACCCCGACCTGAAAGTGGGCACCTCTGCCTCGCTGGTATTGGGGGGCTTTGTGGCCTTTGAGGCGGCACTGAATAAGCAGCAGGTGCGGATGCCAGATGTGCTGGTGGTGACGGTGCAAAACGTGGGCAATGCCACTGGCGAGTTTAGCGTGGTCGCACGGGATCGGCAGGGCGGATTACGGTTTAAGGGGGAGCGCGGCCGTATCCGGCTGCAAGCAGGGCAGGCGGCGCATATTGAATTGGAGGTCACGGCCGAACAAGCCAGCCTGTTTGGCAGTAATGAACTGTATCCATTTGAGGTAGAAATTTCTGCCACCGGCGGCAGCCGGCATGTCTTGACGGGTGAGGCTTTTGCCGGCCCCACCATTCCACCTTTTCTCCTATACGCTCTGATTTTCGTAGTGACGTTCGCCTGCGCCATCGTGCTATTGGCGCTGTTGGCAAATCGGGATGTGCTGTTTGGCGGCACAACGCCAACCCAAACACCAACGGCCGATGCCACGATGATGGGTTTTGCCACACAAACGGCCGTGGCCCAATCCACACAAAACGCTTTTGGCACATCGGCCGCCATGACGGCCACCGTTATGGGTGATTCTGATGGAGATGGCCTTAGCGACGCCGAAGAAGCAGCCCTGGGCACAGACCCCTTTAACCCGGATTCAGATGGAGATGGGCTGCGTGATGGTGAAGAGGTGCTTATTTATGGCACCAACCCGCGCAATCGGGATACGGACAGCGATTTGCTGGGTGATGGAGACGAAATACGCACCTTTCGCACCGATCCCAAAAGGGCCGATACCGATGGCGGTTCAATACGCGATGGGCAAGAGATAGATCGCGGTACAGACCCGTTAAACCCGGCCGATGATTTGCCGCCAACAGCGACTGGCACAACCGGCCCCACCGCCACCTGGACAAACACGCCGCCACCCGCAGCGACGGCGACCTGGACAAACACGCCACCGCCCTCAGCGACATCTACAGCAACGCCCACTGCTTCAGCCACACCAACGGCGACGGCAACGCCAACCATTACCCTGACACCCAGCCAGACGCCGCTGCCGAATCCGATCATAGGCTGCTTGCCCGCACCACCAGCGATTGATGGCGTCTTTAACCCGGCGGAATGGCCGGGTGCGCCGCTGGCGCAGTTTAACCCGGCGGGGAATCCGGGGGCGTTGGCGCAGGTGTACATCGGACGCAATGGGCCAAATGTGTATCTGGTGTTCCTGGTGAATGATGCCACCAATGACGCCACTGATGCGGTGCAGGCGTATTTTGATGTGTTGGGCAATGGCGGTGACCCGGATGCGGCCGATCGGGCTTTTATTGTGCAGCGAGATGGGGTAACGGCCGTGCAAGCCGGTATTGGCAGTAACTCCGACGGGCTGACCTGGAATACGGCCTACACCAGCACGAATTGGAATGCGGCTTCTGGCGAGGCGGCGGGTGTGCAATGGGTGGCCGAAATGGAGATCAATGTGGCAGCAGAAATGCCGTCATTGTCACCGACGTATGGATTGATGTTCCAGGTGTTGTATCCGGTGGAAACGGCCGTGTGGCCGACAGATGCCAATACCGCCAGTGTGAATACCTGGCAGCGTGTGGATGGGGCGGCGTGTCCGTAATCCGTGATGCGTGATTTGTAGGGGCGAGGCAGGTGGGATATGTGGTGATCGGGGCGCGAAATTTGGTCGCCGCCTGCCTCGCCCCTTCCCGATGGGGGTGGTGAGATGATGCAGAAAGCTGATGTGCAACTTTTCATCTGGTTTAATCGAGGAGGGCGCATGTGAGAATGCGCCCGTTGGCACCCTCAGATGCCAACTCCTCTCTAGTGGAATAAAGTTGTTCATTGGGTAAGCAAAGGCTATGAATGGGGTAAAGGCCCGGTGTAGCGGGCACGCGGCCGAATCATCTGGTCTTGGGCAATCTGTTCCAGCGCGTGCCCGATCCAGCCGACCATACGGCCGAGGGCAAATAGCACTAATGGGGCGCCGGGTGGCAGTGGCGCATCCGATTGCCCGACAGCCCAGGCCAGTGCAACCAGAGCAAAATCAATGTTGGGTTGACGACCAACGGCCGTCTCCATCTCTACCATCACCCGCTGGGCCAGCTGCCAACCAGGTGCGGCCGGGTAAAGAGATGCTATTTTTGCCAGCAGTGCCCGCCCGCGTGGGTCCCCTTCAGGATAAAGTGGATGCCCAAAGCCGGGAATGGTTTCACCGCGTTGCAGCCGGGCTGCAATGACCATTCGCGCATTTTCTGGCACGCTTACTTCCCGGAAAAAGGCGTCCACCTGCCCCGTCGCCCCACCATGCAGCGTACCTTGCAGCGCTGCCAGCCCGGCCATCACCACTGCATATGGGGTGGCTCGTGCTGAGGCCACAACCCGCGCCGCAAAAGCAGAAACGTTCAATTCATGGTCGGTACAGTAGATGAGGGCGCTTTCCAGCAATGGGGCAGCGGCCGTATCCATTCCCCACGCCTGCTGTAAAGCAATGGGGATTGAACCGACAACGGGTTGGCCTGTGACGGCCGTTGCCAGCAATAACAATATCCTCTGCCCGGTCTGGTAAACGGCCGTTGGCTGCCAATCATACGCCGCTAAATCATGGGCCAGCGCCAGTGGCAGCACCGTTTGCAGCCGCTCCATCAGTGCCAATTGGTAGATGTGAGGCCAGAGCGGGGCAATGTGCGCCCACTGTGGGCCGATGTCGGCCATAAATTGTGCGCCGATAGTCAATTCTTGCCGCCAGATGAGGTTAGCAACGTCGGCAAAGGTGTGCGCATCCGGCAGGGTAAGGGCGTCATATCCACGATAGGTGAGGCGGCCGTTGGCAATCAGGGTGATCGCCGATTCTAAAACTGGCATTCCCCATTGTAACGCGGTCTCGGCCGCCAGTTCTGGGCGATGGCGCAACTCTTTGCGCGTTTTTAAGGCGTCTATATCTTCGCGCCGGTAACGGCGGGCGCGGTTTGGCCCGTCGCCTGTTTCTGAACGAATCAGGCCCCGGCTGACATACGCATACAATGTCGGCAAGGTGATGCCTAATGCGGCGGCGGCTTCTCTGGCGGTTAGATAGGTAGTCATCAATGGTGAATGGTTACTGATCCATTGTCAATTGACAACTGATCATGGACTATTGGTTATTGGCAACCCGGCTAACTGCATAATTTTCAGGGCGTTGGTGGTGGGGCAGGGGCCAGGGTGGAGTTTGTAATCGAAGATCATCCGGCCGTCTACCACTTCATCCCGAAAATGAAAATTGTGGATACGGCCGTTCTCCTCCCCCAGATGCACCAATTCTAAATCATGGGTGGCAATTAATCCCAGGCCAGACCCTTCCGCCAGAGTACGAATGTAAGCGCGGCTACCGATTAACCGTTCGCGGTTGTTGGTGCCCCGGAAAATTTCGTCAATGAGGAAGAGTAACGGCCGGGCCTCATCTTGGGGCAGTGCGTTTAACAACTGTTGCAGCCGCCGCACTTCGGCATAGAAAAAGGAAAAGCCATCAGTGAGCGAATCGGCTACCTGAATGGAGGCGAATAGACGAAAGAGTGAGGTGTGCATGGTGGTCGCTAACACCGGGCCACCAGCATACGCCAGCGCCAGATTCACGCCAATGGTACGCAAAAAGGTGCTTTTCCCGGCCATGTTGGAGCCGGTGATGAGGAAAATGGTGCCAGGGCCGCTGATGGCAAAATCGTTGTGGATGCGTTTGTCGGCCGTTACCAGCGGATGGCCGATTTCTTGCGCGGAAAGGGCCGGTGTTACGGCCGTGTCAATTTCAGGAAAACTCATCTGTCCAGTGTTTAGCCAGGCAAAGTTTGCCAGCCCATTGAGCGCTTCCAATTCATACCAGGTATCCAGCCACACCGGCAATTTTCCAGCCAACTCCTCCCGATAAATAGCCAGGCGGTACGCAAAAAACATATTCCAGGGCAGAAGCAAATTGATAACAAAGCCCAAAATGGAGTCGTTGCCCAGGCTGACGCCGACCATCAACCGGCGCAAACGACGCAGATAACCCGACGGCCGTGCTGCCTCGTGAAAGGGGGTGAGTAAGGTGTGCACGTGGGGGGCACGGCCGTACTCCGCTCCTTCTAGGCAGTCAAAGACCACCTTTGTGGTTTCCAATGTATCTTGCAGCATCAGCAGATCGCGGAACAGACGGCCAATCTGGCGGTAACCCCACAAAAAATAGAGCGCCAGATAAAGCGGCCAGGTGATGAGCGAGAAATCAAACGTCTCCGTGATGCCCGCGAATAGGCTCAGAGTGTAAGAAGCGGCAATGAGCAAGGTTAAGACAATCAGCGGCCGCCGATAGCGGGATGGCGGCGGTGTTTGTTCCAACCAGGTCAGAATCGTATGCGGCGAAAAACGCCCGGTGTGTTTGGCCAGCCGCCCTTGCAGTGCCAGCCGGTCGCGGAAACGGGAAAGCGGGGCCAGTTCCGCTATCAACGCCTGCCGATAGGCAATGGCCGCCGGGGCAGGGCGGGTATCCAGCAGCCAATCGCGCAGCCGGGTACTGCCTTCGTCGGTTACGGCCGTGTCCAATAGCCGGTGCAGCGAGCGTGTGCCAATTAAGTCCAGGTCACGGGCAAAGGGATGTTCCAGGTTTTCGGGCATGGGTAATGGTGGGGGCAGTTGCTCCCAATCCAGCGTCAGGCGGGCCAGGTGCGCCTGTTTGATGGCTCGATAATGGCTCAGGCGGGTGATACTATTTTCCACCCGGCGATGCCAGATAGCCAGCCCGACAAATGGCGCAAAGACGATCACCGTCACCGGAAACCACACCTCCGCGCCCCATTCAAAAAAAACAAAACCGCTGATCACGGCCGCCAGCAAAAAAGCTGCCAACCGCATATGCACAATCTGGCTATGCAGTTTTTGCTGTTTTTCCAGCCAGCCCGTCAGCCGCCGTATCTGATTTTGTAATGTTTGCTGCTTGTTTAATTTTGCCATGTTTAGTTTGCCCGGTATGTTGCTGATACCCTGTTGTGGCTGATCTTCAGATTGTGCCATCTTGCGGTACGGCCGTAACCCTCTACGGCCGTGTGTCCCTTGTGGCACAGTGGGTGATAGTATGTTTCTATATGGCTAGATTGTACGCTGGTGGGTGAGGAGACGCTAAAAGCAAAACAGCACAAGATAGAAGACGGGCTGTTGACTGGCAAGCATATTTTGGGGGTCAGTATAGTTTTGAACCATGCCCACAATTACATCATTACTGCACGGTTACTAAAATGAGATATTGGGCGAGCAGGAATAACCCAATATCCCAATATCTTGTATAATCTCCGGCAACACATTCCCATAAAACAACCCATTTCAAACACAGGTGAGAGAATCCATGTATGGCAAAGAAACCGACCCCGATTACCCCACAAAATTAGCCGAATTTGAAGCCCGCATCGCCCGCGGCGAAAAAATTGAACCCGGCGATTGGATGCCCGACCGCTACCGCAAACAACTCATCCGCATGATCTCCCAACACGCCCACAGCGAAGTGGTGGGCATGTTGCCCGAAGGGGCCTGGATTACCCGCGCCCCCAACCTGCGCCGCAAACAGGTGCTGCTGGCCAAAGTGCAAGACGAAGGCGGGCACGGCCAATATCTCTACCACGCCGCCGAAACCTTAGGCGCCACCCGCGAAGAGATGCTACAAGCCCTGCTCACCGGGCAGGCCAAATATTCCAGTATCTTCAACTACCCCACCATCACCTGGAGTGATATGGGCGCGATTGGCTGGCTGGTGGATGGCGCGGCCATTATGAACCAGACCATGCTCGCCCAATGCTCCTACGGCCCCTATTCGCGGGCCATGGTACGCATCTGCGCCGAAGAAGGCTTCCACAAGAAGCAGGGCCAGGAAATGATCATCCAATACGCCCAGGGCACGCCGGAACAAAAAGCGATGGCCCAGGACAGCATCAATCGCTTCTGGTGGCCCACCCTGATGATGTTTGGCCCCCACGATTCCGCCTCTAGTAATTCGGATGAATTGATTCGTTGGGGCATCAAGACCAAAACCAATGATCAGTTACGGCAGGAATTTGTGAATGAACTCGTCCCCTTGCTGCATGCCTTAGGGTTGGAAGTGCCCGACCCCAACCTGCACTACGACGAAGAATCGGGCAACTGGCTTTCCGGGGAAATCAACTGGGATGAATTCTGGCAAGTGGTCAAAGGCAACGGCCCCATGAATGCCGCCCGCCTGCAAGCCAGACAAGAAGCACATGACAACGGCCGTTGGGTGCGCGAGGCCCTGGCGGCGTATGGGGAACGTCATGTGTGACCCGTAAGGCTGTCACGCATCACGCATCACAAAACAATGGACACTCAATGGCCTCGCTATGAGGTATTCAAACAAGACCGCCCCGGCGAACCACATGAAAGTATTGGTACGGTTCATGCGGTAGATGCGGAGATGGCGCTGCAAAACGGCCGTGACCTCTTCGCCCGCCGCCCCAAATGCCACAGCCTGTGGGTGGCCCGCGCCGACGCCATCACCAGCCAAACGGCCGAAGAACTGGCAACCGACAGCACCTGGCAAACCGGCATTGACCCACAGGCGCCGACTGAAACTTACCTGGTTTTCCAAAAGCAAACGGAACGGCGCGGTATGACTTTCACCACCTATGTGGGTGAAGTGCAAGCCAGTTCCCCCGCCCACGCCTTACAGCAGGCCCTGGCAGCATTTCCGGCGGAGCAGGTCTTTGTGTGGTGGGTGTGCCCGGCAACGGCCGTGACCCGCAGCGAAGAAGCCGACACATTGCTCATGTTCGCCCCTGCCCAAGACAAACTCTATCGCCTGCCCAACCAATACCGCACTGTGCTTACCATGCAGAAGATCAAAAGAGGAAAAGATGTAATTGAGTAATTGAGTAATTGAGTAACCGGGTAATTACTCAATTACCTGATTACCCAATTACCTGCTCCCCCCCACCATGAACGCCCACCACCAAACCGCCCTCACCCAAAAACTCCTCTTCCTGGCCGATGATGAATTGATTTTGGCCCACCGCAACTCCGAATGGACGGGACACGGCCCCATCTTGGAAGAAGACATCGCCTTTACCAACATCGCTCTGGACGAAATGGGGCATGCCGCCACCTGGCACCGGCTGCACCAAGAGTTGACGGGGGAGGATGTGGACACGGCCGTCTTCTTCCGCAATCCCGCCGCCTATCGCAACGTGCAACTGGTAGAGCTACCCAACGGCGACTGGGCCTTTAGCATGTTACGCCAATACCTGTTTGACGTGTACGAAATGCTCCACCTGGCGCAGCTTGCCGCCAGCCACTACCGCCCCCTGGCCGAAGCCGCCACCAAAATCCGCATCGAAGAAATCTACCACCTGCGCCACACCGCCGCCTGGGTCACACGCCTGGGACTGGGCACGGCCGAAAGCCACCAACGCATGCAAGCCGCCCTGGACACCCTCTGGCCTTATGCGCAACAACTGTTTGTGGATATGCCGGAAGATGATGAGTTGGCGGAAATGGGTACGGCCGTACTCCCCTCGTCCCTCCTTGAAGAATGGCAGCACCTCACCACCACCCACCTCACCCAGGCTGAGTTGACCATACCCATAGACCATACCCCGCCTGCTACTGCCCGCACACATCACACCGAACACCTCACCCACCTGCTGGCCGAAATGCAATCCGTCGCCCGCCAATACCCGGAGGCAAAATGGTAGCAGAGATGACGGCCGTTACAGAAACCACCATCTGGCAAGCTCTGGAAGAAGTCAAAGACCCCGAACTCCCCCTCGTCTCCGTGGTGGAAATGGGCATCGTCCGCGACGTGCAAATCAGCGGAGACAGCGTTCACGTGCAAATGACCCCCACCTTCTCCGGCTGCCCCGCATTAAACGTCATACAACGAGAGATAGAAGCCAAAATCCACACCCTCGGCTTCAGCCAGGTCACAGTAGAAACAGTCCTCCACCCCCCCTGGACATCCGATTGGAT
>CAZOPF010000018.1:30535-65422 GCA_964581605.1 uncultured Ardenticatenaceae bacterium
TCAATCTCCGAAACTTCCCCCTACCCCAGGGGTTTTGTTTATCGGCAAGAGGGCTACCCTTAACACTGCTTGACAATTTGGTGGTTAATTCTAAAATTGCCCCGCCATTGCAAATGGATTTCAAAACTTGAAGGAGATCAGGTAGATGAGTGATACACAAACTCGTATAACCGCTATTATCGTAGATTTATTAGGCGTAGACGAAGAACAGGTAGTGCCTGAAGCACGTTTCCGCGAAGACCTTGAAGCTGATTCTTTGGATTTGGTCGAACTCATTATGGCTTTTGAAGAAGAGTTCGGCGGCGAAATTTCCGATGAAGAAGCCCAAAAAATCACGACTGTGGGCGAAGCGGTTTATTATATTGACCACCGAATGAAAGTTTAACGTTTAGAGCGTAGTGCGTTATTCATATTGGTTTTGCGCACTACGCTTTTTCTTTCCTGACTTTGCCAGTTGCCATACGCCTACCCCGGCAATGAGCAAATGCCCCACCCCATTCAGGATCAATCCAAACCCATACCCTACCGGCACACCAAATAACTGCGCTACCTGCGGCCGTATTTGCAGATAGATGCGCGTCGGCTGCACTGCGCCCACCACACCTAACATCAGCAGCAACAGCCAGCATAACCATTGCCGGGTTTCCAGCTTCACTGCCCAGCAAAGAATGGTGGCCGCCACAATCGCCAGCAGCACCAGTCCAATCCACTGCAGGCGGGGCATGTACTCGTGGCGGGCGGGGCCAGTGATGTCTTCAATGGCCGGGAATGCCTGCCAGCTAATGAGCAGTGCCAGACCGCGCATGGCCCAACTCTGCCAACGGCCGTTCCCCCATAGCAGCGTCAACGTCACCAACATCAATGCCAGAGTAATTGGTGGCAAATAAAAGAGGTTGCGCTCCAACCCCACTCCCATAAATTTGACCCACTCGCCTATCTCAATTCCCAGAAAACTGAGACCGGCCCCCGGCCCTGGCAGCCAGACCATCAGATAGCCAACGAACACGGCCGTTAGCCCTGCCAGAATTATTGTCCGAGCCTGTCTCTCAATCACCGAGTAATTGAGTAATTGAGTAATTGGGTAATTGTGTAATTACCCAACTACTCAATTACTTTTTCTCCGTTTTCTGCTGCCACACGGCCATCAGCCGGGCATCTTCTTCAGACTGGTCGGCAAAAAACTTATCCAGGGCATGGCTTTGGCGCTGGCGTAGGGCGAGCATGGACACAGCGCGGACATCATCGGGGGTCACGGCCGTGCGCTCATCTGCCGCGGCATGGGCACGAGCTGCCTCAAACAGCGTAATCTCTGCCCGGCCAGACTCAATTTGTAAGGCCGTCACCAGCGCCAGCCCTAACTGACGCGCCTCATCCGTCAGGGCAACTTGTGGCAGGCGATCACGCGCTTCTTGGATTTCAGCCGCCAGAGACAGCGTGGCCGCGGCATAACCGGCAGCAAAGAAATCAGGCTGTCGCCGGTAAGCGGCAGCGCGTTCATATGCCTGATAACGCAGGTCAGCATCTGTCAGGCCACGCACAATGGCCCGCAGCCCAAAACGATCCATGAGTTGCGGCCGTAGCCAGCCTTCTTCCGGGTTCATTGAGCCAATGAGCATGATGCGTGCTTTGTAGGTGAGCTTGAGGGGGCCGCGGCGCACCGTGTAATGCCCCTGCGCGGCCGCATCTAACATGGCATCCGTAATGGTATCCTCGAGTAAATTCACCTCGTCAATAAAAACAATGTGCCCATCGGCGTGGCCCAGCAAGCCCCGTTCCAGGCGCACTTTTTGTTGCTCCAGCGCCAACCGTTCGTTAATGCCACCCACCACATCTTCCAGGCGGGCGTTCAAGGGGAGTTCAAAAATGCGTACTTTGTCAGCGGTAGTCAGGGGATCGCCATAGGCAAATTTGGTGGCGCAATCTTTACACACACCATCCATGCCATACAGTTCCACATCCTCCTCAGTGCAGCCGTAAGCACACAGACTGCGCCGGGCGGTGGGCAGCAGGTCGGTGAGGGCACGCACGGCCGTTGTCTTGGCCGTGCCGCGCGGCCCAATGAGCAAAACGCCACCAACCAGAGGGTTGATTAAGGAGAGGGTGAGGGCCAGTTTCATTTCATACTGGCCGACGATGGCTAAAAAGGGGAATGGCTCCACTTCAGCCACACCAATATCGGGTGTAGGCAGTTGGCTCACCTGCCCGGCTGGAGAGGCTAGTAATATCTCTAACAGTTTGGAGCGTGGTTCACCGGGTTGGGGTTCACTCATGGGCTTCCTGTTTGTGCTGCTGTAAGCGGTATGCCTGGCGTTGGGCGGCGCGTTCAAACCTGGCTCTTTCTTCGTCAGTGATGCAAAGGAGTGGGGCGACAGGAGTGGGACGGCCGTGTTCATTCAGCGCCACATAGACAAAATAAGCGGTGTTAGTGTGTGTCACCTGGCCGCTAATCACATCTTCGGCCGTGACGACCACGCGGGTTTCCAGCGAGGTGCGCCCCACCCAACTGACTTCGGCCGTCACGGTCATCAGATTGCCAATATGTACCGGCGAATGAAAACGCATGGAGTCTACGGCTACGGTCACGGCCGGGCGGCGAGCATGTTTGATGGCGGCCATGCCCCCCGCTTCATCACAAATCTTCATAATGTAACCACCATGCACATTGCCCATGGTGTTGGCCTGATCCGGCCCCATAACCTGGGTAAGCGTGACACGAGATTCGGCGGGGCTTTTGGCTTGCATCGTAAGGGGTGATGCGTGATGCGTGATCCAAAACCTCACGCATGACGTATCACGGTTCAATCCATATCGGGTCGGGTTTCAGAAACGTAGCTGAGTTTTTCAGGGAACTCCTCAAACATATCAATGATTTGATGGGGCAGGGCGGGGAACATGGGGGGCAGGGGCACGGCCGTGGGCAATTTCATGCGCTGCGGCGGCACGGCCGGGGGTTTCATCATTGGCCGGTCAATGGGGCGGGTGCGCTTGCGTAACAACCGTTGGTCATCGCTGAGAAAACCAAGGTAGGAGCCGCCGGTATCAAACACTTCACGCCCAACGACAAACCCAATCCATTCCCCATCCACATTAAAAACATTTCCTTTGTCATAGACAGCCACCCATTCGCCATCTGAGCGGTAAATTGGAATCATTTCTCCTCTCGTGTTACTACGTTATACAGAAGCCAGCACATGAGGTACAGCGCAGACAGGTGATGGGCTGGCTCAGGTTCCACATCATGCAGACCGCATTATAGTGAAGGGGAGACAGGTGGGCAACTGGGGGTTTTGGATCAGGCGAGGGTCACGGCCGAATCCACCAGAACCTCTCGCGCCAGTTCAGCAACAGGCACGACCGTATGCTGTTTCAACCAGGCAGCAAGAATATCGCTGTTCACGGCCGGGTCGCGGCTGCAGTCCACAATCAGGCCAAACTGGCGCAGCCGTCTTTCCGCTTCCGCCACTGTAAATTGACTAAACGGCGATTGGCTGAGAGGACAAGAATCGGCCAGTCTGGTCAGTAGTTGCTGCTGGCACACGTCAAAGCGGGCAAACCAGCGGCTAAAGATAGGAGAAAGCTCTGCCACCAGTTGCGTTTGTATCACGTCGGCATCAGGCATGTTTTCCAGCCGTTTGTGGTAGAGCCATCGGGCGGCCGTCAGTTGCAATAAGAAGGGGAGCGAACCGGCCAATCGTTGAATTTGCTGTACCTCGGCCGCACTCAAGGGAACGCCGGTTTGTAATGCTGATTGGGTAATCAGGTGGTCTATGACGGCCGTTTCTATCTCCCCCAAATAAATGGGCGTCGGATAAAAAATGTTGAAAAAGGGAGACGTGGTGGGCAGCCTCACCCGGCTACCAATCGAGTGCAAATCGGCCAGGGATGTTGTCACACATACCAGATCATAATCATTGACACTGGTCATGGCCCGTAATTCCGTCAAGAAACGGCGGTCAAAGGTTTCCGTGTTGAGCGCATCAAAATCATCCAGCAGCAACACAATGCGGTGCAACGGATAATGACACAGATAAGCCTCTACATCATAAATAGAGGTCTGGTCTGGCGGCGATTCTTTCCACAAAAAACCGGTGTTCACCTGCCCCAGGCTCATTTTTAGCTGCGTCAGAACCCGGTAATAAAAATGACCGGGTGTTTTGCAGGAGGTCATATCCACATAAACCATCACCATGCGTTCGGGGTGGCGTACATGGCGTACCATTACCGACGGGTGGGCGATGTGGCGTAAAAAGGAGGTTTTACCAGAGTGAGGCAAACCCAGAATGTTAACGGATTGAGGATGAGACCCCCCGATAATTTCAAAGAGTTGGGAAATCTGACGATGACGGCCGTAAAAATCCGTAGGGTTTTGCACAGGATGACCAACAGTGTAAGGCATAATTGCGCTCCTGTTTGCTGCAAACCAGATAGCTCTCCAATGAGAAATGATCCATTCTTGTGGTAGCAGGTATGCAATTCAGATACTACAGTGTGAAAAAAACTCCCCTTCATTATGCCTGCACTGAACTGGAAAAAACAGGCAGCAGCATAGGAGAAAAGTACTGGCAAACATCTGCCAAATCAGACTAAACCCTGCCGCACAGCCTCGGCCGCGGCCTGTGCTCTTGTTTGCACGTTCATGGCGTTAAATATCTGGCGGAGTTTTCGCTTGACAGTAGTTTGGCTCATATACAGTGAATCGCCGATTTCCGCATTGCTGGCCCCTTGCACCAACAGACGTAAGATGGCGATCTCTTCCTTGTCCAGCGCAAAAGAGGACTCCGCAGTGGTTTCAGGTTGATCTCCCCCTCTCTGTTCTGCCAACGCATACCGGATCACCTGGTCTGTCACCTGCGAACTCAGCACCTTCTCCCCACGATGCACGGCACGAATCGCATTCACCAATTGATCATCCGAAAGGCTTTTGAGCACATAACCATACGCCCCTGAACGTAAGGCACGCATCACATACTCTTCATCATCAAAAGAAGTCAGCATGAGTACCCTGGCGGCCGGCTGCTGCCGCAAAATAGCATTAAGTGTGTCCAACCCTGACTCTCCTGGCATCCGAATGTCAAGCAGGATCACATCTGGTCGGGCCGTTTGCGCCAGGTCGAGACCTTCCAGGCCATTGTCCGCCTCGCCCACCAGGGCAAACTCAGGATAATTAGAGAGCAGGCTGGCAATACCCTGGCGGACAATGGGATGATCGTCAATCACGATGATGTGGATGGGAGTCATGGATAGTATGGGTAACTGGTTTCCTCAATTACCCAATGACATGTTTAGAAATGGGCACGGTCAACGATACTGTTGTGCCCAGGCCAGGGCAAGTTTCAATGGTCAGGTGACCACCCAGACTTTCAGCACGTTCTTGCATCCCAAGCAACCCCAGATGGCCACTGTTATGATGCTGCACGGCCGTCAGGTCAAAACCACAACCATCATCCATTACGGCCAGTTGTAAACAATCCGGCGCAAAAATCAACACCACTTGCGTATGGCTGGCTTCTGCATGAACAGAGGCATTTTGCAGCGCCTCTTGCATCAACCTGTAAACACTGATCTCCATTCGTGACGGAAACCGTACCGGTTCCCCCTGCACCGTTACCAAACAGGGGATTCCCGTGTATTGTTCATACCGCTCGGCATACCGCCGTGCTGCCGGAGCCAGCCCTAACGCATCCAAAGTTGGCGGCCGTAGATCATGGATGATATTTTTGATCTCCGCTTCCACCCGGTGCAAAATATTTTGCACCGTTTCCAGTGACTTTTCGGCTCGTTCCAGTTCACCATCATCCAACCGTTTGTGCGCAGATTTCAACTCCAGCAGCGCGCCAATCAGAAGCTGGTTGGTGCCATCGTGCATATCCTGGGCAATACGCTGCCGCTCCCGTTCTTGCACATCCACCGTCTCCGATAGTAACGTTTGCAACTGCGCTGCCTTCACAGCCAGCGTCTCTTTGGCCTTTTCCAACTGGCGCGTCCGCCGCTGAACCTTCTGCTCCAATGCCTCATTGGTGGCCTGCAACTGCTCATACAATTGGGCGTTGCGAATAACAATCGCTACCTGTGCCGCATAGGTCAGCAGCAGTTGTTCGTGATCGTCTGCATAAGGTTCTGGCCTGTTGGCTACCCCAATCATGCCAATCGGCTCATCCTGAATCCGCAGCGGTACGCCTAAAAACGTGCCAACCGGGGGATGGCCAGGTGGCTGACCGACACGGTTTGGTTCGGTGGCTGCATCTACCGAGCGCACCGCCCGATTTTCCAGCACGGAGCGAGCAAAAATGTTAGGTCGCAAGGGGATAAGGTGATTGTGATGATAAAAACTGCTGCCAGGGTTAAACCCTTGAATGGCGACCACATCGAGCGCCTTACCGTTGACGGCCGTTAGCCCAATAAACCCAAATTGTGACCCCGTCAATTCCAGACAATGGCGCAGCGCCGTGTCCAGCACCGACCCCAGGCTGCGCAGTGCCGAAAGCTCCACCGCCATTTGGTAAAGTGCCTGTAACCGTTCAAATTGTGCACCGTTTAGTTCTTTCATCGCCAGTACAGCCGTAACCCAGAAATTCATACACCACAAGTATAACTGCAACATCACCATGACAACACCTGGTCTATTTGATTCAAAAGATGAAAAGTGTTGACAAAGTCGGCCAAATGTTCTAATCTACACCCTGTCTATACGAAAGAGGAGGTAGATAATAATGAATGGCAATCTACAACAGACTTTAATTCCTGAAAGCGAACTGCCCCTGGCCGCAGGCACGGCCGCACCGCCGACGACGGCCGAAGCATCCATCCAGGCCGCTTTGGGGGCGTTTGAACAACACATGCGTCACGAAGGGTTTGCCCTGAACACCAGCAAAGCGTTTGCCAGCGATATCCGCTTGCTGGGCAAATATCTGGGCATCGGCCAGCCCATCGGCCAGATTGGCACGAAGGATTTGAATGATTTTCTCAATTGGCTGTTGTATGAACGAGGCGTACCGTGCAGCCCCAAATCGTATGCCCGACGTGTGACGACGTTGAAGGTCTTTTTTGCCTGGCTAAAGGAGTGTGGGGCGTTGGTGGAGGATCCGGCTACGGCCGTCATCCAACACAGCGTGCGCAGCCCCATCCCCACCCTGCCTACCGAAACCGACATCAAAAATGCTCTTGCCGTCTCCCAAAGGCTGCGCCTGGGCGAAGGAGTGCATCCTGGCACAGGCGAACGCAAACCAGACGCCCGCCCTCATCTACTGCTTACCCTTCTGCTCAAAACCGGCATCAAAAAAGGGGAAGCGATGACCATGGTACCAAACCACATTGACCGCAGTAATCCCAACGAACCCATGCTGTTTGTGCGCTACGCCAATCCCCGCCTGCGTTATAAAGAGCGCCGCCTGCCGCTAGACCCGGAATGGCTGGATGTTCTGGACGAATATCTGCTGCAATACAATCCAACAGACACCCTTTTCACCTGCACGGCCCGCAATCTGGAATACGTCCTCAGCGATGTGGGCACAGAAGCAGGGCTGGCACAAGGAATGCTCTCGTTTGAGAATTTGCGCTGGTTTAGTGCCCTACAAGACCTCAAAGCTGGTGAAGAGCCGGATGAAATCCGGCAAAAATTGGGACTTTCCAAAATAACCTGGCGCGAGACAAAAGCAAAGTTGGAGCAGCTGGCAAAGCCGGAAAATCCGTAATCCACTATGCGGTGGGGGTTCTCCTTCGTAAATGTAGCTCGATTTTCCAAATCGCCACTCGATTTGGAAAATCGAGCTACAACTTTCATCTATCGTGGTGGGCAGCTACCCATGCCATCTCCTCTGAAAACAAACCAACGCAGAGGAGAAACAAAAGAAAAATCTGTGTAATCTGCGACACCCGGCATTACCCGTTCTGGCAGGATGCTGGCCGACAGGACGGCTACCGGCACAAAGCGTTATGCCTGCCGCACCACCGGGCGGAGTTCAAACCGCTCCAACAGCCAAATTGGTGCCAGCCGGATGGCATACGTGATAATGCCCATGCCAATCTTCGCCCTCCTTGCGGTTAAATTCCAGAGTGGTTGTATCGTTACAAAAATAAATCGGTAATCTTCACAGCAGCGGGGGAGAGCAAATAAGCGAATCAGGTGAACCTGCTTATCCGCTTATCTGTTTCCTATTCGCTACCCCTCACCTTGCCGCTCCCATCTGCCACCGTTACACTTATCGCATGCGCGCCGACCGTTTGATCTCCTTGTTGATGCTGCTGCAAACACACGGCCGCCTGACGGCCGAAGAACTGGCCGCCCGGTTGGAATGTTCTGCCCGCACCATCTACCGCGATCTGGATGCCCTCAGCGCATCTGGTGTGCCGGTTTATGCTGAACGGGGGCCACAGGGGGGCTGTATGCTCATGGACAGCTACCGCACCAACCTCACCGGCCTGAAAGAGGATGAAGTACGCGCTCTGTTCATGTTTACGGTGCCCGGCCTGCTGGCCGACCTGGGCGCAGATAAAGCGGGTGAAACGGCCTTACTGAAGCTGACGGCCGCCCTGCCTGCCCCGTTTCAGCAAGATGCGCAGCGCGTCCAAGAACGGCTATACCTGGACCCGGCCGCCTGGTTTCAACAGGAGGAACCGACCCCTTTTCTGTCGTTGGTACAAACGGCCGTCTTCACCGACCGCCGCCTGCGCCTGCGCTATCGCCGCGCTGATGGGCAGTGGGTTAAACGGCTGGTAGACCCATTGGGGTTGGTGGCAAAAGCGGGCATCTGGTATCTGGTGGGCACGGTGAATTACCCCCACCCGCAAACCTTTCGCGTCTCCCGCATTCAGGAGGCAGAATTAACGGAGGGGCACGGCCGCCGGCCACCTCATTTTCAACTGGCTGACTATTGGCAGCAATGGTGCGCCCAATTTGAGGCTACACAAGAACAATACAGCGTTACCATCCGCGTAGCGCCGGAAGCCGTTGCTCATCTGCTGCGGTTCTATGGCGAAAGTTTATATGCTCTGCTGGCCCAGCCAGAAGTGACCGATGCGCAGGGTTTTGTCACACTGCCCCTCTCATTTGGGTCGGCGCAGGCGGCTTGTGAGGCACTTATGGGATTGGGTACGGCCGTTGAAATCCTGGCCCCCGCAGAACTGCGTGAACGAGTCCGGCAGTTGGCTCTGGCTCTGGCCGCTTTTTATATGCCAGAGGTAAAGGCGTAACAGCTTGGCCGCATCACCCCACCCCCCATCCGCCCGCCATAAAGGGCTGCTTATCCTCTGCTTGCTGCTCATCCTGGCGCTGGCGGCTGCTCTGCGCTTCTGGCAATTGGCCCAGATGCCACCTGGCTTTTACCATGATGAAGCGTACGATGCGCTGGATGGCCTCTCATTGGTGCAAGGCAAGACGTTCCCTCAATTCTACGAGGGGTGGGAGCTTTACCAAAACGATGCCCATGCTAACCGGCCCCCCACGCCCACACGTTGGCCGCTCTTTTTTGAGGGGAATTACGGCCGTGAGCCCCTCTATATGTACCTCAATGCCCTGGCGATCCTGCTCATGGGCCCTACCCCCTTTGCCGTGCGTGCCGTGACGGCGCTGGCCGGTACATTGGCCGTTTTCACCACCTTTCTGGCAGCAAAGGCGTTATTTGCGATTGGCGATTGGGAGATGAAGAGAGTGCCCAAGCAGCCAAGCACCCAATTACCCAGTTACCGATCACCGCTTACCAATCACCAATTGCCGATCACCATCCTCGCCCCTCTCGTGGCGGCGTTCACACTGGCGATTCTTTTTCCGGCCATTCATTTCAGCCGTTTTGGGCTGCGGGTGATGGTTTTTCTGCCCATCGCCACGCTGACGGTGTATTGCTTTTGGCAAGGGGTGGCGCGTGGTGGGCGGCCTACGGCCGCTGTTCAAGCGAACTGGTGGCGGCGCTACGTTGCCAACGGGACAACGGCCTGGTTTATAGCGGCCGGTTTTTTGCTGGGGCTGGGTTTCTACACCTATGCGGCCGGGCGGCTGCTGCCGCTGCTGTTTATATTATTTATCCCGTTCTGGTTCTGGCGAGAACGGGCGGCCGTGCGCCCATTTGGGTTGCCGGTGGCGCTGATGGCGGGCACGGCCGTGCTCACCGCCCTGCCACTTCTCCTCTATTTTTGGCGTTATCCCTACTTTTTTGTCTTCCGCATGGCGTATGTCAGCAACCGGGGCAAAGGTGCCGTTGAAGGCAAACCGTGGCTGACCTGGCTGCAAAATGTGGGGCGGGTGGTGGCCGGGCTGTTTTGGCAGGGTGAAACACACCGGCGGCATAATTTACCGGGACGGCCGTATCTGGACGCCATACAATCCCTTTTTTTTGTGATCGGAATCGCTGCCACCATCCGGCAACTTTTCCACCCCCGCCTTTTTTTCCTTTACTTGTGGCTGATTGTCATGCTCCTGCCCACCATCCTCAGCGGCGACGCGCCACACTTTGGCCGACTGTCTGGCGCTGCGCCGGTTGTGGCTATTTTTGTTGGGCTTGGGTTTGACCGGGTTGTGGCCATGGTCCGTAAACGGCTAACAGTGAACAATGAACAGCCCAGGTTCAAACTGTTTACTGCTTACTGTTTACTCTTCACTCTCCTTCTGGCAAACGCCGGGTTAGCCATTTATGATTACTTCGGCCGTTATGCCCAACACCCCCAACTGGCCGCCGATTTTTACCGGCCAGAGTGGGAAATGGGGCAATTTGCCGCCAGTTTTGGCCCGGAGACGGTTATCTACCTCACGCCAACACAGGAAGAGCTAGCCACGCTTTATTTTGCCTTAGGGGGTTCAGAACGGCTGCAAAATTATGCCGGGGAGGAGGGGGCGGTGCCGTTGGGCATACCGGGCAGAGGGGCATTGTATCTGGTACGGCCGTCTGCGCCTGTCAGCCTGCACAATCTGCAAAATCTCTTTCCCAATAGCGTGTTGGGTGAGCCGGGCGACGGTTACATCCCCTTTTACGTGCCGGCCAATACCCCACGCCAGATGGCGGAACATGAAAGCCATCACACCTTCGGCGACCAGATTCGGCTGGTGGGCTGGACAGTGACCGAACAGGAGGGAAGTACGGCCGTCACCCTTATCTGGGAATCGCTTACCAAAATAGAGCAGGATTACACCGTCTTCGTCCACCTCATGGGGCCAACCGGACGGCCGATTGCCCAGCTAGATCGGCAGCCCGGCGGCCATCCCACCAGCAGCTGGCAGCCCGGTGAGTGGGTGCTGGACACCTTCATTGTACCCCGGCCATCAGAACAAAACGCGGCAGAGTGGCACATCGAAACTGGCTTTTACTATTTACCCACACTGGAACGATTAGGAGAACCCGCCATCTTATCTCCGGCTACTTCCCACCAATAACTGATTCAACCCCCAAAATTAAAACAAGCGCACCAACTTCAGAAGGAATAGAGCCTACCGCCTGATCTGATCCCGAAAGACAGCCACTTGGGCACAATGCTCTCGTTTATGGCCGTAGTAGGTGTAGACGAGAAAATCATCCAGGTCATACTCTGCCCCATACCAGGGCAGGATGCCATTTTCACCCCGTTTTGCTTCAGGGATTTGGGGCAGCAACATCATTGTTTGCGCCTGGGCAGCTTCGTAGTCGGCCATTGTCTGGGCGGCGTTCAGATGGGCACGGGCAGCCACCTCATGATCGTTAAATGCCAGATAGTCAGCCCAATACCGCTGCAATGCCGGGCCGGGTTCATGGCCTGCCAGGTTTTCCAGAATCTCCACCAACAGGTGCTCAAACGAGGCCAGATGGGCAATGATCTGTTTGACAGACCAGATGCCACAAACCCCGGCCGTATTCCAATCTGCTTCCGGTAAATCTTTGACCGCGCCCATTACCGTAAAATGACCATACTTGAGAATGTCTAATGCGTTCATCGTATACCAACCTCCGTTGAACCAATGAGGGGAAATAATCGCTATTGTACTTGAACCTGGTGCGTTATGGGGAGGTGGTCTGGTAGGCGGGTAGGAGGATGTGAAAGGAAGCGCCCTGGTCTGGTTGATTTTCCGCCCACACACGGCCGTGCTGTGCTTCCACCAATGACTTCACGATTGCCAACCCCAAACCTGAGCCGCCCTCAGACGGGCGTTGGCGGGAGGCATCGCCGCGATAAAAGCGATCAAAAGCATGAGCCTGCTCATCCGCCGTGAGGCCAGGGCCCGTATCCTGCACCGCCAGGCAAACGCCACCGTTTTGCAGACGAGCGGTGAGGGTAACACGGCCGTTAACTGGCGTAAATTTCAGGGCGTTGCTCACCAGATTGTCCAACACCTGTGCCATGCGGTCCGGGTCTGCCTGCACCAATGGCAAGTGGGAAGTGGCCTCTACAGTCAACGAGATTTGTTTTTCATTGGCCTGCGGCAAATGGGCGGCATAGGCACGTTCTAGCAATGATTGTGGCGAGACGGGGCGCCCCGCCAGAGCCAATTCGCCTGCTTCGGCCAGCGAGAGGGTGCGTAAATCCTCAATCAGCCGGTTTAGCCGCCGCGCTTCGTCATAGACAATCTCCAGGGTAGCCTGGTTAGCGGGCAAAACACCATCGCGCATGGCTTCCGCATGGCCGAGGATGATGCTGAGAGGGGTGCGCAAATCGTGGGCAATGTCGGCCGTCATCTGGCGGCGTAGAGTTTGTGACCGTGCCAGTTGCACGCTCATCTGGTTGAATGAGGTGGCTAGCTGGCCTAATTCGTCTTCGCTGCGCACGGGGACTTGCTGCGCCAGATGGCCCTGAGCCATCTGGTGTGTCGCATGGGTGAGTTCTTGCAACGGCCGTGTCAGGCTACGCGACAACATTCCACCCAGCAGCAAAGAGACGCCCACCGACCCTACGGCCGCCAACAAAATCGCCACGTTCACCCGGCGGGCAAAAAAAGCGCGTATTTGCTGCTGCACCGCTTTACCCGGCTGCACCACATACCCCACCACGTCGCTATTTACCACAATGGGCGTGCCAGTCCGCGCCAGAGCTGGCGCTATCCGGTCACCCCTATGCAGGCCACCACCAGGCAACACCGCTACGCCCTGTGCATCGGTAATAGCAAAGGGGTTACGATTAGCTGCCTGCCCTCCCCCACCCATCATATGCCCGCCTAACATACGAGGCACCAATTGGTGAATGCCGTTCCACCCATTATTGGCAGCGTAATAATCGGCTACCTGTTCCGCCAAAAGGGCCTGGTTTTGTTCGGTGATGTAGTTCCCAAACTCAACGGCCGTAATGCGGCTGGCTAAAAAGGCCACCAGCCCAATACCGACCAGGCTGACAAAAAGAAAAGCCAGAGAGAGCTTAAGGGCCAGGGAACGATTCAGGGTTGCCATGTGATTTGTTATTCTGGTGCAAAACGGTAGCCCACACCATACACAGTTTCAATGTAACGCGGTTGGCGCGGGTCAGCTTCTATTTTGGCACGCAGGTTCTTGATGTGTACGTCTATGGTACGTTCATACCCATCAAAGGCGGCGCCCTGCACCCGTTCTAGCAAATCTAAACGGGAAAAGGTACGGCCGGGCGCCGCCATCATCGCTGCCAACAAATCAAACTCCGAGCGGGTCAGGTCTACACGCACCTCATTCACTTTTACCAGGTAGCTGTCCTTATC
Source organism: uncultured Ardenticatenaceae bacterium (assembly GCA_964581605.1). Taxonomy (GTDB): domain Bacteria; phylum Chloroflexota; class Anaerolineae; order Promineifilales; family Promineifilaceae; genus CAADGU01. The sequence continues at coordinate 44,154 of CAZOPF010000018.1, forward strand.
CAGCATAAGGCCGCCCGCCCGCAGCACGCCCGCTTCGGGGCTGTTTTGTCCGGTGCGGCGCAGCAGGGCACGTATGCGGGCCAGCAGTTCGCGGGGGCTGAATGGTTTGGTCACATAATCATCCGCGCCCAGTTCCAGGCCAAAGATGCGGTCTTCTTCTTCCACTTTGGCCGTGAGCAAAATGACGGGGGTGTTGCGTTCCTGGCGGTGCAAGCGCAGGAATTGGTGGCCGCCCAGTTCGGGCATCATCACATCCAGCAAGATGAGGTCTGGTTTTTCCTGGCGGGCAAGAAAGAGGGCATCACGGCCGTTGCGGGCCACTACCACGCGAAAACCACTTTGTTCCAGGTATGCCTTTACCAGTGAAACGAGTCGTTCTTCATCATCCACCACCAGAATTGTCTTCAGCATAGGCGGTTCGTCCTTTGTCATTTTGTCTAACAGGATAGACTGAAGCTGTTAAGGGATTATGAAGGGAATGTGCGGAGGCTGTAAAGGGTTTAGGGGACAAAAAGTTGGGCCGCCCGCGCCCAATCCACAAACAAATACAAGGCGCCCAAACAGTAGAGAATGGCTAACAGCAGGCCGCGTTCGGTTGTTTCCGCAATGAGCTGAACGTTGACCGCAATGAGAATGGCAACGGCCGGGAAACTGGACATGAAGTAGCGATGGTCGGGCAGAGTGAGGAAGAGTGGCAGCCAGACGGCCGTAATCCACAACAGGATCAGCCAGTCAGCCCGGCTGCGCCGCCCCAACAGCAGCAAGCCACCCAACAGCAGCAGCGGGATGTTGTAAACACCGAAGGCTGAGGGCAGCCGGTTGGTGATGGTTTCCAGGAGCAGCCGGCGGCCGTAATTGTTCGTCAATACCAGCCCGGCGTAATGGCTGATGGTTTCAAGCTGAATTTGCAGAACGTGAATCCGGCTGGCAACCATGCCCCAAACCGCGCCGGCCACGAGGGCCGTGACTATCAAAATTCCTGCCACCTGGATGATCTGGTGGCGTGACCCTTGCAAAACAACAAAACCGAGGATGATGGGAATGACAAAAACCATCGTATATTTGGTAGCCAGCCCCAGCCCGGCGGCCGTGCCCATAGCCAACAAAAGCGGCCAGCTCTGGCGGCGCGTCCAACAAAGCGTCAGGTAGAGGGTGAGGGTAAACAAAAAGACCAGCATTGGCTCCACCATAGCGGTGGCGCTCAACCGCATGAAGAGGGGGAAGGTGAAGATAAAACCGGCGGCCGTCAGCCCCGTTCTTCTGTCATATAGCTCTTTGCCAATCAGGTAAGTTAGCCAGCCAATGCCTATGGAACATAACACGGAAAGCAGCCGGGTGGCAAAAAGCGACTGCCCGGCAAAGCGCACGAATTGACCATAGATGATAGGGGCCAAAGGGGGGTGTTGGGTAGCTAACCAGCCCCAATTTTGATAATTTGCCATCAGGCCAGAGATGCCTGAACGGGCAACGGTGACGGCCGCTTCGTAACTGGCTTCCTCGTCAAACGGCCATAACCGCTGCTGGTGGGCATAAAAACCGCCACCCAACAGCACAAGGGCGGCCAACAGCAGCCAGGCCGTTTTGGGATGGTTGGCCAAAAAGGCCAGGGCTTTGTGCCATTGTTGGGCAAGCCGCGCTGGCAGAAAAATAGCGGCCAGACCGATGAACAGGGTGTAGAGAAAAAGGGGGAGGAGTTTGTGAACGGCCGTTGCCGCGCCGGTAGCCCAAATGACGAGCAGCCAGCCCAACTGGAGGCCCATCATCAATAGCAGCAGCCGACGCGGGGTAGACCAATGGAAAACGGCCGTCAGCCAGGTGGCCGACGGCCGTTGCGTTTCAGTCGGCGTTTGCTGTTCAGACAATGCCTTTCTCGCGTCGGCGGATAAGCCACCAGAGGCTGCCAGCGGCAAAGATGATCGGGAGCATCACAACTGCCAGTGCGGCCAAATGATTATCCGGGGCGATAGTGAAGGAATTCAGGGTCACGGCCGTTGGCGTATCCGGTATTTGCCCAATCACAAAGGGAGAAAAGGTGACAACATTTTCCACCGTGATGAAATTTAGCGGCTGGCTGCAATTTCGTATGGTGGGCGTAATTTCCGTCCAGATCCCGCCACTCCGGTGGAATACTTGCGTGTCATCGCACAACATTCCCGACGGCAATTCACTATCGGCAAAGGAAAAGGTCATTGAGATACCTGTTGCCGGTAAGAGTTCTGGCGTAATGTCATAACAGCGCAGCACAGTCTCATCCGGTACTGTTGTGCATTGCTGGTTACCGCGAATGATAACGGCCGTGTTCCCCAAATTTTGCCCTCCGCTATCCATCGTCAGGCCGCCATAACCACCTGTATCAAAAAACCGGGCGATGCCGCTGCCATCCACCGCTTGCGTTTGCTGCAAGGTGCCGTTATTTTGCAGCAGCCCGGTCACCGTTAATACGCCACCGCTGTGCATTTCCAGCGCACTGCCCGCAGTCACCGTCAGATCGGCCGCTTCAACCGTCCCCATATTCACCAGATTGCCATTAACTGTCAGAGTGTCCAGCACTTCCAGACTGGCGGCCAACGCCACCACACCATTTGTTATTGTGGTGCTGCTTGTGATGGTAGCAGCATAACTGCCCACATAATCAGTAACGGCCACGTTGGCATTGGTGGCCGCATAACGGCTCCAGTTTTGGCCGTTATGCCAGGCCTGGCTTTCGCTGCCTATCCAGGTGTTAAATGCGGTAGAAAGGAGCCAGGCGGTGGCAGGGTCCATATTCATCATGGTGGCATGACGGCCGTAATTAGCCGAGTCCACCACCTCCATCTGCCCCGCCTGATTTTGCTGGTCAAAGCGATAATAGGCCATCAACCCACTCTCACCCCCTTCCACCGTTTGAAACAGGTTGCTTTGCAGTTCCACCTGCGAGCGTGCATCATCCCAAACGCGCAGCTCATCCAGCTGCCCATCAAATGGCTGCCCGCCAGACAAACCACCGGCAGTCAGGTTGCCATCGGTAATGGTACTGCCGCTGGCCCGGCTGCCAGCCACCATGCCATTTCGATACGCTGTCAGCATTCCCCCACCATGATTCAACACAATATGCACCCATTCGCCTGGGGTATATTCCAGGCCGATGCGGTCTTCGCTGCCATCATTGTTCCACACCCACAACCTGTCGCTGCCATCAATGGTAGCCTGGGAAATACCCCAGTTCGCGCCGCCAAAAATCCAATCCCCCTGGCTGGCGCTGGCTGCGGCGGGCGCGGCCGTGTCTGGCTTCACCCACACCTCCACCGATTTAGTAGCTGCCCATCCGCCGCCAATCACCGTTGCCGCATTCGCGCCAATAGCCACATAGTCATCTGCACCATCAAACGCCAGCGCGTTACGAGGCCCCACAAAGGCACCGGAAGCTAACCAAAGCGGGTATGTGCCATTCGGCGGCGGGCAAGGTGAGCAACCAGGCCAACCATCCCGCAACGTGCCATTGAAACTATTAACAGAATCATCCGTTACTGTCAGGCCCGTGCCATCTGTCATCCGGTAATACGCCTGCAAACCCGGCTCAGAACCAGTTAACGTGCGATACATATCGCGCCGGATTTCCTCTCCTGTACGGGCCACATTCCAGATTTGGACTTCATCAATCTGCCCTTCAAACATATAGGGTGTTGAAGATTCGGCCAGCCCGCCAAAATGCAAAATGGGCTGCCCAGGTGGCTGGAATGTTGGCCCATTAGCTACATCACCCATTAACACACCATTTTTGTAAGCACGTAGTCGGCCGTTGCCATGAACCAACGCCACATGCACCCACTCGCCGACAGTGTAGGGGAATCCAATGTAGTCAGTCGTACCATTTTGATAATCAACACTCCACACCCAGATCATATCTCCACCGACAGGGGGGGTAACGTTGATACCCCGCGAGATGCCCCACCAGCGCGGTGCATCACCAAAAATTGCATCACAACGAGGTGGTGATGGCGCTACAGCAGTGCAGCTATAGGTGCCTAACGGCCGTACCCACATACTCACCGTTTTTGTGGTAACCCAGGTCGGTGTACCCATCATAGTAATCGTATAATCCAGGCGGACATTATCTGTCGAGCCGTCAAAACCCAGAGCATAATCGCCGTTGGATGCGGCCGAAGCCAGCAGCCCAACCTCCAGAAATAACACCAAACTCACAGAAAAAATAAGTCCCAAAAATGAAACTCGCCGCTTAAAACTCATCGTGGAATCCTCACCTTCAGCATAAACTTTTTCTCCCGCTAACCCATGAGCACTATACTCAACTGGTGAAATTCAGTCAATTCTACGTGAGCAAGTTGCAGCCTCGCTTACGGCGGTGGGTCTAATGTACTAATGCGTTTCTGGGGCCAGCTTTGTACACTGTTGTCAGCCTTATTGTTTCTGAGTATGATAACAGGGAAGTTGAGTGTGAAGAGGAAGGCACTTTAAGATGATATGGTTAACAGCAATTGGGATATATTTCGTCATAGCGGCCGTTGTCATCATCGCTGTTTGTGCTTTATCGGCACGAATGAGCCAACATGAAGATTGGGGGGAAACACCCATCGTGGAGGCTCGCGGAGAACCTACTCCTGTGCGTGATTATCAAACTGACGCTGCTTCATTCTCCTAAGATTCCTTTTTTTTCGTGAACCCCAAAAGCCCGGCCCATAGCCGGGCTTTTTTCTTGTCTGCATAACGTGGGAACTCTGGCAGGGCGTCGTATATGAGGCTATAATGACATCATGATCCGCGCTGTTATTGATACCAATGTGACAATGATTTGCAAGGACGCATCAAGGCAAGGATAGCAGCCACTCGACTTAATTGAGATTAAGACCATGACCCTTCGTGAACTCGAACCAAAGTTAAATGAACTGAGTCGGGCTGAAAAAGCGCAAGCAGTGCAAATCCTGGTGCGCAACCTGGGAAATACCTGGCCGGGAATTGAGAAAACGCCAGGTGTTGTTGGCGGCGATGCCTGCATTGTGCGCACACGCATCCCAGTGTGGGCCTTAGAGAATTATCGTCGTCTGGGGTGGAGTGAAGCAAAGATATTAGAAAACTATCCAACCTTACGCGCTGCTGACCTGGTAAATGCCTGGGCCTATGTGGATGCCCATAGTGAAGAAATTGACCGCGCTATCCGTGAAAATGAGGACGCCTGATCCGTGGCTCGCCTTTACAGCAACGAAAACTTCCCTCAAGCAGTCGTTAATGCTTTGCGTGATTGGGGACACGATATATTAACCACCCATCAAGCAGGAAAAAGCAATCAATCCATTGCAGATGAGGAGGTTTTGGACTTTGCCAGCGAGATGTCTCGCGCCGTATTGACCATCAATCGGCGTGATTTTATTCGCCTCCATCGGAAATCTTCTCAACATGCGGGAATCATCATCTGCACCCAGGATAGCGACGTTTTAGGACAGGCCGCACGGGTTGATGATGCTATTCGTTCCGCGGGAGAATTATCAGGTCAATTGCTTCGGGTAAACAGACCTCAATAGTAAGCACTATGTCTGCTCCTCCATCTCCATTAAGCATCGGCCGTAAGCTGGCATATGGTGTGGGTGATGTTGGCCCGGCGCTGGTGGCTACGCTGCAAGGCTTTTTCCTGAATGCCTTTTTGCTGGATGTGGCCGGATTGCCGCCACAGTGGGCGGCCGCCATTTTCCTCATCGTTAAAATTTGGGACAGTGTGAATGACCCGCTCATCGGCTGGTTGTCCGATCACACACACACCCGCTGGGGGCGCCGACGGCCGTGGCTGCTGTTTGGTGCACTCCCCTTTGGTATTGCCTGGTTTTTGCAGTGGCAGGTACCTGACCTCAGCACATCCGGCCTCTTTGTCTATTACCTGATAGTGGCGCTGCTGCTGGATACGGGCATCACGGCCGTGAACGTGCCCTACACCGCCCTCACTCCAGAAATTGCCCCCGACTACAACGAACGCACCAATTTGACCACCTACCGCTTCAGCTTCTCCATCTTGGGCGGCATGGCCTCGCTCATTGTGCATCAAGCTATTGTAGACGCCGCGCCCGATATTGTTTCCGGTTTTGCCATCAGTGCGGCCGTGATGGGGCTGGTCATCATCCTCACCAACCTGATCACCTTTGCCTTCACCGAAGAACGCTTTTTCCACGAGGAGACCCCCAAAGAAGAGCCAGGATTTATCGAAGGGTTTGTGATTGCTTTTCGGAATCGGCCGTTTGTGATGGTCACGGCCGTATACCTGCTCACCTGGCTCTGCATCCAATTCGTCCAGGCCAACCTGCAACTCTACGTTCGCTATTGGATGGGCGCGGACGACCAATTCATCTACCTGGCCGTCGCTCTGCAACTCTCCATCTTCATCTCCCTCGTCATCTGGTCAAAAGTCAGCGAACGCATCGGCAAACGGCATGTCTACTTTCTGGGCATCAGCTTCTGGATCATCATCGAAATCCTCCTCTTTTTTATCCAACCGGAACAAATGACCTTTCTACTACTGCTGGCAGTGCTGGCCGGCATTGGGGCCAGTGTGGGCTATCTCATCCCCTGGAGCATGCTGCCGGACGTGGTAGACCTGGACGAACTCAACACCGGCCTGCGCCGTGAAGGCGTTTACTACGGCTTCTTCGTCTTCCTGCAAAAACTGGGCATCTCGCTGGGGCTGGCGATCTCCAACCTCATCTTTGCCGCCACCGGCTACATCAACGACCCCGAACCCGGCCCCCCCTTTCCCACCCAACCAGACGAAGTGCTGCTGGCGCTACGCCTCTTTGTCAGCCTGGTGCCCGTCATCATCCTGCTGTGCAGTTTCCCCATTGTTTATAACTACCCACTAACCAAAGAACGCCACGCCCAAATCCGCGCCGAACTCGCATCCCGCCACACTCTATCGTAAGGATGCGGCAGGTGGGTATACCCTCATCTTGCTAAACTTGAAAATTCCCCACCCGCCGCGCCCCTACCTGTCGATCTGGCACATTCTCATTCGTCGTATCAGTAAATGGAGCAATTGAGACTCCATAACCAATCACCCCAAAAGGAGAAAGTGATATGCGATATTTAATGCTCATTTACACCAGCGAAGCCGAAGACATGAAGGCCAGCCCGGCCGAACAAGAAGCTGTCATGGCCGAGTATTGGGCCTTCACCAACGAAATCCGCGAAAAGGGGTTGTCTCTAGGTGGTGAAGCGTTGCAACCCACCAACACCGCCACCACCGTGCGTGTGCGCGAAGGCAAAATCTTGACCACCGACGGCCCCTTCGCGGAGACAAAGGAGCAGCTTGGCGGCTATTACCTGCTCAACTGCGAAAATCTGGATCAGGCCATCGAATACGCCGCTAAAATTCCCGGAGCGCGTTTCGGCTCAATTGAGATACGGCCGATCTGGGAATTTGGTAAAGATTAAGAAACGGCCGTGCCGGGCCCTACTAACAGGAGATTTACCATGCAACTTTTTAAGGGAATCAATGTTGTGTCCATTGCCGTGCCTGATTTGGCTGTGGCGCGGGATTTTTATGCAAATAAATTAGGCTTTGGCGAGCCGCTGTATGACATGCCCGAAATGGGCTGGATCGAATTTGGTACCGGTGGCGCAGGTGATATATCCGTAACCACTGCCGAAGAAGGCTGGCAGCCCCATCACGGCACCACCGTCGTCCTCAACACCGACGACGCTCACAAAACATGCGCCGAACTGCGAGCGCGTGGTGTGCGCTGCGACGACCCGGTAGGCATCCCTGGCGTTGTCACTTATTGCAGTTTCTATGACCCCTTTGGCAACCGCCTGCAAATGGCCGGCCCACCGCCGGAGGCGTAAATCAGGTGCGACGCACTCCTGAAGTGCGTCGCGCCTGAGCCTACGATGCGCCAAACGCACACCGTCGTTGAACAAACCTTCCGCCAGGAATCTGGGCGGGTGCTGGCTGCACTCATCAGTACGCTGCGGGACTTTGAACTGGCCGAGGATGTATTCCATGATGCCCTGGTGGTGGCGCTGGAGCGGTGGCCGACAGACGGCATTCCGCACAATCCGGGGGCCTGGATCACCACCACCGCCCGCCGCAAAGCAATTGACCGGCTGCGCCGCGCCCAGAATTTTGCCGCTAAACAGCCCCTCCTGGCCGAACTGTCCGCCCCTGACGAAACCGAAATGGATGAAATACCGGATGAACGCCTGAAGCTGATCTTCACCTGCTGCCATCCGGCGCTGTCACCGGAAGCGCAGGTGGCGCTGACGCTGCGCACGTTGTGTGGCCTGGATACGGCCGCTATCGCCAGCGCCTTCCTGGTCCCCGTGCCCACCATGGCCCAACGGCTGGTACGTGCCCAACGCAAAATCAAGCAGGCGGGCATCCCTTACCGTGTGCCGCCGGTGGAACTGCTGGCGGAGCGGCTGGACGCGGTGCTGACCGTTATCTACCTCATCTTCAACGAAGGGTACATCGCCTCGTCCGGGGATACTCTGGTGCGGCAGGAGTTGTGCCAGGAAGCAATCCGACTGGCGCGGATTTTGAACGAACTGCTGGCCGATGATCCGGCGCTGGAAGAAAACGCCGAGGCCTTGGGGTTGTTGGCGCTGATGTTGCTGCATGATGCGCGTCGCACTGCCCGCCTCAGCCCCTCCGGTGAATTGATCCTGCTGGAAGAGCAAGACCGCACCTTGTGGGATCGGGCGCAAATCAACGAGGGGATCGCCATTTTGGAACAGGCGTTGGCCATGGGGCAGGCCGGGCCATATCAGATTCAGGCGGCTATTGCTGCCTTGCATGGAGAGGCAGCTACGCCCGCCGAAACGGATTGGGCACAAATTGCCGCCCTGTATGGACAGCTTTACCGTTTTCACCCTACGGCCGTTATTGCCCTCAACCAGGCGGTGGCAGTGGCTATGGCCGAAGGGCCGATGAAGGGACTGGCGCTGCTAGAGCAGTTGGGGGAGAACGATGTGCTGCAAAATTACCACCTTTACCACGCCGCCCGCGCCGACCTGCTGCGCCGCGCCGGTTGGTATGCGGATGCGGCCGAAGCTTACGCTGTTGCCCTGGCGCTGACCCAAAACAACGTGGAACGCGCCTTTTTGCAGCGCCGGTTGGCGGAGGTGGAACGGTTTGTTTAACGCAAAGAGGCACAAAGAAGAGAGAGAAGGAGGAGAAAGGCTAACTGGGGGATAGCTTCTGAAAATGGGAGGCGTTGGTTCTCATCTCGTCAACTGGTGTCCAGGATATGATAGCGCCGCTGGTTTCATTTACAGCGATAGAACCTATCGCGGCCGGTTGTTCAAATGACTTTTATCACTTTGTCAGATGTCACGTTGTCAGGTCTATTTGCCGCCAGAGGCGCGGGGGCTGGATTGTCACGCTGACCCTGTTCGTAGCCGGCGATTTATTGCCGTGTGGTGGCAATGAATCGCCTACTACAAGCAGGGAGGTGGTGTGTTATGGTTGGAACCAGGGAGGATGGCTACGGCCGTGCTCCACTCCCCACTCTGGTTTTTTGTCTATTCCTCGGGGGACGATTACCGGTTGGTTTATCCGGGTGCGGTTGCGTTGGGCGTGGTGAGCGCGGCTGGCGAGGCGGGCGGGCAAACTCAGTATCCTTGGTTGGCGCGGGTACGGTGTAGTCAAATTCGGGTAGTGTGCGCTGTTCCAGTTTTTCCCCCAGTACCCGCTCAATCGCTCGAATCATGTCTGTATCTTCGGAGGTGACAAAAGTGAATGCGTCGCCTGTTTTGGCGGCCCGCCCGGTACGGCCGATGCGGTGGGTGTAGGCGTCGGCCGTGTCGGGCATGTCATAGTTGATCACATGCGAAATCTGGGTCACATCAATCCCCCGTGCGGCAATATCGGTAGCTACCATGAGTTTGTATTGGCCGGAGCGGAAACCGTCCATGGCTTCCTGCCGCCGATTTTGGGACATATTGCCTTGCAGGGCGGCCGCTTTGTACCCGGCGCGGTTGAGCTGCTCAGCCACACGGCGGGCGCGGTGTTTGGTGCGTGTAAAAATCAACACGGACTCGGTGTCCATGTGGCGCAACAGGGCCAACAGCAGCCCCGTTTTGAGATGCTGCGGCACGGGGTAGAGCGCATGAGAAACGGTGACGGCCGGTTTGGTCAGCCCAATTTGCACCGTCACCGGGTTTTTGAGGATGTCATGGCTCAGGCGGCGAATGTCATCAGGCATAGTGGCCGAAAAGAAGAGGGTTTGGCGCTGCGTGGGCAGGTGTTTGAGCAGTTTACGAATGTCCGGCAAAAAGCCCATATCACACATGCGGTCGGCTTCGTCCAGCACCAGCACTTCCAGCCGGGAGAGGTCTATCGTTTTCTGGTTGATGTGGTCGAGCAACCGACCGGGGCAGGCCACCACCACTTCCACGCCTTGTTTGAGCCGTTGAATCTGGGGATTGACGCCGACGCCGCCGTACACGGCCGTGCTGCGTGTTTTCGTTTGCTGCCCCAGTTGCCCAAACGAATCATTGATCTGTTCCGCCAGTTCACGGGTGGGGGCCACCACCAGGGCACGTACATGGCCGCGTGGGCCTTGCATCAGCCGTTGCAAGATGGGCAGTACGAAGGCGGCCGTTTTGCCGGTGCCTGTTTGCGCCAGACCTAAGATGTCTTTGCCCTGCAAAATGGGGGGGATGGCCTGAATTTGAATAGGGGTGGGGGTGGTGTATCCCGCGGCCTGGATGCCAGCCGCAATGCGCGGATGGAGGTTGAAAGTCTCAAAATCACTCACTGAAAGTCTCCTTGAATAAACGTAGCCAAGTCGCACTCTCAGCTTGTTTTAGTTTGCATAAGATAGCGGCAGTGTAACATAGGCAGCCAGATCAGGCGAATGAGGTGAGAATGGGGTGAGGGGGCACGGCCGTGCCCCCCATCCAAAATGTTGTAAGTCCAAACCCGAAGCGTCATTTGCATGAGGCTAACCAACGGTCATAAGTAACCGTGCAGTAATTAGCGCAAGTTGCCCCAATTGATAGGCATGCTCTTGCGGGTGGTTTCCGGTTGTCTACAAAAGCCCCAAACGGCCGAAAAAGAAGGCAAAACGAGCCCAAAAGGGTAATTAGACGCTCATTGGGGGTTACTGTATCGTTTGTTAAGGTGCTAACTGTCAGGTTCGCACAGCTTATGCTACCTGTTTATCGGCTGTCAGTGGCTCTGTTGACGCACGGCGGCTCTAAACTCAAGTAGCCAACTCCTTACCGATAAATGGGATAGGGCGAAGCAGGCTAACACTTATTATACTGCACGAATGTGGGGTAAACTCCCGAAATTCGTCTTATACCGCGTGTTTTGCAGGATAAACCTCTCAATCGGGATACATACCGGCAAAACCTGCGGTATAACATGAAAATTGGGGGTTTATCCAGCAAAAGTGCATGATAAACTTCTTTTTACTGGTGGCAGTTTGCTCTGACGATTCATAGTATAGAAGGCATTCCGCGACTTCACAAGAGGGAAATGCCTTTATGTGACGGCCGTGCCCCCCTCACTCCTCACCCCTTACATTCTTACTCTCACAATCTTGTGACTTAGGTAAGGATGCAAATAAGGCAGTTCGCTTTATAATCATACAGGTATCCGATCAAAGCAATGCGCACACAAAATCACCACAACCCATTGAACCATCACTCTCTCCCCGCCTTATTTGCAGGAATTGTCTATGACTGATTCGTTTACGAATTTAGAAGAAACCCGTGAATGGTCGCTGGCCGAACTATCAACGGCCGTCCTCCAACTGCAGGAACAAAACCGCCAACGCGAAGCCGAACTGGCTGCCACCAACCGCATTGGCCTGCTGCTGGCCGAAGCCCCCGACCTGCGCCACGTCTTTGAAGGCGCCCGCCGCGAAATCATGTCCATTGTGCCTGCCACCGGCATGTCCATCTTCCTGCTCACCGAAGACGGCAACATGCTCAACTGGATTTACGGCTACGAATTAGGGCACGAAGTAGACCTGACCAACATCCCGCCACAACCACTCAGCGTGGGTTACAGCGGCCGTGTTATCCAGACCCGCCAGATGTTGTACGTCACCGCGAAAAACGACCCGATCCGCAATGAAATCACCACCGTCATCGTCGGTGAACACCTCTCCACCTGGTTAGGGCTGCCCCTCATTGCCGCCAACAAGATCATTGGCGTTTTGGCTGTGGAAAACGATAGTTCCTTCAGTGAGCGCCACATCGAGTTCTTACAAACCATCGCTGTCACCATCGCCGTGGCCATCGAAAACGCCCGTCTCTTTGAAGAAACCAACCATTTGCTGGCCGAAAGCCGGCAGCGGATGGCCGAATTAACGGTCATTAACAAGGTTGTTTCTACGGCCGCCGGGACGCTGGATTTGCATGAAGTGATGCAGGTGGTGGTGACAGAACTGGCCAAAGCCCTCAACGTTAGCCAGGTACGCATCGCCCTGCTCAATGAAACCCGTGACCGTCTGATAATTGTGGCCGAACATTATGATCAAATCGTAGCCCGCAGCGCCATTGGCGTGGAGATTCCGGTCGCGGATAACCCATTAACACAAAAGGTCATGTCGCTGCGCCGCTCGATTGTCATTCAAGACGCACAACATGCCCCGGAAACCGCCCCCATTCATCACTTGATGCGCCTGCAAAAGGTGGAAACCCTGGCCGTATTGCCCATTTTTGCCGGGCAAGAAGTGATTGGCACACTGGGTATTGATATTTTGGAAAAGGGGCGTACCCTGAGCCTGGGGCAGCTTCGTCTGGCAGAGACCATCGTTTTTCAGGTTGCCACCACCGCCCAAAATGCCCGCCTCTTTGCCCAAACAGAGGCGCTGTTGGAAGAAACACGCCGTCAGGCGGCTGAACTCACCACCGTCAACAATATCAGCCAGGTGTTATCCTCTCAGCTTGAGCTGGATGCACTCATCCAACTGGTGGGCGAGCAGATACGCACGACCTTTAACTCCGACCTGACCTATGTGGCGCTGCACGATCAGCGCACGAATATGGTGCATTTTGTGTACCAACATGGGGAGGCAATGGAGTCACGGCCGTTTGGCAAAGGACTCACCGAGCGCATCATCACCACCGGCCAACCGCTGCTCATCAACAAAGACCTGGCCGGGCAGCATGTCAAACTAAAGACGGAGCGCATCGGCAAACATTCCCGCTCCTACCTGGGTGTGCCCATCACCGTCAACAACGAGGCCATCGGCGTCGTCAGCGTCCAGAGCATCACCGAAGAAGGCCGTTTCACGGAAGATGACCTGCGCCTGCTCACCACCATCGCCGCCAACGTCGGCCAGGCCATTCACAACGCCCAACTGTACGAAGAAACCCGCCGCCACGCCGACGAGATGGCCGCTCTGGCCGAAATTGGCAACGAAATCGCCACCACTCAGGACCTGGAACCGGTATTGGAAGAAATTGTGCGCCGGATTCAAGAGTTGATGCGCGTGCATGATATTTCTCTGATGCTCCTGGAGCCAGATGGCGAAACATTCCGCACCGTTGTGGCCCGCGGCGATTACGTAGACGCGCTAAAAGCCAACCCCATCCACGTGGGCGAAGGCATCACCGGCAGCATTGCCCAAAGCGGCATCGCCGAAATTGTAAACTACCCCATCCGCGATCCCCGCGCCATTCATATCGCCGGTACTGACGACCCCGAAGAGGATGATGAAGGCATTATGGCTGCACCGATGGTCATTCATGGCGAAGTTATTGGCGTGATCATGATGTGGCGTAAACATGCGGTGGGGCTGTTTACTCAGGCGGAACTGCATTTCCTCAGCAGCGTAGCGCGGCAGGTGGCCAACGCCATTGAGAGCGGTCGCCTCTATTTGGAAATGCAGCGCCACGCCAACGAGATGGCCGCCCTGGCCGAAGTCAGCCGCGATGTTTCGGCCACGTTGGACTTACAAACGGTGATGGAGCGTATTGCCAGCCATGCCCACCAACTGCTGCATGGGCATACCAGCGCCGTCTATTTGCTGCGGGACGACGGCCGTACCCTGCAACCCATCGCTGCTGTCGGAGAAATTAGCACGGCCGTCCTCACCTTCCCCACCCAAATTGGCGTTGGCTTCGTCGGCCATGTGGTCAAAACGGGCATTGCCGAAATCATTCAGGACACCCTGCACGACCAACGGCGCGTCCATTTGAAAGGAACAAAGGAAACGGCCGTTGGTGAAAAATTGCTCGCTGCTCCCCTCATGTTCCAACACAAAGCCGTCGGCGCCATGGTCGTCTGGCGCAGCCCCGATGACCCCCCTTTTACCAACAGCGAACTGGCATTCCTGGTCAACCTGGCACAGCAGGCGGCCATCGCCATTGAAAACGCCCGCCTCTTTGCCGAAGCGCAGCAGGCGCGCAGTGCCGCCGAAGCCGCCAACAAAGCCAAAAGCGCCTTCCTGGCCAACATGAGCCACGAACTGCGCACCCCGCTCAATGCCATCATCGGCTTCACCCGCCTGGTGCAACGGCGCGGCGCGCAGTATTTACCGGAAAAACAGGTAGACAACCTGGATAAAGTGCTGGTGAGCGCCGAACATTTGCTGGGGCTGATCAACACCATTCTGGACATCGCCAAAATTGAAGCCGGCCGCATGGACGTGCAGCCCAGCGCCTTTGACCTGGAACCGTTGGTGGACGTTTGCCTGCAAACCACCCGCCCGCTCATCAAAAGTGACCGGATTTCGCTGCAAAAGGAGATCGCGCCCAACATTCCTCGCCTCTTCACCGACCAGGAAAAGGTAAAACAGATTTTGCTCAACCTGCTCAGCAATGCGGCCAAATTCACCCACGAAGGGCACATCACGGTACGCGCTTTTAACCAGGATAACGCCGTCATCCTTTCCATCGCCGACAGCGGCATTGGCATTGCCCCGGATGCGCTGGGGCGGGTGTTTGAGGAGTTCCAACAGGCCGACAGCAGCACCACCCGCCAATATGGCGGCACAGGGCTGGGGCTGCCCATCAGCCTGCACCTGTCGCGGCTCTTAGGCGGTGACCTGGTGGCGGAAAGTGAAGAAGGGTCTGGCTCCATCTTTACGCTGCGACTGCCGCTGCATTATGCCAGCCGCGCCGATACACCGGGCAAAGAGTGGCCGGGCACGGCCGTGTCCACCGCCACCAACAAACCGGTCGTCCTGGCCATTGACGACAACCCCGATGTCATCTACCTGCTGCAAGAAAATCTGGCCGAAGCCGGCTACCAGGTGATTGGGGCGCTCAGCGGCGAGGATGGGCTGCGGAAAGCGCGGACGCTACGGCCGTATGCCATTATCCTGGACATTATGATGCCCTACAAAGATGGCTGGCAGGTGCTCCATGAACTCAAAACCGACGCCACCACCCGCCACATCCCGGTGGTCATGCTCACCATTGTAGACAAGAAAGATTTAGGCTACCGCCTGGGCGCCGCCGATTATCTGGTGAAACCGTTTGACAGTGAAGCGGTGCTGGAAGTGCTGAACCGTCTGCCCGTGGCCAACGGCCGTACCGATGCCGCCCGCTTACTGGTGGTAGACGACGACCCCCTGGTGGCCGATATGGTGGCGCAAATGTTGGAGACACGGCCGTATCACATAGACACCGCTACCGACGGCCAGATCGCCCTGCGCCTCATCAACCAGAACCCACCGGACATCATCCTGCTCGACCTGATGATGCCCAATATGGACGGCTTTGGCGTCATCGAACAGTTGCGCCAACACCCGGAACACCACAAAATACCGGTCATCATCCTGACGGCCAAGACACTCAGCCGCGATGAAGCCCACCATCTGCGCCAGAGTGTCAGCCAGATCATGCAAAAACAAGGATTAAAAGAGGAACACCTCATCCACGAACTACAACTCGCCCTGCGAGAGTTGGGAGAGGAATCGTCAATGGTCAATGGATAATTGTCAATTGATCGTTGACCATTGACCATTTGAAAGGACGCTGATGAAAAAGATACTCATTGTCGAAGACGTGGAACTGAACACCGAACTGCTTGTCCAGCTTTTAGAGGATGAGTATGAACTGCTGATTGCCGCCGATGGCGCGGCGGGGGTGGAGATGACCCGCACCCACCGACCCGACCTGGTGCTGATGGACATGTCCCTACCGGTACTCGATGGCTGGGAGGCCACCCGCCAGATCAAGGCCGATGCCGCCCTGCAAGCCATCCCCGTCATTGGCCTCTCCGCCCACGCCATGAGCGGCGACGACGAACGCGCCAAAGAAGCCGGCTGCGATGATTACCTGACCAAGCCGGTCAATTTTGAGGCGCTGTTTGCCGTGTTGGATAAATTTCTAGGAGATTAAGAGCGATCCCCACGCTATACTTATGCTATGATGACAAAACAACAATCAATATGACAGGTCTTCATCCAAAGTGGAGGTATACAACATGCAAGTATACGCTTATGAATTTACAATTGGGAAAAAGGGAACACTGACATTAAAAAATTTGCCTTTTAATGTTGGTGAGAGAATTGAAGTTATCATTATTCCCCGTTCAAATCGCCAGTATGAGGAAAAACAGTATCCCTTTTGGGGAAAGCCCATTACTTACCTCAACCCAACCGATCCAGTAGCTGAAGAGGATTGGGAGGTATTACAGTGATCGTGTTGGACACCCATATTTGGGTCTGGTGGGTACACAATGACGCCCAATTAACCGACAAATACCGGGAAATTATTCAAGCCCATGAAGATGAGGGGCTGGGCGTCAGCGTTTTCTCTTGCTGGGAAGTCGCCAAATTAGTGAAACTAAACAGGTTAACCCTTCATTGCCCCATTGATGAGTGGCTGGAAACAGCTCTCCATTATCCCGGTATTCAATTGCTTGCACTCACGCCGGAGATCGCCGTTGAATCCACACAACTCCCAGGTGAGTTTCATCGTGATCCGGCGGATCAAATCATTGTGGCGACGGCTCGACTACATGACTGTCCGCTATTGACAGTAGACGACAAAATTCTCAACTACTCCCACGTAAAGCTATTGAAGTGATGGATGCAAAAGAGTTCTTAGTGGCTTAAACATACAATCTCTCAATCTCTAACCATTCATGTTCCCCACTTTCCCCGGCTACCAACTCGAAGAGAAAATATACGAAAGCAGCCGCACGGCCGTATACCGCGCCCAGGCTGAACGTGACAATTGCCCCGTCATTCTCAAGGTCTTACAGCCAGGGCAGGATTCGCCAGAGGTACACGGCCGTTTCCGCCAGGAATACCACCTCACCACCGCCCTCACCGGCAGCGGCATCATCCGCGCTCTGGCGCTGCTGGAAAAGGACGGCCTGCTGGCCATGGCCCTGGAAGATTTTGGCGGCCAATCACTGCCCCACTGGCTCAACGGCGGCGGGTTAGAGGTGGGCGACTTTCTGCCTCTGGCCATCCAGGCCAGCGATGCTTTAGCCGCCATCCACCAGCAAAACCTGATCCACAAAGACATCAACCCGGCCAACATCGTCTGGAACCGGGACACGGCCGTACTCAAAATCATAGACTTCGGCCTGGCCTCCACCCTGCCCCGCGAAAACCCGGAACTACGCAGCCCCAACGTCCTGGAAGGCACCCTGGCCTACATCTCCCCCGAACAAACCGGGCGCATGAACCGGGCCATGGATTACCGCGCCGACCTCTACTCCCTGGGTATCACTTTTTACCAGCTTTGCACGGGCGAGTTGCCTTTCACGGCCGTAGACCCCCTGGAACTCATCCACGCCCACATTGCCCGCCCGCCCCGCCCGCCGCAGGAAATCGCCCCGCACCTTCCGCAGCGCCTCGGCGACATCATCCTGCGCCTGCTGGCCAAAAACGCCGAAGACCGCTACCAATCCGCCTACGGCCTCAAAGCCGACCTGGAAGAGTGCTGGCAGCAGTGGCAAGCCAGCCGCACCATCACCCTCTTCCCCCTGGCGCAGCATGACGTGGGGTCCCGTTTCCAGCTACCGCAAAAGCTATACGGCCGTACCGACCCCACCGCCACCCTCCTACAAGCCTTCCACCAGATGGCCGACCCCCAGCACGGCGCGGTGCAGTTAGCCCTGGTCGCCGGCCCCGCCGGCATCGGCAAATCCGCCCTGGTGCAAGAGCTATACCGCCCCGTCACCGCCCGGCGCGGCTACTTCATCGCCGGTAAATTTGACCAGCTACAGAACGCCCCCTACGCCCCCCTCATCGCCGCCTTCGACAACCTGCTCAACCAGATTCTCACCGAAAGCCAGGCCGCCTTAGCCGCCTGGCGTCAGAAATTGCTGGCCGCTCTGGGCAGTAATGCGCAGGTCATCATAGACGTGCTGCCCAACCTGGAACTGATCATCGGCCCGCAGGCGGCGAACCCGGAGCGGCTCCGGGCCGTGCCCGACCTGCCCCCCGCCGAAGCCGAAACCCGCTTCAACCTCACCTTCCAAAACTTCATCCGCGTCTTTGCCCAGGCCAGCCACCCGCTGGTGCTCTTTCTGGATGACTGGCAGTGGATGGATGGCGCGTCGCGCCACCTGCTGCAAAGCCTGCTCACCGGCGGCAGCGGCGGCCTGCCCACCGCCCATCTGCTGCTCATCGGCGCCTACCGCGACAACGAACTGACGGCCAACCACCCCGTCTGGCTGACCATTGAAAAAGTGAGCGCCCTGGGCACGGCCGTCCACACCATCACCCTCAACCCGCTCACTCTGGCCGACGTAGCCGCCTACGTCGCCGACACCCTGCACACCACCCCTGCGGCCGCCCACGCCCTGGCCGAACTCGTCCACACCAAAACCGGCGGCAACCCCTTTTTCGTCGGCGAATTTATGAAATCGCTCTACGCCGACGGTTACATCACCTTTGATCACGCACACGGCCGTTGGCAATGGGCACTGGCCCGCGTCCAGGCCGCCGCCATCACCGACAACGTCGTCACCCTGATGACCGCCGCCATCCAAAAATTAGACCTGAAAACACAAATGGCGCTCACCCTGGCCGCCTGCATTGGCGGCCGGTTTGACCTGCACACGCTGGCCCTCGTTTCCGGCGCCGACACAGCAGACACGGCCGTCACCCTCTGGCCCGCCATTCAAAACGGCCTGCTCATCCCCCTCAACGACAATTACCGGCTGGCCGAGCAGCACATTGACCTCAACCCCACCTACAAATTCGCCCACGACCGCATCCAGCAAGCCGCCTATGACCTGCTGCCCATTGCCGACCGGCAAAGCGTGCATTGGCAAATTGGGCAGCACCTCAAACAAGGCCAGCCCACCGGCAGCGCCATTTTTGAAATGGTCAACCACCTCAATCTGGGGCGCGGCCTGCTCAACCAGCCCGCCAACCGGCTGGAACTGGCGCGGCTCAACCTGACCGCCGCCCAGACCGCCAGCGAAGCCAACGCCTTCACCACCGCCCTGGACTATGCTCATATTGGTCTGGAACTACTGCCGCCAGACGCCTGGCAAACGGAGTATGAACTGGCGCTGGGGCTGCATATCACGGCCGTTGCCACCGCCACCTTCAGCGCCAATTACCCCCTGGTCGAAAGCTTCAGCCAGGCCACCCTGCCCCATACCCGCACCCTGCTCGACCGTGTCGCCATCTACCGCCATATCCTCACCGCCCTCTTGGCCCAAAACAAACTGGCCGAAGAGCTAGACATTGCCCTGCCCCTGCTGCAAGAGTTAGGTATCAGTCTGCCGCGCCACCCCACCCGCCGCCACCTGCTGCTCGATGTGCTCAAAACCCGGCTCGCCCTACGTGGCAAAAGCACCACCGACCTGCTGCACCAACCCGTCATCACCGACCCCCACCTGGCTGCCACCATTGAGATATTGACCCAATGCGGCGGCCCCGCCTACTTCACCGAGCCGCTGCTTTTTGCTCTGGTGGTGCTGCGCCTGATCCGGCTCTACGCCCAGCACGGCAACCACCCCGAAGGCGCCCGCGCCTACGCCGCCTATGGCCTCATGCTCGCCGGTTATCTCAATGACACCGAAGGCGGCTACGCTTTTGGCGAATTGGGGCTGAATCTGGTAGACCGGCTGCACATCCGGGCGCATTATCCCGGCACCGCCCAACTCTTTTACCACTACCTCAACCATTGGAAAAACCACCTGCGTGACTCGCTCGAACCGCTGGCCAACGGCTACCAGATCGGGCTGGAAACAGGCGCACTGGAATTTGCCATGAACTGCTGCTACAGCCTGGCCACACACAACTTTTACGCGGCCGTCCCCCTCAGCCAGGTGATCCCGCAAATGGAACAATTTGCGGCGGCGATGGAGCAGTTCAACCAGCACAAACTCCATTATGTATTGACGATGTTCCTGCAAACGGCCGTCAACCTGCACACCGCCCCCGATACCCCCTGGCAGCTAAACGGCGACCATTTCAATGAAACAACCGGTGAAGCCGCTTACCGCACCGCCGGCGACCAGCCCGCCCTCTGCACCTATCTGGTGCAAAAAGCCAGCCTGCTCACCCTCTTTGGCCAGCACCAGGCCGCCCAACTCGTTTTTGCCGAAATTGAGACGATACAGGAAAGCATCGCCGCCACCTACATGACGGCCGTCATCATCATGCTGGATGCGCTCAACCACCTGGCCCTCTACCCCACCGCCCCCGCCGCCGCCCAAAAGCAGAGCAAAAAACGGATAGACGCCGCCCTGGAAAAGCTGGCCATCTGGGCCGATATGGCCCCCATGAATTTCCGCCACAAATACGAACTGGTCGCCGCCGAACGGGAACGGGTGTATGGCAACGTCGCCGCCGCCCGCCCGCTCTACGCCCAGGCCATCACCCACGCCCACCAAAGTGGCTATCTCCAGGAAGAGGCGCGGGCCTATGAACTGGCCGGGCAATACTATGAATCACGCAATCTGAACAGTCTGGCGCAGTACCATTTGCAGCAGGCGCACCGCGCCTACCAGCGTTGGGGGGCAAAGGCCAAACTACGCCACCTGGAAAGCCAATACCCCGCTTATTTTGCCGCCGCCGCCACCCAGACGGCCACCATCACCAGCCCCACCACCACCGCCAGCAGCAGCACGGCCGTGCTCGACCTGGGCAGCGTAGTCAAAGCCTCCCAGGCCCTCTCCGGCGAAATCCAGCTAGACCAACTGCTCAACCGGCTGATGGCGCTGCTCATTGAAAACGCCGGAGCGCAGGCCGGTTGGCTGCTCCTGCCTGACGCCGACGACTGGCGCGTTGTAGCGACCAGCGGCGACTCCGCTGTGGCCGGTGTCCCCACCGAGCCACCCCAATCCATCTTAAACTACGTCACCCGCACCGGCGAACACCTGGTGCTGGATGACGCCAGCGCCGACA
>CAZOPF010000018.1:65522-66649 GCA_964581605.1 uncultured Ardenticatenaceae bacterium
AACTACGTCACCCGCACCGGCGAACACCTGGTGCTGGATGACGCCAGCGCCGACAGCCAGTTCGCCGCCGACCCCGTCATCAGCCAGCGACAATCCCGCTCCGTCCTCTGCCTGCCGCTGCGCCACCATGACAACCTGACGGGCATCCTCTACCTGGAAAACAACCTCGCCCCCGGCGCGTTCACCGCCGACCGGCTCAAGGTGCTCAACCTGCTGGCTTCCCAGGCGGCCATCTCTATCGAAAACGCCCGGTTGTATGGCTATTTGCAGGAATACGGCCGTAGCCTGGAAACACAAGTTGAACAACGCACCGCCGCCCTGGCCCAGGCCAACCTGGATGCCCAGGCTGCCCGCGCCGCCGCCGAAGCCGCCAACGAAAACAAAAGCATCTTCCTTTCCAACATGAGCCGTGAACTGCGCACCCCGCTCAACACCATCACCGGCTTCACCCGCCTCGTCAAACAAAACGGCGCGGCCGCCCTGCCAGACAAGCAACTGGAAAACCTGGACAAAGTGCTGGTCAGCGCCGACCATCTACTCAGCCTGATCAACACCGTCATAGACATCGCCAAAATCGAAACCGGGCACATGGACGTGCAACCGGCCGAATTTGACGCCGCTGCCCTCGCCGCCGGTTGCATCGCCACCGTCCAGCCATTGCTCAAAGAAAACGTGACCCTGCACACCGAATTCGGCTACAATCTGCCACTCGTTTACTCTGACCCGGCCAAAGTGAAGCAGATCATCATCAATCTACTCAGCAACGCCGCCAAATTTACCCACCAGGGAGAAATCACCGTGCGCCTGGCCGCCCAGGATGACGGACTGACCCTGGCTGTTAGCGATACTGGCATTGGCATATCACCGGAAGCCTTACCGCGCATATTTGAAGAGTTTGAACAGGCCGAAAGCACCATCCGCCAGCAATATGGCGGCACGGGCCTGGGCCTGCCCATCAGCCGCAGCCTGGCCCGCCTGCTCGGCGGCGACCTCACCGCCGCCAGCACCCTGGGCACAGGCTCGACCTTTACGTTGACTATTCCCGTATACTACCGTGAACCATGACCCGGTTATGGGTAATCGGTGAACATACCGATTACCAGTCACTGTTCACTGCTTACTGCTTA
>CAZOPF010000019.1:0-65950 GCA_964581605.1 uncultured Ardenticatenaceae bacterium
TATACGGCCGAACTGGAACGCAGCAACCGCGAACTACAAGAGTTTGCCTATGTCGCCTCCCATGACTTACAGGAGCCGCTGCGCAAAATTCAAACCTTTGGCAACCGGCTGCAAGAAAAATATGACCCGGTTTTGGATGAAAGAGGGCATGATTATCTGGAGCGGATGCAAAATGCCGCCGGGCGAATGCAAGCCTTGATTGTTGATCTGTTGTCTTTTTCCAGAGTGCGCACGCATGGCCAGCCATTTAGCAAAGTGGAGTTATCTCAGATAGTGATGCAGGTCTTACAAGATTTGGAAATTATGGTGGCTGAAGTAAAAGCCGAACTGATTGTGGCTGATCTGCCAGAGGTGGAAGCGGATGCCTTGCAAATGAAGCAGCTTTTTCAAAATTTATTAAGCAATGCCCTCAAGTTTCATCGTCCAGACGTACCGCTCCAGATCAAGGTCTACAGCCGCCGGGTAGATTCATTCTATGAAATTTCTGTCAGCGACAACGGTATCGGGTTTGAAGAAAAATATAGCGAGCGAATTTTCAACGTCTTTGAACGGTTGCATAACCGGGAGGAGTATCCAGGGACTGGCGTAGGATTGGCTATCTGCCGCCGCATTGCGGAACGGCACGGCGGGTACATTCGCGCCCACAGCCAGCCGGGTGCAGGGGCTACTTTTATTGTGGGACTGCCTGCGTAACAATTCGGGCCGCACACGGCCGTAAACCCCTCTCGCCCACAGAGGAGAACTTTGCTAAACTAGCCTGTTGACGGCGTAACGGCCGTCCCGTTCAGACAACCCCTTTCCCACTGGGTTAAAAGAAAAAGTTGCTGGTTGCTAATAATAGCTAGTTGCTTTTACCAGCAACCAACATTCAGGAGAATCAATGGACAAAGCAACGTTACTCGAATGGTACCGCCAGATGGTGCTGATTCGCCGTTTTGAAGAACGCAGTGACGAACTGTACCAACTGGAAGGCAAAATTAAAGGCTTCCTGCACCTCTACATCGGCCAGGAAGCGGTGGCCGTGGGCACCATTGCCGCCCGCGACCCGCAGCGCGACCACCTGATTACCGCTTACCGCGATCACGGCCATGCCCTGGCGGTGGGGCTGGAAGCGGGCGCGGTGATGGCCGAATTGATGGGCAAAGCCACCGGCGTCGCCGGCGGGCGTGGCGGCTCCATGCACTTAGCCAGCAAGGAGAAGAAGTTTTGGGGTGGTTATGGCATCGTCGGCGCGCACCTGACGTTGGGCACAGGCATGGCCCTGGCCGAACAGTACAAAGGCAGTGGTGGGGTGTGCCTCTGCTACTTTGGTGATGGGGCGACCAACATTGGCTACTTCCACGAATCGTTGAATATGGCCGGCGTGTGGGGGCTGCCTATTGTCTTTATTTGCGAAAACAACAAGTATGGCATGGGCACGGCCGTAGACCGCGCCTCCGCCAACCCTAACCTGGCCGACAAAGCCAAAGCCTACAACATCCCCAGTAAACAGGTGGACGGCATGAACGTCATTGACGTGTACAAAGCCACCCAAAAAGCGATAGACACCTGCCGCAAAGGCAAAGGGCCGCAGTTCCTGGAAATGATTACCTACCGTTATGAAGGGCACTCCATCGGCGACCGCACCCGCTATCGCCCCGCCGGCGAACTCGACCACTGGCGCGACGAACGGGACCCCATCGCCACCCTGCAAAAGATTCTGTTGGAAGAACATCAGGCCAGCGAAGCTGAATTGGTCGCTATTGATGACGAGGTGATGAAAGAGTTGGAAACGGCCGTGACCTTCGCCAACGAATCACCACTACCTGCTCCAGAAACATTGTTTGAGCATATCTACCCCGTCTGAAATGTTGCAGGTTGCAAGTGGCAGGTGGCAAGTCAATACCTGCAACATGCCACTTGCAACCTGCCACCGAGGAATAACATGGCACGACTAACATTACGAGAGGCAATAACCGAAGCGCTGCGCGAAGAGATGCACCGCGACGAAAACGTTTTTATCATGGGCGAAGAAGTAGGCGCGTGGGGCGGTACCTACGCCGTCACCAAAGGCTTTCTGGAAGAGTTTGGCGAACGGCGCGTGCGCGATACCCCCATTTCCGAAATGGTCATTGCCGGGGCTGCTGTGGGTGCAGCCATGGCCGGTACCCGCCCGGTAGCCGAATTTATGACCATCAACTTCGCCTTTGTCGCCTTTGACGCCATTGTGAACCATGCGGCTAAAGTGAGCTATATGTTCAATGGGCAGTTTGACTGCCCGGTGGTTTTCCGTGCCCCTGGCGGCGGCGGCAAACAGCTGGGGGCTACGCACAGCCACACGCCGGATGTGGTTTTTGCCCACTTCCCCGGCCTGAAAGTGGTCTGCCCGGCCACGCCGTATGACGCCAAAGGGCTGCTCAAAGCGGCCATCCGTGACAACGGCCCGGTGCTGTTCATTGAGCCGGTGCCGCTGTACACCAGCCCCAAAGTGCGCGGTGATGTGCCCGACGACGATTACATTGTCCCTATCGGCGAAGCTGACATCAAGCGCAAAGGCAAAGATGTGACTATTATTACCTACGGCGAAGGACTGCATGTTTCCCTGGACGCGGCCGAGATGCTGGCAAAAGAAGGGGTGGAAGCAGAGGTGGTCGATCTGCGTACTTTGCAGCCGCTGGATATGTCGCTGGCGCTGGCCTCGTTCAAAAAGACGTTTAAGGCGGTGGTGGTGGAATTTGGGCACCAGACCTATGGCATTGGCGCGGAGATTGTGGCCCAGTTGCAGGAGCAGGCATTTGACTACCTGGACGCGCCCATTAAACGGGTGTCCCAATATGATGTGCCCGCTCCCTACTCTGGCGAATTAGAAAAAATGGCCTTGCCCGATGCGCAGAAAGTGGTCACGGCCGTGAAAGAGATTCTGTGAAAGTGTTTTAGTGTTATTGTGATTTGGTGTTTTTGTAGTAACCTGAACACTAAAACACTCAAGCACTCAAACACTAAATCACCCCAAGGAGACAGGATATGGCGGAATTTATCCTCATGCCCACGTTGGGCTTTGATATGGAAGAAGGCACGATGGGGAGCTGGCTGAAAAATGTGGGCGACCCGGTGCATAAGGGGGATGTGCTGGCCGAGATTGAGTCAGATAAAGTGACCCAGGAATTACAGGCCCGTGCGGAAGGGGTGCTGCTGGCGATTTTCCGGGAAACGGGTCAACAAGTTCCCGTAGGTGCTAAATTAGGCATTATCGGCGCGGCCGGAGAAGATGTTAGCAGCATGATAGCTGAAGCGGGTGGCAAGAATGGCGCGGCGGCAAAACCTGCGCCTGCGGCCGTGGAAGCCGTACCGACGCCGGAACCAACGGCCGTTGCTCCGACGGCCGTCACCCAAACCACCCCCATCGCTACCCCTGCTGTCAGCGGCGAGTTTCCCGGTGGCGTGAAAGCAACGCCGGTGGCTCGGCGGGTAGCAGAAGAACATGGCGTGGATTTGGCGCAGGTGGGCGGAACGGGGCCAGACGGCCGTATCCGCAAAGCAGACGTGGAATCCTTCATGGCCCAACCCCAACCGGTGGCTGCGCCAACGGCCGTGCCTTCCCCTACACCCGCACCCACGCCCGTTGCGGCCGGCCCAGACAGCACCGAAATCCCGCTCACCCGGATGCGCAGCGCCATTGCCCGCCGCATGACCGAAAGCAAAACGGCCGTGCCCCACTTCTACGTCACCACCGAAATTGATATGGAACCGGCCTTAAAATTACGCGCCCAAATCAACGAAGCGCTCGGCCCGGATAACAAAGTGACGGTCAATGACCTGATTGTGAAGGCGGCCGCGCTGGCCTTGCGCCAGTTCCCCAACCTCAATGCCAGCTTTGGCGGGGATAAGATCATCCGGCACAACCGGGTGCATGTTGGTTCGGCCGTCGCCGTCGAAGGTGGCCTGCTCACCGTCGTCCAGAAAGACACCGATGTGTCCAGCATCTCCAAGATCGCCCGCGACCACAAAGAGATGTTCGGCCGTGCCCGCGAAGGCAAAGTACGGCCGGAAGATATTGACGGGGCAACTTTCACCGTCAGCAACCTGGGGCCATGGGACGTGGAAAACTTTGTAGCCATCATCAACCCACCCCATGCCGGTATCCTGGCAGTGGGGTCAGCACGGCAGGTACCAGTGGTGGTGAATGGCGAACTGGCCATCGGCACGCGCATGAAAGTGACTCTCTCGGCCGATCACCGCGTCACCGATGGCGCGGAAGCGGCCCAATTCATGCAGGCATTCAAAGCCATCCTGGAAAACGCCCTGCGTCTACTGCTGTAATCTCACAGACCGAAGCCTGAAATCTATCAACAGAGTTCGGGCTTCGGCATATGGAAATTGAGTTGTGTTATACTGGCAGCAGAGGTGGCATGAGATGAGTACAAAAGAACAAATCCTTGCTGAGATGGATGGTTTGAGTCAGGAAGAACTAGAAGAACTGTATGTGCTGGTGAAACAGTTCTTGCAAACACAACGACAAACACAGGAAGAAGCTACTAAAAACAGCATCCAAATGAATGCCTGGGATGTGCTTGAGGAGATGACCGGCACAATTCCTGCTCCCGAAGATTGGGCTGTGGAGCACGATCGCTACTTGTACGGGACGCCCAAACGTCAGGATTAGCCATTTAATCTGCTTCCACCACCGGATGGAATCCGGCGTCTGCTATAAAAAACGCACTCAAAGTGCGTTCAGGAAAAGTTCTACCAGCACACGACACTTTCTTCAGTGCGCTTTAGCGTACTTTTTGTAACAGCCTGGGAATTCTTTTTGTAACAGCCTGGGAATTCCATTCCCAGGTACAAGGCGACAATTCATCATCCGGTTGGCGACAACTCGATACCATCAACAAATAATCCTCACCCCAGGTTTATACACCTATTTGCCACTTAAAGCCGTTTGCGCGTACAATGCGGGTGAGGTATGCGCATGATGGAAGATGAGCCGGCTGTCCCCCCCCCAACTGAAATTTTGTGTAATCAATGTACGGCCGTGCTGCCCGTGGAACAGGGTGCGCTCACGGCCGTGTGTGAATTCTGTGGCGCCACCAATGCCGTAGACAAAAGCCAGACGGTGCTGCATTTGGTGGTGCGTGATACCCTGCGCGAAACGGATGCCGCCGCTGCGCTCCGCCGCTGGATGGGTGGCAACGAAACGGTCAAAAACCTGGATACCAAAGCAACCATCAAATCCGCCACCTTTCAACTCTGGCCGCTCTGGCTGGTGCGTGCGGATGTGAAAGGGGCGGAGAAGGTGTTTATCAAACCGGCGGCCCCCGTTTCTGTGCTGGATACCACCCGCATTACCATCCCTGCTTCAGACCTGGAACCCTATGCGGGCAGCGCCTACGCCTTGGAGCCGACCGTACCCCTCAACGCCGTCAAACGCTGGCTGGCGGCCGACCAACAAATCAACGAGGGCATGATTAAAGAGATGGCACTGGTGCATTTACCGGTGTATGTGTTTGAGTATATTTTTCAGGGACGGCCGTATACGGCCGTCGTCGAAGCCGCCGCCGGGCGTGTTTTTGCCGATATTTTCCCCTCCAAACAAGAAATGCCTTACCAGACTGTGGCCGCTGTGGGCTGCCTGCTCTACTTCTGCGCTGCGCTTATTCCCGCCGCCGGTTTCATCAGCGGGAATCTCACCGGATTGGGCGCGGGCGTTGTCATTTATCTGATCGCAGCCCTGGTGATGGCCGTACCCATGTTTGCCATCGCCAGTTACATCTCCGCCAAAATCTGACAGATGAGCGAACTGAGCAATCCCCATGATCGTTTCTTCAAAGAGACATTTTCGCGCATTGAGGTAGCCAGAGATTTTTTTGCCAACTATCTACCAGAAGAGGTGACGGCCGTTCTCCATCTGGACACTCTGGAACTTCAGCCCGGCAGTTTTATAGACCCTGCGCTGCAAGAACAGTTTGCGGATTTGCTCTACCAGGTGGAAGTGGTTGACGGCCGTGTCGCTTACCTTTATCTGCTGCTAGAGCACAAGAGTTATCCTGACCCCATGACCCCTTTTCAGGTGTTGCGCTATAAGCTGCGTATTTGGGAGCGTGATGTGCGCGCCGGAGAAGGGCTACGGCCCATTGTGCCCGTAGTGGTGTATCATGGTCAGGAAAAGTGGCGAGTACCTACCCACTTTGCTGGATTATTCGACGGGCCAGAAGTACTGCGGCGCTATTGGCCCATTTTTCAGTATGACTTGCATGATCTATCCGCTTTGAGCGATGAGGAAGTTCAGGGTGCGGCGCAATTACAGATTGGCCTTTTGATACTGAAATACATCTTTGACCCGGCACTTCGAGGACGGTTGGTGGATATATTCAACTTATTCCACGACCTGAAGGAGACAAAGAGCGCGTTGGAATACCTGGGTACAGTGTTGTATTATGTGGGCATGGCGGGGAAACATCTGTCCCGCGAAGATATTGTCATCGCTGTGCGCCACACACTAGAAGACAAAGGAAACGAGATTATGCAAACTATAGCCGAACAATGGATTGCCGAGGGATTTGATAAAGGCATTAAACAAGGTGTAAAGCAAGGCCTTGAGCAAGGCCTTGAGCAAGGCATTGAGCAAGGCCGGATACAAATGCTGCAAGAGGATATTTTGGATCTGTTATATGCCCGGTTTGGGTTGGCCTCTGAGGAGGTGGCGGCACGCATCACGGCCGTGACCGACATACCCACATTACGCCAATTGTTACGTCAGGCTGGCACACTGGAAACGGCTAACGCTTTTGTGGAATTCCTGACAATTTTGCCCTGAACTCACTGTTGAACCTGAACCTGCACAGCTATCGGAAATTCAAGAATGGATAAAACACAAGGTCTTACCTGCCCCGAATGTAGTGGTCTCGTCCCCGTCAAAGAAGGCGAGCGGTTGGTTGCCTGCCCTTACTGTGGCTTGCATTCGCTGATTCAAGGCGAGCAGGGCACCCGTCGTTGGCAGGTGAGCCGCCGCGTGGAACGTGACAAAGCACGCCAGCTTGTCAGTGGGTTCTTCTCCGGCATGAAAAAAGCACGTGACCTTAAAAAGGAAGCACAAATTGAAGATATGTTCCTTGTCTATCTGCCCTATTGGCGGGTGCGGGCGGATGTGGCCGGCTGGCTGTTCGGCCGTGTGCGTAAAGACAAGGATGAGACCAAACCAGTCGAAGTTGCCGTATTTGAGGAGATGATCTGGACGGACGCCGCCCTGGATGTGTCTGAATATGGCGTACATCAGGTGGGCATTGCCCAAAACCAATTGGCACCGTACCAGAAACAAGATTTACACGCTGAAGCGATTGTGTTTGAGCCAACCGAATCACACACCGAGGCTTTAGACGAAGCCCACGACCATTTCATCTATCGCGGCCGTAGCAAACAAACCCTCGCCACCACCTATTTTGAAAAGTTTCACTTTTTGCACGAACAGCTCGCCATTGTCTATTACCCGCTGTGGGTGGCCCGCTACCGCTATCACCAGCGCCATTATCAGGTGGTGGTAGATGGGGTGAACAATGAGGTGTTGTATGGCAAAGCGCCGGGCAATATCTTTTATCGAGCGGCTGCGCTTGTTGCCGGGTTAGCTGCCGGAAATTTTGTGCTGGTCAATGGCACCATTTTGGCAGCCATGGCGGTGAGCGATAGTAGCGATGATGACGGCCTGGCTTTGCTTTTGCTACCCATTGTGCTGGGCGTTATTTTGATTGCGGCCGGGTATCGTGCCTTTCGCTATGGTGAAGAGGTGGAGCAGATTCAGGGCAAGGTGAAAAAGGCGATCAGCAATAAACGTGGTGATGGCGGCCTGCTGGGTAATATGTTCGGCGCAGGCAATGTGGATATGGGCAGCCTGATGAAAACGGGCATGGACTTATTGGACGAAGTGTCGAAGAGCCGTAAACGATAATCGGTAATCCGTTATCCGTAAGCCGTAGTTCCATCACGGATTACGCATCACGGATTACGCATCACGGATAATATGAAATTACTCCCCTTACGATGTCCCCAATGTGGTCAGAAGTTGGAGCCGCACCATAATGATGTGGTGGTGGTGGTCTGTACGCACTGTTTCACGGCCGTGACCCTGCACCAGACCGGCCTGCAACCGATAGACGTACACTATGCCGCCCCCGGTAATGAGCGGGTGGATAGCTGGCTGCCGGTCTGGTTGTTTCACGGCCGTGTCCATCTGCACCAGCGCCAATCCCAGGGCAGCAGCAAAGGGGCAGACAAAGACGCCGCTGAACTATGGCAGCGGGTGCAGCGCCTGTATGCCCCCGCCTGGCAGCAACCGGCGCGGCAGGCACGCGAACTGGGCAGCAAACTGGTGCAGGCCCAACCACTTTTCCAGGCTATCCCCCGCCCGGATGGGGCACTGCTGGTCGAAACGATTATCACCCCCGAAGATGGGCTGAAACTGCTGGATTTCATCGTCCTGACCATCGAGGCGGAGCGCAAAGATATGTTGCGCGACCTGAAATTTAACATTGAAGCGGGGACGCCTGCTCTCTGGGCCATTCCCGCCCAGAAAAAAGGGGATAGCTGGCAGTTGGCTGCCCGTGTGTAATCAATAGTCCGTAATCGGCGATCCGTAATCCGTGAGCTGCCGGTTCACGCATGACGGTTTACGGTTTACGCAACAGGAGTACTTATGCACAAGACCATTATTTCCACAGACAAAGCGCCCGCAGCGATAGGGCCATATTCCCAGGCAGTACGTACCGGTAATTTGTTATTTACAGCCGGGCAGGTAGGGCTAGATCCGGTCACCGGTAGCCTGGTTGAGGGGGGCGTGCAGGCGCAGACAGAACAGGCGCTGAGAAATTTGCAGGCTGTGTTGGCAGCGGCAGGGGCCACGTTTGCCAACGTGGTGAAGACAACGGTCTTTCTGGCCGATATGGCCGATTTTGCGGCGATGAATGAGGTCTACGGCCGTTACGTCACCCCCCATCCACCCGCCCGCTCCACCTTTCAAGTGGCCGCCCTGCCGCGTGGCGCGCTGGTGGAGATTGAGATGATCGCGGTGGTGCAAGAGTAATTGGGTAATTACCCAATTACCCAATTACCTCTTTATGGAAACCATCCTCGTCGTAGATGACGAAGCCAATATCCGTGACCTGGCCCGGTTGTATTTGGAGAAAGATGGATATCAGGTGATCACGGCCGTGAGCGGCCAACAAGCCCTCGATCTCATCCAACAAAACCCGCCTACTCTCATGTTACTTGATCTGATGCTGCCCGGTATTGATGGATGGGAAGTGTGCCAGCGGCTCCGTGCAGCCAACAACCATCTGCCCATCCTCATGCTCACTGCCCGCAACGACGATATAGATAAGATCATTGGCCTGGAAATGGGCGCAGACGATTACCTCACCAAACCCTTCAACCCCCGCGAACTGGTGGCCCGTGTCCATGCCATCTTGCGCCGCGCCGGGCCATCTTCTACCGGCGCGAAGGCTGACCAGGTGCGGCAGTTAGGCGATGTGGTTGTAGACCCTACGGCCCGCGAAGTGACGGTGAACGGCCGTCGCGTCTCCCTGCGTGCCAAAGAGTTTGACCTTCTCCTCACCCTCATGGATCATGTCAACATGCTCCTCTCGCGTGACCAATTACTCGATCTCGTATGGGGTTACGAATTTTATGGGCAAACACGCACGGTTGACGTGCATATTGCCCATTTGCGGGACAGATTGACCGGCAGCAACATCACGATTGAGACAGTGTGGGGGATGGGGTATAAGTTGGTAGTTGGCTAGTGTTTTTAGTTTTTCGCCATGACTACAGCGGATAAAGAAATGAACGGATTCCTCTCTGGAAATTTATCCGCTAATTTCACCATCCGCTGTAGTCTTAAGGGGGTGGCGAAAACTTCGTGATACTAACGTAGTTGAAGATTAAGAGATTAAGAGACCAGGAGATTGAGAGATTACCAGTCTCAAAGTCTCTCAATATCTCACGCTCTTATGAAAAAATCGCCCTTTTTGAGCCGCCGCTCCGTCCGGCGTTATCGTCCCGATGCCATCCCGCCAGAACTGATTGAAAGCCTGCTTACGGCCGCCACCTGCGCTCCCTCGGCCCACAACCGCCAGCCCTGGCGCTTTGTAGTGATGCCCGGCGCAGAAACAAAACATCGGCTTGCGGTTGCTATGGGCCAGAAGTTGCGGGCAGATTTAGAGGCTGACCAGATAGCGGCAACCATTATCGCCCAAGATGTGGCCCGTTCGTATGATCGGCTGACCAAAGCGCCGCTGCTCATCCTGCTTTGCCTGACAATGGCCGATATGGATAGTTATCCCGACCCGGCGCGCCAACACAACGAATGGGTGATGGCCGTGCAAAGCACGGCTATGGCCGGGCAAAATTTACTGCTGGCGGCACATGAAGTGGGGTTGGGCGCTTGCTGGATGTGTGCCCCCCTCTTTTGCCCGGATGTGGTGCGGCAAACATTGGCGCTGCCCTCGGATTGGCAGCCGCAGGCAATCATCACCATTGGCTATCCAGGCGAAGCGAAAGAGAAAACGCGCCACCCTCTGGAAACCCGTCTGTTGGTTCGGTAAAGTTGTCTGATAAATGATGATGAATTTTGGGAATTTATTGTACGGCCGTGCCCCTTTTGCTATTATCCCCTCATTCATCAAATTTATCCAATAAATTCGATGAATAAACGGGTATGTTTCTCACTGAACTGGATTCGGATTTTCTGCGATATCTGATCAATCGCCAGGTTGCCACTGGCGATGGCCTGCCCCCTTTGAATGAAATCAGTGTGGAGCTGGGCATTAGCGTGGGCAAACTGCGTGAACAATTGGAAGTTGCCCGCAGCCTGGGTTTTGTCTCGGTACGGCCGCGTGTGGGCATTCAGCGCGAACCGTTTGATTTCGCGCCGGCCGTGTTAATCAGTGTGCTGTTTGGATTGGGCAGTGGCGAGGCATCCTTTGCCCAATTTGCCGGGCTGCGCCGGGCGGTGGAAGACGCTTACTGGCATGAGGCGGTGTGCCAGCTCACGGCCGAAGATAAAGCCCAGTTACAGGAAATCGTCAGCCGCGCTCAAGAAAAATTGCACGGCGATCCGGTGCATGTGCCTAATGGCGAACATCGCCAGCTTCATTTACTGATGTTTAGCCGCCTGAATAACCCGTTTGTGACCGGGCTGCTGGCGGCGTATTGGGACGCCTATGAGGCCAGTGAACTGACACGTTATGCCCGGTATGAGTATTGGCTGGAGGTGTGGCAATACCATGAACGGATTGTGGCGGCGTTAGTGGTGGGCGATTTTGAATACGGCCGTCAACTGCTGCGGGAACATTACAATTTATTGCCGATGGTTTGAATGGAGATTGGGAGATCAGGAGACTGGGAGATTGGGAGATTCAATCTCCAATCTCTAATCTCTTCTTTTGGAGGTAGTTTTTATGAGTTTGGAACAAGAATTAAAAAGCGAACAGGTCACGCATCTGGATTTGAGCGGGTTTTGTCTGGTGGCGGTGGGCACGGCCGTACAAGATGCCCTGGCGCAGATGCGCCACCAAAAAGTAAATGTGTGTATGGTCACGGCCGCTGATCGGCTGGCCGGCATCTTCACGGACCGCGATGTCTTGAGCCGGGTTGCCCCCCATGCTGAACTGCTAACCCAACCGATTGAAACGGTGATGACGGCCGATCCTATTACCGTCGGCCCGGAGACTTCGGCGGCGGCGGCGTTGTGGCTGATGGACGCGAAGGGGATTCGCAATTTGCCGGTGGTGGGGGAGGACGGCCGTATTCTAGGCGCAATGACCTATCAAGCGGTGATCAAATACCTGGCCGCCCGCTATCCGATTGACGTGCAAAACCGCCCCTCCCGGCCAGAGCAGTTCCCACGGCGGCGAGAGGGAGGGGATTAAGTAACCGTGCAGTAATTATGTAATTGAGTAATTTGGTAATGAGCCGCTTCCATTACTTAATTACCCAATTACCCAATCGCTAATTTATTTGCAAACGATCACTAAGGGGAGTGAACAGTAAACAGTGAGCAGTGAACAGGAGGTGTTCGCTGGTTACTCAAAGTAAGGAAGAATCACATGAGTGAGACAGATCAATTTGAAGAACGGGAATCAGTGGTTATACGCTTTGCCGGGGATTCGGGGGATGGAATGCAGCTAACCGGCACGCAGTTTACCAATACGTCGGCCGTGTTTGGCAACGACATCAGCACCATGCCCGACTTTCCGGCGGAAATTCGGGCTCCGGCGGGCACACTGGCCGGCGTGAGCGGCTTTCAAATCAATATCTCTGAGCGCGATATTCTGACGCCGGGTGATGCACCGCAAGTCTTGGTTGCCATGAACCCGGCGGCACTAAAGGCGTGTCTGCCCGAATTGGAACACGGCGGCACAATTATCGTCAACACGGACGCCTTCAACAGTGCTAATTTGAAAAAAGCGGGATATGAAGAAAATCCATTGGATAACGAGAGCCTGAAAAACTACCAGGTCATTCGTGT
The DNA here is from genome assembly GCA_964581605.1 of uncultured Ardenticatenaceae bacterium. Taxonomy (GTDB): domain Bacteria; phylum Chloroflexota; class Anaerolineae; order Promineifilales; family Promineifilaceae; genus CAADGU01. Next base: position 12,494 of record CAZOPF010000019.1, read on the forward strand.
ACCCTTAACCTCGTTAAACCGCGAGGCATTGAAAGATATTGAAGGGCTGGGCAACAAAGAAAAAGACCGGTCGCAAAACTTTTTTGCTCTGGGTATTGCCTTTTGGATGTTTGACCGGCCAATGGAGACGACGCTGGAATGGCTGAAAGAAAAGTTCGGCAAACGGCCGGAGATTTATCAGGCCAACAGCCGGTCGTTGCAGGCTGGCTACTTCTTTGGCGATACGACGCGCACCTTCCAGCATCGTTATCGCATACGGCCGGCCGTGCTGCCGCCGGGCACGTATCGCAAAGTGACAGGGAATGAAGCGGTGGCCATGGGGTTGGTGACGGCCGCCCGCAAAATGGGCAAACCACTCTTTTATGGCACCTATCCCATCACCCCGGCCAGCGACATTTTGCACGCCCTGGCCGGGCTGCGCCATTTTGATGTGCGCACCTTTCAGGCTGAGGATGAGATTGCGGCCATGGGGTCGGTGATTGGGGCGGCCTTTGGCGGCGCGCTGGCGGTGACGGGTACCAGCGGCCCTGGCATAGCCCTGAAAAGCGAAGCGATGAACCTGGCGATTATGCTGGAATTGCCGATGGTGATTGTGAACGTGCAGCGCGGCGGCCCCAGCACCGGCCTGCCCACCAAGACGGAGCAGGCGGATTTGATGCAGGCGCTGTTTGGCCGCAATGGGGAAAGCCCGATTATTGTGCTGGCCCCGCAAAGTCCTTCGGATTGTTTTGATATGGCTTTGGAAGCGGCCCGGTTGGCCGTGCGCAGTATGTCACCCGTGCTGTTGTTGTCGGATGGGTTTCTGGCGAATAGTTCGGAACCGTGGCGGATTCCTGACCCGGAAGCGATTCCGGCGATAGCGGTGCAGCATCCACACGGCCGTAACCATCACAGCGAGGCCAACGGCGACGCTCCCTTCCTACCCTATGAGCGGGACCCGGAAACGGGGGCGCGGCCGTGGGCCATCCCCGGTACGCCTGGCCTGGAACATCGCATTGGCGGCCTGAGCAAAGCGCCGCGCACCGGCAATGTTTCTTATGACCCGCAGCACAATGAGCAGATGTTTTTGGAACGGCGCGATAAACTGGCCCGGCTGGCGGAGGTGATTCCGGCACAGGAAGTGTATGGCCCGAAGTCGGGCGATTTGCTGGTGGTCAGTTGGGGGGGCACGTTTGGGTCGGTGCGTTCGGCCGTGCAGCAAGCGCAGGCCGATGGCTACGCCGTTGCCCATGCCCATTTACGTTATCTGAATCCGTTCCCGGCTAATTTGCGGGACATTCTCAGCCGATACCAGCGGGTGTTGGTGCCGGAATTGAACGGTGGACAGCTTGCCTTTCTATTGCGCGGCCGTTTTGCGCTGAATATCCAATCATACCCGAAGATGCAGGCACGGCCGTTTAAGATTAGCGAGGTGTATGGGAAGATTGTGGAGGTGATCGGCAAACAGGTAATTGAGTAATCAGGTAATTGGGTAATTACTCATTTACCCACTTACCCAATTACTTTCTCACAGGAACAACAATATGAGTACAGAAACCATTCCTTTAACCCGGCAAGATTTTGTTTCCAACCAGACGGTGCGCTGGTGCCCTGGTTGTGGCGATTATTCGATTCTGGCGCAGGTGCAAAAGACGATGCCTGATATTGGCGTCGCCAGAGAGGATATTGTTTTTATTTCGGGGATTGGCTGCTCCAGCCGGTTCCCGTATTACATGAACACATACGGCATTCACAGCATTCACGGCCGTGCCCCCACCCTGGCCACTGGTTTAGCTGTGGCCCGCCCTGACCTGAGCATCTGGGTTGTCACTGGTGACGGTGACGGCCTCTCCATTGGTGGCAACCACATGATTCACGCCATCCGCCGCAACGTCAATCTGAACATTTTGCTGTTCAATAATCGCATTTATGGCCTGACCAAAGGGCAGTATTCACCCACATCCCGGCACGGCATGGTCACCAAATCCTCGCCGATGGGATCGTTGGAGCAGCCGTTGAACCCCATCGCCCTGGCATTGGCTTCCGAGGCAACCTTCGTGGCCCGTTCCATTGACGCACACACACAGCATTTGGGTGAGATTCTGTTGGAAGCGGCACACCATGTGGGCACGTCGTTTGTGGAGATTTACCAGAACTGCGTCATCTTTAACCCCAATGAATGGATTGGTCTGGATGATCGCCGCCTGCGGGATGAAAATATCCTCTACCTGAAGCATGGTGAGCCGATGATTTTTGGCAAGGATCATGACAAGGGTATCCGCCTGAACGGTTTTACGCCGGAAGTGGTGCAATTGGGCAACGGCGTCAGTGAGGAGAATTTGCTGGTGCATGACGAAACTTCCATGCAGTTGGCCTTTATCATCAGCAGCATGGAGTTCCCACAATTCCCCGCGCCGATGGGCGTGATTCGCCGGGTGCAAAAACAGACCTATACGGAAGGGCTGATGGCGCAGATACACACGGCTCAGGCCAAGAAGGGAGTGGGGGATTTGTATGAACTGTATACCTCGGCCGATATGTGGACGGTGACAGAGCGGGAAGAAGTGCGAGCCAAACAAACGGGTGCGCTGTCATCGGAACTGGATGAGGCGTATGTGGATGAGATGGAGCAGTTGCCGGAGGAGACAACGGCCGTACAAGACCAACTCGCCGCCCCCATCGCCACCTTGCTACCCCATGCGCCGGTTTCCATTGATGCCGGCGCTTCGCTGGCTAAAGCGATCCGCCAGATGAATGCGCATCATGTGGGCTGCCTGCTGGTGACGGATAAGGATGACCGCTTGATGGGTATTTTTACAGAGAAGGATGTGCTGATGCGCGTGGTGGGGCTGGTGGATGACCTGACGGCCGTGCCTGTAGCTGATTACATGACCGCCCATCCCATTGCGCTGACGGCCGACCTGCCCATTGCCCAGGCATTGCACGAAATGTCTATGCACGGTTTCCGCCATGTGCCGCTGGTGGATGGGGACGGCCGTCCCGAAGGTGTTATTTCCTTCCGGGATGTGGTGCGCCATTTGAAACAGAACTTTAATTAACCACAAAAAAAGGCCAGCTTTTTCACAAAGCTGGCCTTTTTTAGATTCAGGTTATTGAGGGGGGCAGGATAAGGCCGGGTCCAGGGCGGCCGTCTGGTGAATCTGGTAAATGATGGGAGCCTCACCTGTTACTTCCAATTGAAAATGGGTGCGCAAAATCGCTTCTGGATTCCAGCCAGATTCAGGCGATTCAGCGATGTAATAGATGGGAATACCTGCGTTAAGCAGGTGATCAATGGTTGTTGCCAGACAAGGCTCGTACCATTCAAACTGAAACCGGCCAGCGATGGGGTCTGAGGGGGGAATTCGCCGATAATTCAAAACGGATTTGTGCCCATAGTAGGCCAAGTGGTCATTCAAGGAATAAGATAAAAACACGGCGTTTTTCGGTGAGGAGAGTACTATTTGTTGCACATGGGCTACGATATTTTTGTCGCTCTGATTGCGATTTTGTAGAGCGGTTATTTGGGCTGGCAAAGGAGAAAACAGGAACAATAGCAAGGCAATACTGGCAGCCAAACGCACGGCCGAATGTGGTATCCGACCACCTGTTTTTAAGATTACAGCCCCAATTGAAACAGCTAAAAAAGGGAAAACAGGGATCAGGAAACGCCCGTTTAGGCCGGTCGGGGCAAAAGCATAGATGGCGTAAGGTAACAGCCCACCACCAATAGCCAACGCGGCCAATAATCTATAAGGCGGCCGTATGAGAAACCAGCCCGCCGGAACCAACAATAATAGGAATGGGAAATTATGCCACAATGTTTTGCCCATTTCGATGAGGCTGTACCCATTCACAAAAGATGGCCCAATGGCATAAACGAGAGAAAAGGCAGGATTTGGGTACCAACCATGGGCCGGACTGTAGCTGGTAAGTGAAATACCACCGTAATAGACTTGATTAAAGAGGGGAATCGCCAGAATACCCAGACTGATTAAAATGAAAAAAGGCCAGCGGTCCCGCTCTTGCCATAAACGGCCGGGCGCAGTGAACAGTTCAAAAATGAAGGGAACGAGCAGAAATGTGATGTTGCTGTAACGGATAAAGAGGCTAAATATGAGCAATAAAGCGCCCAAAACCCCGAATAATAAACGGCGAAACGAAGGGGGGGACTGGTATGCCCACAAGTAAAAAACAAAGCCACCTGTCACAAAAACCATCGCTGGCACTTCTGACCAGGCGGCCGTTGCAAATTCCCAATAAGTTACGGCCGCCATCACAAACAGGGCCGTCCACCAACCACCCCAGGCTGAATCAAGCAACAGTTTTCCCAGGAAAAAGGTGGCCGCCAGCCCCAATACAGCCAGGATAGGAACCGCATAATGTACGGCCGTAGCCGACCCAGTAACCACCAAAAACGCCGCCAGTAATAAGGGAAAGCCTGGTGGGAAACCCAGATACATGCGCAAATCAGGGGGGCGTCGGATTTGAAAAGCATAAAGGGAAAAATAACCAGGGCCATATTGGTTATTGGCATCCTCGTAGGTTAGCCCATTCCCCTCTGCCAGCCGTTCGGCCGCATATACATACCCGATGGCGTCAGAAATCACGGGTTGCTTCTGTGCCAACCCTATAAAAAGCCAACCGCTTACAATCAAACCTATGAAAGTTAATCCATAAGGTATACCAGCTTGCCACGTCGTCTTACTCATGCGTAAAAGGTTATGTGCTTACTGCCCCAGTACCAAAGGGCGAGAAATGATGGGCAAAAATGTCCGTTCAGTTGCTACCAGTATGGTCTGGCTGGCGATATTGTTCGTTTCATTGACTTCTGTGATGCTTCCATCTTCGTCCACAACCACATAGAGTTCATGTGTACCCGGTGGCACATTGGGCCAGATTACCTGCACGGTCTCGACACGGCCGCAACCGGCCAATGTCACCGTCTGGTCAGCCCCAATTTGCATGCCCCCGCCCTGGGGATCACCATCATAAAAACGGACGATGGCCGGGCCGGTGGCCGCTGCCAGGTTCCCACTGTTGGCGATGCGGGCGTTTAGGGTTACTGTTACCGGTTTGCCCTCAGAAAAAGCGGGATTGGCAAAAATGGTGGCTGGATAGAAGTCCACTTTTTCGGGGATGACGGCCGTATGCTGCCCATAATGTGTGCCCATCTCCGACAATACCCAACTACTGCCACTCGGCTCGAACAAATAGCCATTGTAGGGGTCGTCGGTATTGCCGGTGCTGTACCATGACCAGGTTTGCACCAGCCGGTAATTGTCGTAAGGATAGCCGATAAGGGGGTCTACGGCCGTGTCCATAAAGTTGAACGTATTGCTCATATACATATTCACTCTGGATGGCGAAAAACCAAAATCCTCAGGCATCAATACGCCATACTCAGACACCGTTAGCGGCACGTCCTGGTAGCCTCTGGCTCTCATCCATTGGCGAAAGGCAATAATACGCTGCTGAAAATGGGTGATACTGTCGTTCTCATCAATATCTATCAATTCGCCATAAGGCGCATCTATGCCCGGCGGTATTTCTGCGCCCCAGCAGTTGCCAGGGTCATAATCACAACTCACTTCATTCAAGATAAAGTTATGAATGCTCCAGCCATCTACTGGCATTGGCGTTCTGTACCGCTCCAGGTAGTTAAGCAGGATCAGGTCGAGATAGAGCAGCCGGAGGGGCGTAGGCTGCACGATGGTACCGGCGTAAACACGGGCAGAGGGATCGGCCGTCTTGATGGCCCAGTAGAGGTCGTGATACGCTTTGGCATATACCTGTGGCTCAATATCATCTTGCCAATCTCGCCTATCTGGTTCATTGCCAATCAGCCAGATAGCACCCGGATTACCACTGGCTACTGTCTGAATGTCATCATTACCGGAGCCGAGAGAGTAGGTGTAGTTGTCTGGCCCGGTTTGAGACAGGCGAACAGTGAGTACATATTCGATGCCGTTGGGTTGGGCCGGGTTTGCCTTGGCATGATAATCCAGATACCAACCGGCCCGCAGCATCCCCAGGTCTACGGTGGTGATAGGTGTAATGATGGCATTTATGCCATACTGACAAAGCAAATAATTGCCGCTGCTGGCCGATTCGCCAGTTACCGATACGGCCGTGCTTGCCGATACCGGTTTTTGCTTCTTAAAGGCTATACTCAATAGCAGCACCCCCAAAAAGATAGCAAACAACAGCCCCAAACGCCCCCAACATGGCTTCCCGTTCATTGATCAATCTCCACATAAACCGGCTGCCCGGTCACATAAATAGATACACGGCCGTCGCCGTTGGTATCCACAACAGTCTGGGTATTCCCATAAATAATATCGCGCACCGTAGCCTGTGTGCCCCACAGCTGCAGCACTTTTACAGTTGTTGTATCCACCGGGTTCAGCCAGGCCACATATACAATCCGTTCGTGAACGTTATCTATAAACCGATAAGCCTCCATATCTGTCGCCCCGGTTTGGGCATTACTGAGGCGGTAGTCAAAGTGGGCCGTGCTTAATTCATCAACGGCCGTGCCATAAGCATAATAGGCCAACTTTGGCTGCGGGGTGGCATCATCTGTCACCAATCCATTTTCGCTATAAAACCCGCCAGGATCATGCAGCATCCACCAGATCATCACATCCACATCGGCCGCCAGACTTTGGGTAAACAGTTCCACCACATACCGCGCCTGAATTTCCGGGCTGCTGGGGCTGTTGGGCGGATTATTACTATGCCAGCCCGCTTCCGTAATCATCATCGGTTTATCGCCCACGCCATAAGTGGTTAATATGTCTCGTATAGCGTCTGCTTTTTCTAGCAAGCCAGGGCCCTGGGTTGCCCAGTTATAAGCAAAATGGGGGTAGGCATGAAAATTCATCACATCAAAATAATTGCCCCCGCCGGCCGCCAGCACATCATCTAAAAATTCACGTACAAACGGGCCATTTTGGTCTTCAAACCAATCATGGGCAATGCCGCCAAATACGACCTGTGCGTTCGGATTGGCTGCTTTGACGGCCGCATAGGCTGTGGCTAATAGTGAGGCATATTGTTGCCCATAGTTGCCCCAGCCTGCCTCAAAATAATCATCATTCGCATCCGGCTCATTATAAAACTCCCAATAGGAGACGACGGGCGAACCGGGCGCATCGGCAACCCCGTCCCCATCAAACCGCTCCACCAACGCGCCCACAAACTCTGCAAAATCTGGCAGCCGCCCTGCATACAGCGGGGCACGATTGCCCGGAGCGGCCCAATCTGGCGCTGCGTGAATGGTGGCGATCATCTGATAGCTGCCGTGCTGGTAATGCGCTGCGCCTAAAGCCTGATCGGCCGCGCCCCAATCATATTGTGCCGGAGAAACATCTTCTGGCTCTATGCTGCGCCAGTTCACCTGTGCCCGCACCCAGGTAGCCTGGCTGTTTACAAGTGAGCTGTGATACTGGCTGGTGGAGCGGGTATCCGAGTACATTTGTACGCCAAAAAGTGGATGGCCGAGCGTGGCGTCATGGTTATTTAGAATGAGCGGCAGGTAGACAGGAGGAGTGCCTTCAGGTTCAGCGTGGGCCGTTAATTGTTGGCTGAAGCGGATGAAAACAAATGCTGACCCCAATAATAGAGCTAATAATAAATGACGTAACAGGTTGTTTTTTGTGAAAACCATAATCCGTATAAGATGTTGGCAATGTTACGGCCGTAACACTACCGGTAGAAAAGTATGATAGAACGATGTGGGCGGCCGCCATTCGGCAATCTTGCCGCTGCCCATTTCGGTAATCCAGGCGTGTTCGTTGGCGCCTACGGCTATGTGGCGTGGTTGGCTGTCTGGTGTGGGCAGTGGCGCAGCCCAATAATAAGAAATGTTTGCCTGCGCGTCCGTCACAAATTTGCCTGCCCGGTTTCCGGCTGTTTCTACATACCAGATGTGTGACAGATTATCAGGGCTGCTGAATGCCAGCCCGGTGGGCTGGCCGCCGGTTGACCATGCGTTTACCCATTCCCAAAAGCTAAGGGTGCCCGGTGCGTACACACCTACCCAATCTTGCGAGGGGGCTGAAATCCAGGTACGGCCGTCTCCAATCACCATATCGCCGGGCGGGAAAAGCGTGCCGCCTGGCCCAGAAATAACCGGCACATGGGCAAAATCATCTTCGTCCACCCGATATTCGCTTACTCGATTGAGGGCAGGTGCAGTCAGCCAGATATGCGTGTTGTCCAAAACGGCAACATCTTCTAGCTGCCCGCCAGCTGATTCATAGGGGAATTCTTGAAATTGGCTGGTATTGGGATTGAAAACGGCCAGCTTATTACCGGCGCGTTGCAGAAACCAGACACGGCCGTCTGGCGACAAATCAATTCCGGTTGGTTCACTACCGGCCGTTGGCACGGCATATTCCACGATGTTGCCAGCAGGCAATGTCAACCGGCCAATCTGGTTGCCCGCATTTTCGGTAAACCAGATCGTGTTGTTACCATCATAAACCAGGTCATATGGTTCGCTGTTGGGTGTTGGCACAGTCAATGTGGTAAAGGTGTAGTCAACTGTACTGGTCACTACCAGATGCCCAATTGCATTGGCGTCTGGCAGGGTAAACCAGACGCTGGCTGGCGGCCCGGACGTTTCCACCACAATGTGAAAAGGATGCCCAACAGGTACCGGGTATTCATGAATAAATCCCAGATCAGGCGGCCCGCTTGTTGCTGTGGGGTTTGCTTTTGTGTGGCCGGTGACGATGATAAGCGCGGTTGTGACGCTGGCGATGATGAATAGAAGCAAAATCAGTCGTCTCATATCAATTCTGTCCTTACGGCCGTGTCGGCCAGGATTGCTTCTTCTGCCAGCATATCCTCCCGGTCATCTGCCAGCCCATCTGTTGGCCCATCTGCTGCCCATGCCCAGGTAGCAGGCATGGCAATCAAACCATCTAGCTCATTGGCCCCGCCAGGAACCACCCGGAAGGCATAGGCTCGCTTATGAAACGCATAACAATAATGGGTCTGGCCGTCGTGTACGGCCGTGGTCACTTCATAGCGGGCGGGCAGCAGGGGCAGTTGCTCGATGTGATAACGCACCGCGCCTGGCCCTTGCAGCCACCCCAAATCCAGCCCGGCCATTTTGGTATTGGGGCCGTTCACATGCACCCCATCCTGCCGGAAAATTGCCAGACCAAATTCCGGGTTGTTCACGGGCTTATGGGCCACGTAGTGCATTTCAATGGTCATTGGCTCGCCGGTGAGGAACACGGGAGCTTCCTCACCACGTGCATTGAGAAAGCGCACGGCCGTAATATCTACGCCACGCGAAACGGTTGAGGAAGGTACGGCCGTGCTGCTCACCGCCGATTCCTGTTCATAGGCATACGCCTGATACTCAGCCGCTACATCTTCCACCGCCCCCACTGCCCGCGCCTGCCCTTTTTCCAGCCACAACATGTGTGTACAAAGAGTGCGCATCACATTCAGGTTGTGGCTGACCATGATGATCGTCACCCCATCCTCCCGCATTTGCCTGATGGCGTCCAGACACTTGGTTTGAAATGCCTGATCACCCACCGCCAAAATCTCATCCACAATCAAAACATCTGGCTGCATGTGGATGGCTACGCTAAAGCCCAACCGCATATACATCCCCGACGAGTAATGTTTAACGGGCATTTCAATATATTCGCCCAATTCCGAGAAGGTCACAATGTCGGCAAAACGGGCATTGGTGGCCGCTTCATCCAGCCCCAGGAGCGAGGCATTGAGGTAGATGTTCTCACGTCCGGTCAAATCGGGATGGAAACCGGCCCCTAATTCCAGCAATGCACTGACACGGCCGCGCACGATGATGCGGCCGTCAGTCGGCCGCAGAATTCGGGCAATCAATTTCAATGCCGTGCTTTTGCCGCTCCCATTTCGCCCCACAATGCCAAAACATTGCCCCGGCAGCACCGTAAAACTCAGATCCCGTACCGCCCACAAATGCCGTTCTTCATCCTTGCGCCGCGAAAATGCCGAAGTCACCGTGCGCCAGATAGAGCGTTGTTGCTCCTTTATAAAGACAAACCGCTTGCTCACGTTTTGAAACGTGATAACTGGCTCAATACCATCAACCATCGCAAAAAGCCCTCTTTTTCATACACGAGAGGGCATTTTAACCTAAAAAGCATCCCCGAACCAAACCGGGTTAATGGCACATTGGTAGGGGCGAGGCAGTTGGGAACGGAGATGTTTTAGTAAGATAAGATGTTTCCCAACTGCCTCGCCCCTACAAGACATTCATTTGCGGAACAGTTCGCGCACGATGATATTGCGCTGAATCTGGCTGGTGCCCTCGTAAATCTGGAAAATTTTGGCGTCGCGCATCAACTTTTCCACCGGATATTCGGACATGTACCCATACCCGCCAAAAACTTGCACCGCATTCGTGGTCACTTTCATAGCAGTATCAGCGGCAAATGCTTTGGCATAGGCAGCTAATGAGGTATTGCTCAATCCGGCATCTACGGCCCAGGCGCATTTCCACACCAGCAGGCGGGCCGCCTCTACTTCAATCGCCATGTCGGCGATCATGTGGCCGATGACCTGATGTTTGTAAAGTGGCTGCCCCCAGGTGCTGCGCTCTTTGGCGTAGCGCACACATTCGTCTAATGCCCGCTGTGCTACGCCGACAGAACCGGCGGCCGTACCCGGCCGGCTGCGGTCAAACACCTTCATGGCGATGAGGAAACCATCTCCTTCTTTGCCTAGCAGATGGCTGGCAGGCACGCGCACATTGTCGAAGATGACTTCGGCCGTATCTGAAGCGTGCTGCCCCATTTTGTCAAACGGTTTGCCAACGCTCACCCCTTCCCAATTCCGCTCCACAATGAAACAGCTCATGCCGTTGTAGCGGGTGTTCGGGTCGGTGTAGGCAAAGACGGTATAGAAGTCAGCTACCGTTGCGCCCGTGATGAAGGTTTTGCTGCCATTGAGGATGTAATGATCGCCTTCTTTGCGAGCGGTGGTTTTGATTCCGGCCACGTCAGAACCGGCTTCTGGCTCGGTGGCGCAGTAGCTGGCCATCTGCCCGTTGGCCATACGGCCGCAGTATTCCTTTTTCTGCGCTTCGTTACCGGCAATGAGGATGGGCAAGATCGCCAACCCGTTGACGGCAATGGCGGTGCTCATGCCGGAGCAACCCCAGGCCAGTTCTTCGCCGACGATGATTTCTTCCAGCAGGCTCAGCCCCATGCCGCCATATTCTTCAGGCACATTCTGGCAGGTAAAACCCATTTCCTGCGCTTTCTTAACGATAGGCCAGGGGTATTCGTGGGTTTTGTCGTAATGTTCGGCGTGGGGGGCGATCTCTTTGCGGGCAAATTCGCGGGCCAGTTGCTGGATTTCTTGCTGTTCTTTGGTGAGGCCAAAATTAACTGTGCTGTTCATGCTGTTCTCCTTTTTTATTCTGGGGCTTCTTCTTGTGTGGGTGGTGGGGCAGTCAGGTTGGTGGTTTCGGCTTTGGTCAGGTCTATGGTCATAATGCCATCGGTATTGCCGGTGTCAATGAGGGTGGAGCGGGCTATCGCGCCTTTGTCGGCTACCGGGCCATCCACATGCACTTTCGCCAGGGTGAAACCGACAATGTCGCCCTCTTCGCCAATGACAATGTCGCCGATAGTGGCGACTTTGGTGCCGTTGGGGGTGTCCACGCCTCGGCCGCGCAGCTTGCTCAATCGCACCCACACGGCCGTTTCTTCATTCGTGCTTTCTTCAATGACGACATCAGGGTTTTTCACCAGGACGGCATCTATGCCAAAGACGACGACCCCGTCACGGGAAATAAGATAGGATTTGCGCCGGATCATGCCTTCCTGGCCGATGAAGACGCCGGTGATCTGGGTGAGGTCGTTGTTAAGATAGATGTCTTTAACGGTGCCGAGGTTACGGCCGTCTAGCACTGAAAATATCGGCTTGTTGAGTAAATCTTTTCCCAGTCTCATACCTTGCCTCCTGCATCAACAAATGACGCACTGCATCCATCGGGATTATAATCTTACTTTGGGTGTGGGCAAAAAAAGAGCAGGCGATAAGTGACAGGTGGCTGGTAGCTGGTGAGTCAATAGTTGCAACCGGCTGCTTTCATACCTTGATCAATTGCCAAAAATCATGCACATATTGGTGAAAGGTAGATGGGTGCCGATATGCTGCTCGCCGTTGATGACCAGGCGCACGGAGTAGGTCTGGTTGATGAGGGGGTTGGGCAGTTGGGCGGTACAGAGATATTGCCCATTTTCCAGGCGGCAGTCGGCCGTTACCCATTCCTCATCGCGCCAATAAATCATCTGCACGTTATTCAGATTGGTGTCAGGAGGCAGGTCGGCATAATAGGTGATGTCTGTCAGGATGGGCGTTTGTTGGCAGCTTTCCGCGCTCAGGTTGGGGATGAGCAGATTGCCCGCCAGATAAATGCCGGGTTCGGGGTAGGCGGAGGAGGTGGTGGGGATGACGGCTGTGAAATCCACCCACGGGCAGCCCGCCTCATCCCGCGCCACCGACAAAGCCAGGGTAGCAGAAGCGGCCGCCGCCAGATTAAACGCCTGTTGCCTGTTGCCCTGCGCCAGCGTTACCACAAAAGGGTCTGCTTCATAAGCGATAACATCATCCACGATGGTCATATCACCAATACCTGGCAAATCAGCCAGTGTCAGTGAAAAATTGCCGCCATCGCCTGGCAGCAGCGGCAAGGCGTAGTTTTGGCAGGCGGTCTGACCCTGGCTCTGACAAATGGGGGTTCGTTCACGGCCGTTCGCATCCGTCGCACTCAATTGGGGCGAATCATCAGGCAATTGGATGAGCAGGGGGTGGGGATCAGCCGGGCATTGCGCGTAGGGGAGAATGGGGGTGGTCTGTGCCGGTTCGCCATTGCAACTAAAGGCGGCCAGGGGCACAACGGCCGTTGCCGTCTGGTAGCCCGGTTTTTGTGCCCGAATTTCGTAGATACCGGGGACATCGCGGAAGGTAATACGGCCGTTTACCCGTTCGGGATACGCCTGCCATTCTCCCCCATTCACCCGGTAGCTCACCTGCACGCCGTCCAGCCGGATGTTGGTTTCATCGAGCAGGGTGACCAGGACGGCCGTGTCCATCTCACATGGCGTCGCTGTGGGCGGCCGCTCTTCCGTCTGGCAATTACAATTTATATTTCCCCAAAATCAACACCGAATTATGCCCACCAAAACCAAAAGCATTCGTCATAGCCACATCTACCTGCGCCAGGCGCGGCTTATTCGGCACATAATCCAAATCACAGGCGGGGTCAGGTGTTTCGTAGTTGATGGTGGGTGGGATGACCCCTGTTTCTATCGCTTTCAGGCAAAAGACCGCTTCCAGCGCGCCAGTGGCCCCTAACAAATGGCCTGTCATAGATTTGGTGGAACTCATGGGGATCTGATAAGCGCGGTCGCCCAGCGCCCCTTTGACTGCCATGGATTCCACCCGGTCGTTCAGTGGTGTGCTGGTGCCATGGGCGTTGATGTAGTTAATGTCTACGGCCGTCACTCCGGCCTCCTGCATCGCCTGCTGCATCGCCTTCATCGCTCCCGCCCCATCCTCTGCCGGGGCCGACACATGGTAGGCGTCTGAAGTCATGCCATACCCCAAGATCTCACCAATAATGGTTGCTCCCCGCGCCTGCGCATGGGCCAATGATTCCAAAATTAAAATGGCGGCCCCTTCGCCGGGCACAAAACCATCCCGATTCAGGTCAAACGGCCGTGATGCCCGCTCTGGCTCCTCATTTCGGTTAGAAAGCGCGGTCATGGCTGCAAAACCGGCGACTGTAATGGGGATGATCGCCGCCTCCGTGGCGCCGGCAATGATCACATCTTGCAGCCCCCACTGAATCATCCGATATGCCTGCCCTAAAGAATCATTGCCTGTGGCGCAGGCTGTGGCCAGGGTAAAGTTTGGCCCGCGCAGCCCATAGGCAATCGAAATAGCTGCCCCCGGTGTGTCTGGCAGCATAATGGGGATGAGGAATGGGCTGACACGATTTGGCCCCTTTGTTTCCATCACCTGCCAGGAATCAAATACAGGCTCCAGTGCGCTCATGCCGCTACCTACCAACACCCCTACCCGATCCCGGTCTTCCTGGTCAAAATTCAGTCTGGCAGCGGCCATGGCCTGCCCGGCAGCGGCCATGGCAAACTGCGTCTGGCGAGACATACGCCGTGCGTCTTTACGGCCAAATAACGCTTCTGCATCAAAGCCTTTCACTTCACCCGCCATCTGGCATCGGTACGGTTCAGGGTCAAAAGCGGTGATGCGATGAATGCCGTTTTTACCGCTGCTAATGCCTTCCCAGGTGCTTTCTAAATCATTCCCCAATGGGCTGATAATGCCCATGCCGGTAATGACGACTCGTTGTTTATCCATACATCCTCCCAAAGTTAGAGATTGTTCCATTTTACACCCAACTTAAACCCAACCCAAACGGGCGGGATACGCCATAGACCTGAAGGGTTTCAGAAAACCGTGCAGGTCTGGTGGGATTTCATATTGCGTAGTGCCGCGAGAACGGTTAACATGTGTGACCATGCGCGAGAGATTGTTCCGGCAACGGCCGTTGCTCACCTTTCCCCAGATTTTAGTTCTGGTTGTTATTCTGGTAGCGTTATTTGCCGCGCTGAATTTGAACCGGCGAGCCGAGGCTGGGCGACAGGTGGGGGCCGGCGAGGCGGCTTTGCAGGCGGAACTTGACCTGGAGGTAACGCGCCAGGTGGAACTGCAAGCCACGCTGGAATATGTGCAAAGCGAAGATTACGTGGCTGCCTATGCCCGTAATGAAGGTGGCTATTTCTTGCCCGGCGAAAAGCGCGTCGTCCCGCTGACCATCGAAATAACGCCTCAACCCACGCCACTGCCGCCGCCCACGCCCGACCCGGTAGAGCGGGCACGGCCGTGGCAGGCCTGGTGGCGATTATTAACCGACGCTCCCCAACCTGCTCCCTGATATAGTTTTGCGATGGAACTGTTGCAGTATTATGTCATCACGCTCTTTGTGTTGGTGGTGACGGCCGTGTGGTTAAAGCGGCAGGGGCGTGGGCATAGCCGTTTTGCTCATTCCCTTTATGTGCTGGGTGGATTACAGGTGGTTGGTTTATTGTCGTTGTTTTTAACGCCTGATACCTGGCCAGGGTTGGCATTGCAAATCGTTTCCTGGGCTGCTCTGTTGTGGGGATTGGGGCTGGATTGGCGTTTTGCCTTTGGGCTGCTGGTAATGGCGGTGATAGCTTCCTTATTTCCATTTTTCCCTATTCAGAACTTGCTGACCTGGGGGTTTGTGATGGCTGTCCCCTTTGCGGCAGTAGCCGATTTACGCCAACGTACCAGTTTTCCCATATTTGCCACCATGCCGATGGCACAAACATTGAGGTCTGTAGCGGCCGATGGGCACATTACGGCCGAGATGATACTGACTGAGCAGCCTATTTTGGAATGTCTGGTAGATGGTGTGTTGATCTGTGGGCCGGGTGGATTGATTTACTCTGTTAATCAGGCCGGATCAGTTATTTTGGATATGCACGAAAATGCCTTAATTGGGCGGCCCATTACGGACATTTTGGCTCATTTCCCGGTATTGGGGAATATGCAGCAAGGGATGAAGTCGCGGCGATTTGATATTCACGGCCGTATCGTGGAAGGCCAGATGAACATCATTTATAACCAGAGTGGAGGGGCCGAAGGCACGGTAGTCATCCTGCGTGATATTACCACGGAATACCAGGCAGAATCAGCCCGCGACAGCTTTTTAACCACCATATCGCATGAACTACGCACCCCGCTCACCGCCATCAAAGGGTATGTGGAACTGCTACAAACCGGTACCGGTGGTGAACTGAACGAAACTCAACAATTGTTTATGCAGACTGTTCAACGCAATGTTTCCCGGATGGTGCAGTTGATCAACAGTTTATTGTTTGCTGCCTCTGTCAAAGGGGGGCGGTTGGAAGCGAAGATGGGCCAGGCGAATATCCCCCAAATAGTGCAGCAAGTTGCCAGAGAAATGGCATCCACTGCAACCAAACACCGGCAGGTAATTCATGTAGATCTGGATAGCCGGCTGCATTGGGTAGAAGCTGACCCGATCCATGTGACGATGATTGTAGAAGAGTTGGTATCCAATGGCATCAAATACGGCCGTGAAGGGGGCCAGGTGCGGGTGACGGCCCTGTTGGAATCAGAAGAATTTGCCATTCTCAGCGTGGCTGACCAGGGTATTGGCATTTTGCCGGAAGATCAAAATCATATCTTTGAGGATTTTTTCCACCCGGAATGGCGGGAAGAGCAGGTGCGAACAGGAGGCATGGGTATGGGGTTATCGGTGGTACGTGCTTTGGTGGAAGCGTATAACGGCCGTATCTGGTTTGAAACAATTCCCAATCAAGGCACAACCTTTACCTTCATCCTCCCCATCCACCAGCCTCAGCCACACAGCATGGTTGATAGCGTACAACCAGTATCTGCTGCCGGATGATAGCTCGCTAGTACTATGCTCTCGTGGTGACATAACTCTCAATACTTGCTATTCAACTTTACATATGATAACATAGCGGCGTTGGTAGTTTACATATTATGGGCGACATAATGTTGTGACAATCCAAAAAAATCGTCAAATTTGTCACAAAGCCATGTTTGCCAGATGAATTTTTACCTGATAAATATCCACCAAAAGGGATAAGAGTATGAGCCGTAGAACAATCGCCATACTAATTCTAGTCGTCGGTCTGGGGTTGCTCACTCTGGTTGGTGTTGTTTTGATTTTGGGGCAAGATCAGGAGCCAGATACCAGTAACGCAGGCGAGGCAACACCCGTCGAAGGAACTGGTGCCCCCCCACCAGATAACGGTGCTGGCGCAGCCGCGCCAGACGCCATTGGCACGCCTATTCCTGAAGATACCATTGGCGTTGTCGTCTCTTTACAGACCGTTCCCCGTGGACATGTAATGACAGAAGACATCCTGGCAATTGATAGACGCCCCCGTGATAGTATAGAAAGCAATGTTATTACCGACACAAAAGACGTTGTTGGTATGTTCGCACGCACGGATATTTATCAGGGCCAAACACTCACCAGAGATAAGCTTGCCGACGACATTACCGAAATTGTAACATCAGAGTTTGGGCCATCCTCTTTGATTCCCCCAGGTTTTGTTGCTCAGGCTGTGCCTCTTTCCACATTTCGCCTTGATCCAGGCGGCGGTATCACCAGTGTTGGATACGGGATTAGTGAAGGGGACTACGTTGATCTTCTCTTGCTCTTTGATATGCGGAAAATTGATGAGGAGTTCCAAACCTTGTTGCCCAATGATCTGGCACTATTTGTGACAGTAACTAACGAGGAGACGAATGAGACGCGCTTTTTAGAAATAGACCCATTCGGCAGGTTTGAGGAACTCCCTACGGGTGATACGGTGCATATACGGCCGCGCGAGTTTCAACGGCCGTATATCGTTGGTCTGGTCATTCAAAACGCAAAAGTGATTCAGGTAGGCCAATACATGCTGCCTGAAGCGGCCGCTGCCCAAATTGCTACGCCTACCCCCACACCGTTGCCAGAAGGGGCGCCCACGCCTACACCTGGCCCGGCTGCGTTTCCCACCAGCACACCCACACCACCCGAAGTCCTGGTGGTAGCTTTGCAGCCCCAACAGCAATTACTCCTGCGATATGCTTTGGAAGTCGGTGCTGATATTGACTTTGCCTTACGAGGTATCAATGACGGGCAACTTTATCCCGTAGAAAATGTAGACTTGAATTTCTTGCTTGAACGTTTCAACATTGAGATTCCACCCGACTTTGGCTATACATTAGATACCGGGTACTACCGAATAACGCCCACACCAACTGGTGAATCTGCGCCTGCACCTTCAGGCGGTGAACCAGGGGCAGATAGTTAGGCTGTAGTCAGACGGTTAGTTCCACCATTTTGGGAAAATAGGTACTCAATTATGCGACCAAGAACTTTCATACTCCTGTTTCTTGTGCTAATTGTATTTGCGTGTGCTGCCATTCTGGCTGTTTCAATTGCCACAGGTAATACAATTCTTGGTGGTATTTTGCCAGGGCCGGCCGAGCAAGCGGCAGAAAACACACCTGAAGAGCCAGGACTCCCCACGCCAACACCTACGCCTGCCTTACAGCCCGTTGTAGTGGCTAAGGTCCCCTTACCTGTTGGTGAGATCCTTTCATCGGCAGTGCTGGATATTGAATATCGGCCGATAACCAATGTGGCACTGGTGGGTGGATACACTTTTACAAATACACAATCATTAGTTGGCCGCATCCTCAAGGCTGATGTGGCTCGTGGCCAGGAAATTTTGCAGCCCATGTTGGCATTAAACCCAACGGATGTGGCCGCATTTGGCTCTGATCTGGCGCTTTATGTGCCTGAAAATCAGGTTGCTGTCGCTTTTCCCATTGATCAATTTTCAGGTGCCGCTTTGGCCATGCGCCCTGGCGATAAAGTAGACATTATCATGACTTTGCGTTCAGTTCCTGTAGATGAGGAATTTCAAACGGGGCTTCTGAATTATCTGGAATTGGTGGATGTGGATGCTCTGCTCCTGGGCGAAGATTTCCTGTTTCCTAAAATCTTAAACGGCCGTCTGGAATTTATTGATGCTATTAATCAGGTTGGCGTTATCATCCCCAATGAATTCGACGACCCAACGGTTAATGCGGATTGGGAACCAGGAAACCCTGTTCCCAAACGGGTCACACAGTTAACCATCCAACAGGCCAATGTACTCTATGTTGGGCAGTGGGTTGATCCTCGGCGGCTGGAAAGAGAGCAAGAAGCAGCCAGAGTAGCTGTGGAAGCGACGACGCAGGCAATTGATGCCGGTGGAGAGGCTGTGGCTGTGGTTACTCCTACTCCTATTCCTTCTCGTTTGGAAGAGACGCCAGGCATGGTAATTTTAAGCATGTCTGTGCAAGATGCGTTGGCCTTAAAATATGCGCGAGAACGGAATGTGGACATTGATCTGGTATTGCGCTCGCCAGGAGATGAGACAGTTTTTGTAACAACCAGTGTCAGTCTCTTGCAAATGGTGGACCAGGGCGCGATTGCCCTGCCTGAACCAGCCCCAGAAATTGACTTATTTGATCCTGTCATTGAACCAACCCGACCGCTCCCTGATGCTGGCGGCGGCGGTGCAGGTGGGGGTGGCCTGGGCGGCGGTTAAAACGTGATCCGCTATTGAATCTCTAAAGGTCTCTGGCTGAAAAAGCTAGGGACTTTTTATTTCCTGGTATTGAGCAGATCGCATGATTGACTTATTGGAGCAATATGATCTTTCAAAATATGAACGGCCGTCAGTCACCGTTGATGTTGTCGTTTTTTCACTGGTCGCCGATGATTTGAAAGTGCTGCTGGTGAAGCGCAAAGCTGTGCCATTTGCCGATATGTGGGCTATTCCCGGTGCGTTTGTGCGTTTGAACGAGTCATTGGCCGAAGCCGGTACACGGGCATTAGTTGAGGAAACGGGCGTGGAAAATGTATACACCGAGCAGTTGTACACGTTTGGTGATCCGAACCGTGACCCACGGATGCGGGTGATCACCGTGGCTTATTTTGCTCTGGTGCCCTATGATGCCATTCGCCACAAACCCGGTCGGGAAACGGCCGAAACCGCCTGGTTTTCAATGTTTAATTTGCCCCCATTGGCTTTTGATCATCACGAGATTTTGGAGTATGCCCTGACGCGGCTGCGCTATAAATTGGAGTATACGGCCGTTGGCTTCCAACTACTGCCCGATATTTTCACCCTCACTGAACTGCAAAAAGCATATGAAATTATTCTGCAAGAAAAGCTAGACAAACGCAATTTCCGCCGCAAGATATTATCGGCAGCTATTCTGGAGGAGACGGGCCAAAAACGACAAGAGGGAGAAGGAAGACCGGCGATGCTTTACAAATACCGCGAGGATGCGGTGGCTGAAGTGAAAACGCGGCGGTTGTTCCCTTAAAGAAAGAGCCAGGAGACTGAGAAACTAAAATCTTTTAATCTCCTTCATTTGTCACCCACAAAGATTTGGTTAGCTCCACCCCAATAACGACATCTTCGCGTTCCACACGCAGACGCATGGGGCCGTTAAATGGGGCGCGGCCTAAAATTTCGTACTTTGCTCCTGGAACCAGACCTAACGTAGCAAAGTATTGCAGACGTTCCGGTTCATGGGTGCGCACCCGGCTTACTTTCCCTTTGCTGCCCACACCCAGGTTCATAATACAGCTATCGGTCATGGGGGGCAGACGGCCGTCCACATCAGGAATCGGTTCACCATGCGGGCAGCGCGTGGGGTGGTTAGTCATGGCTGCCATGCGTTGGGTAAGCGTGTCGTTTAGCCCCTTGCCCAAATCGTCCGCCATTTCATGCGTTTCATCCCAGCTAAACCCCATGATATTTACCAGGAATACTTCCAAAATACGGTGGCGCCGAATCTCTTTGAGTGCTTCCAGGCGGCCCAACTCCGTCAGTTCAAATCCTTGATAGGGAATGTGCTTGACATAACCAGCATTGCGCAGCCGTTTGAGCATTCGGGGCACGGCCGGAGCAGAAACATTCAATCTTTCAGCCAGACTGGTGGTGCTGACGGTGGATGAGTCTTCTTCCAGACGATAGATTTCGGCCAGATATTCGCGCATAGCTGCGCTGGGTTGCATGACGATCACTCCGATTTTTATTATTTTTTTGATAATATCCTATTTTGCCAGGACGTGCTACCGTTCGGTAGGCGAAGAGCGACTTCGGATTTCGGTTAATGTACTACGGCCGTGCCAATTCCCCTTCCAACGTCTCAATTTCCTGCTCTACCAGTCCAATCAGTTCTGTCAGCATGGGCGTATCAAAGCGGAATTCAGCGCCAGCGGCCACAAACAAGGCCGGTAATGCCTGGGTGCCGCCTAAAGAAAGGGCCTGACGATAAGCGGCCAGTGCGCCATTGTGGTCTTGACGGCCGTTGCGCCACACCTGCATCGCCCCCACCGACGCCATGCCATACTCAATGTAATAAAACGGCGAACCAAAAATATGTGGTTTGCGCTGCCAGCCGCTCATGCGCATCTCCTCATACCCCGTCCAATCCATATCCGGGATAAACCGCTGCCACTGCGCATCCCAGGCCGCATCACAATTCGCCGGGTTAAGCGCCTCTTCCGGGTGGGTATAAACCCAATGTTGGAATGAATCCACCACCGCCATGTAAGGCAAGAAGGTAATGATATTTTCCAGATGCTCCAGGCGGGCGCGGGCCGCTTCCGTTTCCGAGTAAAAGCCGCCATTCGTCCAGGTCAGATTAGGTGCGGCCAATAATTCCATAGACATAGAGGCGACTTCACAAAACTCCATCGGCGCGTCTAGCTGCCAGACCAGCGGCAGCTTTGCCGATTCAAAGGTATGGAAAGCGTGGCCGGCCTCGTGTAGCAGTGTTTGTACATCATCATGCATCCCGGTGCCGTTCATAAAGATAAACGGCCGTCGCCGCACTGCCAGCGTACTACAATATCCCCCCAATGCCTTACCCGGCCGTGTATCCAAATCTAACAGCCCTTCCTCAGCCATCGTTGCAAAATAGCGCCCCAACTCCGCGTCCAGCCGGTTGAACATGTTCAGACTGCCTTGAATCAATTCATCCTGCTTTGAATAAGGATGTAGCGAAGTGCCGTCAAACGTATCCACCAACAGGTTGCGCTCAGGAATCCAGTCATACGGCCGTATGCTCTCATACCCCAGCCGCTGCCGCCGTTTGGCCAGAATCCGCCGCGTGGCCGGCACCGCCACCGCTTCAATCGCCGCATGAAAAACGGCGCAATCCTCCGGCGTATAATCAAATCGCCCCTTCGCCCGGAACGCATACGCCCGATAATCAGAAAACCCGGCATTGGTCGCCATTTGCTGGCGCAGCTTGAGCATCTTGACATAAATCTGGTTCAATGGCTCTCGCTGCGCCTGCCACAATGCACACATCAACTCCCAGGCACGCTGCCGCGTTTCCCGGTTTTTGTCTTTTAGAAAAACGGCCAACTGGCTCAAATTTTTCTCTTCACCCTCCCAATTGGCCTGCATCCCCCCCGTGATTTTGTCATATTCATTGTCCAGCGTACTCACTTCAGTTTGCAAGGGGATGTTTTCTTCGCGGTACAAATCGGCTTCGTTACGCAAATTCCGCAGCACCAGCTCCATGCCCGGTATGCCCAGATCGGCCGTATCCAGCGCCAACAATCGCTCCTTCAACGACTGGTCGGCCATTTCTGCCGGAGGCATGACGTTATTGATGAGGTCGAGGAAGGTTTGTTCTTTTTCAGTATCGGCCGTATCCAGCGACTTTTCAATGTAAACCCAGGCGGCCGTTTCCCACACCAATCGGCTGAGATCAGACCAATAAGTGAGCCATTCCTGCACATTATCCTGAGTCAGTGGATACTCTTGCAAGGCGGCGAAGTAAGGGTGAAATGAGTCCCAACTGTGTGGGTTTATATTTTCGATGGTTTGCGGAAGAGTGGGTAAATTCACGCGATTGCTCCTTCATAAATTTGGTCTGTGGTGGGCGATTAATCGCCAAACAAAAGCGATAAATCGCTTACTACGAACAATACCAGATACAAAAAAGCCCTTGCACTGGGCAAGGGCGGGTCTTAGAAGGCGACGACCGGATTCGAACCGGTGATGAAGGTTTTGCAGACCTCTGCCTTACCACTTGGCCACGTCGCCGTAAATGCAACCGGCAGGCACTTGGCCTGCCGGGTCTGGTAAGAGCGGGCGACGAGATTCGAACTCGTGGCCTTCTCCTTGGCAAGGAGACGTTCTACCACTGAACTACGCCCGCTTATGATGGGGTTCAAATAACCCTAATGCCAGGACCCAGACTCGAACTGGGGACACCTGCATTTTCAGTGCAGTGCTCTACCAACTGAGCTATCCCGGCCAGCCCAGGTTGTTAATGACGTGCGAGATTCTATCCAAACGGGTAGGTGATGTCAAGTTTTGTTGAAGTCGTTGGAAGGGGTTAAACTAACTGGTGGGAGTGGTTGTGTCCCGGTGGGCGCCCCAGTCTTCAAAACTGGTGGCCGGTTGCGCCGAGCAAGCGGCGGTGGGTTCAACTCCCATCCATTCCCGTGATTCGGTAATCGGTGAACGGTTATCGGTAATCGGTGAGCCGAGAGCTGATGTTATCTTTGGATGAGCAGAATGTGTGGCGTGAACGGTACCGGCGGCGGCGACCAGAGTGGCAACCGGCGACGGAGGTGTATGCGGCGCTGGTACAGAGTGAGCTACGGCCGTCCACCCTCTTACTTGATCTTGGTTGTGGCCGTGGTGGGCTGGTTGAGCAGCTTGACCATCCGTTGCACCAAATGGTGGGGGCAGACCCGGATTGGCTTTCCTTGTATGAGCATCGCCTGAGTTTGCCACGTGTGGCAGCAAAAAGTGAGTGGCTGCCTTTTCGAGATGGTTCGTTTGATCTGGTGTGTGCCAGTTGGGTGTTGGAACATCTGGTGGAACCGGCGGCGGTGTTTACGGCCGTCTCCCGCATCCTCAAACCCGGTGGCGCCTTTGTGTTTATTACACCTAACGGCCGTCATCCCCTCACTGCTTTGAATCGTGTAGTGGGTCGGGCCGGGCGGGTGCAGGGGCGATTGGTGGAATGGCTGTACGGCCGTGCCCCTGACGATACCTTCCCTACCTTTTACCGCGCTAATACACCCACAAAAATCGAAGAATTATGTCAACAAAGTGGCCTGGTGTTGGAAACTTTGCGCTCCATCCCTGACCCAACTTATCTGGCCTTTAACCCCACCATGTTCTGGCTGCTGTGTTTGCTGGAGGAACAATTACCCCATTCGCGCCAATTGCATCTGGTGGTGGCGGTACGGCGCGCGTGACGGGAGGGATGCCGTAACAAAGGGTCGGCTAATCTTGTTAGTTGGTTAAAATTGAGGACATGCATAACTTATCATTACCAAAACGCCTCTATTATGCTTATCTAGGGTGGGCATTTGCCATTACCTATCGCACTGCACACTACCGGTTTTTAGGGTATACCATTAGCAGTTGGCTCAAATTTTTATCCGTGATGCTATTTTTGGCAGCCCTGGTGCTGCGATGGGGGCAGCCTGCGATTGCGTTGACGCTGTTATTGGTAATGTGGATTTATTTCTCTTATTGGCGGGCCGCGCGACAAGGGTATAACCGGTTTGTAGCTGATGCAACGGCCGTGCCCCCCACTGATTCCCCACCTTTGCCTCCAGGCCAGCGTGTGCCATTATATGCCACCGGCACGTTTGCGGTGGTGGATCGGGAACAATCAGTGCTGCTACGCCCGGCCGAATATTGGCTATCCGGTAACGGCGAGCATAGCGTCATGGTGAATGAATACGAAAAAAAATATCTCTACCAATTTTTTCGGGCGGAGACTTTGCAGTCAGTACAGGCCGGCTGGATGATTTTTGGCAGGAAACCGTTGCGAGCGCTGGCCGTTACTTTTTTACCCACTTGGGGGCCGGACTATACTGATGATGTGGTCACGTATATGGTGGGCGGCGGCGTGAATGAAAATCACAAGGACAAAAAACGCACTATCTACTTTGCTTTTGAGGACACGGCCGTTGAAAACCAGGTGTGGCAAACGTTAAGGCAGGTGTTTACGTGATCAAGTGTTTAGGTGTTCAGGTGTTCACGTAAACACCTGAACACCTGAACACTCAAACACTCAAACACCTTACGGTGTTGGCGTGGCTTCTGGCAGGGAGGTCGGCGCGGGTGTCAGATTGGTGAGTAATGTGCCCAGGCCACCGAGGAAACCGTTCAACGTATCGGAGGCATTACCGGCGCTGGCAATGCGCGTTTCCAGGTAAACGGCCGTCACCCGCAGCGCCGCCATATCGGCCTCGGCCGTAGCCATCGTTTCATTCATCCGGTCAGTGGCCTCATTCATGGCATATACGGCCGTCGCCTGCTCCGCCGCCAATACTTCACGAGTGGCAATTTCCCCCTCTAGCTGCATCCGTATGGCCACATCCGCCTGGTTATACGCCAGCAGACCATTATTCATCCAGGCCAGCAGCGCCAGCGTCAGCGCCGCTCCCACCATCGCCCCCAACACCGCGCCAAAAATAATCGAAAAACAACCACGCCGGATAGCCCGCTGTTCTATTTCGGGATCACGCGCAGCGGGCGCGGCTGGACGTGCGGGCGTGGGGGCGGCGGCGGCGGCTGGTGGCGGCGCAGTTATGGGGGGTGGATTGGGAGTCGGGGGTACGGCCGTTTTCGTTTCTGTCTCTTCTGCCATCTGTTTATCACCTTTGTTAGAAGGGCTTGACGCCCAATTTTCTCTGTGTTACCCTCCTGCTACGTTTGCAGCCGGGCATGGTTGCACACAAGGTTAATTATCATGAAACAGTTGTTAGCTGACCACCAATCTCTTTTATCTGGCCTCTTATTACCCGGCACAGATAATAGCTGCTGGCGCAGCTGCTGGAGCAATCCGCCCCGGTCGGCTTAACTCACTTCTTTTTGTTTCGTTCAATAAGCCACAGGCGCTCCGGCCCTGTGGCTTTTTTATTTTTGTATCATGGCTGGCCACTATCATTTTGTTCACTATCTCGTCTTAGGTCGCCCGGCGGGGACGGGCGTAAATAACGGCCGTCTGGCGTCGGGCGCCATTCTCACCGATTACCGCTTACCGATAACTGATTACCGACAAAGACGAGGAACCTGAAATGAACAAAAAATACGACTTCCACACCATTGAAAACAAATGGCACGCCACCTGGCAGGCCATTGATCTATACAAAACGGGCGAAGACCCGCACAAACCAAACGTCTACATCCTGGATTATTTCCCCTATCCCTCCGGCGAAGGGCTGTCCGTCGGCCACTGCCGCAACTATGTGCCCTCCTGCATCGCCGCCCGCTACAAGCGCATGACCGGCTACAACGTGCTGCACCCCATGGGTTGGGACGCCTTTGGCCTGCCCGCCGAAAACTACGCCATCGCCCACCACATCCACCCCCGCGAGAGCACCCGCCAGTTTGCCGCCAATTACAAACGGCAAATGCAACTGGTGGCATGTTCCTACGACTGGGCGCGGGAAATAAACTCCACCGACCCGGCCTATTATCGCTGGACGCAATGGTTTTTTCTGCTGCTGTACCGGCGCGGACTGGCCTACCGGGCCATGAGCAGCCAGTGGTGGTGTGACCAGTGCCAGACGATTCTGGCGAATGAACAGGTGGAACACGGCCGTTGCTGGCGCTGCGATACCCCCGTGAGCAAACGTGACCTGATGCAGTGGCACTTCAAAATCACGGCCTACGCCGACCGGCTGATCGCCGACCTGGATACCGTCAACTGGCCGGAACGCATCAAAACGATGCAGCGCAACTGGATCGGCCGTTCCGAAGGCGCGGAGGTACTGTTCACCGTGCAGACATCCGATGTCTCCAAGACATCGGATGTCTACGAGACATCGGATGTCTACGAGATTACCACCTTCACCACCCGGCCCGATACCCTGTTTGGCGTGACCTTCCTGGCGCTGGCCCCAGAGCATCCACTGGTGGTAGAGATTGTGACGGAAGCACAGCACACGGCCGTAAGCACCTATATTCAATCTACCCGCTCCCTGAGCGAGATTGAGCGCCAATCCACCGAACGCACCAAAACAGGCGTCTTCACCGGCGCCTATGCCCGCCACCCGTTCACTGGCGAACCCATTCCCATTTGGGTAGCCGACTATGTGCTGCCCGGCTATGGCAGCGGCGCGGTTATGGGTGTGCCTGCCCACGATGAACGCGATTTTGCCTTTGCCCAGACACACGGCCTGCCCCTAGTGAATGTGATTGAGCCGGACGAAGCGGCAACGGATGCGGCCGGATGTTTTACGGGTTACGGCCGTCTGGTCAACTCTGGCTCCTACTCTGGCATGGATTCGGCGGCGGCGATGGCGGCGATCACGGCCGACCTGGCCGCGCAAGGGAAGGGGCAGCCGCAGGTAACGTACCGGCTGCGCGACTGGCTGATTTCCCGGCAGCGCTATTGGGGTGCGCCCATTCCCATCATCCACTGCCCAGACTGCGGCCCGGTGGCTGTGCCCGAAGCCGACCTGCCGGTGCTGCTGCCAGAAATGGACGACTTTGCCCCGGCGGGCGACGGCCGTTCCCCTCTGGCGCGTGTGTCAGATTGGGTCAATACCACCTGCCCAGAGTGCGGCGGCGCGGCGCAGCGGGAAACGGATACGATGGACGGTTTTGCCTGTTCCTCCTGGTACTTTCTGCGTTTTGCCAGCCCGCATGAGGCGGCACGGCCGTTTGACCCCGAAGCCGTCGCTCGCTGGCTGCCCGTAGACACCTACATTGGCGGCGCGGAACATGCCGTCATGCACCTGCTGTATGCTCGCTTCTGGACAAAGGTGATGGCCGACGCCGGGCTGATTGATTTTGTGGAACCATTTAGCGAACTGAAGAACCAGGGGATATTGCACTCGGCGGTGGATGGGCAGAAGATGTCTAAATCGAAGGGCAATGTGGTCACGCCGGATGAGGTGATTGCCCGGCATGGCACGGACGCGCTGCGGCTGTATGTGGTTTTCCTGGGGCCGTTTGATGCCGATGTGGTCTGGGATGATGCCGGGATTCGCGGCATGACGCGCTTTCTGGAACGGTTCTGGCGGCTGGCGGGTGATATTGACGCAAAGGCGCAAAGTAGCAAAGTGGGGAAAGAAAGTGAAGAGTTTGAGCGGGAGCGCCATCGGGTGATCAAGCGGGTGACGGCCGATATGGAGGGGTATCGGTTTAATACGGCCGTAGCTGCCCTGATGGAATACCTGAATTACCTGCACGATCACCGGGATGTACCTGCCGACCAATGGCAGCAAGGATTGGAAAGTTTTGCCGTCCTGCTGGCCCCTTTTGCCCCTTTCATCACCGAGGAGGTGTGGCAAACGGTGTGGGGGCACACGGACTCCATTCACCGGCAAAGCTGGCCTGTGTATGACGAGGCGCTGACAACGGCCGTGACCGTGCGTATGGCCGTGCAAATCAATGGCAAAGTGCGCGACCACATCACCATCCCCGCCGATACGGCCGAGGCGGAAATACGGCAACTGGCGGTGGCTCAGGTGCAGCGGTATGTAGACGGCCGTACCCCCCACAATATCATCATCGTGCCCGGCCGGCTGGTGAATATCGTAATCGGTAATCAGTGATCGGTGATCGGTCACTCATGACCGATTACCGATTACTGCCTACCTCTTTCCCCTCCAAAGCGGTAAACTTCCCCCGCTCGTAGTAGGCGATTTATCACCACCAAAAGGCGATAAATCGCCTGCTATAAACGCAGACAAGGAGGAGATGATGAAGCGATGGAAGTGGTGGCAGAAAGGGTTAGTGGGGTTGGGCATCGTGCTGGTGGTGGCACTGCTTTACATCTTTTGGCCGCAAGGGGTGTGGCCGTTTAGCATCAACCTGGATGACATTGCCCCCGCGCCGGGTACATATGATACCACCATCTTGCGCGACGAATGGGGTGTGCCGCACATCTTTGGCCAGACGGACGCGGACGCCGCCTATGGGCTGGCCTTTGCCCACGCCGAAGATGATTTTGTCACCATTCAAGACACCCTGCTGGCGGCCAATCAACTGGCGGGTCGGGTTCACGGCCGTGATGCTGCCCCCATTGACTACTTCGTTCACCTGCTGCGCATCTGGGATACCGTGAATGCCCACTATGACGACATCGCCGCCGAAGACCGCGCCATTTTGCAGGCCTACGCCGATGGCATTAACCATTATGCCGCCTTGCACGAGGATGAAGTGCTGACGGCCGATCTGTTCCCCCTGACTGGCGAGGATATTGCCGCGGCCAATATGCTGGTGGTGCCGGTCTTTTTTGGGTTGGACACGGCCGTCGGCGACCTGTTTGCAGAGGAGCAGGGGAGCAGGGGAGCAGAGGGGCAGGGGGGCAGAGGAGTGAGTGGTCTCCCTTGCTCCTCCTCCCCTCTGCCCCCCTGCTCACAATACGGTTCCAACGTCTTTGCCGTCAGCCCGGCGCGCTCCGCCAACGGCGAGACACTGCTTGCCGTCAACTCCCATCAGCCCTGGAGCGGCCCCGCTGCCTGGTATGAGGTGCATTTGCACAGCGAAGAGGGGCTAAACATGATTGGCGGACTCTTCCCCGGTTCGCCGCTGGTCATTTTGGGGCACAATGAGCATCTTGGCTGGTCATTTACCGTCAACCATCCCGATCTGGTAGACACCTACCGGCTGGAAATCAACCCGGACAATCCCGACCAGTACCGTTTTGACGGCGAATGGCTGGATTTAGACGTGCGTGAAGTGACGCTGTGGGTGCAAATTGTGGGGCGGCTGGTCATCCCGGTGCGGCAGGAGACGTTATGGTCGGTGTATGGGCCAACGGTGCGGCAGGACCACGGCACATACGCCCTGCGGTACGCCAGCATGGGCGATGTGAACCTGCTGACCCAGTTCCGGCGCATGAACAAAGCTACCAGCTTCAGCGAATGGCAAACCGCCATGCGCGAGGGTGGCCTGCCCATGTTCAACACCGGCTATGCCGACGAGTCTGGCAACATCTATTACGTTTACAACGCCAAATTGCCGTTGCGGGCGGAGGGATATGATTGGCAGGGTATTTTGCCCGGCAATACGTCAGAAACATTGTGGACAGAGTATTTGCCTTTTGATGAACTGCCGCAAGTGTTGAACCCAGGTTCCGGTTTTGTGCAAAACGCTAACAGCACACCATTTCAAACCACCATTGGCCCGGAAAATCCGGTCGCGGCCGATTATTCGTCGGTTTTTGGCATTGAGACCTTTATGACCAACCGGGCGCTGCAACTGCTGGATTTGTTTGCGGCCGATGAATCCATCACCCCGGAGGAGTTCAATACGATCAAGTACAACATGGGTTACCACCCGGATTCCGACGTGGCGCGGGTGGCGGCGCTGCTGGCGGCTAATCCGCCGTCTGGTGATGAAAATGTGGCTGTTGCCGCCGACCTGTTAGCCAATTGGGATTTGCAGACCACGCCGGAGAGTGAGGCTACGGCCGTCATCGTGATGACCTTCTACTATCTCAACGAATCCGACGCAGTGGATTTAAGCCCGTCGCGGCTGGTGGATACAGAAATTCCGCTGGACGTGGCCCAGGATGCCTTTTTGCAGGCGGTGAATTGGCTGGTAGAGCATTTTGGTCGGGTGGATGTGCCCTGGCAGGAGGTGAACCGGCTGGTGCGCGGCAGCGTGGATGTGGGCCTGGGCGGCGGGCCGGATATTGTTCATGCGGTCTATGGGCAGTTGCAGGACGACGGCCGTCTCCACGGTTTTGTGGGCGATTCCTATGTGATGCTGGTGCAGTGGGGGGCGGACGGCCGTCTCACCTCCCAGAGCATCCACCAGTTTGGCAGCGCTACTTCCCACCCCGAATCCCCCCACTACGCCGACCAGGCCCCCCTCTTCGCCAATCGCCAGCTCAAACCGGTCTGGCTGACCGAAGCCGACATCCGGGCACACCTGGAAAGAGAATATCGGCCTGGTGAATATAAGTAGTTTATCCCTTATGCGTCCAGAGAATCACGCAGGGTGGTCAGTTCTGTTTTAGTTGGATGCCATACTATTTCCGGGTTCAGGTCATACGTCCACGGCGCGGAGTTCTTCCAGCCGTTCTTCATCCGCTTGCCGTGAAAAACGCTTTCCGGGTCGTTGACCGTATCCCCCTCCACACCATCAATGATGTTGTAAACGTTGGCAAAGCCCGCCTTCGCCAGCATATTGACGGCAAAGGCGCTGCGTCCACCGGAACGGCACATAACTAGAATCGTATCATCAGGTGTGAATACAGCTTTTACATGATCAATAAAATCGGGGTTGATCTCCACCGAATACTTCCCCTTGTCGTCATCCCATTTGTATTTGGGAAAGAGCAGCGGCACATTCACCGCCATTTCCGCGTGGCCGATGAACACATACTCTTCCACTGTGCGCACATCGAGCAGTTTAATCTGCTCTGGCGCGGCTTTCCATATCTCGTAAGCCTCTCGCGCCGTCACATACAGCCCCAAGCTGGTTTGTTTCGCTTCAGGTATGGGGTGAACGGCCGTTTTCTCATCCTTACTCATTTGTCCATCTCCTTTACACACGTCAAGACCCCAAAGATTTTGCCAAACCCTTGAGGTCTTGTATCCAACTACACTTCCACCTGATTACCCAAGCCGCGCCGACATCGCCTCTTCGAGTGTGGTTGGTTGGGGTAGTCTGGCCATACTGCGCTTCTTCCACTCTTCCTCAAGCAACTCTTTGGCCGCCTGCTCAAGAAATTCTGGCGCCGCCCACTCATACACATCGAAATCATTCTCGATATAGCCGTGGCTCAGCATAAAATCCTTGTTGATCTGGAGCGCTTCCAGATTATAAGGTGACAGACTGGGCACCATGTCCACGTTCAGAATGCCTTGGTAAGTATCCTCGACATCCAGATAGTAGGTCTGCTTGTTCAGGATCGCCGCCGCCGCGTGTTTGTGTTCGTTGGCCCAGCGCCCCACCTTGATCAGACCTTTCAGAAGGGCCACGACCAGTTCGGGATGCTCTTCACACGCCACAGCGCTAACCGTGCAGGTGGCCGGGACGTTCGCCCCTTGCAGAGTCCAGTCAGGATAATTGGCTAAGTTCTCGATGGCCTTCATCTTGCCCGTCTGCTCCTGAATATGCTGGAAGACCTTACTCTGGGTGTAGATCGCATCCACAGTGCCGTTGAGCAAAGCTGTCTCCAGCGGACGGAAAGCGAGGTCGTGTTTGTGGTCGCGCTTCAACCATAGTTCTGAAGGGTTCTCCATCGGGGTGAGCATCGCCGGATTATCATACCAGTCATCCGGGTAGGGGAAATCTACCATCTGCACATCGTCGCGGGTCATGTTGTTCAGCATCAACATCAACTCGATGCCCTGTTCTTCTTGAACGCGCCACCAGTCGTTTTTAATGATGTTCTGGCTTTGCGTGATGCCGATCTTCTTGCCTTTCAGGTCTGACATGCGGTAGATGGGGTCGCGGGAACGCACCAGCAAACAGCCGCCTTCGTAGACATGGGTTGCCCCAATCAGGCGGGTGCGGCGGACGTCGGCCTGGACGTGGATGGCCGGGAAACAGCCGCCATAACGCATCAGGTTGTCGAGATTGTGTACGTAGTGCGGGTACCAATCGTTCTCGGTAGTAGAGCGCAGGAATTTGTAGGCAATGCCAATCTTCTTGAACTCTTCCTTCACCCAACCAATTTCTTGGTCAACATTGCTGGGGGATACCAAGGGACAGTTGGTGTAGTAAAACTCATTCCAGTCCACATCAACGGAACGCATGGTTTTCCCCTTAATTGTCATAGTAGCCATTGTTAAATTCTCCTTATTTTGTGAGTTCATTATGATGCACATCACCAGACCGGTGGTGATGGCGGGTTGTTCTTTGACCAGACCCGGCCGTTTGGATAGCTAAAAGTTTATTCGGATGGTTTCACCTCATCGTCTTGAACATCCTCAGTACTGGACACGGCGTTTAGTCGTTCGACTTTGAGCAAAGGACAGCCCATAGCATACAGTGCGTTCAATATGCCCATCAGTGCGGTTTGATCTCTCAGCTTGCCTGTCAAGATTGTGGTCGGTTGTTGGTTCTCCGGTTGTTTCACCGTAATCACCATGTCGCTCAACCGGCTGGTCCAGCTCGCACTCAACTGGCCCTGGACATGTATTCGATAACGGCCAGGCTGATCGAACAGGAAACTTTTGCTACATTGGTTCATATGGGTGTCTCTCAAACTGCTGAACTTTTTCAGCCGCCCCCTAAGCATAGAGCGATCCTGGGAGTACCGCTTGCCTCCAAAGGATGTATTGAGGATGTATTGAGGGTGTAATGCGAGGAGTTGTGACCTTACAACAAGCCTAGACGGATCGCTTTGGCAACTGCCTCTCGACGGCCGTTGACCTGGAGTTTTTGGTAGATAGTTGAAGCGTGTCGTTTGACCGTTAGAGGAGAGATGACCAGCGCTTGGGCGATCTCTTTGTCCGTCAATCGCTGCGCCAGGAGCACCAGGATTTCGCGCTCGCGTTCGGTCAGAGGTTCGATCAGTTCCGTTTGGCTCCCAAGAGAGGTAACTGTTTGGGGGTGAGGAGTAGCCGGCGTGGACTCAGCAAATACTTGCAGTATCCGGCTGGTATAGTCCGGCAGAACGCCTGTCTGGTGGAGTCGAATGAGCAGGCTCGCCAACCGGGGGCCGAGGTCAACGAAGAGGCGAATAAAGCCGCCAGGCTCGGCTAACGACAAGGCTTGCTGTAACTGCGCCAGTGCCGCCCGCTCGTCTCCCCGTGCGTTGTGGAGCAGGGCTTGCAGGGCCAACACCTCGATGATGAAGCGGGTGTTGTGGGTGGCCGTAACAAAGGTGTGCATCTCGGACAGCATGGCGGTGGCCTCCTGACGGCTGGCGGGTGTGTCTTGGGCCAGAAGGAACTTTGGCCGTGTTAGGAGTGGCGCAAAGAAGTAAGGCATCAAGGTGCGTGGCAGAAAAGGGGCAATCGTCGTCGCCCAATGCCTGACCGTGCCTAGATCACCCTGCATCATGGCCAACTCTGCCTGAAATGCCTGCGCCAGCGGCGCCAATCCTTCACTGTGGGTCTCTCTCAGGAAGTTAAAGGCCAGGTTGAGCTTGCTCTGTGCCTGAGCAGGCTGACCTTGCGCCTGATAGATCAAGGCGTAGATAAAGGCGCTCTGCATATAGGTCATGGGTCGGCTCACATAGCGCAGATCCTCCAGAGCCTTCGCATGAGCTTCGGCAGTTGTCAGATCGTTATGCTGGTAGGCGGCGCCGCAAAGGAAATAGTGTGCCCATCCCTGTGATTCGCGGCGATGGTGGGTCTCGCTCACAGTGAGGAGATGGGTAGCTCCCGGCGGTATCGCTGACAAATCACCCGCCATCCACTCGATAAAGCAGCGAGAACCGGCCACTCGTGCGTGTACAGCGCCATTTTGGGCAACATCTTCTTTTTGACCTTCAGCCAGCGCGGCATATGCCTGATTGAGCCGGCCAGCCATCTGGTAGGCAGCGGCCAGATATATCCAGGTCGCGGAACGCACGTAGTACCAGGCGCGAGGCGTGTTTGTGAGCGCCCGTTGGGCGAGAGCGATCACCACTTCGGGATCACTGGCTGCTTCGCAGGCGACAATGGCGCGCAGGGCGTCTATTTCACCGCTCAAGTGAGCAGCGTGCTCTGGCTGGTCCGTCATGTGCGCGGTGAGGCTGTCGGCCCGGTCAGCCAGTTCTAAAACATGCGCCAGATCGAACCGGCCCAACCGGGCCATCCAGGCAGCCATCAGGATGAGGTCTGGATACGCAGCAACCGTCTCCGCGGGAAACATGTGGAAAATACGCTCGTGGAGCTGCCACTGTTCCGAGTCCATGAGGGCATGGCGATGTTCGGCGACGATGCGGACGGCCGTCTGTGTATCGCGTCCTAACAGCGCGTGCTGTAATGCTTCTTCCAGCAACTGTTGACGGCCGTACCAGGCAGTGGCCCGGATGTGCAGCGTGGCGATTTCACCGGCGCTGACCTGCTTCGCCAGTTGATCTCGCAAGAGCTCCTGGAAGAGGTGATGGTAACGATACCACTCACCTCGTGAGTCCAGGGCCACTGTGAACATGTGGGCCTGCTCCAACCAGGTCAGATATTCATGCGGCTTACACGTAGGGTCGTCCGGGCCAATCAAGGCCTCAGCCAGCGAGGGGCACACCCGGTCCAGGATGGAGGTCTTCAACAGGAAACTCCTCATACCGGGCGGTACGTTTGATAGCACTTCGCTCAACAGGTAGTCGAGTATGTAACGGTTCACGGCGCCCAACCCGGCAAGGTAACTGTCAACATTCTCACTGTGGCGAAGCGTCAGGGTTGCCAGTCGCAGCCCGGCGGCCCAGCCTTCCGTCTTTTCTACCAGCACAGCCAGCGCATCATCGGCCAGGGACAGCCCCAGCACCTTCTTAACAAATTCGCCGACTTCAGCCCTGAAGAAACGCAAATCCTGACCCCGGATCTCGGCAACCTGATGACGCGCTCGCAGCACACCGAGAGGCAACAATGGATCCTGCCGGGTGGCGATCACTAAATGCAGGCCCTGCGGTGGATGTCGCAATAGCAGAGTTAATAACTCATGGATTGGATCCTCGTGGATAGTGTGATAGTCGTCCAGCACCAGGATAAAGTCGCGTTCCACTCTGTCCAGTTCATTGATCAGACTGCTAGCGATGACGGGAACCGCAGGCAGGCTGACACTGGTGAGAAAGGCGCTTGTTTCTGGTAGGTCGTCGGGAAAAAGAGTGCGTACAGCCGCTAGAAAGTAGCCCAAGAAGACGCCGAGGTCATTATCGGCCTCATCCAGGGAGATCCAGGCATGAGGAAAATGGCAGGTCTCCAGCCAGGCGCTTACCAGCGTACTCTTGCCGAAACCGGCCGGGGCGGCCACCAGGATCAGCGGGTGGTTCAGACCGTCATCCAGGGATTCTTTCAGGCGGAGGCGGTGAACCAAGTCAGCGGTCAGGTGTGGCCGGTGAAGCTTTGTGTACAGCATCTGGTTGCCAATCTCGTTAGTCATAGTGGGGGGCAGCCTGTCGAAATGCCCGCATAGCTGCATGAGTATGAGGTGAAGGCCCCATCCTGTCTTCACCTCAATTGGTTATTGAAGGCTGGGCCAGAACGGTCGCCCTTACATACCGAGAAGTTTTGCTTTTTGGGCGGCAAACTCTTCTTCGGTCAGCAGCCCTTGCGCCTTGAGCGCGCCCAGGCGTTCCAACTGCGTAATCACGTCATCTTGTTGAGTCTGTACGGGTGGTTCGTAGTATTTCGGCGGCGGCGGAGCGTACTGCTGGGGCGGCGGCGCCTGATTCTGCACGGCTTGTGAATAGGCAGCGACATTCTTGTCTGCCTGTCAGCGGTTTACGGCATTACGGGTGGCGGTGGCGGTGCCGACAACGGCCGCCGTCCGGGCCATCCCTCTGACTAATCCTGGCATTTCAACCTCCTTAATTGGTGGCTGTGAGCGAGGCAAAGGCCTCATCCACAATAGGGGCAGGTACACGGAAGTTCAGGGCCACTTCGACGCCACTGTCCACCATCGCGTTCACCAGTACCACGGCCCAGGTATGCTCGATGGCCAGGGCAATGACGGCCGAGTCTGGCACCATGCCTTTTCGGTCAGGATGCTGCCGTCAAAACGCGGCTCGCCAAGCGCCAGAACTACTACATCTCATACAGCTACGCAGTTGCCCCAGCGGGTGAAAGTGCCTCGGCCGGAGCCGCCCCATCTGCTCGGTTCGGCAGCGTTTGCACGTACCACAGCGCCAAAAGCGAGAAGAAGGCGAGCGCCGCAAAGGCGACTTTGAGCGCCATAATCTGGGCGTCGGCGTATTGCGCGGTGACGGCAGCCACCTCCGTTTCGGTAAGCCCCGCCGCTTCCGCCGCCAGGCTCACTTGCTCGACAGTGACAAAGTTGGCATTTTGCTCCGCCTGGGCAGCCAACTCTGGCGCCACGGCCGTCAGCGCCGGGTCGGCCAACACCGCTTTCTGAAAGCCGCCAACCAGCGACGCAATCAAGATCGAGCCAATCAACGCCACCCCCAGCGAAGCACCGAGATTCATGGCCGTCCCCTGTAGGCCGCCAGCCTCGCTGCCCCGTTCTGACGGCACGGACGACATGATGACGTTGCCCAATTGCGACACCAGTAACCCATTACCGGCGCCAACCAACGCCAGCGCGATCGCAAAGCCCGCGGAACGTAGGTCTGGGCCGGTAAACGCGACGAGCAGGATCAAACCACTGAGCATGCCGAGCAAGCCAGCGGCAGCGATACGTTTGGGTGAGTAGCGTCCAGCCAGCCGTGCCCCCGCCAGCGCAAACACCAGCAGTGCCAGCGATAGTGGCAAGAGGACGATCCCGGTCTCCAGAGCATCGTAACCGAGAACGGTTTGCAGATAAAGCGGCAGCACGAAGAAGGTGCCCATGATGATGAACTGCTGGCACAGATAGGTAACCAGACCAGCCCGCATGGGCGGGATTTTCAACAGCCGTGTATCGAGCAGCGGCTCTTTGCCGGCGGCGATGAAGGCTCCTTCATGGCGCACAAAGAACCCTAACAGGACAAAGCCCACTGAGATCAGCCAGATCACAGGCGACAATCCCAGCGGGGTAAATGGCGCGGACGCGCTGGGCGCAATCCAACCCCATTGGCTGGAACGCAGGATGCCAAACACAACAGCGCCCAGGCCAGCGGCGGACAGAAACGCGCCGGTAAGGTCAAGTTTGCTCCGGTGACCAGGTGTTGTGGGGATCAAGCGCAAAAATAGCATCAGCACCAGGACAACGGCCGTCTCACCGGCAAAGACGATGCGCCAGGAGTAGTAAGTGGTTACAAAACCACCAATCAGCGGGCCAAGCGCGGCCGACGCGCCGCTGACCCCGCCCAGGATGCCGTAGGCCAGGGCGCGTTGGCGACCGAAATACGTGGCGGCGGTCAATGCCGCGATGGCCGGGATGACCAGGATCGCGCCAAACCCCTCGATAAACGACCAGCCGACGAGCAGCACTGCCAGATTGGGAGAAAGTGCCGTAGTCAACGACCCCGCGCCGTAGACCAGCAGGCCGACGGTAAAGGCACGCTTGGCGCCCCAACGGTCGCCGAGCTTGCCGCCGAGCAGCATGAAGGCCGCCATGACCAGCGTGTACATGGTAATGGCCGTCTGCAAACCAACGACGGTCGTGTTCAGGTCTGCCGCGACTTGTGTGATAGACACGTTCATGACCGTCGTGTCCAAAACCATGATGAATTGTGCTGCTGCCAGCATGGTGATGACGGCCCAACTCGCCGTTTTTTCTTGTAGATCGTTTGTCACAGGTTTGGATCTCTCCTTAACGATGGGTTTCTCCCCAGATTATACCCTTTCCTGGCTGCGCACCTACAAGTACGAAGCCAGGAATAAGCTTGCCCACAAGTGGCTATGCCTGGGTTGGCGCAGCGACGACAGGGGCTGCCGCTTTGTGGCTGTGGCCTCTGCTCCGGCGCATGAAGAACTTGATTACTTCATCCACGAGCAGTAAAGCGAAGGCGAAGCCGATGCAGAGTAGCCATTGGTCGCTGGTCAGCTGGGCCAGGCCCAGGAAGCGAGGGAAGCCCAACTCCACTGGCACGATGATGAACAGCAGGGCCAGCCCGTAGAGCATCAACTGGTTGCGGTCATCGAAGATATCCCGGTTGAAGGCGCTCCCGGTCTCGCTGCGCGCGCTCAACGCAATGATGATGTTGAACAGCGAGAAGACGACGAAAGCCATGGTAGCGGCCACGGCCGTGCCGGCCGGCGTATATACCGACTCCAGGTATAGGGTACCGATGGCCATCAGCAGCCCCAGGAAAACGATACGCACCCATTGCGAACGGGAAAGCACGGGTTGGTTGAGCGGGCGAGGTTTGTGCTCCATCAGCCCGGGCGCTGGCTTGTCAAAGCCCAGGGCAATGGCGACAGGCACCTGCACCAGGAAGTTGATCCACAGCACCACATACGGCGTAAAGGGTACCCCGCCAGCAATAACGAAGAACGCGGCCCCCAGGTAGGAAGCGATGAACCCCACCAGCGCCGCCATCTGGAAGCGGATGAAATTGGACAGGTTGACGTAGATCGCCCGTCCGAACTCGACCGCCTTGACGATGGTGGCGAAGTTGTCGTCGGTCAGGATCATCACGGCCGCCCCCTTGGAGACCTCGGTGCCGGTGATGCCCATGGCCACGCCGATGTCCGCTTTCTTGAGGGCCGGCGCGTCGTTGACGCCGTCGCCCGTCATGGCGACAATGTTCTGCTTGCGTTGCAAGAGATCCACCAGGCGGATCTTGTCCTCTGGCGCCACGCGGGCCACCACGCCGATCTCATCCAGTTCTTTCATCAAATCGTCGTCACTCTTGGCCTTGAACTCCGCGCCCGTGAGCGCTTTGCCGGTAATGCCCAGTTGTTTGCCGATAGCGGCGGCGGTTACGGCGTGGTCGCCTGTGATCATGCGCACCTGGATGCCAGCGCTGTGGCACTTGGCGATGGCGTCGCGGGCCTCGGCACGCGGCGGGTCGACGATGCCGACCATGGCCATCAGCGTCAAGTTGTTGATCAGTTCAATCAGATTGCCTTTGGCGTCAAAGGTCTGGGGGTCAAAATCCTTCCGCGCCACCACCATCACCCGTTCGCCAGAGGCGGCCATGCGGTCGTTCTCCAGCAGCGCCAGCCCGCGGTTCTCGTCGGTGACGGCCACATCCGGCCCTTCGGGCATCCAGGCATAGCCGCTGCGGGCGATCAACACGTCGGGTGCGCCCTTGACGAAGGCGCGCACCACCGGCTTGCCCTGCTCATCCTTCATGTTGTGGAAGGTGGCCATGAATTTGTAGTCGGAGTCGAAGGGTAGTTCGGCGACGCGGGGGTACATCTCCCGTGCGTCGTCCACGCTGATGCCGCCCTTCTCGGCCAGCACGATCAGCGCGCCCTCGGTTGGGTCGCCGATCAGCGCTTCGCCGTCCAGGCGGGCGTCCGCGCACAGCGCCATGGCCAGCATGACCTGCTCCAGGTCAATTTTCGCGCCGCCGGCGCTCTTGATCTGGCCCTCGGTGCTGTAGGGCGTCGTGCCTTTCTGCCAGGGCTGGCCGGCCGCCAGCCCGCGAGTCAGTTGCAGTTCGCCCGCCGTGCCGTAGCCCTCGCCCGTCACCCGATAGCGGTTCTGGCCGGGGATGGAGAACTCAACGGCCGTCATCTTGTTGAGGGTCAGCGTACCGGTCTTGTCGGAACAGATGGCCGAGACCGAGCCCAGCGTCTCGACCGATGGCAGCCGCTTGACGATGGCGCCCTGAGCCGCCAATGCGCGTGTCCCCATGGAGTACATGGTAGTCACGACCGCGGGCAAGCCGGTTGGGATGGCGGAAATCGCCAGGGCGATGCCAGCGATGAAGATCGTCTGGAAGGAGTCGCCGTTGCGCAGACCCATGATGACCATCAGGGCAAAGGCCAGGCCAGCGATGCCGGCAATGATCATGGTCAGCTTGTCGAGCTGCTTCTGCAAGGGGGTCTTGTCGGCTTCAGTCTTGTTGAGCAGGTCGGCGATGTTGCCCATCTCGGTACCCATGCCGGTGGTGGTGACGATCATCTCGGCGCGGCCGCGCGTCACGGCCGTGTTCATGAAGGCCATGTTGTGCCGGTCGCCCAGGGGCACGTCGGTCTTGTCAATGGTCTCAGAGTCCTTGGACGAGGCCACGCTTTCGCCGGTCAGCGCCGCTTCCTCGATCTCCAGCGTGGCGGTGACGAAGAGGCGTCCATCGGCCGGCACGCGGTTGCCCGCCTCCATCAGCACGATGTCGCCCGGCACCAGCCCCTCGGATTCGATCTCGATGGCCTGGCCGTCGCGGCGCACGCGGGCGATATTCTTCATCATCTGCTCCAGTGCGGCCAGGCTGGCCTCGGCCTTGGATTCGCCGCGCAAACCCAGAATCGCATTGAAGACCGTCAGTCCCACCAGCACCAGGGTCGTGCCGACCTCACGCGTGACCACCAGACTGAGCACGGCGGCGCCGAGTAGGATCCACTGCATGAAGTCCTGGTACTGGCGTAGGAAGGCCTGCCAGCCCGATTCCTTCTTTTTGGCGGCCAGCACATTAGGGCCGTACTGCTGCAAACGCTGCTGCACCTCGGCGGCGCTCAACCCTTTGGCCGGGTCTACTTTCAGTTGCTGGGCAACTGCCTCCGGCGTCAGGCTGTACCACTTCGGCTGACTATCAGTTGATGCTGTCATAATTTTTTCTCCTCTAAAAATTTGTAATTGCGTAACTGGGTAATTGAGTAATTGGAGAAACGGGTTTCTAAAATGTAGCCGTTCGGGCCTGACAGGTTTTTTACTCGTTTAACTTGACACTCTACAGGCCAAAAACCTGTCAGGTCTCCAGAGGGACTGAACGCTTACTCCTAAATTACTCAATTACTCAATTACTTGATTACCCACTTGTACTGATTGGGCCACAGATAACATGACCGCAGCCAAAAATCCCATTACCGTAAAAAGCCCCACCAGATCGCCGAAAGCATAGATACCTCAATGAGAAGTAAATTGTCGGAGGGGAGGCTTTAGCCGAAACAATGTTGGCTAAAGCCTCCCCTCCAATACAGTATCAATAGATCTCCGGGACATACCGGTACGGATAATCCGGCTCAACGTAGTCGCCTTTGGGCTGGCGTTTGGGGAACTTCACCGGTTCACGCGGCACCTCTTCATAG
This sequence comes from uncultured Ardenticatenaceae bacterium, assembly GCA_964581605.1. Lineage (GTDB taxonomy): Bacteria > Chloroflexota > Anaerolineae > Promineifilales > Promineifilaceae > CAADGU01. The sequence continues at coordinate 53,841 of CAZOPF010000019.1, forward strand.
GGCACCACACTGAGTAGGTGCGAAATGCAGTTCAGGCGCGCCCGGCGTTTGTTGTTGCCATCTACCACATACCAGGGACTTTCGGGTGTATCAGTGGCGGCAAACATGGCATCACGCGCCCGTGAATAGTCGTACCAATGGCTGTAACTTTTCAGATCCATGGGGGTGAGTTTCCAGATTTTGCGCATATCTTCGTCACGGGCTTTTAGTCGTAGGGACTGGTTTTCCATGCTCACTTCCAGCCAATACTTGATCAGGATGACCCCAGAGTTGATGATAGCCCGTTCTACCTGCGGTGCATATTTCAAAAAGTAGTCCACTTGTTCAGGCGTGGCAAAACCCATCACCCGTTCCACACCGGCCCGGTTGTACCAACTGCGGTCAAAGATCACCACTTCCCCGGCGGCGGGCAAATGGGGCATGTAGCGTTGGAAATACATCTGCGACTTTTCCCGCTCCGTCGGCGCGGGAAGGGCCACCACCTTAAAGACACGCGGGCTGGTGCGTTCGGTGATGCGTTTGATGACGCCACCCTTTCCGGCCGTGTCCCGCCCTTCAAACAAGATGCAGATTTTGGCGCCGCTGGTTTTTACCCACTCCTGCATTTTGACCAGCTCGGCCTGGAGTTTTTCCATTTCTTTTTCAAACTCCTTGCGGCTCATATTCGATGGCGCTTCACCGGTCGAGGCAGAAACCTGTGCCAGCACCGTTTCCTTTTCCTGCTGTTCCCCCTCTTTTTTGCCCTTTTTCGCCTTTTTGTCTTTGCCCTTTTCTTTAGCCATTTCTTCCTCCACTACTGTTCTCACGCTTTGCGTGGAACGCTAGCCCAAACGCTCCGCGTCCTCACAAGGGGCGCGGAGCGTATCGAGAATTATTCCACACGGAGCGTAATAAACAACAATTATGGGTACTCGACCGGGTCACGCAGCACCGGGCAGGTCATACAATGGCCGCCGCCGCGCCCGCGCCCCAGTTCCGAACCGGGAATCGTCAATACGGTAATGCCGGCTTTGCGCAGCCGGGCATTGGTCCATTCATTGCGGTCATAGGCCACGACTACACCGGGCTGCAACGCCACGACATTGTTGCCATCGTCCCACTGCTCCCGCTCCTGCTCAAACGCATCGCCACCCGTAGGCACCACACGCAGCTTTTTCAGGCCTAACGCCTCCTGTACCACGGCCAACCATCCTTTTTCTTCAACGGTTACATCCATTGTCCCCTCTTTGCTGCCGAGGCGGTAGCTTATGGGTTGGATGCTGTTGACGGCCGGTTCGTAGATGGTCACCAGATCGCGGTCGCAGAAGGTGAAGATGGTGTCCAGGTGCATACTGGCCCGGTCACGCGGCATCTTGGCGGCAATAACGCGGTTGGCCGCGCCATGTTTGAACAAGGACTGTGCCACCTGTCCCACCGCCTGGTAGGTGGTGCGCTCACCCATGCCAATGAGTACGACGCCGTTGCCCACGGGCATCACATCACCACCTTCGACGGTAGCATTGCCATGATCTACATCGGGGTCGCCCCACCAGATGGTGAAATCACCATCCTTAAATTCGGGGTGGAATTTGTAGATGGCCGTCAGGTGCAGGGTTTCTTTGCGGCGGGCGGGCCAATACATCGGGTTGACGGTCACGCCGCCGTAAATCCAGCAAGAGCTGTCGCGGGTAAACAACTGGTTGGGCAGCGGGGCGACCACGAATTCGTCACCACTCCACGCCTTTTGGGCAAATGCGCCCAATTCGCCGGGCAGTTCGGCAATAGTCACACCACCGATCAGGTGCGCCACCAGTTTAACCGGGTCTAAGCCATCCATCCAGGCGCGTAGTTCGGGCACCACGCCGACGCCAACTTCGTTGGGTGTCAATTTGCGGTCGAGGATATAGGCCCTTCCTTCAGGATCCGCCACTACCTCTTCCAGTAACTCGTGGACGCGCATGACCTTCACGCCCGCTTCCTCGCGCATCAAATCCACAAAAGCGTCGTGGTCTTGCCGCGCTTTGCGCGTCCAGATCACATCGTCAAACAGCAGTTCCTGGCAATTACTGGGGGTCAGCCGCCGCATCTCCAGCCCTGGCCGATGCACAATCACTTTTCGCAACTTGCCTACTTCTGAATAAACGCCATATTCGCTCATGGTTTTGTTCTCCTTGTGGCGCGATTTTCAAAATCGCGTTACATGTTAGCCGGCGATGATATTGGTGCCGGCCGTGCCAGCCACAATTTGCTCAATATCTTGCAGTGCGCCGATGGCGGCACGTTTGCCGGTGTTTTCGACGAATTGGACGGCCGCACTGACCTTTGGCCCCATGGAACCGGCGGCAAAGTTGTAGGATTTCAGTTCGGCCGCCGAGACCTGTTCCAGTTTCCGCTGCGTCGGTTTTCCCCAATCCAGATAAACGCCGTCTACGTCAGTCGCCATGACAAACAGGTCCGCTTCAAGTTCACGGGACAGCAGCTCGCTAACCAGGTCTTTATCAATCACCGCTTCCACGCCGACCAGAGTGCGCGTTTTGTCGGGCAGATACATGGTGGGAATACCACCCCCGCCGCCGCAGATGACGACGGTGTGGTGTTCCAGCAGCCATTTCACCGGCCGTATCTCAAATATGCGTTTGGGCAGAGGCGAGGGCACCACCCGCCGCCATTTGTGGCCATCTTGTTTGAAAATCCACCTTTTTTCGGCCGCCAGTTTGTCCGCTTCCTCTTTTTCATACACAGGGCCGACGAATTTGGTGGGGTTTTGAAAGGCGGGGTCGTTGGGGTCTACTTCGACCATCGTCAGGATGGTGGCGAAGGGGACTTCAAAGGGGAGCAGATTGCCCAATTCTTGTTCGATCATGTAACCGATCATGCCTTCGGTTTGCGCCCCCAGCACGTCCAGGGGATACGCCTCCACATCTTTGTAGGCGGCGGCTTGCAAGGCGAGCAGCCCCACCTGTGGGCCGTTGCCATGAGACAAGACCAACTGGTGTTTTTCGGCGACGGGGGCTAAGGCTGTGGCGGCCGTTTTGACATTAGCGCGTTGGACTTCGGCCGTCATGGGTTCGCCGCGCTTTAACAAGGCATTGCCACCTAAAGCGACTACAATTCTCATATCAATCTCCTTTATTCAGACCTGACAGGTTTTTAAAACCTGTCAGGGTTTTGAGGGTTAGACCATTTCTTTTGTGCCCCACACCTGCATGAGTTGGGCATAAAACGTGACCATTTGGGCCATCCCGGTGATGGGAATGCGCTCGTCAATGCCATGTTCCAATCCCCGAAAACTCTCGTCCATTACCAGAGAAGTAAAGCGGTAGATATGGTCACACACGGGTACAAAGTGCTGACAATCCGTGCCGCCCAACATCACGAATGGGGCCACGGGCGGATTGTTGAATACCTGCCGGATGACCATGCTCAGGCTGGCGTAAGCTGGCCCTTTGTTGGGCGAGATGGGCAGGGCTTCGTTGAATTTGCCTTCTACCGGCGTAATGTGTACGCGGTCATCGTTGATCACTTTTTTAGCGTGCCACAATACATCGGCGATGGTGTCACAGGGCAGCAGGCGGAAGTTGACGATGGCGCTGGCTTCGGGGGGGACAGTGTTGTCCTCGACGCCGCCGCGAATGATGGTAAGGGCGGTAGTCGTGCGCATACTGGCGTTCATTTCCGGGTTCTGCGTCAGCCAGCGGCGCAGGAACAGGCCAAAGAGCCAGATGTTGGCGAACGCTAATTGGATGTGAAAAGGGGCGGCACGACCAATGCCATGGTACAACGGCCGTAACCGGCGCATTCGGGTGGGCATGGGGTGGCTCTCCAGCCGGGCCAGCGCCCGCGCCAAAATGCCAATGGCCGTTTGCGGCGGCGGTGTAGACGAGTGCCCTGGCTGGCCGCGCACGGTAAATTCCACCGTCAGGTACCCCTTCTCGCTGACGCCGATCAGCGCCACTGCGCCACGCACGCCAGCGGCTAACCCGTCGCTAATGCCGCCACCCTCATCCACAATGCCCGCCAGGCGCACCCCCCGCTCCTTGAGCAGTTCGCCCATCTTTTTGGCCCCATGTGTGCCGCCGGTCTCCTCATCGTGCCCCAATCCAAAGAGGATGGTGCGCTCCGGGCGGTAGCCTTGTTGCAACAGCGCTTCCGCCGCTTCCATGATGCCGATCAATTGGTTTTTAATGTCTAGTGTGCCCCGCCCCCAGATGAAACCGTCGGCAATATCACCGGCAAAGGGGGGATGTGTCCAGCCGTCGGGGGTGGCCGAGACCACATCCTGATGGGCCATGAGCATCACCGGCTCCAGATCGGCGCGGCTGCCTGGCCAGGTGTAGAGCAGACTGTAACCATAGATCACTTCCCGCTTGAGCTTTTGGTGAACCAGGGGGTAGGTTTCGGCCAACATCTGGTGTAGTTGTTGGAAGGCTGCGGGATCCGGCGTACCTTGTTCATCAAGGGGGACGGTCTGGCAGCGCACGGCCGTTGCCAGATGCACCGCCACTTCATCCACATTCACGACAACACCCTCAATCGGCGTCACCGACCCATGCACCCGCTGGAAAAGAATCGTCCGCACGACTACATAAACAGTAGTAATAAGGAGGATTCCTATGATGAGGTACAACAAATTGGTAAACATGGGCCATACCAGCGTGATTATTAAATTGAACAATGGAGACATCCGATTTCTTCAAGAAATCGGATGTCTGGTAACACTAATCCCCTAACGTGGCCACCATGATCGCCTTAATGGTGTGCATCCGATTCTCGGCCTGGGCAAAGACAATGGAATGTTCCGATTCAAACACTTCTTCGGTCACTTCCAGCCCATCCAGCCCACTTTTCTGGTAAATGTCTTCACCCACTTTGGTCTCGCGGTTATGGAAGGCGGGCAGGCAGTGCATAAACTTCACCTGCGGATTGCCTGTCCTTTTCACCACATCCATGTTGATTTGATACGGCCGTAACAACCCAATCCGCTCATCCCACACCTCTTTCGGTTCACCCATGGAGACCCACACATCGGTATACAGAAAATCCACGCCCTTGACGCCCTCATCTACGCTTTCTGTCAACGTCAGGCGGGCGCCGGTCTGAGCGGCAACTTCGCGGCAGGTGGCTACCAGATGTTCCTCCGGCCACAACTGTTTGGGCGCGCACAGGCGCACATCCATGCCCAGTTTGCAGCCCATCACCATCAGCGAATTGCCCATGTTGTTACGGGCGTCGCCCAGGTAGCAGTAGGCAATCTCGCCCAGGTGTTTGTCGGTATACTCCGTCATCGTCAGCACGTCGCACAGCGTTTGGGTGGGGTGGAACTCGTCGGTTAGCCCATTCCACACCGGCACACCGGCATACTGGCCCAAAACTTCCACCAACTCCTGGCCAAAGCCGCGATACTCAATGCCGTCATACATCCGCCCCAAGACGCGGGCGGTATCTTTCATGGATTCTTTGTGCCCAATCTGGGAACCGGACGGCCCCAGGTAGGTGACGTGCGCGCCCTGGTCATAGGCCGCCACTTCAAAGGCGCAGCGGGTGCGGGTGGAGGTCTTCTCAAAGATCAGGGCGATGTTTTTGCCCTTGAGCCGCTGCTGTTCATAGCCACCATACTTGGCCGCTTTCAGGTCGGCCGACAGTTTGAGCAGGAACTTGAGTTCTTCAGGGGTGAAATCCAACTCTTTCAGAAAGTTACGGTTACGCATATTAAAAGCCATTTTTGCATCTCCTTTTTGTAACGCGATTTGCCAAATCGCTCTACCACTAGAATATTTGACCGGGAAAGAATACACCGATGCTCAAGATGAGGGTATAAATCAGAAACAGGACAACCAGCAGCGGCAGCGCAAAACGCAGCCATTTATCATAACGCACCCGGCCTAAGGCCAGACCACCCATGACCACAGCAAAGGTGGGGTTGACGATATTGAGTAGCCCGCTGGCCGACTGGTAAGCGGTGACAATCAGACTGCGGTCTACGCTGGCGATATCGGCCAGGGGGGCCATAATGGGCATGGTGACGGTCGCCAGACCGGAGGAAGAGGGAATAAGAAAACCGAGCGGCAGGTATAGCAGCGACATCAGGTTGATGAAGGCCACACCGCCCAAACCGGCAACGGCGCTTTCGGCCCAGTAGAGGATGGTATCTATGATCAGCCCGTTGTTCATAATGACGCTGATGCCCCGCGCCAGAGCAATCACCAGTGCCACGCCCAGCATATCCCGTGACCCGGTGATGAAGGTTTCGGAAATGCCCGCTTCGCCCAGACCGCCGATAATGCCGATCAGGATGGCAAAACCGAGGAACAGGGCCACAAATTCGCCAAACCACCAGTTGAACTGCGGCAGTCCAATGCCCAGGTCTTGCCAGGGGATGACGCTGAAAATCATGATGAGAAAGGCCAGGCCAAATAAACTCAGGATGAGTTTACGTTTGCCGGTGAATGTGGGCATGGCGTCGGCGCTGCTTCTGAGGAAGCGTTTTTCGTTTTCTTCTTTTAGCTCGTATACCAGGGATTTGGTGGGGTCTTTTTTGACTTTTTCGGCATAGCGGGAGACAAAGATGATGCCTACGGCCGTGCCCACGACCAACATAATCACCCGCGACACCAACCCATCGGCGATGGAAATGCCGGCAAAACCGGAAGCCACGCCGGTGGCAAACGGATTCACCGTGGAGGCCAACACGCCAATGCCCGCGCCAATCATAATCACCGCCACCCCCGTCAGGGCATCATACCCGGCGGCGATCATCACCGCGATGATGAGGCCGTAAAAGGCCAGCGATTCCTCGGCCATGCCATAGCTGGTGCCGCCGAGGGCAAACACACACATGAGCACGGCAATCATCCACTTTTCCCGCCCCTGGAGGGCTTCGGTAATCTTGCCGATACCGGCGTCAATGGCCCCGGTGGCCATGGTCATACTCAAAAAGCCGCCGATCACCAGGACAAACAAGGCGACGTCAATCGCCCCATACAGTTCACCCACGTTGTAGACGCTGACAGAGCCATCTTCGGCCTGCAACCCATACATGCCGTTGACCGGGGCCATCAGGCCGTCCCGAATGATGCGCTGCGGATTGGCTTCCACCTGGTGGTAGCTGCCGGGAATGGGTTCGCCCGCTTCGTTTTTGTCATACTGCCCGGCAGGGATGAGCCAGGTGGCGATGACGACCAGGATGAGCAAAATGAACAAAACGGTATATGCGGTGGGAAAAGTGAATTTCCTTTTACCTTCTGTATTGGTCATGGTTATATCCTCCTTCTCGCTATTCAGGCCTGACAGGTTTCAAAAACCTGTCAGGTCTTTCATTCCGCGTCCAGACATTCTACCGATAAGAGGGGAAGGCCCAGGTTATAGACGCTGTTTAACACACCCAACAGGACCGCCTGGTCTAGTAGGCGGCCGGTCAATTTGGTTACGGGCGCTTCCCCCTCCGCCTGAGAAACACAAATCGTCATATCGCTCAGATGTTCCGACCAACTCTCATCCAGAATTCCTTGCAACCGCAGGCAATAGGTGGCCGGCGTGTGTAAGCGTAGTAACTGTTTATGCTGACCCATAACACTTGCCTCTTAGCCCAAAATGTACTCCCCGTTAACTCAAACGGATGCAGTGTGGATCATACCGCTTCATAAGCGGCCACAATACCGCCCTAAAGTTGTAATAAAGTGCTATATTCAGGATAATGGCTTTTATATTGCCAACAGCCGAAACGAGTTTTGCTTGAGGTTTGACAATCTTGCGTACAAAAAGAGGGATGACCGCGCCGTTGGTGCGCACCAAATTTTATCGGCCGCCAGTGCCGGACAGCCTTGTGCCCCGTGCCCAATTGCTAGAACGACTGAACCAGGTGAGTACACGGCGGCCGTTAACTGTCATCTGCGCCCCGGCCGGCTATGGCAAATCTATACTGCTGAGTGCCTGGCTGCGGCAGTGGCCGGGGCCGGCCGCCTGGTTATACCTTGACCAAAACGACAATGAGTTGCCCCTGTTCCTGGCTTATTTTCTGGCGGCCATCCGCAGCGTAGCGCCGGATATGGGTAATGCCACAGAGACGCTGTTGGCTGGTACGCTGCTGCCGCCAACGGCCGTGTTAACCGCCACCCTGATTAACGACCTGGATGCCATTACCCAGGATTTTGTGCTGGTATTGGATGATTATCACCTTATCTCCAATCGAGACATTCACGATGTGGTCGCTGCTTTGCTGCGCCAGCCGCCCCGGTTCATGCACCTGATCATGGCTACCCGGCATGACCCGTTGCTGCCGCGTGCTTCGCTGCTGGCGCAAGGCAAAATGGCCGAGATTCGCGCCCCGGAATTGGTCTTAACGCTGGCGGAAACGGCCGTCTACCTGCAACAAACGTTGTCCACCCCACCAGACCCGGCGGTGGTAGCCGCCCTCCATGCCAAAACCGAAGGCTGGATCACTGGCCTGCGCCTGGCCGTATTGACCCTGCAACATCACCCGGACGCGGACAATGTGATGGCCCATTTGCAGGCCAATAATCGGCTGATGATAGATTATCTGATGGCGGAAGTGCTGACGCAGTTGCCCACCGAATTTCGGGAAGCGTTGTTGCAAACGGCCGTACTCGACCAGTTAAACAGTGAATTGTGTACGGCCGTGTGCTGGCCTGAGGCCGCCGGGTCTGCGGCTAGCGGGCGACATCTGATCACCTGGCTGGAAGAGAACAACCTCTTCATTATCCCCCTGGATGAGCAGCACGAATGGTATCGTTACCATCACCTGTTTCAGGAGTTGTTGCAGCACCAGTTGCGCCAGCGTTACAGCCCGGCGGAGATAGATGCTTTGCACGGCCGTGCCAGCCAATGGTTTGTCCAACACTCCCTGCCTGTGCCCGCCATCCAACATGCCCTGGCAGCACAAGATACCGGGCTGGCGGTGCAAATCGTAGCCGAATACCGCCACCAGTTGATGAACCAGGAACAATGGCCGCAGTTGCTCTACTGGCTGCGCCTGTTTCCGGCAGCATTGGTAGATGAAGAACCTGAATTACTCATGCTGCGCGCCTGGATTTTGTACAGCCAGTGGCGTTATGGCGATATGCCCCCCCTTTTAGAGCAGCTAGAAAGCCTGCTGGCTCGTGCCCCGGAACCAACCGCCAGCCGGCTCAGCGGTGAATTGGCTGTGCTACATAGCCAGCAATGTTTTTGGACTGGTGATGGCGCGCCAGGAGTGGCCTGGGGCCAACGCGCCCTGGCACAGATACCGCCTGAACATGGTTATGTGCGCGGCGCGGCCTGGGTCTTTCTGAGCGGCAGTCGTTACTTGTTGGGTGAAACAAATGAAGCTATCGTTGCGGTGCAACAGGCATTGGAGGCAGAGCCACGATTTCATGCGGTGTTGACGGCGCGCCTGCTGCCTACCCTGGCTTTCCTTTACCGGGCGCTGGCCGACCTGCCAGAACTGGTTAACGCGGCCAACTGCCTGCTCTGGCTGGCGGAAGAGCGCAAACTCCCCGAAAGTGATGGGTGGGCCCATCATTTTTTAGGCGCGGCCGCTTATTACCAGAACCGTCTGACGGCGGCGGAAAACCACTTTCAAGCGGTTATCCACGATCGCTACGTGGTACACGGCCATGCGTATGCGCAAAGCGGCTTTGGGTTGGCGCTGACCTATCAGGCGCAGGGACGGCCCGCCGAGGCTCAGGCGATGGCGGCCGAGATGGTATCTTTTATGATGGGGATGAAAAACGCCAGCCAGCTTTTTAAGGCACAAGCCTTTCAAGTCCATCTGGCGTTGCTGCAAGGCGGCACGGCCGTAGCTGCTCCCTGGCTGGCCCAGGCCATGCCGCACCTCACCCTTACACCCATGCTCGAATTTTATACCCCCCAACTGACCCTGGCACGCGGGCTGCTGGTGTTGGGGCAATGGGCTGAAGCGGAAAACTACCTTTGCGAACTGCAACAATTTCTCGAAACCACCCATACCACCCTCGTTCTGGTGGAGAACTTGATTTTGCAAACCTGGCTGCACCAGGCGCGGGGAGAAGGGGAGACGGCCGTAGCCACCCTCAAACAGGCGCTCACTCTGGCTGCCCCCACCCGCCTCATCCGCCCCTTTGCCGATTATGGCGATGTCCTCGCGCCACTCTTTGCCCAGTTATCCCGCCAACATTTTCTGCCCGACTACCTGTCTACCATTCAGGCCGCTCTGCCAGAGTCAACGCCCACCACCGCTTCCGACTTTGGACATCGGCATTCGGACTTCGATTCACCCCTCATTGAGCAACTGACCAACCGGGAAATTGAGGTATTGCAACTGATGGAACAGAGGTTATCCAATAAAGAGATTGCCCAGGAGTTGTGCATCTCTGTGGTGACGGTGAAACGGCACACTTACAATTTGTATCAGAAGTTGGGGGTACACGGCCGTCGCCAGGCCGTCTACGAAGCACGAAAGTTAGGGGTAATCAGTTGATCAAAAAAGGGCTGTTCCCGCGGGAACAGCCCTTTTTTTATTCATACCGCAGCGCTTCCACGATGTTTAGTCGCGCGGCCTGTCGCGCCGGAATAATGGCGGCCAGCACACCAAAGATAAGGCCAGCCGCAATCGTGGCAATCAGACTACTGGCCGGAAAGATATAATCAATCGGAAAACCCAGAGCCGCGAATGATTGCACCGCCATCGCCCCCAGATACAACCCGGAAAGCAAACCAAACGCCGTGCCAATCGCTGCCAGGATCATCGCTTCGGCCAGAATAATCCGGCGCACCTGTTTGCGGGTGGCCCCCACCGCCCGCAACATGCCAATCTCCCGCGTCCGCTCAATGACGCCAATTGCCAACGTATTCACCATGGCGATGAGCGCGGGCACTGCCATGAAGACGATCAGGGCATAAATTCCAGACAAAGCTGCATCAAAAATGCCAATGTTTTCCTCCAGGTATGCCTGCCCAGACACCAGCTTGAACTGGGGGTACGGTGTCAGTACCTCCTTAATGCCCGCTTCAACGGCCGTCAGGTCAGCCCCTTCTGCCGCGTTCATCTGGTAGAACACATCTTCAGTACGGCCGAAATCCGTTTCGATGTTCCCCTGCGAGATGTAGGCGGTGGTTGTTTTGGCGTTCAGGTAGTCAGAGGCAATGCCCACAATGTGATAGCTTTGTTCGCCGGTCGGGGTGAGCAGCGTGATGGTGTCGCCCATTTTCAATCCGGCCGCCGTAGCCAGGACGCCATTGATGATGAGGGCACGGCCGTTTTCCAATTCCTGAAAAGCGGTTTCCGGGTCGCCTTCCATAAAGGTCAGGCCGCTGGTCTGGCTGTACGCTTCTGGCCTAATGCCCAGCAGCCCCACCGCCACTTCGTTAATGGCCGTTCCGGCAAAGCGCAAAGTGCTGACCACGCCCATTCCCTCTACGGCTTCCAGCTCTTCGGCCAGTTCCGGGGCGGCGCCCACGTTCATCCCCCAAATGCTCACCGAAGGGGGGATGAGCAGGTAATCGCTGGACAGGCTGTTTTCCAACATGTTGGTGAAGGTCGCGGTAATGCTGGACAGAACGGTACCGGCCATGACGATGATCGCCAGGGCGATCATCACCGTAGAAGCAGTAATGGCGGCGCGGGATGGCTGGCGGGAGAGATTGCCTTCTGCCAGTTGCGCCGTCCCTTGCCGGGCAAAGATATAGGCCATCAGGTTGCCAAAAATGTTGGCAATGGGATTGACCAGTGCGGGCGCAATCATAATCAAACCGACGGTGAAAAGGATGGCCCCCAGGCCAATCAGCCCGCCGTTGCCGGAGACCAGGGCGATGACGGCCAGGGCGATCATCACAATGCCGGCCCAAAAGCTAAACCCGGCCATGCGTCTGATCGTGATTTGCCCAACGGCGGGGCGGAGTGCTTCCAGAGGGGTGATACGCCCCGCCGCCCGCGCCGGAATGACCCCGGCCAGAACGGTGATACCCACGCCAACCAGAATGGAACCGAGGATCAACCCCAGTGACACGACGGGTTGCCCCACCTGAATGTTCAAATACTGCTGGCCGATGGGGGCGACCACGCTGAGTGTGAGCAGGGCAAAAAGGTAACCTAAGAGCAGGCCAACGGCCGTGCCCACCGCCCCTTGAATCAACCCTTCGGCCAGGATCATGCCCGT
>CAZOPF010000020.1:0-14454 GCA_964581605.1 uncultured Ardenticatenaceae bacterium
TTTTTGCGAGACGGCCGTTGTCCGCCATTTTCCCTTCCCTTACAATAAACTCATCAGATGCAAAAGGGGCTGCCCTCATGGGGTTGCCAGGAGAATTAACTATGAGCGCATCGCCGGTATCGCCACAGCAGTTGCGTGACGCCCTGAATGATTATTTCAACACAGATGAGTTGATTGAGCTTTGTTTTACGCTGGGCATTGATTACGAAAACTTGAGTGGTGATACCAAGACAGAAAAAGTGATAGAACTGGTGCAGTATGGTGAACGTCACGGCCGTACCGACGACCTCATCAACACCATCCAACGCCTCCGCCCAAACATTGATTGGGAACGGCTGGCAGCCACCCCCCGCGGCCCGGCGCAAAAGGTACAACCATTTGCTAATGTCCAGTCCTATCCCAACCAGCAAATGGTTGAAGAGACGCCACCGCCTCAAGAGGCGACGGAACCAACACCACCACCGCCCAACCCCTTCCAAACCATCGCTGCCCATAACGGGACCCTGCTCACCGAACGACATGGTGTGCACGTGTACGCCTTGGTGACGCGCCAGCCCTGGAATTTGCCAGTAGATGCCTTTGTGCTGCCGCTCGATTTTGGTCGGGAATACCGCCCTGGCTTACTGGCCCAAGAACTGGAGAATGCTCTGACAACCGTTCAAGCCGCTTCGCCAGACAAAGCATTTATGCAGACCGTGGCCAGCCAGTCGCCAGCGGAATTGATTCCTACGGCACCGTTTATCTTGATGCACAACAGCACTGATTTCTGGGCAGTGCCTGGTACCAGCCGCAAGGTCATCGCCGCCACTGCTAACGATGGTCACAGCCTTACAATTGACAATGCGGCCGCTGCGGCCACGGCCATTGTGCCGTTAGCCGCTGCCAACGGGCTGCGCCGCCTGGCCATCCCGGCGTTGGCGGCGGCCGATATGGACGGGATGTCTGAGCAACAGGTGGCGCTGGCCATGGTGGACGCTATCCTGGCCGCTATTCCCCCGACTACCCCCAGCGATCCGGCCGCGCTGGAGGAGATCATCTTCACCACTATCAAACCAGAAGTGTTGGCGGCGCTGCGGCAAAAGTTTATTAAACGGCCGCAAGCAGCCGTGAATGATGAACCGGTGGGGCGCGATTTGTTGCAGGTGGAAACGGCCGTGTACGCCCTGGCCGAAATGTGTATGCTTAATGACCTCCATCCGCCGCTATCCGTAGGGGTGTTGGGCGGGTGGGGCAGCGGCAAATCGTTTGTCATGCACCTGATGCAGCAGCGCATTGCCCATTTGCGCGGCCGTCCGGCAACGGCCAATTTCCCCTACGTCGGCCATGTGTACCAGATCAAGTTCGACGCCTGGACGTATGCCAAATCGAACCTGTGGGCCAGCCTGATGCAGACCATTTTTTATGAGCTAAACGCCCAACTGACCCGCGAACGAGAGGTGGCAAAAACGTTGGCAGGCCTGTCGGAAACGGCCGATTCCCAATTGACGGCCGAACAGGAAGCGGCACTGGCGCGGGTGCTGCGGGCTGGTGGCGTGGTATGGGAAGCGTTAGCCCAGCCCGATTTGAAACCCCGGCAGGTGCAAGATATTGTCAATTTTGCGCCTGAACTGGACAAAAAAGTGCAGTCACAAGAATTGTTGTGGGCCGAACTGCGCCAACTCAAAGAGACGGAACTGAACGAACTGCGCCAGACGGAAACGGAATTGGCCGCCAAACAAGCCACTTTGGAACAGTCGCGGCTGGATTTGCAGGCGAAGGTGGATGAGGAGATTGCGGTCGAAGCGCGGGAAGCAGCCTGGAAGCCGCTGCACCATGCGTTCACACAGCAGTTTGGGGCGGCGGTGGGGGCCATTAAGCAGATGTTCACGGCCGTTGACCCCTCCGATTCCCCCTCCCTCCGCGACACATTCACCAACACGGCCGCCCTCTGGCAGATGATACGCAACAATCCCACCGAGTTTGCCGCCTTTTTGCTGCTGGCCCTGTTTTTGGCAACGGTGTTATGGGTCAGCGACAATGTGACCATTCAAATCCCCGGCCTGGTGTTAACCGTTGGCTCGGTGGGCATGGCCTTTTTGCGCAGCTATGACAAATGGCTGAACCTGATTCGGCAGAGTTTTGTAGCCTATCGGTTGCAGGTGGAAGCAGAAAAGGCGCGGCTGGCCGACGGCCGTGACGCCCGCCTGCAACAAAAACTGGCCGAACAGACCCGCGAATTTAACCAGAGCAAACAGAGCGGCCACCCCGCCACTTTGCCCGCCGCTAATATCCCCGCTTTGGAAGAGGAGATTGCTGCCCTGGAAGCCAAAGCCAAACGGCAGCGGCAGCGGGTGGGTATCACCGCCTCTTACGTCTCCCTGCTCGATTTTGTCAGTTCCCGGCTGGATGAGGCGGTCTATGAAAAAGAGTTGGGGCTGATGCACCAGGTGCAGCGTGACCTGCGCGAACTGAGCGAAAGCCTGACGGCCGAAGGGCACAAGCTGTTCCCACGCGGCCGGGCGCGGGTCATCCTCTACATTGACGATCTAGATCGCTGCCCGCCGCTGCGGGTGGTGGAAGTGCTGGAAGCGGTGCAACTGCTGCTCAAAACCGACCTGTTCGTTGTGGTGCTGGCGATTGATGTGCGTTTCATCACGCGGGCGTTGGAGACGGTGTACAAGGGCATTCTCACCCGGCGCGGCAGCCCATCCGGGCTGGATTACATCGAAAAAATTATCCAGATTCCGTATGGGGTGCAGCCAATTGAGGAAACGGCCGTAGCCGGTTATCTGGGTAAGCAGGTGATCGTGTCTCGACCGGCCACGCCGGATGCGGGTGTGGGTGACGGTGGTGATGGCGGCCCGGCCGTGTCTGAGGCCATCACACAACCTGAACCGGATAAAACAGACGGTGAAGGTAGAGGGATAGATGGTGAAAAGACAGAGACAGAAACGGACGACGGCCGTGAACCAGAAACCGATCTACCCGTGCAGGCTATTGAAATCAGCCCGGATGAATACACGCGGATGCAAACGTGTTGCCAGCAGGTCGCCATGACGCCCCGCGCCATTAAGCGGCTGGCCAATGTGTACAAATTGCTCAAAATTATCTGGTACCGTGAAGGCAGCGAACCAAACAGCCTGAAAATGGTGGAGATGATTATGGCCATGCTGGCCTTGTCGGAACGGTATCCCAACCAGACCCGCGACCTGTTTGAAGGCATGTCACAGCAGATTCGGGCCAGATCAGCCACCAAAGCAGCCGACTATATCCAGAATCAACGGCCGTCGGATGAACAAGACACTTATCTTGCCCAGGAATGGCGGCAGCTAGAAACGGACACGGCCGTGCTCATACCGGACATTCCCCTGAGCCAGGTTGATCTCAAAACGTTCAATCTGGTGCGCTCCTTCTGCTTTGTGGGCGACATCGGTTATGACCCTGGCGAAATGATGGCGACCTTGTCGGCGGTGGCGGCGCGACAGGCTGAATCTTCGGCGGAAGCATCTGAAAAACAGATGGCAGCTTGACAGGCTGCCTACACATCTTATAATTCCGCCCAATCTGGCAGACCTGACAGGTCTTAAAAAACGATGATCAGGACGAGTAGCTGTGCAGCCCGTCACAGAGACCGGTAGACCAACAGGCTGGAAGTCGCCGGAACGAAGTGGGCAGCGAAAACCCCCTGGGAGTGCCTTTCCGAAAATTCGCAGGGGCGAGGCAGTTGGGAAATTATCTGACCTTATCGGCCAACTTCACCCCCAACTGCCTCGCCCGTACCCAGGTAAGAAGGGACGGGTGGCTCCGTTAACGGCCGTGAATGAGAGTGAACAGTAAGCAGTAAACAGTTAACAGTAAGCTGCCCCAAGAGTCCTTGCTGCTAACTGCTGACCGCTAACTGCTAACTGAATTTGGGTGGAAACGCGACGGCCGTCGCCCCAATCGTGGGCGGTGGCCGTTTTTTATTTGTAATGGGGTAACTGAGTAATTACCCAATTACCTTTGGAGGTAAATCGTATGAACAAAAAAATCCCCGTCGGCGTTTTGGCTGCCACCGGCACGGTGGGGCAGCGGTTTGTGGAGCAACTGGCAAACCATCCCTGGTTTGAAGTGGTGGTGGTAACTGGTTCGGAGCGGACGGTGGGACGGCCGTATGGTGAAGGTGTAAACTGGAAATTGCTGGGCACCCCACCAGACAATGTGGCAAATCTCATCGTGCAACCAACTGCGCCAGGGTTGCCCGCCCAGGTACTCTTTTCCGGCCTGCCCACACCAGAAGCAAAGGAATTGGAACCAGCCTTTGCCAAAGCGGGCCACATTGTCCTGACCAACGCCTCGCCCTACCGCATGGACCCGTATGTGCCCCTGCTCATCCCAGAGGTAAATCCCGATCACATGGGCATCATCCCCCAGCAGCGGGAGAAGTATGGCTGGGAGGGGTACATTGTGGCGAATGCTAACTGTTCGACCACCAGCGTCGTCTTACCGATGCAGATTTTGCACCAGGCGGTGGGGTTGGAAACGGCCGTGATCGTCACCATGCAGGCCATCTCCGGCGCCGGTTATCCGGGTGTGGCTTCCATGGACATCCTGGACAATATCATCCCCTACATCGGCGGCGAAGACGCCAAAGTGGAAAGCGAGCCACGCAAACTGTGTGGTGCATTGGTGGATGGCGAAATTCAGATGGCCGATTTTGTCGTCTCCGCCCAGACCAACCGTGTACCTGTCTTCGATGGGCATTTGGGCAGCGTCTCTGTCAAACTGAAGCAACCCCTTTCCCCGGCAGAAGCCATCGCCCTGTTCCAAAACTGGCAGCCTCCGGCCATGTGCCGCGACCTGCCCAGTATGCCCCACCCCGCGCTCATCTACCGCCCGGAAGAAGACCGCCCCCAGCCCCGCCTCGACCGTGACGCGGGCAACGGCCTGGCCTGGACGGTGGGCAAAGTGCGCGCCTGCCCCGTCAACGACATTCGCTTTTTGGCCTTAGCTCACAACACCTTGCGCGGCGCGGCCAGCGGCTCCATCCTGAACGCCGAGTTGTTGGTACATCAAGGTTTTATTACGACCTAAAAGTGAAGTGCCGTGTTAACAAGACGAGATGAACTTTACCGGTCATTCCCACGACTCTTCGAGGAGGGATCCCTCTCATCCATACCAGAGCGGGATTCCTCGCTTCCCAGACTTCGCCTGGAATGACATATCAGCGATGTTTCAACTGAAATGAAACACACCCTTACTCAATTACCTCATGGCGACACGAATCCCCTATTACCACGATCTACTAGAAGCGTTTGCCGAACCAGGCTGCGCGGTGTGCCGTTTGCTGGCGGTGAGCGCCGATAAGTTGGTGGACAGCATTTTGTATGAGGGGGTGAATGACGTGCCCACCCGCGAACAGTTGAACGCGGCGCGGGGTTATTGCCAGCCTCATGCACAATTGCTCATTCGCGCCGGTGGGGCGCTGGGCGTGACCATTATGATGGACGGCATCCTCAAGATGCTGCTGCGGACGTTGGCGGCGAACCCGGTGGAGCAGGCCGGGACCTCTTCCGTGCGTGGCTTGCTACGGCGGGCCAATGTGAACGTCAGCCACACGGCCGTACAAAAACTCATCGTCGAATTGTCCCCCCAGGCGGCGTGTCCGGTCTGTGTGAATGAGGCGGAGATGTTGGGGCATTACGGCCGTACTCTGCACCAACACCTGGCCCCAGATAATGAACTCTGTGCGGCCTATGCCGCTTCTGATGGGCTGTGCCTGAACCATTTCCGGCAGGTATTGGCCAACGGGCTGCCTGGCCCGGCGCTGACGGCGCTGGTGGCGGCACAGCAAACGGTCTGGCAGCGACTCCACGAACAATCGGCAGAGTTCATCCGCAAGAATGATCATCGGTTTCGCGGCGAGCCGTTTGGGGTGGAGGAGGATGTGTGGATGCGGTCGTTGGCGGCCGTGTCTGGCGCGCCGATTCGCAGCTATGTGAAATCTAAAGGGTTGACGCAGTAAAATAAGCCAGTTCCTTCTGATAATGACAAAAACTTCTGCCTAGCTTATAATCGAATACGATGTATGCCATTGAATGGAAGCGAAAAGCATTAAAGCAACTCAAGCGTATTGAGCGTGAACATCAGCAGCAACTTGTGCTTGCTGTCCGTGATTTACAAAATTGGCCTGATTGCAAAGACGTAAAGGCATTGGTTAACCGCTCCGGGTATCGTCTACGTGTAGGACGTTACCGCGTTTTGTTTGAGGTAGAAACCCACTTGCAGATCGTTGCTATTGAGGAAGTCAAGAAACGAGATGAACGTACTTACTAATCATCAAATTATTGAAAAAGATGGGATGCCCCTTTTTGTCCTTGTGCCATATGAAGAGTACCTTGATGTTTGGGCACGGGAAAACGTTACCATTCCGCAAGAGGTGGTAGAACGGCATATTTTGGAAGGGCAAAGTCTGGTGCGGGCCTGGCGGGAATTTAAGGGAATTTCACAGCAAGATATGGCGGCGCGCATGGACATATCCCAATCTGCTTATTCACAGATGGAGCGCCCGGAGGCGCGGCTTCGTCCCACTACAATCAATAGAATTGCCAAAGCACTGGAAATATCTCCTGAACAACTAAATGTTTGAAATAAAAGAAACCGGGCCTGGCAAAAGCCCGGTTTCTTTTTAAGCCAGAAACGTTTCAAACTGCCAGACATCCTCATCCGCGGGGCGCGGACGGCCGTACTGCGCATACAAATCCACCCGGTTCTTGAGCGGCGTCCAGTCTGTTTGCACCGAGGGGCAGTGGCCAAGATAGGGGTTGGCCACCGCCAGCACTTCCTCATGGGGCAAATCGTCAGGCACATTTAGCCCTTCGTTGGGATGGCGAATCATCCAGACGACCGCACCCAGCACCGAGGCGGCCACCTGCAACGTGGTAGCATTCTGGTGCGGAACCAGGCGGCGCGTCTCTTCAATGTCCAACTGTGACCCCACCCACCAGCCGTTGAGTGCATGTCCCAGCAGCAAAACGCCCAATTCATCCATGCCGCTAATAATTTCGTCGGTCATAATGCGCTGTTTGTCCTGCATGGCAAAGTTGCGCATTTTGAGTTCGTGCAGGGAGGCGATGGCCGCGTCGGTGGGCAGGTAGGCATAATGCACGGTGGGGCGGTAGACCGGTTTTGGCCCATCCCATACCGTCAGATGGTCGCTGATGGTGAACGCTTCGCCGTGCCGCACCACCATGCCCAGGATTTCGCCATGCAGCGGCACCCAGGAGCGTACCCAGGTGTTGATGCCCATTTGCGCCAGGCAAATCTGGTTGCCGGGGCCGTAACGGTGGGTGTGCGCGCCGGGTGGCAGGCGGCGCTCGTGCGTGCCCCAGCCCATCTCCGCCGGGGCCACGCCTTCCTCGCGGAATCCTTCCACTGACCAGGTGTTGACAAATTCGTTCACTTCTTTGGGCTGGTTGCCAATCTGGGTATCGCGCTCGGAGATGTGGATGACTTTGACGCCGCTGAGTTGGGCCAGTTGGGCAAACTGCCGGTCAGCCAGCGCCCGTTCCAATGCCGCCTTGTTGCCCAGGCCACGCCGCAGCATGTCGCTGGCGATGTCGGTGAGGGCGACTTTGACCCAATGGCTGACGAGACCGGGATTGGCGCCATGTTCGACAACGGCCGTGACTCCCCGCTCCGTCCACGTTTTTACCCGTTCGCGTAATGCCAGATGCCGCACATAAAGGGTGCGATCAACGGGCGGAATGTTGGCCGCGTCTTCGTAGGGGTCCCACAGCTCGACGGAGGTGTTGATGTACAACACCTGATGGTCGTGGCACCACTGCACAATCTCGCCGCAGTCAATGTTCCAGGCCAGGTCTACCAGCAAGTCGCCGGGGCCAAGGTATTGGCGGAGCGTTTGGGCCAGGTTGTCTGGGGTGATCTGCGCCTGGACGTATTGCACACCGGCCGCCAGGGTGTCCGGGATCAGGGCGCGCAAATCGGCAAAGTCCAGGATGGTGACGCGGCGGAAGTCTATGGCAAAATGACGCAGCAGAAGGGGCTGGAAGCACCGGGACACGGAGCCACAACCCAGGATCAGGATACGGCCGTTAAACTCAATCTTCATCTCTCTTCAGTTGTCTCCTTCAAAACGGGGGTTAAACGGTTTGGGGCATATTCCCGATGAGCGCCCTTAATAGGCGATTGACCGATTCTGAATCTTTGAAATATTCAGCCACATCAGGGTCGAGAATGATTACCCGTTGGTCGTCTCGTATGGCAAAGCGGTTTGGTTTCGCTTTGCGATAATCAAAGTTGTATTCAGGCAGTAAGTTGTCATCAATATCTTCTTCTCTAGGGGTAAGCATTTTCTTCATAATCCTCACGCTCTTTACTGGTCGTTTCACGGGCGCTGATTATCCTGATCATATCCCGCCGTTCTGCAAAACATACCAGCAATAAACGATTGTGATTTGAGAGTCCAATCATGATCTCTCGTTCTTCATCCTGGGAGTGCCATTCATCATCAAAGATGACAGCCAGTGGATCAACAAACACGGTTTCTGCTTCTTAAAAAGTGACACCGTGTTTTTGCCGGTTACGTTCGGCTTTCTGCGGATCCCAGTCAAACTCCATGTACAAAGTATAACATAGCCATGAAATTACAAGAGATGCCTTTTTATGGCAAAGGCAGCCAATTTAGCACGTTTTGGATTTGGGTGTCCCAGTGGCCCCAGGTGTGATCGCCGGGGCCTTCGCTGTAGGTGTAATCAAAGGGCAGGGTTTGCACAAAGTCGCGGAATTTGACGTTGAAGCCGTAGAGGAAATCTTCGGTGCCGCACCATTGGAACAGGCTGGGTTTGGGGCCGTTGGATTGGGCTACTTGCGTGGCCAGATGAAAGAGGTCATTTTCGCTGCCCGCGATGCTGGCCAGGTCGCCGAAGATGAGGCGCAAATCGGCTTCCAGGGCGGGGTCGTGGACGTTGGCCATATCCAACGCGCCGGAGAGGCTGGCAGCGGCCGCGAAGCGTTCCGGGTGGCGCAGCGCCAGCTTGAACGCCCCATAACCACCCATGGACAGCCCGGCGACAAAGTTATGCTGGCGCTCGTGGGAGAGGGGGAACAGGTCGCGGGCGCGGGCGGGCACTTCTTCGCTGATGAATGTCCAGTAGCGGGGGCCGGCGACCATGTCTGCATAGAAACTGCGGTGGACGGCGGGCATGACGACGGCGATGCCTTTTTCTTCGGCGTAGCGTTCGATGGAGGTGCGCCGCTGCCAGATGGTGTGGTCGTCGGACAGGCCGTGCAGCAGGTAGAGGGTGGGGAATTTGGGGGGTGGGGAGGTGTGGATGGCGGGCAACGGCCGTTGCGGTACCACCACCACCATGCTGCAACTCAATTGCAAGACTTCTGAGAAAAAATCACAATTTATCAGTGCCATAGCCACCTGTCCTGATTCAAGTTTGCATCCCTTTTTTGACGATGGAGTAGAAGCATTATACAGATTTATAGGACAGGGGCATAAATTGACATTTTGTTTGAAGGTGTCATTCCAACGTCTTCTGAGGAATTGGCCGATACTATTCAAGCGATAGGGATTCCATGCTCCGAAGAGTTCAACGAGATATGGCGCGGAGAAGTTAGCGGCGCTATATCAAATCGAGCCAACCAGGCGCATAAGAAGTGGATAAACATGTGAAAATGAGACACCTCACGGCCGTATGGTATCTCATTTTTCATCGTTACTCGGTAATTTCCACCGGATCGCGCAGCCAGGTAGGGACAAGCTGCACCCAGGTGTTGCCAATTTGCAAGGGGAAGGGGTCGCCGTTGGCGTCGGTGAAGGTGAGCATGTCGTTACGGCCGTCCCGATGCCATGTCACATCATACACCTGCCCATCACGCAGCACCACGCCTTGCCCGCTGCCCCATATTTGAATTTGCACGGTCAACGCCGTGCAGACGCCATTGTTGATTTGCTCGCAGATGGTGGGGTCTTCCACGTGGAAGGGGGCGATGATGACCACATTGGCGGCGCTCACCTGCTCGCCGTCCAGCGCATCTATGATCGCTTCATTGTCGGCGCGGCGCAGGTAGCGATTGGTGGCCGGGTCATACGTCCATTCGACAAAGGTGGACTGGTAATCCACACTGGCGTAGGTGGCGGGACGGCCGTTCGCTGGCGCTTCACTACTGAAAGCAACCTGTGTTTGAAAGTCTGGTGGATGGTTACGGCCGCCCGCTTCCAACCCGGCCCAAATTTGTTCCGGGCGGGCGTAGAGGGTGTGTTCAAATGGTTTAGTTTCGTCACCGGTGCGGTAGTAGCCGGGTTCGTTGCTGCGCACCAGATCGTCGGCAATGTCGGACTGCAACATGCGGTTGCCCACGCCGGCGCTGGTGCCGGAATAAACCAGGGCGGCATCGTACATGGCGGGCAGTTCCAGGTCAATGAGGCGGGCGCTGCGAATGGGGCCAACCGTTTCCGGCGTCTGGCTGTACATGATGAGGGTGAAGCGCGTCACGGCGCCTTCGGCCGTATGCTCAAAGGCCCAATCGGCGGAATTAAGGCCCGATTGGGGGCGCACGTAAAAGGCGGGGGCGTTGGAGATTTTGATGGCTAACGGCCGTCGTTCCAACACACTGGGATCAGCCAAAACTTCCCCGGTCAACGGGTTGCGGTCGGGGGCAAAATCTTCCGGCTCCAGCAGCAAGATGCTCTCCGGTTCGGCCGGTGTGGGTGTTTGGATGGGCGTGGGGGTGGCTGGTGGGGGAGCCAATGTGGGCGGCGGCGGCAGGGTATTGGTGGCGGCGGGTGGCACGGCCGTTGGCGAGGATTCGATGGTGGGTGTATTGTCGCTGGTTACGGCCGTAGTCGGTGGCGCTATTAAAGTGGGCGTCGTTTCATCCCCGCCACAGGCAGCCAGCAGCCACAGGCAAGTTATCACAATCAGCAGCTTTTTATTCATATGCTTCTCTCTTATTCTCTTCGCGTTTTTTTCGCGTCCTTCGCGGATGGTTTTCAAAAAATACGCGGTATTCTGGCGAGGGGCTGCTGGTTTGTCAAGCACGGCCGTTTGGTGACAGCAATTCGAAATATGGTCTAAGCCGTAGGGGTGGGACAGGCGGGCCACGTTTTGGTTTTGCACAAAGGAAGTCGTTCCCGCCTGTCTCACCCCGTTTTGCGGCCACATGGGGCGAGACGGCGCGGGCAAAAGGGCCGCTATCAGAGCCAGTTCAACCCCCGCCGTCCCACCCCTACAGTTCATTGATTTCATAGTTCGAATTGCTGGTTTGGTGACCCCTGGCGTAAACATGCTAAAATGCCGCCAGTTATTGGGAATCCACAGATTACACAGATAAAAAATCTGCGCCCTCTGTGTAATCTGTGGATGATTTACATGGAGAAAAACATGAGAGAACTAATCGTATCTGAATTCATCACCCTCGACGGCGTGATCCAGGCCCCCGGCGGCGCAGACGAAGACACCGACGGCGGCTTCACCCATGGTGGCTGGACCCACCCCTACTGGCACGACGACATCGGCGCCCACTTCGACGACGCCATCTCCCAGGCTGACGCCTTTCTGCTCGGCCGTAAAACCTGGCAAATACATGGCGGCGCATTTGAGGCCATGGCCGGCGACCCCTTCGCCGACACCTTCAACAGCATCCCCAAATACGTCGTCTCCACCACCCTGCCATCCGCCGCCGCCTGGCGCAACTCCACCCTCATCCGCGACAATGTCATCGAAACCGTGCGCCAACTCAAACAACAACCCGGCAAAAACATCCTCATGGACGGCAGCAGCGTCCTGGCCCAAACCCTGGCCCAACACGACCTCATAGACGAATACCGCCTGCACGTCTACCCCCTGGTACTCGGCAGCGGCAAACGCCTCTACCCCGCCGACAAACGGCTTAACCTCACACTGGTCGAAGCATCCCCATTACCCACCGGCGTCGTCTACATGCGCTACCGCCGCACAGCATAACACATACCCATGAACATCAAATTCACCGGCAAAATCTGATTCTGGAAAGTCCCCGCCCCCTGGTACTTCGCCACCATTCCGGCGCAGGAAAGTTACAACATTAAAGCTATATCCAACTTTGTCACCTATGGATGGGGCGTCATCCCCGCCATCGTGCGTATCGGCAAAACCGAGTTTCAGACCTCCCTATTTCCCAAAGAAGACCGTTACCTGGTGCCCATCAAAGCCAGTGTGCGCAAAGCCGAAAGGCTCGACGAAGGCGACGAAGTGACCATCCATCTCAAAGTCGGGTAATAAACGAGACACGTTAGCGCTTGTCTGGCTGCATTTAACCCTTGACGACAGTATCGCAAAGGGTTACTATCGTTGTTATGATCAGGACGTTCAAGGATAAGGAAACGCGCAAAGTATTTGAGGGACGTTTTTCGAGAAAGTTGCCACACGATATTCAGCCAATGGCTGAGCGCAAGCTGATCATGCTCCACCGCTCCCTAAACTTGAACGATCTTCGTGTACCACCTTCCAATCGGCTAGAGGCGTTGAAGGGCGATAGGGCAGGCCAGCATAGTATTCGCATCAACGATCAATGGCGAATTTGTTTTGATTGGCGCGAAGATGGTGTTTATGATGTAGAAATAACGGATTATCATTGAGGTGTGATGATGAGAGATTACCCCCCTATTCATCCGGGTGAGATACTAGAAGAGGAATTCCTCAAACCAATGGGAATTAGCCAATATCGTCTGGCACAAGACATTGGTGTACCGGCCATGCGAATTAATAAAATCATTCGCGGCGAGCGCGGCATTAGCGCGGATACAGCCCTTCGGCTGGCACGTTATTTTGGTATGTCGGTCGAGTTTTGGACCGGTATTCAAACGCATTATGAGATTGAACAGGCCAAAATGAACCTGGGCGACCGGCTAGAGACAGAAGTTAAAGTATTCGCATGATGCGTGATACGTGACCTCACGCATCACGCATCACTTTACGGCATCATCAGCACCGGCTCCACCTGTTCCAGCGCCCAATCAATTTCCTCTTTACTGATCACCAACGGCGGTGCAAAGCGGATGACGTTTTCGTGGGTTTCTTTGCACAAAACGCCCCGTTCCTGCAACGCCTCGCAAAAACGACGTGCCTTTGTGTTCAACTCCACGCCAATAAACAGCCCCTGGCCGCGCACTTCTTTAATGTGGTCACTTTCAATACGTTCCAGACGCCCCTTGAAATACGCGCCCAATTCGGCCGACTGCGCTACCAGATTTTCTTCCACCAGAACGGATAGGGCGGCACGGGCAATGGCCGCGCCCAGTGGGTTACCGCCAAAGGTGCTGCCATGATCGCCGGGATGGAACAGCCCCAAAATATCCCGGTCTGATAATACGGCCGATACCGGATAAAACCCACCACTCAATGCCTTGCCCACAATGGTCATGTCTGCCTTCACCCCTTCATGGTGGCAGGCAAACAATTTCCCGGTACGGCCGAAGCCGGTCTGAATCTCATCGGCCACAAAGAGCACATTTTGCTCCTGGCACAAATCATAGGCGGCGCGAATAAAACCGGCGGGGGGGATGATCACGCCGCCTTCGCCCTGAATCGGTTCCACCAGGAAGGCAACGGTGTGGGGCGTGATGGCCTGGCGCAGGGCGTCCAAATTGCCATAGGGGATGGTCTTGAAGCCGGGCGTGAAGGGGCCAAAGTGCTGCTTATAGGCCGGTTCGCTGGAGAAGCCGACGACGGTGGTGGTACGGCCGTGAAAATTCCCCTCGCACACAATAATCTCCGCTGCGCCATCGGGCACGCCCTTGATTTCATAGCCCCATTTACGGGCGGCTTTGATGGCCGTCTCTACCGCTTCCGCGCCCGTATTCATCGGCAGGGCCATGTCATACCCTGTCAGTTCGCACATCTCTTTCAGGAATGGCCCCATCTGGTCATTGCGAAACGCCCGCGAAGTCAGCGTCACTTTGTGCATCTGGGACACGGCCGCATCCAAAATTTTGGGGTGGCAGTGGCCCTGGTTCACGGCCGAATACGCCGCCAGGCAATCCAGATACTTCTTGCCGTCCACGTCATACACCCACACCCCTTCGGCCTTTTCAATGACCACATCCAGCGGGTGATAGTTGTGGGCGCTGTAGGTTTCGTCCAGTTCAATATACTGTTGGCTTTTCATAACAAACTCCTTTGGCAAACCGGACAGGTCTCCCAAGACCTGTCAGGTTTAGTCAAAAAAAGCCTGACCATGTGGATGATCAGGCTTTGCTCAGACCCAGGCCGGGGCACGGCCGTTGGTCATCTTTTTAAGTTGAAGTTGCTGCTAATTATACGGCCGTCAGCGCGAACTGTCTATGTGGACGGCCGTCGGCCGTTGCGTGGCGGGAAGAGTAAACGGCCGTCGCACCACAGGCCGTGCCCACCACCAGTGCCCAGGCACGGCCGTTGTACTGACTGATTCTCCCCACCCAACCCGGTACCGTGCCAGCATCGGCCG
>CAZOPF010000020.1:14554-65855 GCA_964581605.1 uncultured Ardenticatenaceae bacterium
CCGTTGTACTGACTGATTCTCCCCACCCAACCCGGTACCGTGCCAGCATCGGCCGTCCGCCGCCGCCACCCGGCAAATCCGCTCCGGCACATAGCGGCCCAGGCATGGGGATAATGAGCGCGGAAGGCAGTGGGGATCACGGCCGTCACCTGGTCAATAAACAGTTGGTTGTGGGGTTGTGGATCGACGATTTGCACAGTTTTTAGGGGGTCGGGGCCAGGGCTTTCACTTCTTGTTCCAGCCGCCGATATTGGCTGATATTCATCGGTGCTAAAAATTCTTCTTGCAGAACTTCACCTGGATGAATGGGCTGTTCTACTTCTCTAAAGGCAAAGTGGCGAGTCATGATCAGGATAATAACGGTCAGAATTGTCGCCGTCAATTTGCGCTAACAACCTGGCAACCCGCTTTTAGAATTACAGGTATAATCCCGCGAGGACGTATAAAAGGGGATGGCAATATGACATCAAGCATTGGTTACATTGTGGGCGGCGGGCTGAAGGAAGGGTTTCGCATCCGGCTGACGGTGCCGGCCGACCGGGTGCAGGAAGGCAGCTTTGTGGTGTGCGACGACGGCCGTTACCGCTACTTCGGCCTGGTTACTGACCTGCAACTGGGCGCCACCGACCCCCGCTTTGCCGACGAAAAAACCGACCGGCTGCAACCACCCATCCAACAAGCCCTACTCGGCAAAACCCTCTACACCACCCTGATGATGTACCCCACCCTGCTCATGGATAGAGGGCCAGATTTTGGCGACCCGGAGCGGGGCGCCTGGCTGGCGCGGGTAGAAAAGGGGCAGGAAACGCCCGGCCCCAAACCGGTGAAAACCGTGCCCGCCCACCACGCCGAAGTCCGCCCGGCCGATGCCGCCGACGTGGCCCAAATTTTTGGCGAGGAAGGCAAAGGCATGTTCATCGTCGGCCACACCATTGAGCAAGGCTACCCGGTGCGGCTCGATTTGAACCGCTTTGTCAAACGTTCCAGCGGCATTTTTGGGGCCACCGGCACCGGCAAGAGCTTCCTGACGCGCATGGTGCTGGCCGGGCTGATGCGTGAAGATGTGGCCGGCGCACTGGTGTTTGACATGCACAACGAATATGCCTTTGACGATGCCGACACCGACCGCATGGTCACAGTGCGCGGGCTGCGCACCCTCTTTGGCAACAAGGTGCAGGTGGCAGCGCTGGGCAAAGGGGCGATGGTGCGCGGCAAACAACCAGACTTCACTCTGGAAATAGCCCTTTCGGATTTCCAAACCAACGATATTGAGTTGTTGGGCGAGGCATTGAATCTAACAGACACGGCACCAACGACGCTGAATGCCTTGAACCGTTCTTTCCCTAAAAACTGGTTCGCCGAGTTTATGAAACTGGAACCGGGCGCGGTGGAAACAGATCCAGAAAGCGGCAAAACATTCCCAGCGGCCAATTCAGTAGCAGCCTGGGCACGGGCCAATAATGTGCATGAAAAGGCAGCCGAATCTTTGCACAGCAAATTACAACAGATTTACGACAAACCGTATGTAGTGGAACGGCCAGCTTTGGATGCGGTGCGGGATATTGTGGATAAATTGGAAAACGGCCGTCACGTCATCCTCAGTTTTGGCGCATATGACCATGATCTGGACTACTTGCTGGTTTCCAACATCCTCACCCGGCGCATCCGCCAGCATTGGATCAAACAAACGGAACAGCATAAAACACACGGCCACGCCGCTCCGCGCCCGCTGCTTATCGCCATTGAGGAAGCCCACAAACTGCTCAACCCGCAGCTGGCCAACCAGACCGCCTTTGGCACCATTGCCCGTGAACTGCGCAAGTATTTTGTGACGCTGCTGGTGGTAGACCAACGGCCGTCGGGCATTGACGACGAAGTGATGAGCCAGCTGGGTACCCGCATCACCGGCTGGCTGGGGGATGAGGATGACATCCGCGCCGTCCTCACCGGGCTGGCCGGGCGCGAACAGTTGCGCGGCATGTTGGCCCGCCTACAAGAAAAAGAGGAAGTGCTGCTGCTCGGTTGGGGCGTGAAAATGCCCATCCCCATCAAATCCCGCCGCTACGATGACACCTTCTACGCCGATATGAAAGCGGTCAGCGCGGCCCCCTCCGGTCTGGACGGCCTCAGCGACGATCAGCTAAACGACGCCCTGTTTGGCTAAATCCTTTGTACCCTTCGCAGATCATCTTTAATGTCCGTAATGCCCTGGTTGACTGACAAATTTCATTTTCAACCGCAGAGGGCGCGGAGAACGCAGAGATTTCTCCTTTATTTAACCTCTGCGCCCTCCGCGTTCTCTGCGGTTAGATAAGTTTTGTCAGTCAATCAGCCGTAATGCCAGAAGCTGGCATTTTGTTGTACAATCGCGTTATGAAGTCACCCTTTCCAGGCATGGACCCGTACCTGGAACACCCATCCCTCTGGCCGGATGTCCATAATCGGCTGATTACGGCCATGGCAGATGCTTTAGCGCCGCAAGTTGCGCCGGATTATTACGTGCGCCTGGAACGGCGGGCTTTTCTGGTAACGCCGGATGACCTGGCTTTTGTTGGGCGGCCCGATGTAGCCGTGATTTCACCGACCCAACCGCAAACAAAACAGGCATTGCCGCTGGCTGAGGGGGGCGTGATGAATATCATTGTGCCTATGGCAGATGAAGTGGATGAGATGTTTCTGGAAGTCCATGATGTCAGCAGTGGCACATTGGTCACGGTGTTGGAGCTACTCTCCCCGGCCAATAAGCTACATTCCGACGGCCGTGAAGCCTACGAACGCAAACGGCGCTACATTTTTAGCACCCGCACGAATCTGGTGGAAGTGGATTTATTGCGCGATGGCGAACCGATGCCCATGGATGGCAAAAAGGTGGTCAGCGATTACCGCATTATGGTTAGCCGTGGCTCCACCCGGCCGCGCGCCCAGCTTTATCCATTTAACGTGCGCCAGCCCATCCCCTCTTTTCATTTACCATTGCTGCCAGGAGATAAAGAGCCGTTGGTGGAATTGAACCAGATTTTGCATGAGCTGTACGGCCGTGCCCGTTACGACCTCAGCCTCAACTACCAGCAGCCACCCTATCCCCCGCTACCAGAAGATGAGCAGACCTGGGCACAAGAATTGATTGCTGCCTGGACGCCCGATCACTAGACTGTCTTCAGATATTGATGCACAAAATGGACGACGATGGCCCCCTGGCCCACGGCCGAAGCCACCCGCCGCACGGCCCCCTGGCGCACATCCCCCACCGCAAAGATGCCAGGCACGCTGGTCTCTAACAAGAAGGGATCGCGTTTGAGCTTCCAGTTGGTTGGGCGACGGCCGTCCCGCGTTAACTCCTCCCCCGTCAAAATAAAACCGGCGCTGTTCCGTTCCACCACCCCGGCCACCATCTCCGTGTGTGGCGTGGCCCCAATGAAGACAAACAAAGCCGGCGTATCAATCATTTCCGTGGCCCCGGTATCGGTATGGGCGATGGTGATTGCTTCCAGGCGGTCGGCGCCGTGTACGGCCGTGACCACCGTCCGCGTCAGCACCTCAATGTTCGGCGTGGCGGCAATCTGGTCTACCAGATATTGGCTCATGCCCATCGCCAACGAGGAAGCGCGTACCAGCATCGTCACCTGGCTGGCATAGCGAGAGAAAAACATCGCTCCCTGCCCGGCCGAATTGGCCCCGCCAATGACGCACATCGGCCGCCCCTGGTAATTGGCCGCTTCCGTCAGCGCCGCCCCATAGTAAATGCCGGCCCCTTCCAACTGTTCCACGCCGGGCAGTTCCAGCCGCCGCGTGGTGACGCCAGTGGCAATCACCAGGGCATGGCAGGTCAGTTCCGACCCGTCGCTCAGGGTGACAACACGATAAGGGCCATCTACGCGCACGGCCGTGACCGCCTGCGCCGTCAAAATCTCTGCCCCCAACCGCCGCGCCTGCGTGGTCGCCCGTTGCGCCAGGTCTGACCCGCTAATACCGCTGGGGAAACCGAGATAATTCTCAATGCGCGAACTGGTGCCTGCCTGCCCGCCCGTCGCTTCCTTGTCAATGAGTAACGTGCGCAGCCCTTCTGATGCCCCATACACGGCCGCGCCCAACCCCGACGGCCCCGCCCCCACAATGATCAGATCATAAAAATCCGCTTTTGCCGTTGTTTGCAGGCCACAGCGTTGCGCCAGGGTACGGAAATCGGGCTGTACCAGCGTGGTACCATCGGGCAAAAAGACAACCGGTAAACCATGTGGCTGGCTGGCATGTACCACTGTCACCAATGCCCGCGCCTCTTCATTTTGCTCAATGTCCAGCCATTGGTAAGGGATACGATTCCGCGCCAGGAAATCTTTAACGGCGTGTGAACTGGGCGACCACTGCGTTCCGGCCACCCGAATCCCCTCATACGGCAAAGGCACCGTTGTCCACCAATCACTGAGTAAATCATCCAGCACCGGATACAAATTCTGTTCCGGTGGGTCCCACGGCTTCATCAGGTAATAATCCAGACCAATCGTGTTGATGCTGGTGATGGCCGCCTCCGTATCTGCATAGGCCGTCAGCAGCACTTTCCGCGCTTCTGGATATAGCTTGCGTGCTTCAGCCAGAAACTCTGTGCCGCTGATGTGGGGCATTCGCTGATCTACCAGGAACAAAGCTACCGGCGTATTACGCTGCTTTAACTGCTGCACGGTCTCCAACGCTTCGGCCCCGGAGCCAGCCTTGAGGATGCGGTACTCGTCTCGGTAATGCTGCCGCAAATCCCGGTTCACCGCGTTTAGCACCTGCGGTTCATCATCTACGGTTAAAATAATTGGTTTGCTCATGATTACCTGTGGCTGTTCTCTGCCAATTTCCCGGCAAAGTCACGGAAAAATCGAATCGCATGGGGATTACGCATGGCGCCAGGGTTCACGGCCGTATCCATCTCCATGCCCAACAGAATTTTGCGGATCGGCACTTCCATCTTCTTGCCGCTGAGGGTGTAGGGCACCTCGTCTATTTGAATAATGTCGTCGGGCACATGGCGCGGTGAGACATCCTGGCGTAGCTTATGGCGAATGCGCTGCCGCAGGTCATCATCCAGCACACATCCTTCGCGCAAGACCACAAAGAGAGGCATATACGACTCCCGCCCCAACAATTCCAGGTCAATAACCAGACAATCTTGAAGTTCCGGCAGGCTTTCTACCGCCTGGTAAATCTCGCTGGTGCCCATGCGCACGCCCTGGCGGTTGATGGTGGAATCGGAACGGCCGTAAATCACACACCCACCCCGCTCATTAAACTTAATCCAATCCCCGTGCCGCCATACCCCTGGATACAGATCAAAATAGCTGCTCTTGTAGCGGGTCATCGCCGGGTCATTCCAAAAATAGAGCGGCATAGAGGGCATGGGGGTGGTAATCACCAATTCACCCACCTCATTGATCACCGGCTTGCCCGCCTCGTTAAACGCCTGCACCTTCGCCCCCAAAGACGCCCCCTGAATCTCTCCGGCATAAATGGGCAAAATGCGTACTCCCCCCACAAATGCCGTACATAAATCGGTGCCACCGCTCAATGACTCCAGCGCCAGATGGGAATTGACGTTCTTGTAAATCCACTCAAACCCGGCGGCCGTCAGCGGCGAACCGGTGGAGCCAACACCCCGAATCTGGCTCAGGTCATACATCTGGTTGGGGTGAATCTCTGCTTTGATGCAGGCGGAGATAAAGGCGGCCGATGTGCCAAAATAGGTGATGCCGCTCTCGGCGGCCAACTGCCAGAGGGCGTTCATGTCCGGGTAGCCGGGGCTGCCGTTGTATAGCACCACCGCACTACCGGTGAGCAGGCTGCCCACCAGGTAGTTCCACATCATCCAACCGGTGCTGGTGAACCAGAAGAAGCGGTCACCCGGTTTCAGGTCGTTGTGAAAGGTGGTAGCCTTGAGATGTTCCAGCAAAATGCCGCCATGCCCCTGCACAATGGGTTTGGGCAGGCCGGTAGTGCCGGAGGAGTAAAGTATCCAGAGCGGGTGGTCAAAAGGAAGTTGGGCGAAAGGGATGGACGTGCAATCATTACTCACAGCCTCCTCCCACAATATCACATCCGCCCAAACGGTCTGCTCCGCCAGATGCGGTATCAGAATTGTATGTTCCAATGTGGGTAAAGCTGCCTGTAATTCGGCCACACTGTCGCGGCGGTCAAACGTTTTGCCGCCGTACTCATACCCATCCACCGCCAGCAGCAGCCTGGGCTGAATCTGGTTAAAGCGGTCGAGCACGCTGCGGCTGCCAAAGTCTGGCGAGCAGCTTGACCAGACCGCGCCCAGGCTGGCGGCCGCCAGAAAAGCAATAATGGTCTCCGGGATGTTGGGCAGGTAGGCCACTACCCGGTCGCCGGGCTGGATGCCCAATTGTTGCATGGTGTGGGCCAGCGCGGCCGTCTGCTCATAAATTTGCCGGTGCGTCAGGGAGATAAGGGGCTGGTTTTCGGCTTTGTAATAGATGGCTGGTTGGTCAGCGGCCATCTTGTGGAAGATGTTTTCGGCGTAGTTGAGGCGTGCGCCGGGAAACCATTCGGTTCCAGGCATAGTGAGCGAGGAGAGGGGAGTGACGGCCGTGGCCGATGCCTGCACATCAAAATAATCCCACACACTTTGCCAGAATGCTCCCACCTCCGTAACCGACCATTCCCACAACGCTCGATAATCGGCAAAAGACAGCCCCCGCTCACGTTCCAGCCAGCACCTATAGCCGGTTAAATTTGCCGCTTCTTTCACCGTATCGTCTGGCGTCCACAAGAGGCTTCTTTCGGTGGTCGCATCCATACTTGAGAGGTTATCGGTAAGCAGTTAACGGTAAGCGGGTCAGGCCACCGCTTACCGATTACGGATCAGTTCGCCATTGTCGGCGGGGGGGCCACTGCCGGTCTCACATCACCCAATGTAGCCGACATATTGGTATCCACAAAATAACAATCACAAGCCTCATCAATCAGTTCTGGCGTGATCTGCACAGGCACTCCCTCATAGTCACAAATCGCCATAATCACCTTCAAAATATCACGCGGATGTACGGCCTGCATGACCCGGTTTTTGTTGCGGTAATGTTTTTGCAGCAGATGGACAAAACTTTTCTTGTCAAAAGGGACGTTGTAATACTTACAAACGGACATGAAAATCTGGTAGAACAGCTTTTCATCCGGGCCGCCAACTTCCACTTTCATCTGAATGCGGCGGAGAAATGCGCCATCTACCAGTTGGTCCGGGTCGAGATTGGTGGAGAAAACAATCAGCTGCTTGAAGGGCACTTCCAATGATTGCCCGGATTGCAGGCGCAGGAAGTCAATTTCGCTTTCCAGGGGCACAATCCAGCGGTTGAGCAATTCCTGAGGGCTGATTTGCTGACGGCCGAAGTCATCAATTAAAAACATGCCGCCGTTGGCCTTCAACTGCAAGGGGGCCTCATACACTTTAGAAATTGGCTCATAACGCAAGTCCAGGGCATCCATCGTTAATTCGCCGCCCACCATGACGGCCGGGCGTTGGAACAGGCGCCAACGGCCGTCAACCCGCACCTTATCAGGGTCTGTACTGAACAATGTATTCGTATGGAACGGGATGTCATTTTCTTTGATGGGGATATGCACGTGAGGATCATAAATACGGATGATTTGCCCCCCCACTGTAATGGCATCCGGCAAAAAGATAGCAGATGCCTGCCCTAACAATTTGGCAATAGCTTCTGCTACGGTGGTTTTACCGTTGCCCGGCGGGCCATATAAAAAGAGCGAACTACCGGCATTCACGGCCGGGCCAACACGCCGATGAAAATTTTCCGGCAAAATGAGGTGGTTCAGCGCATTTTTGACCTGTTCCGGCTTCACCCGTTTTACACCCTGAGTTTGAATGAGAATGGCTTCATTATACGCCTCAACAGAAACAGGGATACGGCCGATGTATTGGCTGCGTTCAAAGGCATCGCGGGCGCGTTTGGTACCTTTGTCCGTCAGGCCATAGGTAAAGCTGAGGCTGCCCAGTGAACCGGCTTTGGTCACTTCCACCTGATGTTCCTGTTTCATACGGCTGAGTAGATCGTCAATAATGCGGGCATGAACGCCCATTACCTGGCTAAAGCGGGCGATATTCACGTCACCTTCGTTGAACAACATGCGAAAAATCATGTCTTCCAGGAGTGCTTGCGGAACGCCCATTTCCTCCAGCTTCATGGGAGGCGCTAACAGTTTCATCAATCGGCCGGTACTCATAGGTTGTGGCATCCTTACTTGATTGGTAGTTGCTGGTTATTTTAACAGATTTACTTTGCCTGCGGGAATAACGTTTTGCCTGGAATTATGCTGCAAAATTAGATTAGCGGAATAGGCGAATTATCACATTGAGCAGGATAGTGCCTAATATGCTAATCAGAATCATGGCCCCCAACGGAAAGAAGATTTTGAAATTTTCGCCTTCATAAGTAAACGTACCCGGCATCTGGTTCAGCCCTGGGAATAATTTGGCGGCCACCAGGATGACTATTCCGCTAAACGTAATCGCCAGCCCAATGATGACGAGAAGGCGTCCAAATTCGACCATAATGCCCTCAGCATGAGACTGGAGTTTAGAGATCCTTCCAATCTCCAGTCTCTAATCTTTAATCTCTGCTTCAAACAGCCCTGGTTGCATCGGTTTATCCATAACTTTCACCGGAATACCCAGATGACGGTAGGCGTGGGGGGTAGCTATCCGGCCGCGTGCGGTGCGCTCCAGAAAGCCCAATTGCAGCAGGTATGGCTCCACTACGTCCATGATGGTGTCTGCTTCTTCGCTGATGGAGGCGGCGATGGTTTCCAGCCCCACGGGGCCACCGCCAAACTTCTCAATGATGGCGCGCAGGACGCGGCGATCCAGGTCATCCAGGCCGAGTTCATCAATTTCAAGCAGGTTGAGGGCGGCAACGGCCGTGTCCCCCGTAATCTCTCCCTCTGCCCGCACCTGCACATAATCCCGCACCCGCCGCAGCAGGCGCAGTGCCACACGCGGGGTGCCCCGTGACCGTCGGGCAATCTCGGCCGCCCCGATGGAATCAACGGCGACGCCTATGATGCGAGCGCCACGGGTGACGATGCTTTCAATGGCCTCTATTTCATAAAAATCCATGCGATACTGCGCCCCAAAACGGGCACGCAGTGGCGCCGTCAGCAACGCCAGCCGCGTCGTCGCCCCAATTACCGTAAAACGGGGCAATTTTAAGCGCACATTTTTGGCCCCCGGCCCCTTGCCCACCACAATATCCAGCACAAAATCCTCCATCGCCGGATAGAGAATCTCCTCCACCGCCCGCCCCAGACGATGCACTTCATCAATAAACAAAATGTCGCCAGCGCGCAGGTTGGTGAGAATAGCGGCCAGGTCACCCGCCCGTTCAATGGCCGGCCCGGCCGTAATGCGAATGTTCACGTTCATCTCGTTCGCTACCACGTGGGCCAGGGTGGTTTTCCCCAGTCCGGGCGGGCCATGAAACAGGATGTGGTCGAGTGGTTCTTGCCGCCCTTTAGCTGCTTCAATGAGGATGGAGAGGTTGGTTTTTAGCTTTTCCTGTCCAGTAAAATCATCCAGTCGCTGCGGCCGTAACAGGCCATCTAATCCCTGGTCTTCTGATTTTTTCTGGGCGGAAACGTGCCGTTCCGGCGTTGATTTATCACTCATACGTTGTCTGTTGCCTGTGTACTCGTTTCAGGGGATTATACGTGACGGATGGCGTATTGCGTAGTTCGTGACCATACGCATTACGCCAGGCGTCAGATACAATTCGGGAAAAGGATCGGGAAAAGTCAAAGAGGAGGCTCAAGATGGTTTTTGAATCACAACACCCCTTGGTGAAACATAAGTTAACACTGATGCGCGATGTGAATACGGAACCCAAAAAGTTCCGGGAATTGATCCGCGAGGTAGCGATGTTGCTGTGCTATGAAGCGACCGCCGATTTGAAGACGCAGGAATTGACGGTGCAGACGCCCATGGGCACGGCCGTTGGCCGCGAGCTGAGCGATAAAATTGGCCTGGTTCCTATTTTGCGCGCCGGGCTAGGCATGGTAGATGGCATTTGGGAGATGATGCCTGGTGCGGAGGTGTGGCACATTGGCCTGTATCGAGATGAAAAGACGTTGAAACCCGTTTCTTATTACAACAAACTGCCTACCAGCCCCACCGTGCAGGTGTGTCTGGTTTTGGATCCCATGCTGGCGACCGGTGGTTCGGCCATTGCCACTGTTGACATTTTGAAAGAATGGGGCACGCAGCGGATCAAATTTGTAGGGCTGTTGGCCGCGCCGGAGGGGATTCGGGCGCTGCACACCGCCCATCCTGACGTACCTATTCACATTGCCCAGATTGATTCGCACCTGAATGATATTGGCTTTATTGTGCCCGGCCTGGGCGATGCCGGCGACCGGCAGTTTGGCACAGGCTGATGGAATGAGCAGGTAAACAGATAACGGTTATTTCACCTGCTCACCCCATCTTCTGCTCACCCCCTCTCAGATATGGTGTATCTGGTCACATTCGTGGTCGCCCTGAGCACGGCCGTACTCGTTACCCCGTTCGCTAAAAAACTATCTTTTCGGCTGGGCATTGTGGCTGAACCAGGGGGGCGACGGCAGCATCACGGCCGTATCCCCAAATTAGGCGGCATTTCTGTTTTTGCCGGTTATATGGCCGGCATTTTGCTTGTTTACTGGCTATTGCCACCGGCAGATTCTCAGGATGCGTTACGGTTGCGAGGGGTGGTGTTGGGCACGGCCGTGATGTTCTTAGGTGGTCTGGTAGATGATCGGTATGATTTGCCCCCTCGCTGGCAATTTCTATTTCAATTCTTGGGAGCGGCTATTGCTATCAGCCACATCATTTTCATCGAACGCTTTACCAACCCTTTTGCCACGCCAGGCGTCTGGTCAAGCCCACCCTTCAGTTGGTTCTTTCATTATGACGCCCCCACCAATCTGATCATTATCTGGCGTCCCCTGGTCTTTGTCATCACTGTTTTTTGGGTAGTCGGTATGATCAATGCCGTCAATTTTCTGGATGGGCTGGATGGGTTGGCCTCTGGCGTTGGGGCCATTGCTGCTCTGCTTTTTGCCTGGCACGGGCTTCGGTTGGATCAAACAACCGTACCACTTTTCCCCCTGGCGCTGGCGGGAGCGTTAATCGGCTTTCTCCTCTTTAATTTTTCACCTGCTTCCATCTTTTTAGGCACGGCCGGTGTTTGGGTCTTGGGCTATAACCTGGCCACGCTCTCTATTCTCTCCCCGGCCAAACTCTCTACTGCCCTGTTGGTGTTGGCGATCCCCATTCTGGACATCATCTGGCTGGTATTTGACCGGATGCGGCGCGGGCAGAATCCTTTTCAGGGCGACCGGCGGCATCTCCATTTTCGGCTGGCCGACCAGGGCATACCCACCCGGTGGATTGTGCTTGGGTATTATGCGATGGCGCTGCTCTTTGGTTTGGTAGCGGTATTAGTCCCTGACCGGTTGGTGAAAATTGGGGTGTGGTTAGTGCTGGTCACGGCCGTGTCCTTTCTCCTCATCTGGCTAAACTCCCACACCAAACAATCCCCCCCGCCCACAACCAAAAACTAACAGCCCTGTTTGTAAGATATTTAACAAAGGCATCGCATGAGCTACTACAACAATAACACTCACTCAGACCTAAAATGATGGCATTAACAAATCACGCCACTCTGCATCAAGCAACACAATTGGTGGGAATGGAGAATAAAGAAATGAATCAGGTAATACAACCAATACCTACTCAAACCCAAACAAACAATCACATACCGAACCCCGTGATGCTGGCCCGCCAGATTGACGGTATACGGGAAGTTGTCTTACGTATGCGCACCGCCCAAAACACGACAATTGACACCCTCATTCAGCAAAAACTGCAAGCCGTCACCGAACATTAAATTCGCAGCATCCCCCTAAGGATTTAAAAAACCGCTTTTATGAGCGGTTTTTTTGTTACCAGGGATATTGCACCGGCGATTCCGCCAAAAGCCTGTTGTAAGCCCCTCGCCACAAAGTTACATCGCGCGTCAGAGTTTTTATCTTTAGATCATCAAATCGGGGGGACAAATCAGCCAACAATTCTGGCAGCAAATCCCAGGCTTCGTGCCGGATCACATCATCCATATCCGCCGCCGCCGCCAGTGTCCAGCGCCACTCCCGCATAAACCGCTCCGCTTTCAACCAATAATCTTTTTTCTCCCAGGCTACCGCCGACTGCTCAACCCCTTCATAAATTTCGCGCAACAAAAACACAATAGCCGCAGCCATATCTCTGGCTTCTTCATCAAAGCTCTGTTTTTGCATGAGCAAACGCAACATTTCGGCAATACTTCGCCGGTTACGATTTCTAACAGTTGTCTGGTTTTCAATTTGAATCAATCGGCTCATTGTTTCCTCAACTGTGCCTGATCATAGCACGCATGTTCCGTGAGGCAAAGCACTGGTAAAAAGTGAGGATATTTGTTTTAATAGTTATCAGTTTCAACTCTCCACTCGTTGGTTATAGGGCATGGCAAGAAATAAGGAAAACGACTATGCAGATGCAAGACGTGTTGGGTTTAATTTTGGGTGGTGGCGTCGGTACGCGACTGTATCCGCTTACAAAGGAGCGGGCAAAGCCGGCCGTTCCTCTGGCAGGCAAATACCGGCTCATAGATATTCCCATGAGCAATTGCCTGCACGCCGGCATTGACAAAATCGCTATTTTGACCCAGTACAATTCCGTTTCCCTGCACCGGCATGTCTTCCGTACCTACAACCGCGACGTGTTTACATCGGGTTGGGTGCAAATTTTGGCCGCCGAACAAACCCCACTGAGCGCCGACTGGTATCAAGGTACGGCCGACGCCGTGCGCAAGCAACTGATTGAAATTCGGGAAGCCCATACACCATACACACTCATCCTGGCTGGTGATCATCTCTATCGTATGGATTATCGCAAGTTTGTGCAGTTCCATGTGGATAGTGGTGCGGATGTGAGCATGGCTGTGCAGCCGGTGAATTGGGATGCAGCGCCGGGATTAGGTATTTTGAAGTTGAACAAAGAAAACCGGATTGTGAGCTTCACCGAAAAACCATCTCGTGATAGATTGGTTGGCCTGGAAAGTTGGGAAGGGGCGGAAAAACCTTTTATGGCCTCTATGGGCATTTATGTGTTCAACACGCAGACGTTGATTGAAATGTTAGAAGGGGACGGTGATGATTTTGGCAAGGACATTATTCCCCGCGCCATGCACGAAAAGAAACTGATGGGCTATGTCTTTGAAGGTTATTGGGAAGATATTGGAACCATTCGCCGCTTCTATGAAGTTAATCTGGCGATGGCCTCACCTGATGCCCCCTTTGATTTTTATTCGCCGCGCACCCCCATTTACACCCGCGCCCGCTTTATGCCTCCCTCAGAAATTCATGATGCCCGGCTAAAAAATGTGTTATTAACTGATGGGTGTCGGGTTACTGATGCCACTATCACGAATTCTGTATTGGGCATTCGGAGCATCATTGGGCCACATACCACCATCAAGTCTACAGTGTTGATGGGGTCCGATTTTTACGAGTCGAATGAAGCAAAAGAAGAAAACCGGCGGCTCGGCCGGCCGGATGTGGGCATTGGCGCCGGTTCTTATATTGAGCAGGCGATTGTGGACAAAAATGCCCGCATTGGGGCGCATGTCACCATTCGCGCCCTGCCGAACCGGGCTGATGAGGAACATGAAAACTGGGTGGCACGGGATGGTATTGTGATTGTGCCCAAAGGGGCCAGTATTCCCGACGGGACAGTGATTTAGAGAATGGAGATTAGGAGATTGGGAGATTGGGAGACTAAATCTCTCAATCTCTTAGTCTCTCCGTCTCTTGATCTGCTGGTGGAGCCAGTTCTGGCGTTTACCTGGAATTCTTATAGAAAAATTCGGTGACGACAGGGTGGACATAGCCGGGGCGGATGAGGGTTTGCCATTCCCACTGCGCATCGTGGCCGCCGCCAGCGCGGTTGGCAATGAGCCAGTAGCTAAAGGCAAAAAAGTAAGGTTCGCGGTTCCGCATGTAGGTGTATTGGTATTCGATGAACTGCCGATCTACGTTGGGGTCGGGATGGTAGGAGCCACCCTCGGTGCCGATGATGGGTAGGGAGCGCCCCAAATGGGCCTGCACAATTTTGTCGTATTCACGGAAGAGGAGGAAGCCGCCGGGGTCGTTATACGGCCGTGTCCCATGATAATTGTGCGCCGATAGCCAGGCATGGTTCAGCAGGTAGGCGTCTCCGTTATATTCCAGCGCATAAAAGGTGCGGTCGAGAAATTCCAGATGGTTGTAGGAGCCACCGGGGCTGAGCGCACCAATGCCCGGCAGACCGCCATTTTCCACCACTACGCGCGCCGCACTGGCCCAGGCACGGGCATACTGGTCGGGGTTGGCAAAACTTTGCTGGTTTTCAATATCCACATTCGGCTCATTGTAAAGCTGGAAATAATAAACCCCTTTGGCGCGATAATGGCGCACCATCGCCGCCAGATTACCGTCATAGGGCAGGATGCCATCGCGATAGAGGCGCATCACCGGCATGATGCCATGGGCTACTAATCGCTCCACCAGATAATCATTACTGCCGATATTCGTGCCATCGTTCAGAAAAACAACCCATTTGATGTGCATGCGCACCATTTCAGCCACAAACTGGTCAACCACACCGCGATCCTGGCTAACAGTAGGCATCCAGTGCATTCCCCAGCCGTTATCCCCTGGCGGTTTGGGGAATGCCTGATAAGGAATGGCTTCTTGTATTACATACGTATGAATCGGCTTGATTATCGGTCTGGCTGTGGCATCCAGAGTAGGCGTGGGCGTTTCCGTTGGGGTGGGCGTGGGTGGTATAGGGGTATGGCTGGGAATAAATTCGGGTGTGTTGGTGGGGGGCAGGGCACGCAGGGTACCAACGGGGGTGAAGGTGGCTACGGCCGTGCCCGGCGCGGCTGTAAATGTGGGCGGCAATCCCCCCGGTACCATGGCCAGACTGGCGCGGGTTGGCACCGCATCCATCTGGCAACCTACCAGAATAAACAAACCAGACCAGATAAGACAAGACAGTTTTTTCACATACCTTCCTTGAAAGAGGAGATTGAGAGATCAGGCGACTGGGAGACTTAATCTCCTGATCTCCCAGTCTCTTCATCGCCATCCCTTCTCTACCGATACAAATCCAACTCTTTCGGGCGGATCAGGTCTGCGGCCTGGCCTTCCCCAGCCGGTAATTGCAGGCCCCGCACCAGGATGACCGGTGTTCCTTCGGCCGCCTGGCCCATGAGCAGTCCCGCTGCGGCCGCTATCTCATCCGCCACCGCCACATCCGTATGCTGTAACGTATAACCGTACAAATCCGGTTCGCCACGCCGGTTCCACAAAGCGGGTAGCCCGGCCACACCAATAGCAACGCCGACGGTGCCCAGACGAAACGGCCGTCCATGAGAATCCGTAATCACCACCCCTATCTGCACACCAAAATGCTCTTGCAACTGTTGGCGGATACGCGCTGCCGACGCATCCGGGTCTTCAGGCAGCAGCAGCACTGTTTCATCCTCGCCGCTCTGGGCCACATTCGAGCGATCAATCCCGGCATTGGCACTGGTAAAACCGAGCCGATGCCGTACAATCAACACACCAGGGCGCAGCCGCGAAATCTCCTCACTTTCCTGCAAAATCAACTCCACCACACGCGGGTCCTTGCCGGTGTGTCCGGCCACTACCTGGGCCTGTGCGCCCGGTGTTACCGTTCCCAAATTCACCAGCCGCCCTTCCGCCTTGGAGACGATTTTTTGGGCTATTGCCAACACATCACCATCCTGTAATTCCATGCCTGCCTGCTGCAAGGCAGTTAACAACAATTCAGCCAGATTGTCACCTGGCTGAACATGGGGAATGTGGGGGATTGACATAAAATGAAGTTCTAGCATTTTTGGTCAGATTCCCGTGATGCGGATGCCGGCTCCTGGTACTTTATAAATGATGTTGATGGCGATGAGTACGGCCGTTAACTCCTCCACCGCCCGCGCATTTTGCAGCGCCCCGGCATTGATGCCGCGCAAACCGGCGTCCTGGCACAAAGCCATCACCACATCCTTATCCGCCTTCTTCTCACCACAAATCAAAACATCACAATCTAACTCATGGCTCAAGTCTAACAAATGGTGTGCGCCGATATTCTGAAAAGCGGCCACTACCCGCGCCTCTGGTAGCTGTTGCTGCGCTTCTTCCGCTGCCGACAAACCGCTGGGCAAGCGATAAACCCGCGCCGCTTTCTCGCCCGTTGGCGCAACCACCGTGACCAGCAGCTTGTCAATCAATGCTTCTTTAACCGTTTCCAGCGTGGCGGATTGCGCTGCATACGGCACCGACAGCACCACCACCTCCGCCTGCTGTGCCGCACTCAAATTATCTGTGCCCGCCACCTTTGCCTGAGGCAATCGCGCCTGAAGCAGGCGTGCCTGTAAATCTGCTGCCGCCTTCGCCCCCTTCTCCGCCAGCCGCGAGCCGATAACGATTTCATGCTCGGCAGCCGCCCAGCGGCAGCCCAATCCAAATCCTTCGTCGCCCGTTCCACCTAAAATTGCAATTTTCAAGTTCTGCTCCTTTATGCACTCAATTTTTCAAAACGCTGCCACACGGCCGTTGCCAACTCCCTACTTCTCTCCGTAATCTCCGCTTCATCCAACGTCAACAATTGGCGATCGTGCATCAATAATTGGCCGCCCACCATCGTTGTCGTCACCATGCCGCTCTCAAAGCCAAAGAGGATATGCCAGGGCAGATTACCGGCCGTCAGCGGTGTGGTAGCATGGTAATCTACAAAAATCAGGTCGGCCGCCGCCCCCACCTGCAATTGGCCGACGGGCATATTGGGCCAGAACACGCGGGCCAGAGCGGCATTGTTGTGTACCGCCATTTGCACCACATCCAGCCCATTCAGGCGGCGCGGGTCACGATGGGCCGCTTTGTGCAGCAGGTATGCCGTTTTCCATTCCGCCCACATGTTGTTGCTAAAGCCGTCATTGCCCAGGCAAACGGGGATGCCTAATCGTAACATTCCTTCCACATCGGCCGCGCCAACGGCATTGTTCATGTTGCTGCGCGGCTGATGCGTGACCCACGTGCCTGTTTCCCGCAGCAGATTCATTTCGGCCGCATCAATGTGGACACAGTGGGCAACAATGCTTTTTGGCCCCAAAATGCCCGCCTCAGCCAGCCGATGAACCACACGCTTCCCATATTTGGTCAGCGCGTCATATTCATCCGCTTCATGTTCGGCCACGTGAATGTGAAAACCGCAGCCCAATTTTTCGGCTGCTTTTACACAGTCAGCCAATGTCTCGTCGCTAAGGGAAAGGGAAGCATGAAGGCCAAACGTGCCCGCCAGCAGCGGGTTGTCGCGCTCTTTAAGGGAGTGCCAGAAGCGCACATTTTCATCAATACCGGCCAGTGCCCCATCACGGCCGTTCCGGTCCGTCACCTCATAACACAATGCCGCCCGCACCCCGGCCTGCTCCACCGCTTCAGCAACTTGATCCAGCGAATTGTTGATGGCGTTGGGGCTGGCGTGGTGGTCAATGAGGGTGGTTGTGCCATGTTTGATCGCGTCCACCAGGCAAACCAGGGCGCTGTACTGCACGTCCAGATCGAGCAGGGCACGATCCAGCCGCCACCACAACCGCGCCAAAATATCGGGGAAATCTTGCATGGGCGGGCCAGGAATACCCATCCCCCGCGCAAACGCGCCGTAGAAATGGGTGTGGGCGCAAATGTTACCGGGCATCACTAACTGCCCGCGGGCGTCGAGTTGTTCAACATCCGGGTATGATTCGACCAGTTCCGGGGCGGGGCCAATGGCGGCAATACGGCCGTCACGCACCAACACCGCCCCGTTTTCCACAATCTCCGCGTCTGGCAGCCATGTCACCAGACGGCCGTTGATAATCAATCGTTCATCCATGACCCATATCCTTGAGATTAAGAGACCAGGAGACTGAGAGACTATCCAATCTCTTAGTCTCTTAGTCTCCTAATCTCCCACTCTCTTCTGTCAGTATTGTACCCATTTCCTTGACAGGCAAAACCCTTTGGTTAAACTCCCAGGTAAGAATGTGTTGATTGATGGCATCTACTACCCTGAACTTTTACGAACAAACCCATACGGGATAAGATGTTGAAGGAGCATAAAAATGGCAAACCAATTTACG
Source organism: uncultured Ardenticatenaceae bacterium (assembly GCA_964581605.1). Classification (GTDB taxonomy): domain Bacteria; phylum Chloroflexota; class Anaerolineae; order Promineifilales; family Promineifilaceae; genus CAADGU01. The sequence goes on from CAZOPF010000020.1 coordinate 32,818, forward strand.
ACTGAAATTACGGACGGGAACTTCGAGAGCGAAGTGCTGAAATCCAACAAGCCGGTGCTGATTGATTTCTGGGCCGACTGGTGTGGCCCGTGCCGTATGGTCGCCCCGCATGTTGACGCCATCGCCCAGGAGTACAACGGCGTTTTAAAAGTGGGCAAAATGGATGTGGATGACAACCCGGCGGTACCGGGCCGGTATGGCATTGTGGGTATTCCTACTCTCATGCTGTTCAAAGGCGGTGCCGTGGTGGCTCGCATTACTGGCGCACAGCCCAAAGACCGCATTGTGGCCCAAATCCTGCCCCACCTCGACAAACAATTGGCATAACTGAGGCTGTTCATTAAAATATTGAAAACGCTCACCTTTCATAAAAGGTGAGCGTTTTTATTTTCTGCCGTAGCGTGATTTGTCAAATCGCCCTACATCTGGAAGGTAGTTATGGAAGTCGCCATTATGGTGGAAGGGCAAAATGGGTTGAATTGGGTGCGGTGGCAGCGGCTGGCCACGGCCGTAGAAGAGCTCGGCTTTGTGGGGCTATACCGCTCCGATCATTACACCAATGCCAACCCACCTGACCTGGATTCGTTGGAATTATGGGTATCGCTGACCTGGCTGGCCAGCCACACCCGGCGTATTGAGTTTGGCCCCCTGGTGACGCCTGTCTCCTTCCGCCAGCCCACCATGACGGCCCGGATGGCAACGGCCGTAGATGATTTGAGCAACGGCCGTCTCACCCTCGGCGTGGGCGCAGGCTGGCAAGAACGGGAGCACCACAATTACGACTGGCAACTGCTGGATGTGGCCGAACGCTTCCGCCGTTTTGAAGAAGGGGTACAAATCATCAGCCACTTGCTCCAAAAAGATGAACCGTTGGATTATGCGGGTAGCTACTATCAATTACATGAGGCTGTCTTGCTGCCTCGCCCGCAGCGACCCGGCGGCCCCCCCATCCTCATCGGCGGCAACGGCCCGCAGCGCACGCTGCCGATGGCAGCGCGTTATGCCAGTGAATGGAATGCCGTCTACATCCCCCCGGCCACTTTTGCCGAACGCAGCCGGATGTTAGATGAACTATTGGTCGCTCACGGCCGTACTTCCCCATCCATACGCCGTTCCCTGATGACCGGCTGCTGGTTTGGCAAAGATGACACGGCCGTGCAAGCCAAACTCGCCCCCCGCAACCTCACTCTGGAAGAGGCGCAGCAACGGGGCATCGTCGCCGGAACAGGCGCACAAATTGTGGCTCAATTGGGAGAATTTGCCGCCGCCGGTGTGCAGCGCGTCATGTTGCAATGGCTCGACCTGGATGATTTGGAAGGGCTAGAGGGGTTGGCTACGGCCGTGCTGCCGCAATTGTAGTGAGCAGTGAGCAGTCAGCAGTAAACAGTAAGCAGTAAGCAGTTTAAAAACTGCTTACTGTTCACTATTCACTGCTCACTTTCTTTCTCAGGCGGCGTAAACTTCGTCGCCAGGTTGCCCAATTCCTCACTCAGCCATTGCAGGCTCTTGGCAAAACCAACCCGCGCTTTTTGCCCGGCTTCACTGGCTTGCACCTTTTCCGCTGCTTGCGAGGCTTCCGCACGGATTTTGGCAGTTGCCTCACTGGAACGCACTTCTTGAATTGCCTTGTCAATCTCATCGGCAAAGGAACGCATCCCTTCGCGCACTTCTTTTTCAATGCGTTGGCGCTCTTCACTGTTCCAGGCTGTTTGTAACGTTTCGGCAAACTGCCGCCCCAGGCCGCGCAGCTCGGCCGTCACATCCACCGGCTTACCAGATGTATCCGCCTTCACCGCTTCCTCTTCTACCGGCACTTCAACCTTCAACCGTTCGGCTGCTTTCAACTGATCCACATTGGACGTTTCCTCGCTCATGATTTTACTCCTTATGTAAATGTAAATGAAACTTTTGTTGGGAGACTAGAAATTGGAAAGTTGGAGACCGGATTATCTCTCCTCTCCAATTTCCTTATTTTACGCCACTCTGTACGCAAGCCGTACAGGGCAGTTGCGGTCTAATCCCAGGCAACGGGCAGACTTTTCAAACCACGCACAATGGTACTCAGCCGATACTCCATCCCTTCCACAGGTATGGTTAATCGCAGATTCGGTATCCGTTGCAGCAACGTACCAATGGCAATTTCCCCCTCCATCCGGGCCAGGGGTGCGCCCAGGCAATAATGGATACCATAACCAAAGCCAATATGTTTGTTATCGTTCCGGGTAATATCCAGCACATCGGGGTGTTCAAACTGGCGTGGGTCTCGTTCGGCCCCGGCCAGCACCACAATGACCGGCGTCCCCTGGTGAATCAGTTGGCCGCCGATTTCCACATCGGCCGCAGCAAAGCGTGTGGTTGCTCGTTCCACAGGGCCGTCATAACGCAAAAATTCTTCAATGGCTTGCGGCAGCAATGCCATATCGTTTTGCAGCAATGCTAATTGATCGGGATGTTGCAGCAGCGCCAGCACCCCATTGGCAATCAGGTTAACGGTGGTTTCGTGCCCGGCCACCAGCAGCAACACCATCATGCTGTACAGTTCTGCCTCACTCAGACGGTCGCCCGCCTCTTCCGCCAGGATGAGCGCAGATAGCAGATCATCACGCGGTTCGGCGCGGCGGGCAGCAATCATCTGCCCCAAATAAGCGACAAATTCCATCATCAACTGCATGAACGTGTCCGGGTCAGTGCCAATTTCAATGAAGGCATTTGACCATAGGCGGAACTTGTCGCGGTCGGCCGTTGGCACCCCCAATAGTTCACAAATGACGATGATGGGCAGCGGAAAAGCGTAGTCGTCAATCAAATCCATTTGCCCGCGCTGTTGCACAGCATCCAGCAACTCATCGGCAATTTGTTGGACACGCGGGCGCAGGGCCTGGATACGGCCGTGTGTAAATCCCTTACTCACCAGTGCCCGCAGCCGGGTATGGTCTGGCGGGTCCAGGTTGAGCATGTGGTTGTTGATCAGATCAAATTCGGGCGGTGTAGACGGCGATTGCGCCAGTTGTTCCGGCGTGGCCGCCTGGCGGGCATCTTTGACAAACCGCTTGTGGTCGGCCAGGATCAGCCGGGCTTCTTCGTAGCCGGTGACAAACCAGATAGGTACTTGCAACCCCTGGTGCAGCCGGATGGGATGTTCGCTGCGCAAGCGGCCGTAGATGTCATACGCATGTTTTTTGAAGTCGGCGCTATACAGGTCGTACTTTTGCAGGTCAGTCACACATTATCTCCGAAACCAAAAGCCCTACGACTTCCTGGAAGTCGTAGGGCTTTTGGTTAACCCATTTGCTCAATGGCAAAGTTGAGAATGTTGTAGTAGGAACGGTACAACCAAGCCGGCCAACTGCTCTTGGGCAAGATGGGGGGGAAGGTAGTGACGCTGCTGTCTTCATCAAAACGATTGCCAACCCCCGTGCCATCCCAGATGATGTCCGCACCGGGAATACCCAAATCCTTTGTCGCCGGGTCGGGGTCGTAGCCATTGTTTTCGTAGGTGTTACCGTGAATCCAATTGTTCTCCGGCGTGGGGCCAATATCCAGTTCGGTGGTGTCAAATGCGCCAGAGCGGGTGGAACTGAAAACGGCAATGCCCACTGTTTTGTTGTCCGTAATGGTGTTGTTGGTGACTTCGGCATTATCTGTTGCCAGCAGCAGGATGCCGGTGCCAGAGGGGGCAACGCGGGCAAAACCTTCGGGGGCGAAGTTTTCGTGGTTGTTGGCTTCCACGATATTGTCATGGATGTAGGTGTCGGCGGAGATTTTGGAGGTTAGCTGTGGCAGCAGGACGATGAGAATGCCCAGGGTGTTGTCGTAGACGTGATTGTTGTAAACCTCGCCGTTGAGTGTATTTTCCAGTTCAATGCCGAGAACGTTGCCGTAGACAATGCTGTCGCGGACGATGACGTTTTCGCACTGCCCGGCATAAATACCGGCGTCATCTGTGCCTGTCACTTCCACCCGCTCAATTAAGACATCGGTGCTTTGCACGGGGTAGACACCATAGGTGCCGGTATCTTCAGCGAAGATGTCGTGGAAATGGATGTTGGTGGAACCTTCGACGATGACGCCGTTGTCGGTGTAGTTGCGCACGTGCAGGTTGCCAATGGTGAAGTTGTTGCTGGAGGCGATAACGCCCTCGGAAAGCTCACCTTCGCCGTCCAGGATGGGGAATTCGCCATTTTCGTTGGGGATGCCGCGCAAGGTGAAGTCGCTGATGTCAATGACGACGCGCTCGTTGTACACGCCGTAGGGGATTTCCACCGTATCACCGGGCAGGGCGTGGTCTACGGCCGTCTGAATACTCTCTCCCGGTTGTACGGTGATGGTCTGGGGGTCGTGAACGGCCGTTTGCCCACTATGCCCCACATTAGCAGCGGCGGTTATATCCCGCGCCGGATTATCCAATCGTTCCACCACAGGCAGGCCGGAGGGCACGGCCGTTGGTATCTCTGGCAGTTGGCTCTCATCCGTCAAGGCCATCAGGAAGGCCAGCAAATCCGCCTTCTCCTGGTCACTCATCTCAAACCCTTGCACAAAGACATCTATGTTTTCCTGCCCATGCGCCCGGCCGCCGCCTGCGGCATAAAAGTCCAGCACTTCCTCCAGCGTGGCCATCGAGCCATTGTGCATGTAGGGGGCGGTGAGGGCGATATTGCGCAGCGTGGGCACTTTGAATGCGCCCTCGTCGCCATCATCGGCAATGGCGGCGCGGCCAGGATCGTCACTTTCCACGCCGATCACACGGAAGGTGTCGCTGGCGAAGGTGGGCGCGCTGTGACATTCAAAGCAGCGCGTGGCCCCAGAGCGGAAGAGCGCCAGCCCGCGCCGCTGCGAAGGGGTGAGGGCATTAAAGTCGCCGGCAGCGTATTGATCAAACGGGCTATTGTTCGTAATCAGGCTGCGCTGGAAGGCGGCCAGAGCACGTTCCACATTTTCAAAGGTGAGACCATCTTCGAAGGCGGCGGCGAACAGTTCCTGATATTCGGGGATAGCTTGCAGTTCGGCGACCAGGGCGGCCGTGTCCGTCACGCCCATTTCGTCGGGATGGGTGAGAGGCATGGCGGCCTGCGCTTCCAGAGATTGCAGACGGCCGTCCCAGAACAAATTCCTGGCAAAGGCCACATTCCACAAGGTGGGGGCGTTGCGGGACAGTTCTGTTTCGTGGGCGCCCATGGCCGTGGCACGGCCGTCGCTAAAACCCAGGTCGGGATGATGGCAGGATGCGCAGGCAAAATCATCGTTTTCCGAAAGAATCGGGTCAAAGAACAGCAGTCGTCCTAAGGCCACCTTTTCGGCCGTTGTGGGGTTATCGGCCGGTTCGCTGGAGGCCGGGAATTCACGCTGCAAGCCGCTGTAGGAGGGTACCACACTGCTGGCCCCCGCCCCATGATTGGCACGCACATCTTCATCTTGATCAATTGCTTTAGCCGACGCGGCCACCAACACAACCACGATCACTACCAACAACACACCAAGGATAATAGCCAGCCATTTCAGTATTTTGGACATAGTGGGTCTCCTCCTAACAAAATTATGAATTAGGAAGGATGAATTATGAAGTTCATCCCTCATCAACTAATAGGACGCCTTTTAGTAATCTGGTAATTACGCAATTACCCAATTGCTCAATGACGCTCTTCACTCCAGCGTCATTAGATAGGCCACCACGGCATCCAGGTCTTCGCCGGTAAGCTGCTTGCCAAAGGTGGCGGGCATGAGGTTGTCGTAGCCGTCTACCAGGAAGTCACCGGGTTGGAGGATGGCGGTGTAAAGGTAGGTACGGCCGTCCTGCCCCGGTTTGCGTGTTTCGGCACGGGTAGCAATACCGGCTAAAGACGGGCCAACAATCACTGTATCGGGAATGGTGCTGTGGCAAGAGCCGCAATTCTGGCTGAAAACAGTTTTGCCCCGTGCGGCTTCGGGACCGAGGGTGGTGGTGGGTGGTGGTGCAGGGGCAGCATCGGCATTCCCGCCACAAGCAGTTATGAACGATACACAAAATAACAAGATAGGGATCCAATAACGCATTTTGAGTGAGGCTCCTTTGTGGCGGTGAGCGGTAAACGGTAATCGGTGGGGGCAAATCGTTCACCGATTGCCGGGTACTGATAACCGATTACTGATTAGCGGCAACTACGGCCCATATTTATCCAAAACCGGGGCATAAAAGGCTTTACTCCCATTCAGGCAAGAGCAACCTTCAGGGGGGATTTCCGGCACGGCGTCAAACTCATAGGCGCCTTCGATGGCGCGGCAGGCAGGGCAGGCGTCTGGCGGCACCAAAATGCGCACTTTGGTGGCCAGGCCGTTTTTGATTTTTTCCAGAGCGGCTTTGCTTTCGGCGCGCCGTTTGGTTTCGTAATCTTCCACAGGCTTCTCCTTCAAGGGTGTGACGATATGGGTGGGGATTTTACGGGGTACGGCCGTAGTCGGCAAGGCAATGGATGACAGGGTGATGCGTGAGCAGTTGTCATTCAGGGTTGATGATGAAGCCGGAATTAGTCACGGTCAGGGGGATGATGACCAGCCGCTCACGGCCGTCACCCGCATCACCGGTTCAGTCACCAGTTGGGTAAAAAGGCGGGAATTGGCAATGTACGGATACTGTGCAGCCATTGACAACCAGGTAACAGCCTGCGCCACCTCTCCTTGGGCGGCCTGGAAAAGGGCACGCACGGCCGTTGCCGAAATGCGTGTGCGGAAATTACCTGTCTGCATGGCAAGGTGCCACGCTTCCGCCAGGTGTTGCGCCGCCTCTGTGTGCTGACCATACAAGAACTCTGCCAGACTGAGATGTACCAAAGTGTAGCTATAAAAAGCGAAAATACCCTGCCGGCGCAGATGGGTGACGCTTTCGGTCAATAAAGCGATGGCGGCGGATAGACGGCCGTCCCCCAACGCCGCCAACCCCAACGTATCCAGGCAAATGCTGGTCATGAAGGGGTGATCAATTTCCCGCAAAACAGTCAGCGCCGGTTCCGAATACGTCCGGGCCAGAGCATACTCACCAGCATGAACAGCCACGTACCCCAATTCATCGCTGCTGATGGCCCAACCGGAACGGTAGCCCAGGTCGGCGCTGATGGCCTGCGCTTCTAGCAGGGGTTTGCGGGCTTCGATAAATTTCCCGGCTACCGCCAGAGTATCCCCCAATGTCACCAGCGCATCCACCAGGTCCTTACGGGCATTCATGGTGCGGAAAATCAACAGCGTTTCGTGCAGCCACTGCTCCGCTTCGGCCAGCCGCCCCTGTTCTTTGGCCACAAAAGCAAGCAGATTGAGACTATCAGCCATGCCATATTGATTGCCCAGCGAACGCTTTAGCGTCAGGCTTTCCTGTAAGAGCCTTTCCGTTTCCGCATATTCGCCGGCAAAAACGAACAGGTTGGCCAGGCTCGTCAGGGTTTCGGCCGTACCCCAGACATCCCCCAACTCCCGATAAAGCGCCAGGCTCTCCTGCACCCAGGCTTGCGCCGCTTCTAGCTGGCTATGGCGTGTATAAATACCTAACCGCCACAAGGCAAAGGCTCTTTCTGAGCAAGTGTCTGTTGGTGACAGCCCAGCTAACAAAGCCAGGCTTTGCTGGAGCAACCGGGTGGCCGCCCCTGTGTTCACCAGCACTTGTTGAAAAACGCCGTGCCAGGCCAGGAGGCGGGCGGTCGTTTTAGCGGTGTGGGGGAGGTTGTTCAGCGCAGCAACGGCCGTGCCAAAAGCTGCGTCTCCCTCGGTAAAACGGCCGTGCCGCTCATAAAACAGCCCCAATCCGTCCGCCGCCTGGAGTAGCTGCGCCAGATGCCGTCGCCGCACCGCCCATTGCCAGGCGGCATACAGGTTATCGCTTTCCATCTCCATCTCTGCCAAAGCCTCTAGCTGGTGTGGTCCTTTCAAATCATCGCCCCATTTTTCCAGCGCAGCGCAGAAATAGAAACAATGTTGGTCACCTACGGCCGTTGCTACATCTGTGTTCAGCGCTAATTTTTCGGCCGCATATTGCCGCAGCAGTTCATGTAAATCGTACCGATCCGTCTCGCGCCGGTATTGCAATAGCGAACGGCGCACCAATCCGGCCAGCAGAGGCACAGAAGCCCCAGCCACGGCCTGCGCCGCCCCACGAGTAAACCCACCCCGAAAGAGGGATAACCGGGACAAAACCTGCTGCCCATCAGCACTTAATCGCTGCCAGGAAGCGTCGAAAACGGCGCGCATACTGCGGTGGCGTTCCGGCATGTCGGGCGCATCGCTGGTCAGAAAGTCCAGATTGGCTTCAATTTCGGCGGCAATGGTTGCCAGCGAGAGTGTATCTACCCAGGCGGCTGCCAGTTCTAGCGCCAGCGGTATCCCGGCTACCAGATGGCAAATGTGGGCCAAAGCCAGCCAATCATCGGCCGCCAGATTGAAATCTGGCCGGTAGCGCACGGCCGTTTGCACAAATAACTGCACCGCCTGGTAATGGGCTACCCCGGCCGATTTACCTGGCGAAGGAAATGCCAGCCCCGCCAACGGCATCACCTGTTCAACCTGCAAATACAATCGCTCTCGAGAGGTGACTAACACCTGCACCCCCGCCGCCTGGGACAAAATGTCCGCTACTAATTCATCCCCCCCTTCACGCAAATGCTCAAAATTGTCCAGCAACAGCAGCAGGCGCTTGTCGCGTAAAAAGTCAAGCAGTTGTCCCTGAGGCGATCTCCGGTCATTGCCGGCCAGGGGGCAGCGAAGAACGGCGGCCAGCGCAGGGATGATCTGATGTACGGCCGTCAAGCCCGTCAATTCCACAAAGTAGACCGGTTGTGGATGTTCTGGCCGCGACGCCACTCTTTCGGCAACAGCCAGCGCCAGCCGTGTTTTGCCTATGCCGCCCGGCCCAACGATGGTGATCAGGCGGCTTCCCTGGCGAATGAGCTTTTCAACGGCCGTGGCCTCGGCCGTCCGCCCAATCAACGGAGTATGAAAAACGGGCAGTGGCAATTGTTCCGGCAGTACATCAACGTTTGGTTTGTCGGCCAGGAGCAGAGCGTCTACCGGCCGCTCCCCCAGAGCGCAGGCAATAAAGGTTTCCTGCACTGGCGGCGGCAGGTGCAGGCAGAAAGCCAGACGTTGGGCCATACGGCGGGACGGTCGTCGTTCGTCGGCCTCAATTTTGCGCAGGGTGATGGGGGCGCAGCCCACACAGTGGGCCAGCGCCGCCTGCGTCAGATCCAACGCCAACCGCTGCCGCCGCAACCAGTAACCAAAAGAAAAAGTCACATCCATGTATCACCATTGTATCCCAAAGCGATACCCGCCAGAACGATGCTTTTTGTTAAATTGGTGTACTGAAATCGTTTGGTCTGGCGTACCCGGTTTACGCCATACACCGGAGGTAAATATGAACAGGCAATGGAAAATATTGTGGATCGTGGTGGCGGTGACGGCCGTACTCGCTATAGGCGCAGCCGCCGTGTACGCCATGAATGAGAGGGGCGGTGGGCACACAATCGCCGTGGAGATTGCCGAAAACGGCACAAAATTCACCTTTGACACCGAGCCAGTCTTTGACGACGACGGCCTGCCCGCTTACGGCAATGAATTCATCACCGAAGGGTACATCTACCCGGCGGGCACACTCACCTGCGACGAAAACGGTTGCAACGGCGTCCTGGACGATGGCGCCCCGGAATTTCCTGACCAGGTGCTGGGGCGCTGGGTCTGCCGGGGCTGGCACGTGGGCGAAGGAGCGCATAGCCAGGGTGAACCCTGGGTAGCCAGCACCCAGATTTTTAGCTTTGGCCCTGTGCCCGGCCAGAAAACGATCATCAGTGATGGATTTGAACTGCCGGATGTCGGGGGCCAGATCAGCCGGGCCATTACAGGCGGCACAGGAATGTACCGCCAGGCACGGGGCGAACAGGTGCAGGCGTTTCTGGGCTGGAATCCGAGCATGGGGGTGGCGTTGCAAGTACAGTTGCGGGTGCGGTAAGCGGTGTTGAGGTTTTAGTCGTCTACTGGCGCTGGCCCGGCAGGGCGCTGGCCAGAGCAAAGACATTCCATCTCTCCAAGAATCGGATGTTTGCTAGCAACTCTTTAAGGAAGGTAAGATGCCAAAATTACGGGTTCCTGGTCTAGGATTACTGCTGTTGGTCGGACTGTTGGGCATACCGCTTTGGGCTGTCAGGGCCGCTTTACCAGCTTCTTCCCCTGCTGGCGATGGGTCAGGCTGGCAAAATCAGACGGTGGCTGTACGGGGAACGACGGGCTATGTTTCCTCATTGGCGGTGGATGGCAACGGCCGTGCCCACCTTGTCTATCTGGCAAAAGAAGAAAACGCCAACAATCCAGGAATAGGAATCAGCGTCAACTATGCTCATTGGAATGGGGTAGCCTGGCAAACGGAGCTTATTCGCACCAGCGATACTGCCCAGGGCACTTATATTCACGACGCGCAAATCGTGCTAGACGCTGACGATAACCCTCACCTGCTTGATACGCATTACGATGACACAACTCGTCAGTACAATTTTTTTCACACCTATCAAACTGATCTACAGTGGCAGACCGGGCAACTCCCCTTTGGCGGCGCTGTTTTTGACACCGCGCTGGCTGAAGATGGCGCCCTGCATCTGACTTATGGACATTCGGCAGCCAGTGGTCTGTGGTATGCCCGGCAAACCGGCCCCGCTACCTGGGAAACGGAGGTGGTAGATGCCTCAGCCAATGTGCAGCAGGTCGCTTTTGCACTGGACGGGGCAGGGGCGGCGCATATTGTCTATACTGTGCCCCTGAGCGAAACAGTCGAAGCATTGTTCTATACCACCCAATCCGGCAGCGATTGGAGTACACCACAACTGGTGGTACGGAGTGATGAATTTTATCTTAACCAGAAATTTCACGCGGTCGATCTGGCATTGGGCGCGGCCGGTATTTCCTACATCAGTTTCAGCTTACCTGCCGGCACCTACGTAGGGCGGTGGAACGGCGTGAAATGGGCGCAGGCATATTGGCACATGGATTATTCAAGCGGCCACGTGCTGGCGTTGGACGCAAATGGACTGGCCCACCTGGCCCTCACCACCGGTGAGCTATCGGTCCGGCACGTAGCCGAACAGGTCAATGGCGACTGGCAGGTGACGGCCGTCCATACGAATAGCCCAACGATTTACTATCTGCCAGGTTACCGGCCGTCGCTGGCGTTGGATGAACAGAACAACCCTCACATCAGCTACTTTCAGGGGGAATATCATGATCTGGGTTATGCGGCCTGGCAGCCGGCCTGGCAAACACAACACGTCGAAGCGACCTCTTTCAGTCTGCACAAACCGGCGCTGGCACTGGCCGGGAATATGCCCGCGCTGAGTTATTGGCAGCCGATTTTGTATGACAGTACCGTGCGGCTGGCGACCTGGCAGGCGGGGTGGCAAAGCGAAGCAGCCACCCCACCTTATACGGCTGGCGGCGGCCACACGACGCTGGCCTACGATGCCCAGGCACGGCCGTATCTTAGCTATGTGGATACCTGGAATGGTCGTCTTATGCTCGCCTATTTTGAATCTGGACAGTGGCAGGAACAGGTAGTCGTTTCCCCTTACAGCAACAGCACAACGGCCGAACACGCTCTGGTGATGGATGGCAACGGCCGCCCGCTGGTCATTTATGTTGCCCCACAGGGCGGCTACAACAATGATCGACTGGTCATTGCTCGCTGGAATGGGGCTGGCTGGGAACGATTTACCGACCATGCCGCGCCTGCATCAAGTGTGGTAGGGGTGACGGCCGTGCCCCTGGTAGATGGCGGCGTGGCTATCAGCTATGTGGCCGAAAATTTGAACGAGCTGCGCCTGGCTTTATGGTCAGAAGGGGAAGGTTGGCGCAATGAGCTGGTGGACGCCGCCGACACCGCCGACTTTATCCACAGCCTGGCTGCCGATGGGCGGCCAAACGAATCTCCCAATGTCTGGCTGGCGCTGGCCTATTTTCACCCGGACAGCCAGAACATCTATCGGGCCAGGGTGGTAAACGGGGCTTTGCAGACGTCCGAATTGTTCCTTTCCAATCCGGGCGCGGTGAACAGCCTGTCGCTGGCTTTTGGGCTGGGGCTACAAGAGTTCCCCCGGCTGGCGTATACCGTGAATGGCAGCCCGGAGGTGCAGGTGTATACGATGGGTGGGGTGGAAACGGCCGTGACCGCCCCCACTGCCCCAACCGGCGTCACGTTGCTTTCCGGCTGGCGCGACCACCTGGCTTATTTGACCAATGGGGCCATTTATTACACCTTCCGCAGCGCCACTGTGCCCTTGCCACCGCTCTGGAACTGCCTGCCGCCTGTTTGCATCTGCCCGGATGATCGGGAAGCTCGGGGAGCGAGCTACAGCCGTTTGTTGCCAGAAGGTACACCATTGCCAGATACGGCCGTGCTGGGTGGCCTGAGCGCCCTATTCCAGGCCAGCGCCGGTGGGCGCGACTATGCCAACCTCTACTTTCAACATGCAGAAGCAATGGCTGACGCTGCCCTCTCTGACCCGGCGCTGGTGTGGGAAAGTTATCTGACGTTGCAGAACCTGCTGCCCGGATTGGAAGCGCTCGTTTTAGGGTATGGGGATAACGTCACCGTCACGCAGGCGATGGTAGACCAGAGTCTTGACATCTGGATACGGCTGGCCGATGCCGGCAGCCCAGAACTGGCGGCCGTGATTCACAACGAGCTGGCACGCTACAACAATTTACAGGACTTTGTGGGGCTGACTTTTAACCAATGGGCGCAAGCCCTGGGCGTGGAACCGTTCGATAACCGGCTTTATCTACCCATTGTAAGAAGGTAATTCCTTACCTTCTTGCGATGGCAAAGCTGTGTGGCGTTGGGCAGTACCAAAATTGGGGGCGATTTTCCAAATCGCCACTCGATTTGGAAAATCGAGCTACAACTTACATCCATCGTGGTGGGCGGCTACCCATGCAAACTCCTTCCTGAGGCAGGCAATGTTAGATGGGGATTTTATGGGGTACGGCCGTTCGCGGCAAGACGGCTGTTATTCAATTTGTTGCCATGCAGCCAGGGGGGCAACGGCCGTTTTCTCACGCCTCCTACTGTCTCACCATTACCAAATTCAATAGTGCATCATTTGTTTTGCAGGCGTTAAAACAGTCTCACCTGCCGGGGTTCGTGCCCATGGCCGGGGCCGGGCCATTGGTACACCTTCAGATCAACTTTGTCTTTCACAAACAGGATGCCCTCTGCCTCCAGCAGTTGACGCTGCCGTTGCGCGCCGGGTCTGTTGCTGATCTTGCCCTGTGCATTGATGACCCGTTGCCAGGGCACGTCGGCCGGGCAGGCGGCCATGGCCTCGCCTACCCAGCGTGCGCCGAATGTTTTGTATTCTTCAGGGTCAACACCCGCTGGCAGGGGGAGCATTTGCGCGATCTGGCCGTAGGTGACGACCTTGCCATGTGGCACCTGGCGCACCAAATGCCACACCTGTTCGTTATAAGCCTGCTGGTCAGGAGGGGGTGTGTAGTGCATGAGTTAGCTTTCCGGTTAATGATGGCAGTATAGAGGGGTTTTGTGTGTGGTCAAGCGGTTGAGCAAGTGGTGTAGAGGAAAGGCATAAAGGGAAGCGTCACGGCCGTCCCCCCTCCCTCACCTTTCATCCTGCTGTATCACGTTGATGATGACGTTTCCCTGTTTTTGCCCGGTTTCCACATAGCGGTGGGCAACGGCCGTGTCCGCCAACGCATAACGCTGCTCAATCACCACTTTGATCTGGCCCGTTTCAATTAGTTCAATCAAGAGTCGGGTATCTTCTGGCTGGTAGCTGGCAGCTTCAAAGATGACCTGTTTGTCGGTGGTGCGGTTTGCCCACGCCGCCCGGAACATGCCGGAAAGGGTGGGGTTGCCCAAGATGTAACGGCCGTTCCGCCGCAGCGATCTCACCGCCCGTGAAAAGGAACTTTTACCCACCACATCAATGATGACATCATACTTCTCACCATTCCTGGTGAAATCTTCCTGCGTGTAATCCATGACGTGGTCAGCCCCCAAAGAATGGAGCATGGCTAATTTGTCGGGATGGTCTACGGCCGTGACCTCCGCCCCCCACGCCTTCGCAATCTGCACCCCATACGTGCCGATGCTGCCCCCCGCCCCGTTGATCAGCACCTTTTCGCCCGGCTGCACCTTTGCCTTTCTAAGGAAATGGATGGCATTCATACCACCGGTGGGAATGGTGGCTGCCTCTTCATAACTCATAGTCGTCGGCTTGGGCCACACCAGGGTCATGGCGGATCGCACAGGCAAACAGGTGAATTCGGCATACGCGCCAAGCCTCAGCCCGGTGGCGGCAAACACCGGGTCCCCAACTTGAAACTGGGTCACGTTCTTGCCAACGGCCGCCACATCCCCGGCTAACTCCTGCCCCAACACCGTGATCCGACGTGGTTTACGCCAGCCAAAATAGAGCCGAAAAGGCAGCCGGAACATAGGTGCCAGGGTGAGATCACGCGCTTCACAATCCCCGGCGGTGACGGTGGCGGCGTGAACTTTGATCAGCAGTTCGTTATCCTGTGGTGTGGGTGTTTTCACTTCCCGGAGTTGCAGCACTTCCGGTGCGCCATAGTTTGTCCAGACGATTGCTTTCATTGTTTGCTCACCCCATGGTGACAACCACTTTGCCTTTGGCGTGCCCGGCTTCTACATAGTGCAGCGCCTCGGCAACCCGGCTCAGGGGAAAACAGCGATCCATTACCGGCATCACTTTACCTGCTTCTACCCACTCTTTGATGAGCGTCAAATCTTGTTGGCTCGATTTCGCCAGCATAGCCATCATTTTCTTGCCGCTCATACGGGAATAGAGCGATCCCAGCAGCAAAGCCTGGAAGATTTGGCTGTTGGACCCGCCCACCATGATGTAGACGCCGCCAGGGGCCAGGGCGCGTTTGTAGGCGGAAAGGGGGCGATTGCCGTTGACGGCCAGAATCAGGTCATACTGACGGCCGTTCCGCGTGAAATCTTCTTGGGTGTAATCAATCACATGGTCCGCGCCTAACGAGCGGGCTTGTTCCATTTTGGCGGTGCTGCACACGGCCGTTACTTCCCCCCCCAACAGCCTGGCTATCTGCACGGCAAACGTGCCCACGCCGCCCGACGCGCCGTTGATGAGCACCTGTTTGCCCGGCGCCATCTGCCCGGCGTCCCGCAGCGCTTGCAGCGCCGTCACCGCCGCCATCGGCAGCGCCGCCGCCTGCGCAAAGGAGAGATTGGCCGGTTTCATCGCCAACGCCTTTTCCGGCGCGGCCGCATACTCGGCAAAACCACCGCCGCCGCTGCCAGCCAGGTCGCCAAACACAGCGTCGCCAGGCCGGAACAGCCGCACATTTTGGCCCACGGCTTCTACCTCTCCAGCAATGTCCGCGCCCAGTTGGGTGCTTTTGGGCCGGAACAGCCCCATTCCCCCCACGCGCACCAGAAAGGGATCAGCTCTCATAATGTGCCAGTCATAGGCGTTAACGGCCGTTGCCCGCACCTTCACCAACACCTCCCCATTCCCAGGCGTCGGTTTTGCTACTTCTCTCAATTCCAGCATATCGGGTGAACCGTATTTTGTGTGTACCACTGCTTGCATCAATAAATCCTCCAAACAATTGATTAACGATTGTTTTCAGGGGTCAACATGATGACCACGTTGCCCTGTTTTTGTCCACTTTCCACATAGCGGTGCGCCTCGGCCGCCTGCTCCAGCGGAAAACAGTGGTCAACCAGCCCTTTAATCTGGCCCGCCTCTGCCATCTCCTTGATCACTTCCAAATCGGCCGCACTATCACCAGCCAGGGCACAGATTACTTTTTTGTCGCCGACAATGGATGTCCACAGCATTTGCCAGACCGCCTTCATCTTAAAACTGGCTAACAGGTAGACCCCGCCTGGCTTGAGGGAATTTTTGCAGCGGGCAAAGGAGCTTTTGCCCAAAACATCCAGAATCATGTCGTAGGTTTTGCCGTTTTGGGTGAAATCTTCTTTTTTGTAATCAATCACCGCGTCTGCGCCCAATGCCTGCACAAAAGCCAGCCGGGGTGTACCGCAGACGCCGGTAACGTGTGCCCCCTGCGCCTTTGCCAGTTGCAGCGCGGCCGAACCAATGGCCCCGCTGGCCCCGTTGATCAACACTTTTTGGCCGGGCTGAATGTTGACCTTGCGCAAGATATTCAGGGCCATGAGTGCGCCATAGGGGATCACGGCCGTTTCCGCGTGGCTCAAATTGGCCGGTTTCATGGTCACTGTGCCCGTTTCCGGCATACAGAGGTATTCGGCGTTTGCGCCCATGTTCATACCCCGATAGCCAAAAACGGCGTCGCCGGGTTTGAAGCGGGTGACCTGGCGGCCCACCGCCTCCACAACGCCGGAGAATTCGTTGCCCAGGATCGGGTTTTTCGGTTTGCTCCAGCCAAAAGAGAAACGGGCCGGCAGCATAAAAATCGTGGGCATATTAAATTCGGCATGGGAGATATTTTTGAAATTGCGGGCAACGAGGTCGCCATAGTTCACGGCCGTAGCCCAAACTTTCACCAGGATTTCATTCTCCTTCGGCATGGGTTTCGCCACCTCTTTTAATTCAAGGACATCTGGAGAGCCGTATCTTTCATAAACAATTGCTTTCATGCTTTCACCTCATGCAACATCTAGGATAACTGCACAACAGCTTCCGTTGTTTCCGCTACGATGCTGGAGTGGCTGCGCAGCAGAACAATACCCAACCAGGCAAACCACACAATCATGCTCAGTCCGAAAAAGGTTTGGGTCGCTTCGGCAAGTGGGGGGATCATCGTTAGCATGCCCGACAGGCCAATAGCGATGCCCAAATAATTCAACCCCTTGTTCAGCTTTCCCGTGCGCAAAGCGGACCAACTTAACAGCAATATCCACAGACCGCCAATCAGCTCATTTGCGCTGACGATCCCGTTTTCTACCATCCCCAACGCCAGCCAGACTGTTTCAGCTTGGGCGGGGCTGTCCACATAGAGTTGGGCAATTTGCCCGAAACCATGCATCATCAGGTTGCCGCTGCCAATAATCAGGCCAGCCCAGATAATTCCCAAAACGGTTGAAATTTGCATCAAGGCCGGTGCGCCAGCCTTCAAGCGTTCGTAGAGCGCCAGTGCTACCACAACCAGACAGAAGCCAGACACCCAATACGCGACAAAAATCCATAAGTACAAGGTGGTCTGGTATTTGGCGACTTGCGTCACATACTGGCCTGGGGCGGCATCAATGATGGGGGACAGTACGGCAAAATACATGACCATGCCTATCAGGTAAGCGGCTGAGTGGAATAGAGCGGTCACACCGCCCATTTTTTGTAAGTTATTCATTTTGTTCTCCTTGTTAGAAAAAGATGATATTTGCAAAAAACAACTTGAAATGCGATATAGCTAAACAATGGTAGAAGGGGCGTGTCTTGGCCGGGCACGCCGATTGTGCCGTTGGCGGATGATCCATTCAGCTACGGCGATGTTGATGATCCAGCCAGCGCCCATCATTATGGCTCTGCTAATCTCATCTGGTGTGCCATCGCTGAAGATGAGCCAGGGTAAGTGTGTCAGAACTTGTGTGCCTGCGCCTAAGCCGATGGCATAGCCGCGAATCATCCAGTCAGCGTGCTGTGCGTAATCTCGTCGCCGCACGGCCGTAACCCCCAAGATAATAGACAACAGCATGGCCGAACCAAACACCAACCGCATAGCATACAGAAGTTCACCGTCGCTTGCGGGCCAGGGATAAAACAGCGTCATCCACAATCCCGAAAGCGCCGCCGCCAGACCAGCCGGCACCAGGATTCGGCCGGCCGTGCGATGCCATTTGGGCTTCCGGCGGCGAAAAGAGGGAGCGAACTGAAATGCGCCCAAGAGGGCATAAATCGTCACACTCAGGATGTGTACCACCACCGGCAAGGGCGAAGCGAAGAAGCGGGCATTGTCTGGCGTGATTTCCGCTCCACCCGACAACTCGGCGATACGAGCCGCGCCAGCCATTACCGGCACAAGGCTGAGTAAAATTAGACCGATGGGCACCAGCCATTCTGCTTTATTTTGTTTCTTCTTGTTTGTGTTCATGTTAAATCTCTAATATTTCAACAAACTAATTTGATGGGGTGAGGAGGGCAGCACGCCCTCGTGCTGCCCGTTCGCACGTGGGCGTGCGTCGTCCGTTTCGATGGTAGCCATCTTTTCGCTCGTGCTGCCCGTTCGCACGTGGGCGTGCGAACTCCTCAAATTCAGCTCGGTCGGGCCCTAGACAGGATCGTCTTTAGGCTCGTAAGTGAAGACTTCTTCCAACGGCGAGTCCAGGACGAAAGCGATGCGAAAAGCCAGTTCCAGTGAAGGGGAGTATTTAGCGCTTTCGATGGCGTTGATAGTTTGCCGCGTCACGCCTACTTTTTCCGCCAACTGTTCCTGGGTCATCTCATTGTGATAAAAACGCAGTTTGCGAATGTTGTTGCTAATGCGACTCTTGCCCATGTTAGAACCCCCTGCGATAAAGTACCAGGCGGAAAATATCACCCACCACCTGGGCTACCAGCCCAGAGAGAATCAGTAAGCTGAACATGACATACGGCGACCGCCCCAGAGCAAAGGTGAGCATGGCCAGCAGAGTGCCAATGGAGGAAACAAGATAAGCCACCTGGGTGCCCCGTAAATCAATCAGCCTGTCACGCTCATCTTCAGAATCATCAATCTTGGGGTCATCATTACCCGTCCGGATGACCTCGAAAATGGCAAACCCTATATGGGCGATGATGGTGAGGATAATGGTGGCGATGATTCCCATCACAACAACGGTCGCCCACAAGCCAAAAACGTCGTCTGTCAGACCGCCGCTGCGCAGCATTTGGGTGATCTGTTTCAGATAGAATCCCAAAATGAGGGTGAAGGTCACCAAAGATACGGCCACATTCTTTTCTTTGTAAGACATTGTGTTCTCCTTATAGAGACCTGACAGGTTTGAAAAACCTGTCAGGTCTTGTTTTCTTTACACCAGGTAATGTATGATAGACAAATAGTAAATCATATTTTACTAAATGTCAAGTATATTTTACATCACGTGGCGAAAAAAGAGGCCGTTGCGAGCAACGGCCGTGACCCATCACCCTATTTACTACACCCACTTCCAGGCCACCCACACCGTGATCACATTAAACACCAGCCCCACCACAATCAAAAATTTGTCATACGCGCCAGGATAAGAAGGCAGGCCAACCAGATTAAACAAGAAGAAAAAGAGGGCGACGATGATATTAACCCAGCGGTTTACCGGCTGCGGCAGCGCCAGCGTCAACAAAATCATAACAATGGGGATCAGCATCAGGATAGCGATCCCCAACAACATACCCTGCGACAGGGGCTGCCCGCCAATTTCGCCCGGCTTAAAATCACCGGCAAAGATGCGCAGCACATCCCCCAGCAAATAGGTCAACATCAACGCCACCCATAACGCGGCCAGTTTGATCTGCACGTCGGTCATAGTCATCATCCCAGGTGTTTGTAAGGCGATTTTCCAAATCGCCTCACACCACCGTGATCACCACCTTGCCCCTGACATGGCCCTCGGCCGCATAACCGAGTGCTACTGGCGTTTCCGGCAACGGATAGGTCCGGTCAATCACTGGCTTGACCTTGCCCGCCGCGATCAGTTCTTTTAGATAAACCAGGTCTTTATCGTTGTTTTTTGTCATCAGCGGTTTGCCCTGCTGACGCATGAACGGCGACAGGAGAAACGCTTTGAAAACATAGGTCATGCCGCCGTGCCCGCTGTTGGGGATGATCACCCCTTGTGGCGTCAGCGCCCGGCGCAGGTGAGCAAAGGAACGGTTGCCCACATTGTCCAGGATGAGGTCATAGCGACGGCCGTCCCGCGTAAAATCCTCTCTGGTGTAATCCACCACGTGATCCGCGCCGATAGAGCACACCATCTCCACGTTGCGAGTGCTGCACACGGCCGTGACCTCCGCCCCCAACGCCTTGCCAATCTGCACCGCAAACGTGCCCACGCCGCCCGCCGCCCCATTGATCAACACCGCCTGCCCCGGCTGCACCTTTCCGGCATCCCGCAAACCCTGGAGCGCCGTGAGTCCGGCAGTGGGCACGGCCGCTGCCTGCTCAAACGTCAGGTTCGCCGGTTTCAGCGCCAGGAGAGTGGCAGACGCCGCCACATACTCAGCAAAAGCATGATTGACCACGCCAAACACCGCATCCCCCGGCCGAAACTGCGTCACCTGGCTGCCCACCGCTTCCACACGGCCGGCCACATCCCAGCCCAACACATAATCCTTTGGCCTGGGCAAACCAACCATGAAACGCACCAGCCAGGGACTGCCCTTCATCGTGAAGTAGTCGCCGGCATTCAGCGCAGCGGCGTGAACGCCCACCAACACCTCATTATCTTTAATCGCCGGTTTGTCCATCTCCTTCAATTTGAGGACATCCGGCGAACCATAACCGTTTTGTACGATTGCTTTCATCTAATTCTCCGTTTTGAACTGAATGGCTCATCCCAGTTCCACACAATTAACCACCAGCAAAGGCAAACCCAGATCACGCACCTTCCGCAGCAAACCATACAGCGCTGCCTGGTCGGCCACTGGGCCGGTTAAAAGCGTATCCCCATTGTCGGCCAACGTAATGGTCAAACCCTCAAACCACGCGGCCCATTGAGCGCCTAAATGCCCTTTAAGCCTGATTTGGTAAATCATCGCTTCGTCGGGTTCGCTGTTTGTG
Source organism: uncultured Ardenticatenaceae bacterium (assembly GCA_964581605.1). Classification (GTDB taxonomy): domain Bacteria; phylum Chloroflexota; class Anaerolineae; order Promineifilales; family Promineifilaceae; genus CAADGU01. The sequence goes on from CAZOPF010000020.1 coordinate 53,557, forward strand.
GTCGGTTCGTGTGTCATCAGAGCTATTACCTGTCACGTTTTTTCCATGCCCAAGTAGCATACGGGCAACCGGGTGTTACCGTATAGACACTTTAGTGTTAATAGGAGGTGTGGTTGTGGGGTTACTGGCTACAACAAGCCTGACTCGCGGGCGCGGGCAATCGCTTCGGTGCGTCTTTGCACACCCAGCTTGTCATAGATGCGGCGGTTGTGCCCTTTGACGGTATCCAACGCCAGAAAGAGCCGCTCACCAATTTCCCGGTTGGAGAGACCCTCAGCAATCAGGCGCAGCACTTCCAGTTCACGTTCACTGAGCGGGTCAACCAGGGGGGAAACGGCCGTCGGCTGCCGAAACGCTGCCAGGAGTTTGCCCGTATAATCGGGGGCAATGCCACGAGAAGCAGTTGTAGATAAAAGTTGCGCCATAAGAGGCCCTTCGTCCACAAATAGGCGCACAAAGCCGCCCGGTTCCGCCAATGCCAACACCTCGGCCAGCAGGTCAACGGCCGTCTCCTCTTCCCTCAACGCGCCATAAGCCACCGCCTGCAAGACCATCGCCTTCAGCCGTTCATCCGCCCAACCCCGCGCCTCAGCCTGCTGCCGCCAGGCGGCCAACACCACCAGCGCCGCCGCCGGGTCGCCCTGCGCCAGATGCACCCTGGCCTGGCTCAACGGCAGATCGGCCGTTTGCGCTAACTGCGCCGCCGCCGCCACTTTGTTTTGTTGCAGCAGAATGAGAATACGCACGGCCGTGACCTCCGGCAGTTGCCGCACAAACTGATAGCGCCGGGCCATCTGTTCCGCCTGCACCGCCAGCGTCGCCGCTCCCGACGTATCCCCCTGCGCCAGCTTCAAGCGTGCCAGAAACAGATCCACCGCCACCGACCGATCATTGTGGGCAATCTGCCCCGCCAGCGGGCCACTTTGGGCCGCGTATGTCTGCGCCGCCGCCAGGTGGTTCTGCTCATAGGCAATGCGGGCCAACCCCAGATACGCTTCGCAGGCCACCGGAATCGGCGGCTCCCCGGCCAATTCCAGCGCCCGCCGATACGTCTCGGCTGCTGCCGGCAGACGGGTCTCCATTTCCTGGATATTGCCCAACCCTATCGTCGCCATCAGGTGGATGATGTAATGCCCAATTGTCTGACTGATAGCAATGGCATCGGCGTAAGATTGCCCGGCAGCGGCCCGATCTCCCTGAAGATGATGCGCATAGCCCAAAGCCCAATTCGCCGCGGTACGCACCGGCAAGTTGTGTGGATGCAGATATTCCAGCGCCCGCCGCGACTGCGTGATAATCGTTTCCAGATCATGCCGGGTGACGGCCACCGTGGCCCGAATGGTGGCGATATGGCCGATTAGATCGCGTGTTTTTTCATCCAGTTCCCGGCCTTGCAGGGCCGCTTCGGCCGCCTGTAATCTCTCTTCCACCCCGGCGGTTTGGGTGATGAAGAGCAGCGCAGAGGCATACGTCACCCACAGGGCGGGATGGGCATTCAGCACGGCCGTAGGCAATGCCCCCAACCATTTCAGTATCGGCCGTACCGCCCCCCGAAAGAGCAAGGGCATCCCGCTGCCTTCCAACAGCCGTTCGGCGCGCTCTACATCATGGGCGGCGGCGGCGTGATCAAACGCTTCCAGTTCCAGGTTATTGGCCTCATACCAGATGCTGGCGCGGATGTGTAAATCGGCCACCAGCGCCGGCTCTTGCTGGTGCAGCCGCTGCCGCAACAGTTCGCCAAAGAGGTGATGGTAACGATACCAGCGCCGCTCATTATCCAACGGCACAATGAACAGGTTAGCGCGTTCCAGGTAAGCCAGCGTTTCCTGCCCGGCGTTGTCCTGCAAAACTGCATCACACAGGGGGGCACAAAAGCGGGTGAGCACGGCCGTACACAACAAAAAGTTTTGCACATGTCCCGGCTGCCGATTCAATACCTCCTCCACCAGGTAATCCAACACAAAATGGTGGCTACCCCTGAACGCGGCAACGAAAGCGGCGGCTTCTGCCCGCCCACCGGCCACCCCTTGCAGCGCCAACGCCGCCAGATGCAACCCGGCAATCCACCCTTCGGTACGTGTTTCCAGAGCGTCAATCTCAGCGGCCGTCAGCTTCAGCCCCATGGCCTGCTTGAGAAATGCGGCGGCCTCGGCAGTGGTGAAGCGCAGATCGGCGGCACGTAGTTCGGCAAGCTGGCCACGGGCACGCAGGCGGGCCAGCGGCAGCGGCGGGTCTTCGCGGCTGGCAATGACCAGGTGCATTGGCGGCGGCAGATATTCCAGCAGAAACGTAAGCGCCTGATCAATCGGCGGGGCGGCCAGCGTGTGGTAATCATCCAGCACCAGCAAGAAGGGGTGGGGGATGGCAGCCATATCATTGAGCAAAGAAGTGAGAATGACCTCTGGTGCGGGTGGCTGCGGCGATTGCAGTGCGGCCAGCACCCCTTTACCCACATCGGGAGCAATGGTTTGCAGCGTTGCCACCAGGTAAGTGAAGAAGCGGGCCGGGTCGCTGTCCCCTTCGTCCAGCGAGAGCCAGGCCACCGGCCACCCACATCCGGCGACCCATTCGCTGACCAGGGTGGTCTTGCCAAAACCGGCGGCGGCCGAAACGAGGGTCAGTTTGCATCCCCGGCCTTCATGGAACCGTTCGAGCAGGCGCGGGCGCGAGATGGTTTGGGGCGGGGGTGGAGGCGTATACAGTTTAGTAGCTAGAATAGGTATTGCCATGTCTGTTTGATGGTTATCCTGGCTCATTTATATCTGAGGTTGGGAAAACGGACAGCCATCATCATCAAGCCGCTGGCCAGCCGGATTTTAGGCCGTTTTTGACAACCCGATGGTCATTTGCTACCATTCGGCGCACAACCAAATAGATATTTTAAGCACTTCTTATCCAGAGAGGTTGAGGGACCGGCCCAATGAAACCTCAGCAACCGCCCAATGGCATAGCCAACGGGAAATGGTGCTAATTCCGGCAGAAGGGTAGTAAATTAAACAGACTACCAATGCTTCTGGGAGATGAGCAAGTGGCGATGATGATACCCAGACGCCCTTTCTACATCTACCAGAAAGGGCGTTTTTAATTGGAGATGGGGAGATTGAGAGATTACTTCACCTCCAATCTTTAGTCTTAAGGAAGTAAACATGACCGAAATTGCTTTTTCAGCGAACGGGAATAGAGAGGACACGGCCGTACCCCCTGCCTCTGTTAGCTCTTCCACACAAGCTGTGCATGGGGATGTTAACCGCAGGGTGTGGCAGCCGCACCACAGCCTGACCACGCCTATCACCCAAACGGCGACCTATACCTTTAAGGATACGGCCGATCTGTGCGCCTTTATGGAAGCGAAAATGTGGGGTGGCGGTGAGGAACGGGGCGAGTACGGCCGTTACGGAAACCCCACCGTGCGCAGTGTGGAAAAACGGATTGCCGCATTGGAAGGTGGCGGTGACGCGCTGCTGTTTCCCACAGGCATGACGGCCGTCACCCATACCCTGCTCTCCATCCTGCCCACCGGCAGCCATCTGGTAATGACCGATGACTGTTACCGCAAAACACGCCAGTTTTGTAACACATTCCTGGCGCGGCTAGGCATTGAGACAACGGCCGTGCCTATGGGTGATTATGAAGCACTGGCCGCCGCCATTCGCCCGGAAACGCGCATTATCCTCAGCGAAAGCCCCACCAACCCCTACCTGCGCGTGGCCGACCTGGAACGGCTGGCGGCCATTGCCCGGCCGCACAAACGGGTAAAAACGATCATTGACAGCACCTTTGCCACGCCGGTCAACCAACGGCCGTTAAGCTACGGCATTGATCTCGTCATCCACAGCGGCACCAAGTACCTGAGCGGGCACAATGACGTGATGGCCGGGGTGGTAGTAGGTGACGCTGGCCTGCTGCACGCCCTACGGCAGAGCCAGGGCATGCTGGGTGGGGTGGCCGACCCCCACGCCGCCTGGCTGTTGGAGCGGGGACTCAAAACGCTGGCGCTGCGGGTGCGGCAGCAAAACGCCACCGCCCAGGCGGTGGCCGAATTTTTGGAAAACCATCCCCGTGTCGCGCGGGTCTGGTATCCGGGGCTGCCATCCCATCCTGACCACGCGGTTGCCCGGCAGCAGATGCGCGGTTTTGGCGGGGTGGTCAGCTTTGAGATTGCCCCCATCCCTGGCGAAAACCCGGCGGATACCACCTCGCGGTTTATTGATGCCATGACCATTCCGTACATTGCCCCCAGTCTGGGCGGTGTGGAAAGCCTGATCGAGCAGCCCGCGTATATGTCTTTTTATGAGCTTTCGACAGAGGAAAGATTGACGATTGGCATTAAAGATAATCTGGTCAGATTTGCCATTGGCATTGAGGATGCGGCGGATATAGTGGCGGATCTGGGGCGGGCTTTGGATGTAATTGGGTAATTGGGTAATTGATTACGGAGTAAACGATGACACTGGTAATGAAATTTGGTGGGACGTCGGTGGGGAGTGTGGCGGCGATGCGGGAAACGGCCGTGCTCATCACCCAAACCAAACAGGCATGGGGGCAGGTGGTGGTGGTGGCTTCGGGCATGGGCAGCAAGCCGGAAAAAGTGACGGATTTGCTGCTGAACGGGGCGCACGCAGCGGCGGCGGGAGATGGCGAAACGTTTAAGCGGAATGCGGTGTTGATGCGCGAGATTCACCGAGAAGCGATTGACGGGCTGTTGGAGCCTGATGGCGAACGGCAGGCGGTGTTGGCGGAAAACGGCCGTTTCATAGATCGTTACGAGGCGTTATGTCAAGCTGTCTTTGTATTGGGCGAACTCAGCCCGCGGGCATTGGACGCGATGGGCGGCATGGGCGAGCAGATGGCGGTGCGTATTCTGGCGGCCTATTTGCGCCAGCAAGGGCAGCCGGCTGAAGCCATTGATGCGACCGAACTGATTGTGACAGATGACAATTTTTTGAATGCTTCCCCCTTGAAAGCAGAGACCCATGAGAAGACAAAAGCAAAGTTACGGCCGCTGCTGGCTGCCAATAACATTCCCATTGTCACCGGTTTTATAGGGGCCACACGGGCAGGCATTACCACTACTTTGGGGCGCGGCGGCTCTGATTACACCGGCGCGATTTTGGGCGAGGCGTTGCAGGCAGACGAAGTGTGGATTTGGACAGATGTGGACGGCGTGATGACGGCCGACCCGCGTATTGTGCCCACTGCCAAAAGCATCCCCACCCTCAGCTACCGCGAAGTGTCTGAACTGGCCTTTTATGGGGCTAAAGTGCTGCATCCCAAAACGATGCGGCCGTGTATTGAAAACGGCATCCCGTTACGCATTAAAAACACCTTCAACCCAGAACATCCTGGCACTGTTATTGTGCCGGACGCACCCGGCGCAGATGGCGGCATTAAAGCGGTGACGGCCATTAAACAGTTGAGTCTGATTACAGTGGAGGGCAAAGGGATGCTGGGTGTGCCCGGTATTGCGGCCCGTACCTTTGGCGCCGTGGCGCGAGGCGGCCAGAGCGTCTTGCTCATCAGCCAGGCCTCGTCCGAACAATCCATCTGTTTTGCCGCCCCAGAAAATGGCACAAAAACAATTATCCACAGTCTGGAAACGGAGTTTGCCGAGGAACTCAAGCGGCGGGATATTGACCGCATTTGGGCCATGGAGCCGGTTTCGATTGTGACGGTGGTAGGAGCCGGGATGCGCCACACGCCGGGCATCGCCGGGCGGTTGTTTATGGCCCTGGGTAATGCCAGCGTGAATGTGATCGCCATCGCTCAGGGGTCATCCGAGTGCAGCATCAGCGTGGTGGTGGCGGACCATGACACGGGTACGGCCGTCTCCCAAATCCACCGGCTCATTGGCAATTGAGCGTTTTGGTAACCGCCTGAACACCACAACAGGCTAACTCTTAATCACGAATTTTGGCATTCAACCGCTGGGCCAATGTGGCCATGATACGCTGGCGTTGTTTGGCGACGGCTTTGTCGTTGAGTGTTTTGTCGGCCGCCTGGAAGGTGAGGTGGTAGGCCAGGCTGCGTTTACCTTTGCCGATTTGCTCCCCTTCATACACATCAAACAGGCGCACATCTTTGAGCAGTTGACCGCCCGCCTGGCGGATGGTCTCCTCAACGGTCACGGCCGTAACCCCCACCTCCACCACCACCGCCAAATCTTCCTCAATGGGCGGATAGGGCGAAATAGGCGCATATGGGTAATAAGGCGGAATGTGCGGGATCAGGGCGTCCAGGTCAATATCGGCGGTCAGCACCGGCTGGTCCCGTTCAATGTGCAGGTTGAGCCGTTCGGCTACCATCGGGTGCAGTTCACCCATCATACCAACTTGTTGACCGTTAAGCAGCAGCCGTGCCGTGCGCCCTGGTCGGTAGGAAGGATGTTGGGCCGCTTCATAACTGACGGAGACATGTAGCTCACGGAACAAGGTTTCCAGAATACCTTTCAAATCGAAGAAGTCATACAGACCGGCGCTATCGCCTTGCCAGCCAGAAACGCCGCGCTGCCCGGTGAGCGCCAACGACAGCCGGGTTTGTTCGGTGGGCAAAATTTCTTGCTCATCTTCGATGAAAATGGGGCCAATTTCAAAAATGGCAATACGCTCCTGGTAACGGCTGTTGTGAGCGGCAATTTCCAACACGGAAGCCAGCAGCGAATGGCGCATCACGGCCCGTTCGGCGGAGTTGGGATTGGTGAGGCTGACATACGGCCGTGCATCCCCCTCACTGCCCGGCAACAACTTCGCTTCATACGCGGGTGAAGTCAGGCGGAAAGTGATCAACTCCTGCAAACCGGCCTGCACCAGCACATCCTTGATGCGCTCCTCCTGCTCCAACTTCGGGTTGCCCCGCTGCGGCGGCAACGGGTCAGACAAAATGGTATTGGGGATATTGTCATAGCCATACACACGGCAAATCTCCTCCACCAGATCATGCGGCCCTTCAATATCCAACCGGTGGTCGGGCACAGCGGCGATGAGGTGATCCGCATGTACCGTCACCACAAATTCCAGACGGCGCAGCAGGTCGGCCATTGCCTCACCGGACAAATCCAGCCCGCTCAACCGTTGGGCATACTCATATTTCAACGTCACCATGACCGGCTGCGGCGGATTCGGATAAGTGTCCACAATGCCCTGCGCGACTGTGCCACCCGCCAGCCGCCGCATCAATTCGGCGGCGCGTTGTGCGCCCAAAAGCGCCTGGCTGGGATGCACCCCCCGGCTGAAACGGAAGGCGGCGTCGCTATGAATGCCCAGGGCATTGGCGGTGCGGCGGATGTTGATAAAGTTCCAGGCGGCCGCTTCCAGCAGCACGTTTTGTGTTTCTGGCTTGATTTCACTGTCCAGCCCACCCATGATGCCACCCAAACTGAGATTGCTCAACGGGTCTGTGACCAGGATGGCGTGTGGCGGCAGTTTGTGAACCTTGTCGTCCAGCGTGGTGAGCGTTTCGCCGGGTTGGGGCAGGCGGGTGTGGATGTGAATGGGGCCGTTGGGTGCGTACTCGTTGGCGCGCTGGCGCAGGAAGTCGTAGTCGAAGGCGTGGTTGGGCTGGCCCATTTCTAACATGACGTAGTTGCTGATGTCCACAACGACATTGATGGGGCGCATCCCGGCCAGCCGCAGCCGGTATTGCATCCAGTATGGGCTGGCAATTTGCCGCACGCCGTTGATCACCAGCGCCACAAAACGGGGATTGAGTTCTGGCTCGTCGGTGGTGATGGTGATTTTGCCCGCCACCGATGGGCCGTCCATGACCACATGGTAGTCAGGCAGGCGCAGCGGCTGGTTGGTGAGGGCGGCGTATTCGCGGGCCACACCAAGCATGGAGGCGCAGCGGGCGATGTTGGGGATGATGTCAATTTCCAGTATGGCGTCGCCCAATACGTCTTGCAATGGCATCCCGGCCCCATAAGCGGGCGACCATTGATCCCTGACCATGAGGATGATGCCTTCGTGTTCGTCGCTGATGCCCAACTCTTTTTCGGAACAGACCATGCAGCGGTTGTGAATCCCTCTTAACGGCCGTCCCTTCAATTTCATCTTCTGACGGCCGTCTTTGTGCCCATCGTACAGTTCCGCCCCCTCCAACGCCAACGGCGAATACAGCCCCCTGGCGCTAATGTCGCCCTGCCCCACATACGCAAACAGGTTAGGTGCGCCGGTGACGACCACTTCGGGGGCATCGGCCCCATACTCCACCGTGGCCAGCACCAGTTTGTCCGCATTCGGGTGCTGCTCTACTTTGAGGATGTGTCCGAGAATGATGAGGTCCCGATCCCACACCAGATCAGCGCCGGGAATGCCGATGAATTCAATCGTTTTCACTTCCAGCCCGGCATTGGTGAGGATGCGATCAACCTCGGCCACCGGGCGGTCTATGGTTACAAAATCTTTAAGCCAGGATAGTGGTACCAGCATGAAAAATCTCCACAATTACTCAATTATTCAGTTTCGGAGTTGAGTAATCAGGTAATTGAGTAATTTAGAATTGTTGCAAGAATCTCAAATCATTCCCCCAGAATTGGCGAATGTCATCAATACCGTATTTGAGCATGGCGATGCGTTCTGGCCCCATGCCGAAGGCGAAGCCGGTGTACACGCCGGGGTCGTAGCCGCCGTTGCGTAGCACGGTGGGGTGTACCATGCCGCTGCCCAAAATTTCCAGCCAGCCGGTGTATTTACACACCTGGCAGCCTTTGGACTCGCATAGGAAACAGGTGATGTCCATTTCGGCGCTGGGTTCGGTGAAGGGGAAGTAGCTGGCGCGGAAGCGGGTCTGGCGGTTGGCGCCAAACATGCGCCGGGCAAATTCGGTCAGCGTGCCTTTCAGGTCGGCCATGCTGATGTTGTGGCCTACCGCCAGCCCTTCCACCTGGGTGAACTGGATGCTGCTGCGGGTGGTGATTTGCTCGTTGCGGTAACACATGCCGGGCAGGATGACACGCACGGGTTCGGGAAAATACTCCTGCATGGCGCGGATTTGCCCGGCGCTGGTGTGGGTGCGCAGAATCACGTCTGGTTTGGTGGTGTAGAAGCTGTCTTGCATCTCCCGCGCCGGGTGGTGGGGCGGGAAGTTGAGCAGTTCAAAGTTGTAGGCGTCGGTTTCTACATCGGGGGAGCGGTAGACCTGGAAGCCCATGTCGCCAAAGATGCGGTAGATGTCGCGCAGGGTTTGGGTGACGATGTGCAGGCCGCCAGTGGGCAACGGCCGTCCCGGTAAGGTCACATCCAGCGCGGAACCGGCGATAGCCGCTTCCAGTTCGGCTGTTTTGAGGGCGGCGAGACGGCCGTCATACGCCGCCTGTAGTCCACTCTTCACCTCGTTGAGCCGCTTGCCAAAGGCGGGCCGAATGGCCGGGTCCATTTGCCCCACCTGCCGTGTCAGCAAGTAGACGGCTCCTTTGCGGCCGAGGGTGTCATGGTACCAGGTTTCGAGTACGGCCGTGTTCTCCACCTGCTCTAATTTTGCTAATGCTTCCGTGTATAACGCTTCCAGTTCATCTAGCATCTTTCACTTCCTCAGAATTTTTATCAAAGGTTACGCAGATTGCGCAGATTTTTGCCAGTTATTGGATAACCCCTCGTATTGCAAAGACTCAGCGCCAAAATTGAGCAAGAGACCTCGATTGAAGTTTGCAGCCTTGAGGTAATTGATAACTTGTGCTTTTTCCTTGCCTGTAATTTGCGGTAACGCCTTGAGGTCAACGATGATATTGCCGAAGCATATAAAATCTACTCGATAAACCTTTTTCAAGGGACGCCCCTTATAGAAAATGGGGAGATCAACTTCATGTAAAAACGGGATGCCTTCTATCTCAAATTCAATCGCCAACGCTTCGTGATAAACATCTTCCAAAAAGCCAACGCCCAATTCCTTATGCACAACCATCGCCGCGCCAATAATGCGATAAGTTTCTGGGTCCCTTGTGCTACGAATTCTTGATACCTCCATCTGCGTAATCTGCGAAATCTTTGATTATCTTCTTAATCTTACCGCCGCCCGCTCAACACAACAAAAAAGACGCGGTTTGCGCCGCGTCTTTCAGGTTATCTGGTTTGCCACTTCTTTTCAGGCAGAACCACGCTCCTGCGCAAACACGGCGCGGGTGGGTTGCATAAAAAAGAAGCCCAAAAATCGTTTACCTTTCATGGTGGGCGAAGGATAACACTCTCCCCCCGGCGCGTCAAGGCGGGTAATTTGGGACCCATTGGCAGATGGATTTTTGCCTGTCGTCGCAACTTCAATTACAGTTGATATAAGTTGTCTACGTGTATCCACAACTTTATATACAGAGCATGGCGGCTCTAGCACAAGGAGGTTTTTGAACATGAATCTATCGTTATCTTCGCGGCAGTGGGTGATTACGGGATTGGTGGCGGCTACGGCATTCATTCATTTGGGTGTGGGGGGGTGGAATAACCCGCTCTTTATTGCAAATGGCATTGGGTATCTTGTATTGGTGCTTTGCCTGTACTTTTTCCCCCAACTTGAATCACAGCGGAGCCTGATCCGGTGGGCATTGATAGCGTATACGGCCGTGACATTCATTCTCTACTTTGTCGTTAACTGGCCCGGCGTATTCAGTCCCATCGGTTTGTTAGACAAAGCGATTGAACTGGCGATAATCATCTTGCTCTGGTTGGATGGCAAAGCCGATAAATAAACGATATGGTTGATGCCATCCTCAACGCTTTGGCCAGCCTGCCCGTTGGGATTCAAACCATCCTCGGTTTGATTGTGTTCATGCTCATCCTGTTGTTTGTAGACACGGTGTTTATGAACGGCCGTCTGCAACAGATGTTTTGCATTTACCCGCGCCAGAAATTTAACCCCCTGCGTTATTTGACCTACCCCTGGATTCACAAAGATTTTCCTCATCTGGCTTTTAACGCAGTGCCATTTTTTATCTTTGGCGTCATTATTGCCCTGGGTGGGCTAACTGAGTTTTGGATGGTTACCTTGATCATTAGTTTTTTGTCTGGCCTGGGGGTATGGCTGTTTGCCAGTGTGACTAAGAGCTGCCACTTTGGTGCCAGCGGGCTGGTATTGGGTTATTTTGGTTACATCTTTTTCCGGGGATTTTTCACTGATAATGCCCGCGAAGTGGTGTTGGCCCTGGTGGTGGTGGTGCTTTTTTACTTCACCCGGTTTTCCACCTTCGGTAATTTGCGTTATCGGGAAGGGGTTTCCAATGTAGGGCACTGGTTTGGCTTTTTGAGTGGGATAGCGGCCGCATATATCTGGCCGCTGATCGTAGCCCGGCAAGGATTATAAACGCCCCAGAAAGTCAAGTTGGTGGGCAATGTAGACCAGTTCGCCGCTTTCAATTTGAGCATGGCGGCGGGTAATCCATTGATCAAATCGGGCCACTTCTAGTTCTGGACGGCCGTGTAAGGCTCTCTGCATCGTGTGGATAATGAAGTGTAAAAAGTAGGCTTCATCGGCCGGGTAACGGCCGTGCCGCGCCCACACCACCCAATCAGAACTCCCCGAAGCCACAATGTCGGCCCCTAAATTTGCCAGGTGCGTAAATAAGTGACGCCCGCTGTGACTGTCGCCAGACGGCCGTCCGGCTACTATGCGCTCGTCCATTGTCTGATGATAAAGCTGTTCTATCAGCGCATCAAATGGTGGGTCAACGGCTGGCTCAAAAATCGTCGCTCCGTCAAAGTTCAAACTGAAATAAAACAGACCATCTGGTTTTAGCAAGGAAAACAACAGTGACAGTGCGGCAGGCATATCCAGCAAATCAAGAACCGCATGAGCGATTAACACATCCCAGGCATCACGGCCGTGAACCTGTTGGGCGAAAGAATATAGATCGGCCGTCTCCAATTCCAGGTGCAATTCAGGCGGAAGGGTGGTTAAGCGTTGGCGGGCAGTGGCACTGAGGGCAGGCTGGCTGTCTACGGCCGTATACCGTCCCCGCCGGATTCCCCCCTGTTCAACCAGTCGTTCTACCATCGTGCCAATACCCGCCCCCACTTCCAAAACGGCCGGAGCGGGTGGCAACTGGCTTTTGAACATCTGCCATACATCTTTGTTTAACGCCCGGTCATCCACCGTCCGTTTGGCCGCCAGATAACGAGCGAAGTCATAGACAATAGGTTGGGTCATTTATCTTTTACTGCTGTTATCAGGTTGCCATCCCCTTTTATATCTCCTGGTAAGATTATACTCGTTTCGGTATGATGTTTAATGGTCGCAAATTGTAAAGATGACAACGCAATTATCGGGCGTTTGGTCATCCTACTGGCCGAAATTCCCACCCCGAAGGTTTCTTTTTCTTTAGA